>NZ_JBWMBB010000001.1:0-765046 GCF_056521305.1 Rhodoferax sp. RT4P68
AGGACAGTGAAACGCCTCCGCGCCGATGATAGTGCGGGTTCCCGTGTGAAAGTAGGTCATCGTCAGGCTCCTACAGCCAAAAACGCCCAGTCGAAAGATTGGGCGTTTTTATTTGGGGTGCCGGTTTTGGTTGCAGAGAATGCAATCCACCGAAAACCGCGCCGCCCCAAGGCCCAAACGCGGGTGCGTTCGTGTGCAACAGTTAATGCGCCAGAACTCACGGCTTGATGATCAGGGTTACCTAAGTCACGCCCCGCTACGCTGCCCTGTGGCTATCCTGAGCCCACAGGAGAGCCCCATGACCAGCCCCCCCACGGCCACGAGGCGTGTGTGTTCGATCGAGCGACCCCCAAGCGTGAGCGCCCGCACCGGTGTTGGAATGTGCGGGCTCGTTCTTGCCTTGCTGCTGGGCGCCTGTGCAAGTGCACCCAAGCCTACCGAGATCGAAGGCTCCATCGTCGCCGCGGCGACCGTCAATCCCAGCATCAGCCAGCGCCCCTCGCCCCTGCTGGTGAGGCTTTACGAACTCAAGACAGCGAGTGCGTTCAACAACGCAGACTTCGTCTCGCTCTACCAGAAAGACCAAGCCGAACTAGGCGCGGATCTTGTCGCACGGGAAGAGTTCGTCATGAACCCGGGCGAGTCGCGCCCGATTCGCCGCGTGGCGGCGCCGGAGACGCGCTTCATCGGCGTGCTGGCGGCATACCGCGACCTGGACCGCGCGAAATGGCGCGCTGTCGTGGCGGTGCAGCCGGCCCGCAAGCAGACCCTCACCATCACCGCCGACGACCTCGCGATCACCGCTGTCGTCGGCCCCTGACGGTCACCCCGATGAGCCAGCGCTCCAAGGTCATCTGGTCGCAGGGCATGTTCCTGCAACCCCACCACTTCCAGCAGGAGGCGCGGCACCTGCAGCATGTGGTCGACCTGCGCGTGCGCGCCACCGGCGCGTACGCCTGGGGCTTTTCGCAACTGGTGCTGGACGAAGGCCTGTTGGCGCTCGGCAAGGTCGGCATCGTGCGGGCCAGCGGTGTCTTGCCCGACGGCACGCCGTTTCAGATTCCCACCGTCGACGCAGTTCCGTTGGCGCTCGACGTGCCGGCCGACATCCAGGGTGAGCTCGTCTGTCTCGCCGTCCCTGTGACCCGCACCGACGTCACCGAGATCGACTTCGGTGAGACGGGTGCCAACGACCTGTTCCGCTACCGCGTCGTCCACGAGGAGCTGCGCGACCACACCAACGCTGCCGACGAACCCGAGCCCGTGCAGACTGGCGCGCTCAACCTGCGTCTGCTGCGCGCGCGCGATCTCACCGACGCTTACGCGTCGCTCGGCGTGGTGCGCGTGATCGAGCGCCGCGCGGACCAGCAAGCCGTCCTTGACCGCGACTACATCGCGCCGCAAACGCGCATCGAAGCGACTGCGCAACTCTCCGCCATCGCCACGCTGTTGCACGGCCTGGTCCAGCAGCGCGCCAGACTTCTCGCCTCGCGCATGGGCCAGCTCGGCCATGGCCTGTCAGAGGTGGCCGACTTCCTGATGCTCCAGACGCTCAACCGTGCCGAGCCGGTCTTTCGCCAGCATGCCGGCGCACCGCACGTGCACCCGCATGCGTTTCATCTGGCCTGCCTGCAGCTCGCGGGGGAGCTGGCCACGTTCGCCAGCGACGCGCGCACGCCGCCCGAATTCCCGCTGTACCACCATGTCGATCTGCAGCGCACCTTCGCGCCGGTGGTCGACGCCCTGCGTCAGATGCTCTCGACCGTGCTGGAGCGCAACGCGTTGCAGATTGCGCTGACAGAGCGTGCACACGGCGTACGCACCGGCGTCTTTCCTGACACAGACCTTGCGCGCAGCGCCAGCTTCGTGCTCGCCGTGAACGCGCAGATGCCGTCGGACCAGTTGCGCGCCCGCTTCCCCCTGCAATCCAAGCTCGCCCCCGTCGCCAAGTTGCGCGACCTTGTCAACCTCGCCTTGCCTGGCGTGACGATGCGGCCGCTGCCCACGGCCCCGCGCCAGTTGCCCTTCCACGCAGGCTTTCATTATTTCGAGCTCGACCGCGGCGACGACCTATGGAAGCAGATCGAAGGCAGCGGCAGCCTGGCGCTGTTCGTGACCAACGACTTCCCCAGGCTCGAACTCGAGTTGTGGGCGATTCGCCAGTAGCGCGCAGCAGGACCGTGCGATGGATTCCGCCAGCCTCCACGACCCGTTTGCGCAGCTGGACGAGCCGCGCACCTTCATCAAGCCCAACCCCGGCGGCCGGCCCGGCCCGCAGCGCCCTGCCGAGCCGCGCGAGGCCCCCGGCGCCGAGCCCCCCGCGCCCGACACCGGACTGAACCCCCTGGTTGCCGCCGCCAACCAGCTGCTGTTGCTGGTGCCGCAGCTGCGCCACACGCGCCATGTTGCCGACCCGACGGCACTGCGCAATGCGCTGGCCCAGGGCGTGCGCGACTTCGTGGCCCGTGCCCACGCCGCGGGCATCGCCCCCGAGCGCGTGATGGCCGCCCGCTATGTGCTCTGCACCATGCTGGACGAAGCTGCGGCAGACACGCCTTGGGGCGGATCCGGCGTGTGGAGCCAGAACAGCCTGCTCACCATGCTGCACAACGAGGCCTCCGGCGGCGAGAAGGTCTTTCAGCTGATGGCACGTCTGGCCGAAAAGCCGGAGGCCAACCGCGACCTGCTGGAGCTGATCTACAGCGCCATCGCACTCGGCTTCGAGGGACGCTACCGCGTGGTGCCCAATGGCCGCGCGCAGCTCGACGCCGTGCGCGACAAACTGGCCCACATCGTCAAGCAACAACGCGGCCCGTATGCGCCCGCGCTGGCCCAGCACTGGCAGGGCCAGCCGGTGCGCCGCAAAGCCGGCCTTTCATGGCTGCCGCTGGCAGCTGCGACCGCACTCGCCGCGCTGGTGATGGTGGTCACGCACCTGTGGCTCGCCACCTCGCTTGCCGACCAGTCCGACCCGGTGTTCGCACAAATCCAGGGCTTGCGACTGCCGCCTGCGGTCGTGCAGGTAGCGCAGGCCGCGCCCAAGCCGCGGCTCGCACAGTTCCTGCAATCAGACATCAAAGCCGGCCTGGTGGCCGTGCGCGACGAGGTCGACCGCAGCATCGTCACCGTGCGTGGCGATGGTCTCTTCGCCCCCGCCAGCGCCACGCTGGTCCCGGAGCGCGAGGCCCTGATGGCCCGCATCGGCAATGCCCTGGCCCTGGTCGGCGGCCAGGTCCTGGTCACGGGTCACACCGACAACACGCCCATGCGCTCGGCCCGCTTCCCGTCGAATTGGCATTTGTCGGAAGAGCGGGCACGCAGCGTGCGCGCACTACTGATCGCCCACCAGGTCCCCCCCGAGCGCATCACCTCCGAAGGCCGCGCTGCCAGCGAACCTGTCGCCGCCAACGACACGCCCGCCAACCGTGCGCAGAACCGCCGCGTCGAGGTCACGCTGATTGCCGGGCGCGCACTGGCAGCGCCCATGTCCGCACCGGGCCCATCTGCCACTGCCGCCCCCTCCGCGGGCCAAGCCACAACGCCGCCAACCGCTCCCGCCACTGCAGCGAGCCGATGATGATCAAGAAGCTGCTTGGCCTCGTCTTCAACCGCTGGGTGCTGCTCGCGGTATTGCTCGGCGCGGTGGCGGCAGTGGTGTGGATCGTCGGCCCGCTCGTCGCCGTCGCCGGGCATGCGCCGCTGGAAAGCGAGAACGCACGGTCCATCACCATCGCCGTGATCGTCGCGCTGACGCTGCTGCTGCTCGTGTGGAAGGCCTGGCGCGCGCGCCGCGGCAACACCGCCGTGGTGCACCAGCTGATGGCCGCCCCCGCATCCGCGAAGGAAACCGAAAGCCCGGACCTCGCCGCCGTGCGCGAGCGCTTCGAACGCGCGCTCGGCACGCTGCAGCGCGCTCGCTTCGGCTCTGGCCAACTGCTGGCGGGATGGAAGGCGCGCCTGGGTGGCCGCTACCTGTACGAGCTGCCCTGGTACCTGATCATTGGCGCGCCCGGCTCGGGCAAGACCACGGCGCTGCAGCACTGCGGCCTGAAGTTTCCACTGGCCCAACAGATGGGCGACCATGCCGTGCGCGGCGTCGGCGGCACGCGCCATTGCGACTGGTGGTTCACCGACCAGGCCGTGCTGATCGACACCGCCGGCCGCTTCACCACACAGGACAGCGACCGCGACAACGACCGCGCCACCTGGGGCGGCTTCCTGAAGCTGCTGGCCAAGGCCCGGCCACGCCAGCCCGTCAACGGCGTGCTGGTCACCGTCTCCGTCTCCGATTTGCTGACCCGCGGAGCCGACGATCGCGCGCGCCACGCCGCCACCGTGCGCGCGCGGCTGCAAGAGCTGCAGCAAGACCTCGGCATCCGCTTTCCGATCTACCTGATGGTCACCAAGTGCGACCTCATGGCCGGCTTCATGGACAGCTTCGCCACGCTCGACAAAGACCAGCGCGCCGCCCCCTGGGGCTTCACCTTCCCCCTGGACGGCAAAGACCACAAAGCCGACCAGGCGCCCAACCTCGCCCGCCTGGGCGGTGAGCTGCAGCTGCTGCAGCAGCGCCTGACCGATGGCCTCATCGACCGCCTCCAGGCGGAGGCCGATCCGCAGCGCCGCGCCGCCATCTACGCCTTCCCCAGCCAGTTCGCCGGCCTGCAGCCGGTGCTGCAGGAATTCGTGGACGCCGCGTTCTCGCCCTCGCAGTACGACGCCAACCCGCTGCTGCGCGGCGTCTACTTCATCAGCGGCACGCAAGAGGGCACGCCGATCGACCGCATGCTCGGCGCCGTGGCGCGCAGCTACCGCATCGAGCACGCCGTCATCGCGCCCAACCAGTCCAGCGGCAAGAGCTACTTCCTCACGCGGCTGCTGGGCGAGGTCGTGTTCGCTGAAAGTGGCCTGGCCGGCACCAACCTGAAGTGGGAACGCCGCCGGGGCCATCTCGCCATCGCCGGTTACGCCCTGGTCGCCTTGGTCACCGCCGGCACGCTCACGGCCTGGGGCATCAGCTACACCAACAACCAGCGCTACGTGGCCGATGTCGCGGCGCGTGTGGAGAAGGTACGCGCGCTGGTCCACGCCACGCCCAACCGCCACGCGCCCGAGCTGCAGCCCATCGTGCCGGCGCTGCAGGCCACACGGCAACTGGCCGACCCAAACGCCGACCAGGCGGTGCCGCGCGCGCTGGGCTACGGCCTGTTCCAGGGCCGCAAGCTCGACAGTGCCGCCCACGCCGCCTACGACCGCATGCTGGTCGACGCCGTGCAGCCGCGCCTGTCGCTGCGCGTCGAGCAGCAGCTGCGCCAGGGCGGAGACGCCGCCGAATCGCAATACGAAGCGCTGAAGATCTACCTGATGCTGCACGACCCCGAGCGGCTCGACCCCAAAGCGGTGAAGGCCTACATCGAGCGCGACTGGGACACGGTGCTGGCGCGCGAGCTGACCGTCGAACAGCGCGCCGCCATGTCGCAGCACCTGGACGCCCTGCTGGCCCAGGGCAAGGTGACCAGCCCGGTGCGCGAAGACCAGGCCCTGGTCGCCACCACGCGCGCGCAGCTGGCCAGCGTGGCATTGCCGCAGCGCGTCTACAACCGTTTGCGCCAGCAGGGGCCGGGCGAGGGCATCGCCGACTTCAGCATCGTGCGCTCCGCTGGCGTCAGCGCGCCGCTGGTCTTCTCGCGCGTCAGCGGCCGGCCGCTGACGCAGGGCGTGCCCGGCCTGTACACCTACGACGGCTACCACAAGGGGTTCCAGAACGCCGTCGGCCAGGTCACCCGTGAACTGGCTGAGGAGCAAGGCTGGGTGCTCGGCGTCACCGAGCCGCAACGCCCCGGCGCGCTGCTGCAGCCTGGCAATGCGGCGCTGGTCGACGACGTGCGGCGCCTGTACCTCACCGAGTACGCCTCGATCTGGGAAGCCTTCATCGCCGATGTGCGCGTGGTGCCGCTGACCAGCCTGGCCCTGTCCGTGCAGACCGCCCGCCTGCTCGCCGCGCAAGACAGCCCGCTGCCGCTGCTGGTCAAGGCCATGGCCCGCGAGACCACGCTGGCCACCCCGTTCGGCAACCGCAACGCGCTCGACAAGGCGCTGGACAAAGCCTTTACCAAAGCGAACAAGGCCATCAACACCACGCTCAAGGGCGTGGTGCCCAAGGCCGCGCCCGTCGAGCCCGGCGCGCTGGAGGCCACGCTGGTCGACGAGCGCTTTCGCGGCCTGCGCCAGTTCGCCCTCGCGCCCGAAGGTGGCAAGGCGCGCGTGGACGACATCGTCGCCCTGCTCGGCGAACTGGCCGTGATGCTGCAGGCGGTGGACACCGCGCTCAAAGGCGGCGCCGCACCGCCACCCTCACCCCTTCCCAACAAGCTCAAGGCCGAGGCCGCCACCACGCCGCAGCCGGTGCGCGGCATGCTGGAGAACCTGTCCGACAGCAGCGAGCGATCGGGCAAGGCCATGTTGCGCGACAGCCTCTCCAAGATCGTGCGCGCCGATGTCGGCGAGTTCTGCAACCTCGCCATCGCACGACGCTACCCGGTCGACCGCCTCGCCGCGCTGGACGCCAACCAGGCCGACTTCGCGCAGCTGTTCGGCCCCGGCGGGCGCATCGACAAGGTGATGCAGGGTGCGCTGGCGCCGTATGTGGACACCAGCGCGCGGCCCAGCTGGCGCTTTCGCGCGGTCGAAGGCACCTCGCTGGGCAGCGACGTCGGCACGCTGCCGCAGTTCCAGCGCGCCGCCGTCGTGCGCGAGACCTTCTTCCCCGGCGGCTCGGCCACGCCCGCGCTGCGGCTGGACATCCGGCCGGTGGAGATGGACACCACCATCCGCGAGTTCATCCTCGACGTGGACGGCCAGATCGTGCGCTACATGCACGGCCCCATCATCCCCGTGCAGGTGCTGTGGCCCGGGCCGCGCGGCAGCTCGCAAGTGCGCGTGCAGGTGACCGGCCAGACCGGCATCCCGCTGGGCGGCATGGTCACCGAAGGGCCATGGGCGCTGTTCCGCATGTTCGACCGCGTGCGCACCGAGCCCGGCCCCTCGCCCGAGCGCTTTCGCGCCACCTTCGAGGTCGACGGCCGCAAGGCCGTGTTCGACATCACCACCAGCAGCGTGCGCAACCCCTTCGGCTTGAAGGAGCTGCGCGACTTCCAATGCCCGACAGGCCTGTGAGGCAGCCATGAGTGTGGTTGCCGATACCGAACCCCCAGGCTGGTACGGCAAGCTGTCCACACTGGGCGACTTCGCGCAGCGTCGGCTGCCGCCCGAGCTGGTGCGCAGCAGCGACGACTGGCTCTCGCGCGCCATGCAGGCCAGCCGCCAGCAGTTGGGCGAGCGCTGGCTCGACGCCTACCTCACCGCACCGGTGCTGCGCTTCGCCTGGGCGCCCGGTGTGGTGGATGCGGCCTGGTGGTTCGGCCTGCTGATGCCCAGCTGCGACAACGTGGGCCGCTACTTTCCGCTGCTGATCGCGCAGCGCCGCACCCGCCCGCCGCTGGACCGCAGCGCGCTGGACCACCTGGCCACCTGGTTCGACCACATCGCCCAGGCTGCCACGCAGACGCTGACGGAAGACGCCACGCTGGCCCGGTTCGAGCAGGCGCTGGGCCAGGCCCCCCCCTGGCCCGTGCCGGGCGGCAGCGTCGCACTGGTGCACAGCGCCATTCCCGGCGGCACGCACTACCCGCTGGTGGCCCCGGCGGTGCTGCCGCACTGGCTGCAGGCGCTGGCGGCGCAAGGCCTGCAGGCGCGTTTTGAAGGCTGTTCGGTCTGGTGGCGCCACGACGAGGCGACGCGCATGGCCAGCGCGCGCGTGGTCAGCGGTCTGCCCGACCCGGCGCTGTTCGCGCAGATGCTGACGGATTGAAACCGGGTCCCGGGCGCGTCCGAAACCTAGTCCAACAAGAACGTACGCCTGGCCCACCACCTCTGCGCCGCACGGCGAGGCGCGGCCGCGCCAGCCTCAGTTCCAGTCCTCGTCCGCCATCGGGTGGGTGCACTCGCTCGGGTCGGCCACCCACAGCGCAATCGCGCTGTAGTTGTCCTGGTCCGGCGCGCTGCGCGCATCGATCAGCGTGCGCATGGCCGCCAGCCAATCCTGCGGCGTGTCGGCCGCGCGCAGCGTGGCCAGCATGTCGGCTTCGGTCAGTGCGCCCCACCAGCCATCGCTGCACAGCAGGAAGGCGTCGCCGTCCTCCAGCGCCACCGGCAGGCCCGGTGTGTGCGGCTCGATGCGGTCGTCCATGCCCATGGCGGCCAGCAGCTGGTTTTTCATCGGGTGGTGCACGGCCTGCTCGGCCGTCAGCGCGCCACTCTCCAGCATGCGCTGCACCACACTGTCGTCGGCCGTCAACCGCTCCACCGCGCCATAGCGCAGCCGGTACAGCCGCGAATCGCCCACGTGCGACCACAGCGCGCGGTCGGTCTGGCCATCGACCCACAGCACCACCACCGTGGCGTGCATGCGCTCGCGGCCCATGGCGCCGGCCTGGGCCTGCTGCAGCCCGAGGTGCACGCCTTGCACCGCCGCCACCAACGTGGCCGCTTCGAACGCGGCGCCGGGCGCGCACAGCGCCGCCTCCACCCCCTCCACCACGTGTCGCGCGGCCTCGGCGCCGCGTGCGTGGCCACCGGCGCCATCGGCCAGCACGGCATGGCAGCGGCCACCCTGGTCGCCGGCGCGCACGGCGTCCTCGTTGCCGGCCCGCGTGCCGGGCTCGCAGAGGCTGGCCAGCGCGAAGGTGAAGGCGCCCATCACCCTACCCGCAGCGGTTGTTCTTGCGGCTGCAGCCGCGCCAGCTGCTGCTCATACGCTTCCAGAAACGCCCGCCCGAACAGGGAGTGGAAGTCGTCCTGCGCCTCGTTGCGGATGGCCTCGAAGTTCTGCAGGTACAGCTCCCACAGCCGCGCCTTGCGGTGCATCGGCAGCACGCTGTCCAGCACCGAATGGCCGGCCAGCTTGGCCTCCAGCTGCTGCGGCGTGAAGCGGTCCAGCACGCCCTCCAGCGCAGCGCGCGTGCCGGCCATGGTGCCGATGGTGTGGCCCACCAGGTCGTGCATGGCGTCGGTCATGGCCTCCGGCCCGGGCAGGAAGCCGCGCAGCGGCGGCTGCAGCAACTGCTCCAGCGCCGAGCGCGCGTCGGGTGAGAACTTCAGCGGGTTGTTGTGCTGCGCCTGGATCATCGTGACCTGGGCCCGCAGCTCGTGCCGGGCAGTCGCCCGCACGGACATCAGCTGCAGCGTGCCGGCCACCGCCGCCTGCAGCAAGGCGCCGACGGTGCGCATCAACGCCGGGTCGACACCCTGCGGTGGCAGCACGGCCACGCCGGCGCCCTCGCAGAACGCGGCCCACAGCGCCTGCGCATCGCCGGACCACGCCGGGCCGGCAGGTGCCGGTGGCTCTGCCCGGCGCATGGGCGCAGGGGTTGGCGTTAGCGCGGGGGCGGGGGTTGGGGTGGGCGTGGGGGCCACCGTTTGCGCGCGCAGGTGCGCGGGCGTGTGGGCCGGCATGTCGTCGCGCTGCACCGGCGGCGGCATATAGGCGCCACGCAGCGCGGGTACATGGTCGGGCCATGTGGCCGCTGTGCTGGGCGCGGGCGCAGCGGCCAGGCCCAGCGCGGCCAGCGGGTCGACCGGCACCGTGCCGGCCCCGGCGCCATCCTGTGCGGCTGGCGTGCGCACCGCCGATGCCAGGTCGGCCATGAAGCCGGCCAGCGGATCGTGCGCGGCTGCCGTGCCCAGGCCGAACGCCTGGTCCAGCGAGACGGCCGGCCCGCCGGGCACCAGGCCCTCGAACAGATGCGTGTCGCCGGTCGATGCGGCTGGGGCCGCAGGCGGTGGCACAGGTGGCGCAAACGGGTCGAAATCATCCGGCAGCAACTGGCGCGTGGGCGTGGGCGGCCTGGCCCAGGCGCCTGAGCCGGCCGGAATGCCGGCCGCTGGCGGCGCATCGCGGAACGGGTCGGTCGCAGCCGGCGCGGCAGCCGCTGCTGGCGGGTGCGCCGGCGTGGCGTCGTCGCCCGGTGCGCCGAGCAGGTCGGCGAACGGGTTGCCGGGCGACAGCGGCGCGCCCAGGTCGCCCAACCCGCCGCGCGCGGCGCCGGCCGAAGCACCCGCCGCAGGCGGCAGCGCCCGGCGCGTCACGCCTGGCGTGGCGGCATCCACGGCGGCGCGCCCCCGCACCACGCTGTCGGCCTCGTCGTCCGCGGCGAGCTGCTGCACCACCTCCAGCAAGTAGCCGCCAATGCGCACCTGATCCTGGTGCGCCAGCGGCGCCGATTCACCACGTGCCAGCGCCTGGCCGCGCACGATGATGGGGTTGGCGCTGCCCACGTTGCGAATCGCGTAGCGCCCTGCGCTGCAGCGGATCTCGGCCTGCTGGCGCGAGATGTGGCGCTCTGGGCTGGGCAGTGCCAGCGTGTTGTGATCGGCCCGGCCGATGCTGCCGCCCTCGGCATCGAAATGCGCCGTGATCGGCTGGGTCAGGGGGTGGTCGTTCAGCGACACGGCACGCAAGGTCAGGGTCATGGTGGGCGTCCGTGCGAGGGGCTCATGTGCGGGTGTCTGCGTTGTGATGGTCGTCACTTCCCGGCGTCCCCTCAATGAACGAAAGTCACCTGTTCTAACGATTGCGCTGCCGGGCCCGCTCTCCATAATGGGTTGATCATGTTGCGCGACCCGCATCCAACCCGCACCTGCCGATGAAGCACGCCTGCCTGTCGATCCTCGCGGCGGCCGTATTGGCGGCGTGCCAGGCGCCGCCGCCCGCTGCACCCGTCGCGCTGCCGCCAGCGCCGCCCGTGGCCGAGCCCGAGCCGGCGCCCGCCGCGCCAGTCGCCGCCCCGGTGCCCAGCGGCCCGGTCGGCGCGGCGGCCCAGGCGCAGGCGCACAAGCTGGCGATGGCCGCCGTCGAACTGCTCGAAGCGGGCAAGGAAGAGGCCGCCGTCGCCGAGCTGCAGCGCGCGCTGGCGATCGACCCGCAGAGCAAGCTGGCGCTGAACCTGACCAAGCAGATCGAGACCGACCCGCAGACCACCTACGGGCGCGATTCGTTCCCCTACACCGTGCGGCCCAGCGACACGCTGTCGCGCATCGCCCAGCGTTTTCTGGGCGACATCTACGCCTTCTACGCGCTGGCCCGCTACAACAACATTGCCGTGCCCCGGCAGGTAGCGGCCGGCCAGGTGCTGCGCATTCCGGGCAAGCCCCCAGCGGGCGGCACAGCAGCGCAGCCCGCCCCGCCCCGGGCGCCTGCACCGCCCCCACCCGCGCCAGCCGCAGAGCCCCGCGTGGCCACGGTCCCACCCGCCGCGGCGCCCGCCCCCGCCGCGGCGCCGCCGCCCCCACCGGCGCCCGAGCCCACGCCTGGCGAGCGCGCCCTGCGCAGCGCCGCTGCGGCCGAGCGTGCGGGCGATCTGGCCCGCGCCCGCGCCGAGTACCAGAACGCCGCCGCGCTCGACCAGCCCGGCGCCGCTGCCAAGGCGGATCAGATGGGCAAGCAGCTGGCGCAGCGTCACGCGGGTCAGGCCAGGGCCGCCTTCACGCGCCAGGATCTGGACGCGTCGATCGCCAACTGGCAGCGCGTGCTCGACATCGACCCCGACCACCCGCAGGCGCGCTCCGAGATCGTGCGCATGCGCGCGCTGAAAGACAAGCTCGGCAAGGTCAAGTGAGCGGGCGCCGCAGCGTGATGCTGCGGTTCACCCGCAAGCCATGCGACGGTGCCGACCTGCCCGACCTGCCCGACCTGCCCGACGGCCCGCGCTGCAGCGCAGGCGACTACGGCCCCCAAGCGCGCCCGCTGTTCAGGCCTTCACTTGGGCGCGCTCCCGCGCGCACGCGGCGCCGCGCTGCGCGCCGGCATCTCTGCATCGCCCAGCGCGCGCCGCGTCAGTGTGTGGCGCGAATAGCGCCCCAGGTAGTGCTTGCGGTTGCGCTCACGCTCCAGTGCCCGCAGCGCGTCGGCGGCCGCGCCGTGCCCGGGCTGCAACCCCACGATCACCAGGTAGTGCTGCATCGCCGCCTCCAGCTCGCCGCGCTGCGCGGCCAGCGCCGCACGCGGCAGCCGCTCGGCGACCAGCGCGTCGATGCGGGCCTGCGTCTCGGCCAGCCGCTCGCGGTACTCGGCGCTGTCGGGTCGCAGCACGGTCAGCAGTTCCCAGGCCAGCGCCACCTCGGCCCAATGCCCCTGGCGCGCCGCCGCCTGCGCGCGATCGCGCTGCCGCTGTTCGAACACGAGCGCCGGCGTCGGCGGCCCGCTGCTGACGATGGGCGGCGGGCCCATCGGCGCATCGGCTGGCGGCGGCGAGGGTGGCGTGCCGCAGCCCGCCAGCGCCAGCAGCAGCGCGCAGGCCAGCACGCCCGCGCACCCGCTGCCGCGCGCCGGCCTCATGGCGCCGCCACCCCGCGCGCGGTTTGCAGCTTGAGCTTGAACGACGCCAGGTCCTGGTCGCCATAGACCATCGTGCGGCGCAGCATCAGCGGCTGCGCGAAGAAGGCGTTGCCACCCGGGTTGACCGTCAGCCCCATCTGGTAGCGGTGCCGCGCCAGCGTGTCCAGCACGGCCTGGTTGGCGTCGCCATACGGGTAGGCGTAGTGCTGCACCGGCTTGCCCAGCCGGCGCTCCAGCAGTTCGCGCGGTGTGCGTGTCTCCGCGTCCAGCCGGGCGCCGTAGCGCGGGTCACTGGTGCCGTCGATCAGGTTGGTGTGCGACTTCGAATGCGCCTGCACATCCACCAGCCCCGAGGCCGCCAAGTCCTGCAGCTGCCCCCAGCTCAGCGCGTCGCCCGCGCCGATGAAATCGGTGTAGACGAACAGCGTGGCCGGAAAGCCGTGCTGGCGCAGCAGCGGCAGCGCGATGCGGTGCACCGATTCGTAGCCGTCGTCGATGGTGATCACCACCGCGCGCTGCGGCAGCGCCTGGCGCCCTTCCAGAAACGCCGCCAGCTGCGCCAGCGGGATCACGCGGTAGTCGTTGCGCGCCAGCCAGTCCAGCTGCTGCGCGAACGCGGCGGCCGAGATCACCATCCGCCCGCCCCCGTTGCCAAAGCGGTGGTAGCACAGGATGGGCACCGTCTGGTAGGCCTCGGCGCCCACGCCCACCGGGTTGGACCCCCGCAGCGGCACGACCAGCGCGCGGTCGGGCTCGGCCGCGGCGGTGCCAGCCGGCAGCGCGTTGAAATCGGCGATGACCCAGTCGCGTGACTCGCTGCCCAGAAAGCGCTGCGCGACCGAGCGCAGCGTGTCGCCGGCCGCCGGCTGGTAGATGACGAAGCGGTCGCTCTGCCCCAGCACGCGGCCACCTGCGCTCGGCGCGGGCGCAGGTGCAGCGATGGGTGCGGGGGGCGGGGTGGCCGGTGGTGGCGCCGCACAGCCGGCCAGCAACGCCAGCAGTGCGGTCTGTACCAGCAGCGCGATCAGCATGTGCGCGGCCACACGTTGCGCGTGCCAGCGGGGCGGCGTCAACGCAACCCCTTGGTGGGCGCCACCACGGTGAGGTCGGCGGTATCGGCCCCGGTCGCGTCGAGGGCCCCATCGGGCACTGTGTTGGCGGCGGCCTTGGTGGTCACGACAGTGGAAGCATCAGCGCCGGTGCGTATGTCCGCTGCCGCCGAGGGCACGACCACCGTGGCGTCGCCCCCGTCGCCCTCATACGTTGCACCCAGCGGGATCTGCGCGAGAGGCGTGGCCGGTGCAGCTGGCGTGCCGGGTGTGGTGGGCACCATGGGCGCCGTGCCCGTGCCCGTTGCCAGTGTGGCCATGGACGTAGGCGCAGGCGTCGGCGTCGCGCCGGTGCCCGCGCCCGCGCCGGCCTGCCGGTCCTGCAGCGCCTGCGCCATCTGGTCGAAGGCCAGGTACAGCTCGCCGAACTCATCGCGCCGCTGCTCGCGGATGCGGTGGTCGAAGCGCCCCTTGGCGATCTCGCGCATCGACTCGGCCACCAGCTTCACCGGCCGCGCAAACCAGTTCGCCACGAAGAACATCGCCACCGCCACGCCCAGCACCGTCACCACCACCAGCACCGCCATCAGCCAGCGCGACAGCTGCGCCACCTGCACCAGCGGCTGCTCGCGCAGGCCCAGCGCCACCTGGCCAATGTGCTTGCCCCCGAAGGTGATCGGCGCGGCAAAGCCCAGCACCGCCTCGCCCCCCGCCACGTAGCGCGTCACGGGCAGGCTGCCGGCGCGCTCGGCCATCACCTCGCCCGGCGGCGCCACATACGGCTGGCCGACGCGCTCAGCCTGGCTGGCCGCACGCACGGTGCCGGCCTGGTCGATCACCGTGATGCTCTGGAAATCGCCGGTCTTCATGATCTCCTTGAGCGAGACATCCACTGTGTCCCACTCATCGCCCAGCACCGGCGCGGCGTTCTGCGCCGCGATGAAGCGCGCCAGTGCAGCACCGGAATCGACCACCTGGTTCACCATCGCCGCGTTCTGCCGGTTGGTGACGATGGCCGCCGTGAGCCCCATCACCACGGCCACGATCAGCGCCATCATCCCGGCCCACTTCACGCGCAAAGGCACGCTGCGCGGCTTGTCTTTCTGCGCGGCGTCTTCGTCGATCTCGTGCAGCACGCGGCCCAGGGCGTCGGCCAGTTCCTCACCGGTCTGAAAGCGCCGGTCCGGCGCCTTGGCCAGGCAGCGTTCGACCACGCGGCGCAGTGCGGCCGGCAAGTCCGAGCGCAGCGACTCCATCGGCGCCGGCTCTTCGCGTGCGATCTTCACGGCCAGCGCCACCAGGCTGTCGCCCAGGAACGGCCGGCGCCCGGTCAGCATCTGGTAGAGCAGGATGCCGCTGGAGAACAGGTCAGATCGCCCATCCAGCCGCTCGCCCTGCGCCTGCTCGGGCGACATGTACTGCGGCGTGCCCAGGATGTCGCCCACGCGCGTGCGGTGCTCCGCGCCGGTCGAGTCCATGTGCGCGATGCCGAAGTCCGTCACCTTGATCGTGTTGGTGCCACGCACGCGCATCACGTTGCCCGGCTTGATGTCGCGGTGCACGATCCCGCGCGCATGCGCATAGGCCAGCGCGCGCGCTAGCTGGATGCCCATCACCACCACATCGCGCAGCGGCAGGGGCTTGCCATCGGCCAGTTCGTCGCTGAGCGGCTTGCCGTCGATCAGCTCCATCGCCATGTAGGGCCGGCCTTCGATCTCGCCGACGTCGTGCACGGTGACGATGTTGGCGTGCGAGAGGCCGCCTGCGGCCCGCGCCTCGCGCAGGAAGCGGGCGTGGTATTCCTCGTCCGCGCACAGCGTGGCGTGCAGGAACTTGATGGCCACATCGCGGCCGATGTCCGGGTCGTGCGCCTGGAACACAGTGGCCATGCCGCCGCGGCCCAGCTTCTCGCCGATGCGGTAGCGGCCCACCTGACGCATGACGGGCGCGCCCGGCGTGGCGCTCTTGCCGGGCAGCGTCTGGGGGATGGTCGAACTGTGCGGCAGGCTCGTGTCGGGGCCGGGCAGCGTGCGGCTGACGGGGGCGTCTGGTGGCGCTGTGGCGGTGCCACTGGGCGTGTTGAGGCGGGTCGAATCGTTGTCGACGACCACGGTCTCATCCCCCCGGCCACCCGTGGGTGGCGCCGGGTCGAATCGGCGGGAAGCGGACCGTTCTTCGTCAGTCATGCGCGCCTGCACCCTGCAGCCCCACCCCGGCAACGCCGGACAGCCCGGCGCAGCGACCGCGCGCGGGCAGAGGTGGGTGCCAGCGTGCGGCGCTATGGTCCCGCGGCAGGGGCGGTGGGGCAATGAACGAAAGTCACGTGGGGCCGGCGCGGCGGCCTGTTGGTGCCCGCTCGCCTCGTGGGAGAGCGTTGGGGAGAGAGGGCTGCAGCCGTGGCCGCCGCCCACTGAGGTTGCCCGTGCTAGGACGCCCGCAACTGGCCGCCGTACAGCCCCGGCACCGAGTCTGCGATCTCCACCGCGCCGGCGACGCGGCGGAAGAACTCCGGTGCGCCCACGCCACCGGCAACCGCATAGCCATAGCCTGCAGCCCGCATGTCCAGCAGGCACGCCCGCAGCAACGCCGCGCCGACACCCTGGCTGCGCACGCCGCTGGCCACGCCGATCGGTCCGAAGAAACCGCGCGCCGTCGCGTCGAAGCAGGCGAAGCCCAGCAGCGCCGTATCCCGCGTGGCCACCCACAGCGTGACCGGGCGGTTCGACAGCGCGACCTGCGCCTCGCTGGCCCAGCCGACGCCGAAGTGGGTCGCGACCCAATGGGTGATGGCGGTGTGCTCAGGGCCGATGGGTTTGCGGATGACGGCGCCGGGCGCAGCGGGGGCCGCCAAAGCCTCGGGTGGGTAGAGCTTGATCAGCATGTCCATGGTCAGATGCCCGGCATGTGCGACCACCACAGGTACAGCGCGACGGCGCCGAAGATGGCGCCGACGATCAGCCAGGTGCGCCCCTGCGGCACCAGCGCGCCGGCACTCAGGCAGCGCCAGGCACCGAGCAGCAGGAACAGCGAACCGAGGATGGCGAACAGCGTCGGCACGGGGAAGGACATGGTCTTCGCCTCTGGAACTCAGCCGCCCATCATCGGCAGCACGCGTTGTTGCCGCCAGGTGGGCGCGGCCACGTTGAACAGCGGCGTGCCCGGCTGCAGCAGGCTCAGGTACTCCGCAGCCGCGATGCGCTGGCGTTGAAAGCCGGTCTTGAGCACACCCAGGCAGTGCAACGACGACGGCGGCGCGCCCATGAACGTACGCGTGCCCGGCGCAAAGCGGTGGCCATTCGCCTGCCACCACGCGGCGATCTTGTCGGGGTCTGGCCAGGGCAGGCTGTCGTCTTCGTCCATCGCGACGTTGTCGTCATCCGGGTCGTCGTTGGGGCCGAACTGCACGTCCTCGGGCGGCTTGCGGTCGAGGTCGAGGTACGCGAGGTCCAGGCCCGTGATGAAGCTGAAGGCCTCGCCCGCCAGCCGGGCCAGTTGCAAGTCCGCCATCTGCGCGATGAGCCACGGCACATGGTGCGGGTCGCCCGCGATGGCGATGCCCTGGATCAGCAAGCGCACCTGCGCCGGGTCTTTGGCCAGCGTGGCGAGCAATGCGTGTGCGCGCGGCGGCGAGAGCACTTTCAGCAGCGCGCGCAGTGAAGTCAACCGTGGTGCCTGCTCGAGGCCGTCGTCGAGAGCGTGCGTTTCCAGCGCGTGGATGGCCTCGGCCCGGTGGCCGAGCAGCAGCGCGGCCCACGCCGCCTCCACAGCCCAGCGCGCATCGCCGTCTGCCAACGCTGCGAGGCACGCGTCCGCCAGATCGCGCCGACCGCAGATGCCCGCCACGCGCAGGGCGCGCGCGCGCAAGGTTGCGTCGCCGTCGCGCAGGGCCGTGTCGAGTGCGGTGCGTGGGTCCACGCCGTGCATGGCGCAGGTGGCCAGAGCGACCTCGCGCCGCCATGGTTGGCGGGACTCCAGCAGCGCCCGCGTGGTGCCCTGCAGGTCGGACGCCGAGACCCAGCCGAAGGCCGACAGCAAACCCGCGCGGCTCGCCGGCAGGGCCTCGGTGATCGCGAGCAGCTTGTCGAGCCGTTCCACATCCCGGTCGGCGATGGCGCCCACGGTGGCGGTGAAGATCTCGCCCGCGCCAGGCCGCTCCAGCGCCTGTTGCACCAAGCCCGCACCGTACGCGCCAGCGACCGCGATGCCATCCAGATGCGCGGCAATGCGTTCGTCGAGGCGGCCCAGTTGCAGCAGGCGCACGTGGGGGGCGCGCACGAGTACCGAGCGCACATGGCGCAGGTGCGCGGCCTCCTCCACGTGCTGCATCACGACGGCGGGGATGGGCGGGCGAGCGAGGGGCATGCTGTGAAGGTGACGGGCGTCAGCGCAACACGTTTTTCGGTTGGGGCGGCTTGCTGGAAGGCGGTGGCGTTGGATGGCGTGTGGCGGTGGTTGCTGGGGGCGTGGGCGTGGGCGTGGGCGCGGTCCTGAGCTGGGCGATGCGGGTCATGATGTGCCTGCATTCGGCTGAGGCCAATATCCGAAAGTCACACGCGTGGCGGCCCACACGCGTAAGGCGCCGCTCGATCTGTCTGCGCCGAGGCCCGCAATGCCCCGGGTGCACTGCGAACCGGCGCCCCGGCTTGCACCGCTACACCATGAACCGGTCGGTCTCGGCGCTGGCGCTGTCATGCCCGCTGGCGCCGTGAACGGTTTTTGATGCAGCGCAAGCGGGTCGCGCGCAGCGCTTGAGAGGCATCAACGTGCAGGTGGGTGGACTCTTCTGTAATCGTGCTCGGGAGTGTTCCCGGAACGACAACAGAAAGAAGACCATGAAGAAGCAAGTGATCGCCGCGGCCGTGCTGGGCCTCGTGATGGCGACATCGGCATTCGCGCAAGCCACGCCCCAAGGCCCCTGGCAGGTGCGTGTGCGCGCCGTGCACCTGAACAGCGCCAACAAGGATTCCACCGGGCTGGACCTGTCGATCAACAACAAGTGGATGCCTGAGCTGGACATCAGCTATTTCTTCACGCCCAACATCGCGGCCGAGCTCGTGCTGACGGTTCCGCAGAAGCACGACCTGCGCGCGGGCGGCACCTCCATCGGGTCCCTGCGCCACCTGCCGCCCACGCTGCTGGCGCAATACCACTTCATGCCCACCGGTGCCGTGCGGCCCTACGTGGGTGCCGGCATCAACTACACGCGCTTCAGTTCGGTGCGCCTGCCAGCCGGTGTCGACATCGACCGCAACAGCTTCGGCCCCGCGCTGCAGCTCGGCATGGACATTCCGCTGCCCTACAAAAACCTGAGCCTGAACATCGACGTCAAGAAGGTCTGGATCAAGACCGACGTGTCCGCTGGCGGTGCCACGCTGGGCAGCTTCAAGGTCGACCCGGTGCTGTTCGGCATCGGGCTGGGCTGGCGGTTCTAGGCGGGTTGGCGGGTGGCGGTGGAGTTGTCGGCGGAACCTTTAATGCCGCATGCCGGGCAGATTCAGCGCGTGTGCATCGCGCGGTGAGTTGGATTGCGTTCGACAGACCGGCACGAGCTTTTCGAGCAGGGCCAGCGCGCGCCTGGGATTGCCACGCGCCGCGCGCGTTTCGAAGCGCACGCGGCCGTCGTCGTTGGCAAGCGCTACCGTGGCCAGCTCGTCCATCAGCTTGTTGATGCTGATGGAGTTGGACTTCGCGAGCGCCCTTAGGCGCTCATGCTTGTCGTCGGGCAAACGAATCTTCAAGGTGGGCATGGGTACGACTCCGGGCATTGCTCGCAGAAGTTCCGCTCAAACTTCATGCGGTTCAGGGCCCATCAAAGACGCCGGAATATCGCGCGCACCATGCAGCACGCGCCAGACGTCCACGTGGTCCGCGCGGTCGATGAAGAACACCAGATGCGGAAATCGGCGCACGCGCCAATGCCGCAGGCCTGGGAGGTTGAGCGCGTGCGCATAGCGCGGTGAGCCGGTGGCGGGATGCTTGCCGATGTGGGTGTACGCGTCCTGCAGCGCATCGACGAACTGCAATGCGACGCTGGCGTCGGCATCCGTCAGGTAGTGATCTACGGCATCTTCCACGTCGCGCAGGGCAAGCGCCCGGGGAACGACGGGCTTCGTGGCCATGTGTCAGCCACGGCGGGTCGTTTTGCTGGCCGGCTTGTGGCGCGCGGCGGGCTGCTTGGCTGCTGCGGGCGGAGTCTTGCTTGCGATACGTGCGCGCAAGCTGTCGAAGTAGCCGGCATCGACAGGGTGCGTGGCTGCGGATTCCCCGCCCGCGAGCAGCACCGCGCGTAAGTGCTGCAGGTCTTGTTCCTTGCGAATGAGTTCGCGCACATATTCGCTGCTGGTGCCGTAGCCACGCGCGGCGACCTGCGAGTCGACGAACGCCTTCATCGGTTCCGGGAGGGAAATGTTCATGGTGCTCATCGCAGGCCCTTCATGCCACCGTCAAGTCGGCAGCATCGTACCGATCTTGGCAAATTTTGGCAAAGTGCCCGCTACCGTACATCACGCGCCCTCGAGCGCTCGCACATCTTCCGCCGTATCGGGCCGAGCCGACCGCATCGCCGGCAACCCGGTGCGCTCGTCGGTCCGCGCCTGCGGCCTGGCGCCAGCGTCGCGCGCCTCTTCCCCCGCGATCAACCGGCTGACGCGTGACACCGACAGCGCTGCCATCAGGGCGAGCACCGTCATGGTCATGCCGTGTTCACGATAAGCCGCGCGCAGGGCCGCAGCCCGGTCCCACCGCACTGCTGGAGACACTCGCTCCACACCCGCTCGCGCGCCGCCGGTGTATCGGCGACGGTTCGCCGCTGCGGGCGAGGCACGTCGGCCGCCGCACGACGCAGAGGCTCGGCCTTCTCCTGCGTGCGCTGCGCGAAAGCCTCGTCACCCAGAAAGATCTGCTGGCGTAGCGCCGTGGACCAGAACGCATCGTCACCGGGATCGGCCTGTGTCATCAACTTGGCGTAGAGCCGGGCTGCCTGCTGCCGGTCGCCGCGCGTCTTGAGTTCACGCGCCAGCAGATAGCCGTGTAGCCCATCCGTGTCCAGCCACGCCGGAGTGCCCTCCAGGCCCAGATGCGCGCGGCAACTTGACCACGGCCAGTCCTGCGGCTGACCAACGATGCCAGCGGCCACCGGGTTGCGTTCGACATAAGGCACAAAGCCAGCAGGTAGGCATCGCGGTCCACCAGAATGGCCTTGAACCGGCCTTGCAGCAGATGCCCCACCAGACCGTGCCGACGGTTGAACACCTGCGTATAGACGCCGTTCACATGGCGCATCAGCCGCGACAGATTGGGCTGCCGCGTGTGGAGCACCAGGTGGTAGTGGTTGCCCATCAGGCAATAGGCCAGCACCTGACCGTCGAAACGGTCCATCGCCTGGGCGATGACATCCAGTTGCGCCTTGCGGTCGTCGTCGTCGCGGTAGATCGGCTCGCGGCGATCTCCGCGTGAGGTGACGTGGTAGACGGCGCCGGGGAATTCGATGCGGAGGGGGCGAGCCATGCGATGCCTCCGCCTGGTTCACGGAAGAAGGGCTTCGAGCTTGTTCCCCACGCGCAGCCCGTCGATGTTTGCGAAGTGTGCGTCGCGGGTCAGAACCGCTGCGCCCTGCTCGAGCGCACTGGCTGCTATCCACAAGTCGTTGGTCGGAATCGGCTGGCCTTTACGGCGAAGCCCGGTGTAGACAAGTGCGTAGCTGTCGGCGGTCTGCGCAGTGATCGCCACCACCTCGACACGCGGCGAGTCCATGATGCTGCCAGCTCCGCCCGGTTCTGCGCCTGGCGCGTGCCGGCCGCAAAGGCGGCTAGTAGTCACCCAGCACCACGCTGGTCATCACTAAGCGATCCGCGTGTGCCACGACGTCGACGACGGAAGTTTCGCCAGCCTTGAACGCGGGCTACGCGTTGGTGTCGACCACGATGGGGCGCATGCGTTACCGCCAGAGCGCAGCGTCTACCTCACCAAACGCGGCGACTGACGCCTCGAACTTCGCCGCCTGGCTCTTGGTCCAGGTGCCGGCGAGTGCGTCCAAGTCGTCATGACGAGTCCGAGCCGGCCGCGCGCGTCGCAGGCCAAGGCCTTGCTCGATCAGCCGGACGACCAATGCGTTGACGCTGGCACCCTCACGCGCGGCACAGCGCTTGAGCTCGGCCATGGCCTTGTCGTCGAGGCCGCGAATACTGAGGTTGTGCATTTCATCGACGTTGCTATCAATCTACCGGCAGCAATGCTATCAACTCAGGTCGGCGAAGAGGATGCGCACGGCGTGAACAGCCAGCGCATCCGCAGCTTTCCGGCCATTGCCGCCGGCTACTACTGCATGGCCCTGAGCTTGTACCCCGAGGCCGCCTATGAAGATGTGTTCGCCGTCGTGGCCCAGGGTCTGGCGTGGATGCAAGGCCAGCAAGGTGTTCCGACGGTGGCCAAGTCGTCCATCAGCATGGCGCGCACCAAGATCGGCGCGGCGCCACTGCAGGACTTGCATGCCCGCGCTTGTGTGCCGCTGGCCGATGTGCGCTTGCAGCCCGAGGCGTTCTACGCCGGCCTTCGGCTGGTCGCCATCGACGGCAGCAACTTCGAGCTGCCCGACGAGGCCGGCAATGTCGTTGAGTTCGGGCATCCCGGCAGCCGCACAGGCCACGCGGGCTGTCCGCAGGCGCAATGCGCGGTGCTGGTGGAGTGCGCCACGCACGCAATCCTCGGCGCCAACCTGGGGGCCTACCGTGCGGCTGAGTGGGACATCTGCGCGCCGTTGCTCGACCGGCTCGGCCCCGACATGCTGTGCCTGGCCGATCGCGGCTTCAGCGGCTACGCCCACTGGAAAGCGGCCCTGGCCACCGGCGCACAGCTGCTGTGGCGTTGCGTAGCCAACCGGCAGTTGCCAGTGGCTCGTGAGTTGCCGGACGGCTCGTATCTCAGTGTGATCTACCCCGATGGCAAGTCGCGCAGCGCACGCACCGGTGAGATCGTGCTGCGCGTCATCGAGTACGCACTGCCCGGCATCCACAACGTCGAAGAGCGCTATCGACTGATCACGATCATGCTCGACCCCGAGCAGTCACCGGCCCTGGAGCTGGCCACTCTGTACCACAAGCGCTGGGAGGTCGAGGCGGTCTTTGACGAACTGAAGACGCACCTCGTGCAACGCCGTCGCACCCTGCGCAGCAAGACCCCGGAAGGGGTGCGCCAGGAGTTCTACGGCTGGGTGTTGGCGCACTACGCCGTATGCTGGCTGATGCATCAGGCGGCCAGCAGCCAGCGCGTACGCCAGCGAAGTCTTTCATTCACCGGCCATCTCCACCTGCTGCGCCGCGCCCAGCCCCTGTCCGGGGCCTTTCCCCCCAGCGCGACCAAGACTGCGTAAGCGCTGGTTCGCCACGTTGTTGCGCGAGGCAGCCACGCTGCGCTGCGTCAGTAGCCGAGGCCGTGCGAATGCGCGCATGGTCAAGCGACGCAACTCGCCGTTCCCGGGCTATAGCCGGACCAAGCGCCCTGGCACAGAGCTCGATTTCTCGCCCGCACTGCTTGGACCGAAGCCGTTGTCGCCTCGCCAGCGGTTTGCCAATCTCGCGAACTTTTCGTAAACGAACAGTATTGAGACCTGACCCTGGTTCGGCGCCACGCGGTCGACGGCACGCAGGATCACCGCGTTCGGTGGGCCCAGGGCAACGGTGCGCGACAAGGGCGCGTCGAACAGTTGCCGCGCCACTTCGAGGACCGAGGGTGCTGCCTGGATTGCAAACGCGATCACAACTCCTTGGCAACGTCAGAGAGCGTCGACTTCAAGAAGCCGATGTCCTCGTCGGTGACTTCCATTTTTGCCATCATGTCCACCGAGCGCCCGAGCGCTTCCAGCAGCATTGCACTCGCTTGTTTCGGACTCGCATTGAGGAACTTGCCGTGGTCGATCTTGAGTCGGAACTCCAAGGACTTGTCCTTCCTTGATTTTTTGGCCACCTCTTTGTAGAAATCGGGGTCGCTCATGATGATGCTGATGAAGTCCCACTTCTTCCAGAAGCTCGTGAACTTGCGTTCCTTCACTCGCTTATTCACTGCATCCTGAATGGGCTTCCACGCCGCCTGGTGTTTTGCGGCGACGTCGCCGTCGAGTTCAGCCGATATCCAAAGTTTCATGGTTCTGATGGTCCTGCAATTGAGTTCTATGTCAGGCGATCGTTGCATCAACTAGTGGTCTGACTTGTTCAGATCGGGCCGACAACCATTGTGGGCTGCCTTGTACGCGGTGATCTTCTGGTGCTCCCAGTCCTTCATTTCCTTCTTGGTTCCCTTGGCCACGAACTTCATGTACACATTGTGCTTCTTCAGGTACTTTTTTGTATATCGAAGGGTGCCTTTTGTCGTTTCACCGTACTTTCGAAGTCTGTCGTTCGTCCGGCTGCGAAGTTCGTAGCCCTGTGCCGGCTTGGTGGTGGCCAAGCTGCATCCGTGCGAGGCATCTTTCTTCTTCTTCGGCCCAGGTTTGGCTGCAAATCGACCGTTCTTTCGGCGCTTGTTGTACAGGCCATAGGGGTCGATCCAGTCGACCGGATTGGGCGCGTACTGGTACAGGTTTTCACCGCCGTCCAGATCCATCGGGTCTGGTGAGATGAAAGCGGCCAGATCAGGGTCGTAGTACCGATACCGGTTGTAGTGAAGACCGGTCTCTTCATCGTGATACTGGCCCTCGAATCGCAGTGGCTGAATCGGTTGGATGCCTCCAGCCGCCTGCTCGACGGTGCCCGACGATTCATGCACGAGCCGGCCCCAACCACTGTATTCGCCTTTCCACCTGACAAGACCTTGTGCATCGGTGAGCTCGCGCGGCACACCGATCTGATCGCAGTGGTAGTAGTGAACGGCGCTCGTCGCGTCGGCGAATCGGTGCGAGTGAAGCGCAAACGGCGTGAACGAGTCCTCTTCATAGACGAAGGTGTGCCGATCGCTGTCAGTGATCTGTTGAACCAGCAGATCTTCGATCCAGACGTACCAGGTGGTTCCTTCTGCCGTACGCTTGGCAATTCGGCGATCCAAGGCGTCGTACAAGTACCGGGTGCTCGACCTGATCGCAGCGGCCTGCTTCGTCGATTCGACGAGACGATGACCCTCGTCCCAACGCAGATTGATCGTCGTGTGGGCGCTGATGCGCTTCTCCGTCAAGCGGCCGTGTCCGTCATAGACAAACCGCTTGTCCTCGTGCACCGCAATGCGCCCGTTCTCCACCCTCCCGCCAGACGAACTCGGCGCCCCTCGCGCACCCACCAGGTTGTGGGCGGGGTCGAAGGAAAACCGCTCCTGGTTGAAGCGGGTGAGGCGATCGAGTCTGTCGTACTCGTAGGTCAGTTGCCGGCCGCCTCGCTCCGATTCGGACACCAGCCTGCCCGCGCGGTCGTAGCGAAACTGCCGATGAATGAGCAGGGCATCGCGAATGCCGCTGCCTGGACCTTTCGAGCCAGCAAACGCACTGCTCGATTGCCGCAGCAGGCGACCCGCGGCGTCGTAGGCGCGTGTCGTCTGCAGTTTGCCTTGCGTGCGCTCCACCTCTCGATGCAAGGCGTCACGTTCAATGTCCGATATCGCCTGGCCGTCGATGCTGAGCTGGTGCGCATGACCGCTGCCGTAGTACAGGCAACCGAGCTTGGTGCCGTCCGGCAGCGTCGACTCCAGACGATTTCCCAAGGGGTCGAACACATGGGATACCTTGAATGTGCGTTGAGCGGCAATCAGTTCCTCTTCGACGACCTGGCCAAGCTTGTCGTGCCGCATCCTGAGATCGACGACGCCATCGTTGGCCCGAATCATCTGATCGACGGCATCGAACTCGTACCTGACTTGTCGATTCGGAGATGTTCGGGTCAGCACGTGCCCCAGACGGTCGTACTCATACTGAGTGACGATGGCCTCGGGACTGCCGGGCGCCTCGACGCGCTGAATCAAGTTGTCGGCATCGTCGTACTCATAAAGCGCCCGGGTGTTGGTGAACGCCGTTTCGTCGACGACCCGATCCAACACGTCGTAGTTGAAACGGTATCGGTCGCCGATCTCGTTGATCAGCTCCGTCAAGCGCCGGGCGCGGTCGTAGCGATAGACGAACTTGTTTCCGAGCGCGTCGATGCGCCCGGTCAGCAGCGCGTCGGGTGAATACTCGAATCGGGTTTCGTTCCCGAGCGCATCGGTGACCGTGAGCAACTCGCCTCGACTGTCATGGACATAGGCTTCGTAGCTTCCATCGGCCAGCGTATGGCGGCTCAGGCGGCCGGCGGCGTCATAGGTGAAGGTCGTTGTTTGACCCAGGGCGTCGGTGAGGCCGACAAGCCAGCCGTTGTCGTCGTATGACAAGGTCGTGGTTCGGGCCGAGCAGTCGGTGAGGTGGGTCAGTTGCGCCCGGTCGTTGTAGCGCATGTGCTTGGTTCCGCCGATGGCGTCGACGATCTCCGTCGCCAAGCCCCGTGCGTCGCGCTTGTAGGCCGTCTCTCCCCCGGCCGGGTCCACCTCCAGGACCAGATTGCCTTTCTCGTCGTACTGATAGGTGGCCGTGCGGTTCAACGCGTCGGTGATCGCCGTCGGTTCCGCAAATCGTTCGTGCCATTCGATCTTGGTGACGGCACCCATGGCGTCGCGCAGCTCGATCGGGTTGCCGCGTTGGTCAAAAATCGTTTCCGTGACGTTCTCTGCCGGGTCGATGATGGCGCGCAAGTTGCCGTCGCGGTCGACTGCACGTCGTGTGAATCGGCCAGCGGGGTCGGTCAATCCCGTCCAGCGCTTGAGTTCGTCGAAGTGGTAAACGTAGGTGCGTCCGTCCTGGTCCGTGACGTTGGTTCGGTCGGCAAGGTAGACGAACGTCCATTGGCCGCCAGCGTTGTCCCAATGTTTGACCACGCGCGAATCCTTGCCCGCGCCGACGTAGTCGTACCAGGACTCGAGCTGACCCGCGAACACCTGATGCTTCATCAGCCGGTCATCGGTGTAGTCGAATGAGCGCATGCATTCGCCGGCGCGGTTGATGACAGTGCACAAGTCGCCTTGCGAGGTGTACTGGTAGCGCACCAGGCTGCTCCGCTGGAGGCCCGCCGCGGTCACGCGACTCTCGACAACCTCTTGCACGCGCGAGGCTACAAGGGCGATCTCTAGTTGCTGCTTGCCGCTGCAGGACACATGGACGAATTGAAGTTCGCCGTTCTGCTCGCGGTAGTCGACATGTATCGCATTTCCATTCCGATCGACGATGGCCGAGATGCGATGGTGACCCTTCGCCGTCGGGTTGAACCAATAGGTCACGCCCCCCTGATCTTCAAGTCGATACTGGCCCTGCAGTGTTCGAGAGAGAACAATCTTCTCCGATGCGAGAAAGAATTCACCTCCCGCCGCAACGCTGGGAAGTTCGATGTGTCGACCAAACGGATCGACATAGTCAATGTGATCTACGACCTTGCCCGCAAGGTCGGCAACCGCACGAAGACTGGCTTCCAGCGGGGACCCCCAACCTTGCCCGAACCAGCCCGACGTTGTGTTTGAAGACAGGTATGACCGCTGCCAAGGCAATGGCAACGGCCCATCGACCGTGAAGTCGAGGTCCTCCTCGCCGGCGAGGAACTTGACGCCGAGGACCGGATTCACCGGCGAACCGACACGAGCGTCAGCAGATCGGGCAGGATTCATTGCTCGGCATCGGTCCGGGCGGCGTCATCCCGTCCGTGTGCGGCATGGGCGGCGAGTTGCCAGGTGTCGATCCATGGTTGTGCGTTGTGATGTCGAGGTGTCGAACGACGTTCTCGCCTTCGATCTTCACATCCATCGACCACATGTTGAAGAACACCCTGCCGGTATTCTTCGAGGTGATCAGGCCCTTCTTGGGCGCAGCCCCGGCTTCGTCGCCGGTGCTCTTGCTGAAACAGGACTTGTTCTTCAGCATGACCTCCCTGCCGGAAATCTTGACCGAGGTGGACCCGTCGGTCGCGTCGGATGCCATGCCGGTGTTCGGATAGGGTATAGGCACACCCGGCGGTGTGGCCGGTGTCTGCGGCGGCGTCATGCACACGTCGGGGAAGGCGCAGATGGTCTTGCCGCTCGCCGACTTGCACGACACCTCCATCATGTTGGCAAACACCTTGTTGCTCATGCTGTTCCCCGGAACCCAAGCAACACCGCGGCACGCTGGCCACCATCGTTCGACATGTGGGCAACGACATGCGTGCCCTTCGAGAACGACTTGCGGCAGGCGGCGTCAATCAGGCTGATGATCGCGGCACCGGCCAGCGCCCCGGCCTCGCCGGTGCATTCGGCCGGATGCCAGAGATCGAACTCCTCTTTGGGCTGATGCAAGGTGCGCGACAGCGCCAGCGCCGCTTCCTTGAAGTAGTACTGCTCGCCGGACAGGTCGGCGACGCGGAAGTCGAAGTCCTGCATGGCCCGCCCGGCCTCGGTCAAGGCACTCCGCAGCGCCGCCGTGAGGCCTTCGGCGCGCAACGGCTCTTCGCTGTCGATGGGGGCAACCTCACGCGCGAAACCGAGGCCCAGGCAGAGCAGCTCGGCGTGGCCCGGAGGGTCGCCGACCAGCAGCGCGCCGGCCCCTTCGCCAGGCATGAAGCCGTTCGAGTTGTCGTCCCGTAGCAGGCGATCGGCCCGGTCATAGTGCATCAGCACCTGCCAACCGAGCAGGCTGTCGACGGCCGCGATCAACACCCGGCGCACTACACCCTCGTGGACGAGCCTGCGCGCCTGGGCCAGCGCCACCGCCACACCGACCCGACCTTGCGTCACGACCGCAGACGAGCCCTCGAAGCGGGTGTCGAGAAAAACCTGAACCTGTTCGAGCAAGCGGTCTTCGAGGCCGTCCAGTCGCCCCGGTCGCTCTCGCTCCGCGACGCACAACAGCAAGGGAATGTCGGATCGCTCACCCTTCGGAATACCTTCCAGCGCTTCGTCAATGACGGTCGCGGCCATCTGCGCCAGCCTCGACAAGGCCGACTTCCTGCCCTTCAGTTCCACCTGGTGCGCCATGATCCAGTCGCCATTCGAGTTCATGAAGCGAGTGGGAGTGGGGTTGGTCAGCTTCGATCGAAAAGCCGCCGCACACGCTGCGGCATTGGAACCGACGGCCGTCATCAGCCCGGTCTTGAGGATCGCGAGGGGCCGCACGGTCATCCTGCAGTCGCCTGGGCAACGGACTCGCCTTGCCCCCAGCGCTCGCAGCTCCGCATGCCCACGTGCACCTGCGCGATCTCGAAGATGCTCTTCTTCAGTAGTCGGGTCACACGCCACGTCATCGTCAGGCGCTCGTGATCGGGCTCGAAGGCGATGGTGTCGAGCGACCCAAAATGCAGTTCGCGTTCCCCTCGTTTCGGAAACACATGCACGGGGGCTTCAAAATGAGGCAGCGTGAACTGGCGCGGTGTATCGCTTGTGAAGCCGCTGAGCCCCACCTCCATCTGCCCGTCCGGCAACGCAAGCTGCTGGTCTTCCGGCGCGGCCTGGTAGTAGCGTTCGTCGAAGTCCTTCGGCAGGAACGGGAACATGTCGTCCAGCCATGGTTGGTCGTAGGTGCCGGCGAATCGCGCGCGCTGCGGCCAGCCGCGACCGAGCGGGCCGAGGGCCATCGGCGCGTACTTGTCGTTTGGGAAGCTCACCGCCTTGCCGACTTCCTCGGTGTTCGGCAACGGCGTGCCGTCGACCCAGGCGTTCTTCAGGTGTTTGTGCCAGCCGCGGCCGGCCGGGTTCGGCAGGTAGGCGTCGTGTTCGCTTTCGTCTTCGCTGTAGTGATCGGCACCGCCGAAGGCGCGGTCGTATGAGATGGGCATCTCGGTGAACGGCAACGGCGCCGAGACGCTGATACCGGTGAGGCCGGCCTGCCACACGCGGTCGCCGACAACATCGAACACCTTCTCCATCGGGCCGACGCGCAACCCTGCACGCAGCCGCGTGACCTGCGTGCCCACAGGCGCGCGGGCATGACCGGTCAGCAACACGTCACATCGGTGCTTGCGGGGCGCGAAGTCAATCTCGTGCACTGGGGCGCTGAAGCCGGGCGCACCGGTGAACGTGTCGGCCATGATCAGCGGCAGTTGCTCATCCGCAAGCCGCATCGGCTCGCCAGTCTTGGGCAACACGAACGTGCCCTTCACCACCACCACGAGCAGTTCGCGCCCACTCGGCTCCAGCCCCATGTTGTAGCCCGCGGTCATGCGGGTGGCGTTGATGAATTCCATGGCGATGGCTCGGTGACGGTGGCGCCTCAGTTCAACTGCACCGACCCACCCTTGACGCGGTTCACACCGCTGGAGCGGCTGAGCAGATAGCTGCCTTCGATCAACACCTTGCCGGCCTTGGTCAGCGTGATGCTGGCCTTCCCACAGCGCAGCACAAGCTGTTCCTTCGCGTTGACGATCAGTCGCTGGCCGTCGGCATCTACCTGCACCTGCGCCGACGGCTCAGGCGATGCCCAGCCTGCCCCTTCGCGCAATACGCCCATGACGATGGGGCGGGCGGCGTCGCCGTCTTCGAACACCAGCACCACGCGCGCGCCGATCTGTGTGCCTTGCAGATCGACCGCGCTGCGCGCACGTACGGCGGCCTCGCCGCCAGCCGTGTGGCGCACCAGTGGTTGCGTTCCCCCATCGACCAGTGCCAGCAGTTCACCCAGCACCACGGCGGGCAGGGCGTGCAAGGGCACAACGTGCGCGACAGGCGCGCGCAGCAGTGGGCTGAACGCATCGGCCGCTTCTGCGGCTTCGGCCAGGTGAACGGGCATGTCGTGCGGATGCATGGTCGGTTCCATCGTCAGTTCTGCAGGACTTTCGAACCCTTGACGATCACGTCGCTGGAGGCCTTCACATTGATCTTCCCGGATCCGTCGAGCGTGATGTCCTTGCCCTTGATCGTGATCGTCCCGTCCTTCTTCATCGTGATGCTGGCGCTCCCGGTCTTAATCGACACCGAGTCCGCCGCTTCGATGACCAGGTTCTTGCCGACTTTCAACGAGTCGTCTTCGCCCACCGAAGCACTCCGCGCCTTGGCCACGCTGGTCGTCTGCGCGCCACCCACCTGAATGCTGCGGTCGGCGCCGATCTCGTTCGTCTGCTTCGCCCCGATCGTGTTGCTCTGCCCCGCCCCCACGCTCGTCGACTGACTCGCCCCAACATTGATCGTCTGCACCGCCCCGACCGTCACCGCCTGCAGCCCCCCAATCGTGATCTCCTGCGCCGCCCCCACCGAGATCGTCTCGTTCACCCCCACCGTGTGCGTGCGTTGCAGCGCCACCGTCTTGGTCTCGCTCGCGCCCACCGTGACGCTGCGGTTCGAACCCACCGTGATGGTCTCGTTCGACCCCACGCTCTCCGTGCGGTCCACACCGATGGTGATGCCCTCGTTCAGGTCCACTGTCTCCGTGCGGTTCTTGTGAATGGTGATCGTCTCGTCCTTGTCCACCACCTCGGTGCGCTGCCCGTGCACGGTGATGGTCTCGTTGTTGTCCACCGTCTCCGTGCGGTCGTGCTTCACGAGCGTGGTCTCGTCGTGGTCGATGGTCTTCTTGCGGTCATGCCCCACCCAGTGCGTCTCGTCGTTCTCGACCTCGATGTCCTGGTTCTTCTCCGCATGCAGCCACACCTGCTCGCTGCCCTTCTTGTCCTCGAAGCGCAGTGCGTTCGCGTTCGCTGCAGCGCCGCCTTTGCTCGACCGCGTGAGGATGCCGCTCTGCGTGGCATTGGCCGGCAGGTCCCACGGCGGCATCTGCTCGGCGTTGTAGACGCGACCGGTGATCAGCGGCTGGTCCGGGTCCCCTTCCAAAAAATCGACCACCACCTCCTGCCCGATGCGCGGGATGTGGATCACGCCGTAGTTCTTGCCCGCCCACGGGTGCGACACGCGCACCCAACACGAGCTCTTCTCGTCCTTCTTGCCCAGCCGGTCCCAGTGGAACTGCACCTTCACGCGGCCGTATTTGTCGGTGAAGATTTCCTCGCCCGCCGGCCCCGTGACCACGGCAGTCTGCGGCCCCTGCACGAAGGGCTTGGGCGTGCGCCGCTGCGGGCGGAACTGCTGGCCCGAGGGGATGGCCGAGAACTCGCACTGGTAGCTGCCAGCACTGCCGCCGGTCTCGTACGCGTCGTTGCGCGCGTGCACGGTGGCCTGCGTCACCAGGTATTCGGCGTTCTGGTTCTCGCGCGGGTGGCGCTCCAACGTCAGCAGCCGGCCGGCCTCGATGCCGTGCGCATTCGCGCTGCCACGGGCGGTCTCGTAGCGGGTCTGCTGCTCGTCCAGCCGGCCTTCGGCCCACTGCGTGCCGTCGGGCGCCTGCACATAGTCGCCCTGCCAGTCGTACTGCTCCAGCGCGCCGATCTTGTAGGGCGGCTTGGTCTCGGCCTTCACCTCCAAGGGTGTCGATGGCCGCTCGAAGTCGTAGCTGCGCAGCAGCGTGTGGTCGGTCTCCACGGCGCTGGCGAACTGCCAGCCCCCGATGCATTCCGTGTCGGGCGGCGCCTCGGCCGTGTTCTCGTAGTAGGGCAGCGGCGTGCAGCCGGGCGCGGCGTCGTGCACGCTCTTCGAATCGACCAGCACCAGTTTGTGCTGGCCCTCGCCGTGTTCCACGTACCAGTAGATGCCCTCGTGCTCCAGCAGCCGCGCGACGAAGTTGTAGTCGCTCTCGCGGTACTGCACGCAATAGACCCACTTGCGGTAAGAGCGGAACAGGTTGAACTTGAAGCTGGCGCCGCCGTGGTCCTCGAACACCTTCTTCACGATGTCGGGCACGCTCAGGTCCTGGAAGATGCGGCAGTCCGTCGTGCGCGTGAGGAACCACAGCCAGGGCCGCACGCTGGCCTGGTAGCCATAGTAGCGGCCGCTGCGTGCGCCGATCGAGAAGCGCGTCACGTAGCCGTGGAAGTGGCGCTTGGCGTCCTCACGCAGCTGCACCGTCACGCCGACGGTCTTGCCCAGCAGGTCCTGCGGTTTCAGATCAGGCTTGGCGCTGACCAGGCCCAGCTGCATCTCGCCCAGCACGCTCAGGCCTTCGGAGCAGCTCATGGACTCGAACAGCAAGTCCTCGGGCGGCAGCGGGGAGGTGAGCGTGATGGGGGCCGGCATGGGAAGCGCGTGTTGCAGGCAACGGTACGGGGTGGGGGCAGGGCGGGCAACAGACCAAAGTCATGGTGGGTTGAAAGGCGCTCGCCCCCGTGCCCCTCAGAATCTGCGCAGTGCATGAACCAACCCTATTGGCCCGGCGCGGCCCGATCGAGGCGCCATGGCAACTCGGCGACCTGGGTACCGCAGATGCTGCGCGCGTGTGGCTGGTGGGGTGGGATGTCGAATCGGTCGACGCCGGTGTGCCGCAGCCCGTCGCACTCGCCGTCGCGCGCGCCATGGCCAGCATTGCGAAGGTCAGCTCGCTGCGGGCCGGGTCTCGGCATGCTCCATCTTCAACCTGGGTTCACGACGAAGACGGTGATTGCGCGCGGACGAGTGCGCCGTCGGGAGGCTTGGGCGCAGTGATCGACTGGCTGCGCGGCCGGCATGGCCCCATCACGATGGTGTGCTCGCAGCGGGTCGACGCGATTGCGGGCATGTTCGACGACCCCGCGTTTCCGTGGTGTCTGCAATCACAGGTGCTGCTGCTGTCCGCGCCCGACGCCCCGCCGCCGGACGCGACGCCCGAGCAGGCCCTGGCGCTGCTGGATGTCGACTGGGCTGCGCGCGCTGCTGCGTTGCAAGGTTGCGGCGTGCTCGCGGTCGCGCGGCCTGCCGTCGACGGCGATGCGTTCGGGCTGCTGGCGCTCGATGGCGCCATCGCCGAACGGTTGGTAGCGTCGATTGCCGTGCAGGCCCGCGCGGCCGGCATGGGCTGGTCGAGCGCCGCGTAGAGCCACGGAGCAGCTACTTGCAGCTGCCGGGATTCAGCCCGCTGTCGGCGTCGCATGGCAGCACATCGCTAAGTGCGCTGAGCCGCCCGGTGATGCGACCGGTGCAAGCGATCTCGCGTTCCCTGGCGCCAGCACCCATCACGCGCACGCCGGCTTGGGGCCGATCGTCCTCGCGGTAGTCGAAGACGATGTATTGCGTGCCCTGGTGCTCGAACCGAACTTCCACCCGTTCGGTCTGGTAGCGGAAGTAGTCCGCGAACCGCATCGACTGGCCGTTCGTGAGCGTGCCGGGTGGGTAGTGCAACTCTATGGCGCCGGCTCGCCCGAACCGGTAGCGCACGGACTGGTCGGTGCTGATGCACAACGCGAGTGCGCGGCCGCTTGCCACCGGGCACGAGAACGCGGGAACCTCGGGCGACACGCAGAGGGTGTGGACCGCATCAGAAGCCGCTGCCGGCAAGCCGGCGCACACCGAGGCCAGCAACACGTGCACGACACGCCAATGCACCATCTGCTCAGTCCCGCCCTGCCACAAGCGCATCGCGAATGGCCACAAGAAACTCCCGTGTCGTGGGGCGCAACGCAGTGGGAATGACGTCGGGCTGGAAGAAGTCCTGGAACCGGTCTTCCATGCCTTCATCGCCGGTCGCCAGGAATGCGCCAATGTCGGCGACGAGGGGCTCGACAAGCGCTGCGTCACTTTCGGCTTTGAACGCGGCCACCACCGCTTCCAAAGTGTCGCCGTGGATGTCGAAGTCTTGATGGAACCACCCGCCCATGAATGACGCCAGCTCAGGGAACTGCTGTTGTCCTTTGGAGATGAGGATGGGCATGGTCATGAGGTGGTACGGCGCGGACTGCGCCCAGCGCTGTCCTCACTTCCCATCCTTCCTGGTCGCAGGGAAGTTTTGCAGGTATGCCAGCAAGGTCAACACCCGTTGCCGGGCGAGATGGTGTCCGGCATAGGCGGATGCAGCTGTGGCGATTTCGCTGGTTTCCGGGTGGTGCGTGTACCCGATCGCGGCGAGCAGGTGCATCACTTCAGCAAGGGCGCACCCAGGCACGCAGACAGTCGGTCCAGCGCCACACACGTAGATGCCGGTTGACGCCCGTAGTGCTCAGCGAGTTTGCCCAGGCAGGCCGCTGTGGCAACTGCGCGCTGGCGCAGTTCCGCGCTCGGCTTGCCTGCAACTCCCTTGGCCGGGCGCAGTGCAAGCCCGCGCTGGAAATGTTCCTCGAGACTGCGCCGCACGTCGCTGGCGAAGTGCGCGTTGATGACACGGCAGTGGCCCGCCTCCTGGCCCTGCCCATCTTGGTTGGCGGCCAGCACGGCGCGCCAGTGCGCGTCGCCCGACATCAGATAGGCGTAGGAGTTCGGGAAGTTCGGATAAGACTCCATATACGCCTTGCGCGCCGTGTCGAATTGCCCTGCCCGGTATGCCTTGTCTCCCACCGCATTCAGCGATTGCGCAGTGCGCCGGTCCTGCGCCGTGTAGCGGTCTGTAGCGTGGGGCGAACCATCTGCCAAGGTTGAGAACGAGCACACCGGCCATGCAATGACCATGATTCCCAGCAACTCCATGCATCGCTTCAGCATCGACTTCATCGCTCTCTCTGAGGTTTTCCCTTGACCGTCAGTTGCGCAACGCTTTTGCCATCGGGCGACCGGTGACTCAGCAGTGCTTCGTGGATGGCGGGCCACCGGGCGAAGTCCATCACCGTCACGCAGCCTTCCGATACGTTGCCGATATGAATATACCGGCTGTTGTTGCCATATTGGATCGGAAACCACACCTGGTCAAACACGAGCGTGGGTGCGACCCTCCGGTAAGGCCGGGTCATGTTGGCCCCATGGGGAACGTCGGGCACCAGAACCGTGTACTGCCCGGGCGGCAAGGTCGTGAACCCCGTTCCCCATACCGAATTCATCGTGACAGCGGCGGACACCCCATCGATCTCCAGCGTTGCCAGTTGTTGGTCCAGCCGGTCTCCGCGCGCCTCGGAAAACCAACCTTGCTCGTACGCTCCGTACGTGACGGTGAGCTGCGCAACTTTGGCCGTCGGCGGTCGGCTGCCGAGGTACGCCTGCGCATTGGCCTGCGCCAGGCTCAGCATACGTCCCTGGTGCACCCCCTCTGCCGCCTTGAAGTAAGTGCGCCCGCCGCGCGTTTGCACGTGCGTCAGCCGGGTGTACTTGAACAAGGACAGCCGCTCTCCTGCACCTTCCGCCCGCGCCTGCAGCCAGCCATCGTTGCCCACCTTGTTGACATAGAGGATGGACGGCGCAGGCGTGGCGCGTGTCGGCTGGGTGGTCTGGATGACGTCGCCGGTGGCGGGGATGCGCGCGGAAGGCATGCCGACGCCTCCCCTCAATCAAACCCGTAACTGAAATCCCCCTCCCGCACCCCCAGCCGTATCCGCTGCAAACTCCCCCCCGCCGCCAGCCGCGTCAGGTACTCCAGCGACACGCGTGGCAGCACCGTGTTCGTCAGGATCGCGTCGATCACCCGCCCGCCCGACTCCGCCTCGGTGCAGCGCGAGACCACCAGCCGCACCACGGCGTCGTCGTACTCGAACGGGATGCCGTGGTTCTCCTGCACGCGCTTGCTGATGCGGCCCAGCTGCAGCCGCACGATCTCGCCCATCATCGTGTCGGACAGCGGGTAGTAGGGCACCACCACCAGCCGCCCCAGCAGCGCGGCCGGGAACACCTGCAGCAGCGGCTCGCGCAGCGCCGTGGCGATCTGCTCCGGGTCCGGCGTGCGGGCCGGGTCTTTGCACAGCCGCATGATCAGCTCGCTGCCGACGTTGCTGGTCAGCAGGATGATGGTGTTCTTGAAGTCGATGCCGCGCCCTTCGCCGTCTTCCATCCAGCCTTTGTCGAACACCTGGAAAAACAGCTCGTGCACATCGGGGTGGGCCTTCTCCACTTCATCGAGCAACACCACGCTGTAGGGCCGGCGGCGCACAGCTTCGGTCAGCACGCCGCCCTCGCCATAGCCCACGTAGCCGGGCGGCGCGCCCTTGAGCGTGGAGACGGTGTGCGCCTCCTGGAACTCGCTCATGTTGATGGTGATGACGTTCTGCTCGCCGCCGTACAGCGATTCGGCCAGCGCCAGCGCGGTCTCGGTCTTGCCCACGCCCGAGGTGCCGCACAGCATGAAGACGCCGATCGGCTTGCCCGGGTTGTCCAGCCGCGCGCGCGAGGTTTGTACGCGCCGCGCGATCATTTCCAACGCATGCTTCTGGCCGATGACGCGCTGGTTCAGCGTGTCGGCCAGGCGCAGCACGGCCTCGACCTCGTTCTTGACCATGCGGCCCACGGGCACGCCCGTCCAGTCCTGCACCACACTGGCCACGGCTTGCTCGTCGACGGTGGGCAGGATGAGGGGGGCGTCGCCTTGTAGCTCGCGCAGCTGCGTTTGCAGCGGGCGCAGCTCGGCGAGCAGGGCGTCGCGGTCGGGTGGTGGCGCATCGCCCTCGGGCGGTGGTGCGCGCAACACGGCCCGCAGCTCCAGGATGCGGTCCACCACACCCTTCTCTTCCGCGTGCTGCGCCTGCAGCACTTCCAGCCGCGTCTGCTCCGCATCGATGGCGCTGGCCGTGCGCTGGCGCCGCACTTCGGTGTCGATGCCGATGGCGGCCTCGCGTTCGATGATCTCGCGCTCGACCTGCAGCCCCTCCAGCTTGCGCTGGCAGTCCTCCAGCGCCGGGGGCGTGGCGTGCTGACTCACGGCCACGCGCGCGCAGGCTGTGTCCAGCAGGCTCACGGCCTTGTCCGGCAACTGCCGCGCGGGGATGTAGCGGTGCGCCAGCCGCACGGCCGCCTCGATCGCTTCATCGAGCAGCGCCACGCGGTGGTGCTTCTCCAGAATGCCGGCGACGCCGCGCAGCATCAGAATCGCTTTGGCCTCGCTCGGCTCGGCTACCTGCACGACCTGGAAGCGCCGCGTCAGCGCTGGGTCTTTCTCGATGTATTTTTTGTACTCGGCCCAGGTCGTGGCGGCGATGGTGCGCAGCTTGCCGCGCGCCAACGCCGGTTTCAGCAGATTGGCCGCGTCGCCGGTGCCGGCCTGGCCGCCGGCACCCACCAGCGTGTGCGCTTCGTCGATGAACAGGATGATCGGCTGCGGCGAGGCCTGCACCTCGTCGATGACGGCGCGCAGCCGGCTTTCGAACTCGCCCTTCATGCTGGCGCCGGCCTGCAACAGGCCCACGTCCAGCATGTGCAGGCGCACGTTCTTCAACTGCGGTGGCACGTCACCGCGCGCCAACCGCAACGCGAAGCCTTCGACCACCGCCGTCTTTCCGACGCCGGCCTCGCCGGTCAGGATGGGGTTGTTCTGCCGTCGGCGCATCAGGATGTCAACGATCTGGCGGATCTCTTCGTCGCGGCCGGCCACCGGGTCGATCTCGCCCTTCAGCGCCCGCTCGGTCAGGTCGATGGCGAAGCGCTTCAGCGCCTCCTGCTTGCCCATCGCCGCAGGGGAAATCGCACCGCTGGCCTCGCCGGGCGCGGCGCCGCTGGCGGTGGCGGGCTGGCCGTCTTCGGGCGAGCCGGCGACGATCTTCGCGAAGTCCTGCGCCAGCGCGTCGACCTGGATGCGCTCGAACTGCCGCGAGATCGACACCAGCACTGCGCGCAGGCCCGTGGTCTTTAGCATGCCGACCAGCAACGTGCCGGTGCGCACGCGCGTGTCGCCGAACATCAGCGAGCCGTAGACCCAGCCGCGCTCGACCGCGCTCTCGACCCAGCTCGACAGATCGGTTACCGAGGATGCGCCGCGCGGCAGCCGGTCCAGCGCGGCCGTGAGGTCGGTCGCCAGCGCCCCGGCGTCGATGCCGGCGTGCTGCACGATGCGGTGCAGGTCCGAGTCCTGCCCGTTCAGGATCTGGTAGATCCAGTGCTGCAGTTCCACCACCGGGTTGCCGCGCAGCTTGCAGAACACGGTGGCCCCTTCGATGGCCTTGTAGGCCGTGGCGTTGAGCTTGCCGAACAGTGCGGTACGTGAGATTTCGGGCATGTCAGTTCTCCATGGCGCTGCGCGCCACCCTCAGGGCATGCGACCGTCTCGCATGCTGCTGATCGAAAGGCCGCGGCGCAGGCCATGCCAGCAGCCGCGGCGGAACGGGCTCTGCCCGGCCGCTCGCGGCGCCCCTTGAGGGGGATGGGATGTCTACACGCAGTGAGACATCCAAACGGGGTAGTGTCATTTCAGGCTCCGTGTCGGTGCAGGAACGAGGTGGCAGGCCGCAGGCGCAGGTCGCCCCGGTCGCGCGGGGGGGTGTGACGGCCGATCCAGCAGGTCACGCCCAGCGCCGGGCCTGGCGCTTTGCGCTGGCCCAGGCGCGGCGCGGGCAACTCGGCGTGCGCCAGCACCAGCTGCACGTCCCATTGCAAGTCCAGCCCGGCGTACTGCCGCACCCAGTCGCGCAGCGCCGGCCACGCGGCGCCGCCGGGCAGAAAGCCGTGGTACTGCGAAAGCAGCAGCGGCCCCAGCACGATGCGGAATTTGAACTGCCGGTCGCGCACCGCATGGCCGGCGTTGGCGCTGCGGCCCAGCTGCGCGGTGGGCACGGCCGAGCGCTCGGGCCTATTGCGCGCGTGGCCCAGGCGGCTGCGGTCTTCTGGCGCGATGGTCAGCCACTGCGCGACGTGCTGCTCGATGCGCACCGGCACGCGAAAGTGCTGCGCCAGCAGCTTGGCCAGGCCCTCGGGGTGGCGGCTGCGCGCGCCTAGCAGGCCGGCCTGGAACAGCTGCGCCTGGCGCGGCAACGCGCCCTGCAGCGGCGCCGCGCCCACCGCGCCGAAGCCGGCACCCAGCCACGCGGCGAAGCGGTCGTGCTGCGGCCGGTCGTGCTGCACCGTGGGCTGGGCGTCGGCCCAGGCGCGGTAGAACAGCGCCAGCATGCGGTGGTGGAAGATGTCCAGAAAGCGCGCCGCCGTCGGGTCGTTGCGCCAGCGCAGGCGCTCGCGCACGAACTCGGTTAGGTGCAGCGGCATCGGCCCCTGCGGGCCGAGCAGGCCGAAGAAGCGCACGCCCAGGCGCGGGGCGGGGGTGTTCTTCTCATGCGCGAAGGTGGCGAGCGGGGCGGGGGCGAAGTCGAGCTCGGGCTCCTGGCCCAGGCGGATGGGTTCCTGCGACGGGCGCAGCGCGCGGCCCATGCGCGGGGCGTCAGGGTGCAGCGCTTCGAGGTGGCGCAGAAGAGCGAAGAAGTCGTGCGCCCAGGGTTCGGCGCGCAGGGATTCGAACAGTGCGTCGCGCTCGTCATCTCGGGCCCGGCGCGCTGGACCGCCATCCCCGTTGCGCCTGGCGGCACGGGCGTCGACATGCAGGCGTTCGGCAGTCACACGGTTGCCTTCGGCTTCGGAGCGAGCGTCTGCTGGCGGCGTGGTGGCGGTCACACCACCTCCCGCAGCCCGACGCGCGGCGCCCAGCGCATGACTTCGCCGCGCTGCGGTGTGCGCAGCACCAGTTGCGTGAATGCGTTGATGGCGGCGTGCCGCGCGAAGAAGCGTTCCAGCACGCTGGCGAACAGGAAGGCGCTGGTGCCCTGGTAGGCCATCTCGTCCAGTTCCAGCACGATCTCGATGCCGGTGCCGAAGCTCATCGGCCCCTTGAACGGCAGCCGCCGGACGATGGGTTGCACCTGTAGCGTCTGCACACCGGCCACAGCCCGCGCCCAGGCCACATCCTCGGGCGGCGCGTACAACGCAAGCATGGTGCGCAGCGAGGCCGCCGCATCGGCCGGCGAGCTGCCCACCAGCGACAGATGGTTCAAGCTGAGGTGGCTTACCAGCTGCCAGCCGAGCTCGCCCACCGGCCGCCGCGTGACCGGCCGCGTCGGTCCGCGCAGCGCGTCCACGCGCCGCACCGGGCCGGCAGCGTCGAGCCGCCACAGGGGCGCCTCGTCCTTGGGCGAGCCGTTCGAGCCCTGCATCGCCTGCGCTGCTTGCGGCCCTTGTGACCCGTGCGATCCGTACGACCCCTGTGGCGCACGCCGGCCCTGCGGCAGCAGCAACGGCAGGTCGCGGTTGCTGACCCACGCTGCCACCGACAGCTGGCGAATGTCTTCGCGGTACGGCGCATGGCGCGGGTCGACCAGCGCGAGGTACACCTCCTCGCCGATGTAGGCCGAGCGGGCACCCTGCTGCATCTGCCGTTGCGAGCGCAACCGTGGCTCGCGCCGCAGCGTGTAATAGCCGTGCGTCTCAGCGTGGTTGGCGTCAGCGTCAAGCCTGGCACCGGCCGCCTGCTGCGTCGCATACAGTGGCTCGAAACGTTGCTGCGCCACGGCGCCCGTGCCATAGCCCGTCACCGTCTCCAGGCTGTGCACCTCGAAGTCCATCGGCCGCGTGCGGTCCGGCACCACGTGGTATTCCCAGGCGCCCGGGCCGAGCTGGATGCGGTCCAGCCGCTTCTTGAACAGGTTGATCGCCGGCGTGCAGTGCAGCGACAGGCTGGCGCGGTCGACCAGCGCCTCCAGCGGCGCATCGCCACGGCGCAGCAGCACGATGAGCTCGACCTCGTCGCCGCTCACGTGTGCCAGCCGCGCGGCCAGGTCGCCGATCTCGAAGAACAGCAGCCGCTGCGGCATGGCGGCCGCCTCTTGCAGCAGCCGGTAGCCGGAGAAGGCGCGCAGCGATTCGGGCAGCAGCGCCTCGTCGGCTGCGAACCCAAGTGGGCGAACGCTCTCGGGGCCGCGCCAGGCTGGCAGCACGCCGGGTCGGCCCGTGGTCACCAGCGTGCCGGTGCATGCGCCGTGCAGCAGTTCGTGCAGGCGGAAGGCGACTTCATCCGGGGCGCTGATGTAGAACGCCAGCCGGTCCATGCCCATCTGATGGAAGCCCAGGCCGCCCCCGGTCCGCAGCCGGATGCGCAGGCCGCCCTGCGTGCCCTGGGCCTGCGGCAAGCGCGCCAGCGGCAAGTCCGGCGCGTGCGTGAAGTACTGCACCGCCAGCAGCTCGATGGGCCACAGCGTGACGGCGTGCGCGGTGCGGAACTCGCAATGCGTCTCCTGCCCGCGCGCCAGCTCGGCCGTGACGGCGCTGCCGCGCGGCACTACGTGGCCGCGCACAAGGTTCGGGTCCAGCGTGTCGACATCGAAGCGCGCCACCATCATCGATGGCACGGGCGCGAGGAAGTTGGGGTAGCTCGCTTCGAGCAACTGCGCGATGAGGCGCGGCTGCTCGGCCTCGATCTTCAGCTGCACGTGCGCGGCCATGAAGGCAAAGCCCTCCATCAGCCGCTCGACATAGGGGTCGGTGACCTCCATGCCCTCCATGCTCAGGCGCGACGCGATCTTGGGGAAGGCGTGCGCGAACTCGCCGCCGACCTCGCGCAGGTGCGTCAGCTCGTCGCTGTAGAGGCGCAGGAGGCGGGGGTCCATGGGGGCTTGCTTGCGTGTTGTCGCCGGCGACCTATGGCCCGCTCACAGCGACAGCTTCCAACTTATGCATGAGCTGCCCGGCTGTGCCAATGGCCGGGCATCGGCTTGATCGCCAGCTTCGGTCCGGACACGTATTCGGCTTGCAGATTTCCGCCTGCGCCCTTGTACAGGGGCGCACATACGCCGATGTTGATGACGCACTGCTCGGGAAGCACAACTTCCGATGCATGCGTGAATGCACCTGGCAACGCAAGTGTGTCGACCAACTCGGTGGATGTCAGGATCAGATCGCCGATGACGACCCAGGCGCCGTTGGCTCCCGAGGCGGGGCGATCCTGAAAATCACGACCGTTGGTGTGTAGGCGGACACCTGTGACTGACGACAGCAGGCGCACCGTCACAAATTTCCCATGCAACCACGCGCTCGGTTTACTCGTGGGCGAACCGGGGTTGAGCGGGACAGCAGGAAGCTCGATGCGTTGCCCCGACAAGAAAAATACAGCCATGATTTGAATGCTCGCTTTCCGTTGTGATTCAAGCGGTCAACCTATTCGTGATGGCTTGGTACCCGCCGCATCCCGCACCTCCACCTGCCCCGCCTCCAGATCCATCTGCGTGCGCAGCAGAATCTCCAGCGGCACCGGCTGCGACCACAGGTGGCCGCGGATCTCGAACTCGATCACGTTGTGCGTGTCCAGCACGCTGCTGAATTCGACCGCGTGCACCTGCAGGCTCTCGGCCAGGATGCGCGGCTCATAGCGCAGGATGGCCTGGCGGATCGCGCGCTCCAGCACGCTCACGTCGAGCTTGGACGCGAGCTGGCCCGACAGGGCAGGCAGCCCGAAATTGAGCACGCTGCCCGCCACACCCGGATACGCATCGCCGGCAGCACCCAGCGGCTGCACGGCGTTGAAGAGCGACGCCAGGTCGCGCAGCACGGCCTGGCGCAGTTGCGTCTTGGACATCACGCGGTGGTCGTCTGCCTCGTGCCGTTCGCCCGGCGCGTCGTCGGTCAGCCGGTCCAGCAAGGCCGGTTGCAGGCGGTTGCGGGCGTCCACGGTGGCCATGGCACGCACGCCCTACCGATCAGGCGGGCAACACCTCGTCATCGAAGCTGAACGTGCCCGAGCCCAGCCCCGCACCCTCCTGCGGCTGGTAGGCGATGCCGATCTTGGTGAACGCGATGCTGACGCGCTCCACCGGCCGGCCATCGTCGGCGACGTCGATGTCCACCGCCACCACGCGCGCGCCATTCAGCGTCATCGTGAAGTAGTCCAGCGCCTCGCCACCGGCCTTGCGCATGGTCAGCACGGCCTCCTTGATCTCGTCGTTGGTGGCCAGCGCGCTCAGCAACGCGGTGGACGCCGAGTCGATGCCCTTGGTGATGACGAGCTGGCGGTACACGCGCCGCGCCGTGCGCTCGTTCGAGCCGATCGCGGTGTTCGCGCTGACGCCCCAGTTCCAGCGCAGCAGCTGGATTTGCTCCTCGTGGCCCTCGGTCGTCACCTCGCCTTTGACCTTGCCGGCGCGCTTGGTCTGCACGCTCAGAAAGACGTCGGACGCAGAGGGCTGGCCGCCAGCCGCGGCCTCCAGTTCAGGGATGCGCAGCGGCATGGCGGTGGCCTCGGTTGCGCCCTAGACTTTCTTGTTGGTCGTGACGTCCCAGCCGCCCACGACCTCGCCGCCCAGGCCGCCCTTGCCGTCCTGCGGCTTGTACTTGAACTCGATCTTTCCGTAGTTCAGCGCCACCTGTTCCATGGGGATGATGTCCGAGCCGGCCGAGCCGCTGTTCTGGTAGCTGCTGACCATCACGGGCGAGAGGATCACCGTCAGGAACTCCTCCTGCTCGCCGCCGGCCTTGCGGCACACCAGCGTGGCTGTGGCCAGGTGTTCGCCGGTGCAGCAGGCCGTCAGCAGCTTGGCCGAGGCCTTGTCCGTCTTCTTGACGAAGTGAAAGTCCTGCAGCGACACCTTGCCGCTGCCGCCGCCACCGCCGCTGCTGAACGAGCCGGCGTTGGCACCGCCCAGGCTCCACGATTCCAGCTCGATCTCGCCGGCGTGTTTGTCGTCGGTGCTCTCGCCGTCGACGGTGTCGATTTTCAGGAAGTAGTCAACATGGGCCATGATTTCCTCGATTCATTCGTTAGGTTGAACGTCGTGACGTTGGAAGGGAGTTCAGGCACGCACGACGGCCCGTGCCTGGTCCCTTGGGTAGCGGTTTCAGGCGCCCTTTTGTGATGGCAGCTTGGACACCAGCCGCAGCGACACCGTCAGCCCTTCGAGCTGGTAGTGCGGCCGCAAGAAAAACTTGGACGTGTAGTAGCCGGGGTTGCCGGGCACCTCTTCGACGGTGACCTCGGCGGCGGCCAGCGGCTTGCGTGACTTGGTCGCCTCCGACGAATTCGCCGGGTCGCCGTCCACGTAATTCATGATCCATTTGTTCAGCCACTTGGCCATGTCCGTCCGCTCCTTGAACGAGCCGACCTTGTCGCGCGCGATGCACTTCAGGTAGTGCGCGAAGCGCGAGCAGGCGAACAGGTAGGGCAGGCGTGCCGACAGGTTGGCGTTGGCGGTGGCGTCGGGGTCGTCGTACTCGTCGGGCTTTTGCAGCGACTGGGCCCCGATGAAGACGGCGAAGTCCGAGTTCTTGCGGTGCAGCAGCGGCATGAAGCCGTTCTTGGCCAGCTCGGCCTCGCGCCGGTCGCCAATCGCGATTTCGGTCGGGCACTTCATGGCCACGCCGCCGTCGTCGGTGGGGAAGGTGTGCGTCGGCAGGCCTTCCACCGCGCCGCCTGATTCCACGCCACGGATGCGCGTGCACCAGCCGTACATCTTGAACGAGCGGTTGATGTTGACCGCCATCGCATAGGCCGAGTTGGCCCAGGCGTAGGCCGTGTGGTCCTTGCCGGTGGTGGCCTCTTCGAAGTTGAACTCTTCCACCGGCGCGGTCTTGGCGCCCCAGGGCAGCCGCGCCAGAAATCGCGGCATCGCCAGGCCGATGTAGCGTGAATCTTCCGAGCCGCGCAGCGAGCGCCAGGCCGCGTATTCGGGCGTGGTGAAGATCTTCGTCAGGTCGCGCGGGTTCGACAGTTCCTGCCACGAACCCATCTGCAGCAGGTTGGGGCTGGCCGCAGCGATGAAGGGCGTGTGCGCGGCGGCGGCCACCTTGCTCATCTCGCCCAGCAGCTCGACATCGGGCGGGCTGTGGTCGAAGTAATAGTCGCCCACCAGCGCGCCGAACGGCTCGCCGCCGAGCTGGCCGTACTCCTCCTCGTAGATCTTCTTGAACAGGGGGCTCTGGTCCCACGCCGTGCCCTTGAACTTCTTCAGCGTCTTGCCAAAGTCCTTCTTGGAGATGTTCATGACGCTGATCTTGAGCATCTCGTCCGTCTCGGTGTTGTTGACCAGGTAATGCAGGCCGCGCCAGGCACTCTCCAGCGCCTGGAATTCGGGGTGGTGCAGGATCAGGTTGACCTGCTTGGACAGCTGCTCGTCCAGCTCGGCGATCATGGCCTCGATGCTGGCCATCACGTCGCCATCGATCAGCTTGGTCGAGGCCAGTGCCTGCTGCGCCAGCGTCAGCACCGCGTTCTGCACGGCGTTTTTGGCGTCGTCGGATTTGGGCTTGAACTCCTGGTTCAACAGCGCGGCAAACTCGCCGCCCTGGTACTCGATGCCCTGCAGCGGCGCTGCGGTCTGGAGAGTGTCTTCGGCCATGGTGGATGACTCCCGGGAGTGCGGATGGAGGGGGGCGGACGGCGGCGGGGCGGACGGGTCAGGCGGCGTCGGCCGGCTTGGCGGCCTCTAGCGCAGGCGCCGGCGCCTCGGGCTTCTTCGCAGCGGCCAGCGAGGCCAGCAGCGCCGGGTCGGCCATCACCTTGGCCAGCAGGTCTTCGGCGCCGGTCTTGCCGTCCATGTAGGTCAACAGGTTGGCCAGCTCCTGGCGCGCCTTGAGCAACTGCTTGAGGCCGTCCACGCTGCTCGCCACGGCGGCGGGCGAGAAGTCGTCCATGTTCTTGAACACCAGCTCCACCGCCAGGTTGCCCTGGCCGGTCAGCGTGTTGGGTACGGGGAACGAGACGCGCGGCTTCATCGATTCCATGCGCGCGTCGAAGTTGTCGACGTCGATCTCCAGGAACTTGCGATCGCTCACCGGCGGCAGCGGCTCGGCCGGCTTGCCCGAGAGGTCGGACAGCACGCCCATGACGAAGGGCAGCTGCACCTTCTTTTCGGCGCCGTAGAGCTCGACGTCGTACTCGATCTGCACACGCGGGGCGCGGTTGCGGGCGATGAACTTCTGGCTGCTGGTGGCCATGGTGGGCTCCTGGTGGTCTGTGGGCGCGGCGGGCTTGCGGCTTGCGGATCTACTTCGGGGAACCGGCGAGCTTCTCGATCTGGCCCACGCCGTCGGGCATCAGGTCGCGAATGATCTCGAGGAAGTTCTTGGTCATCAGGCGCTGCGCGCGCTTGATGAACAGCGGTGCGGGGTTGGTCGGCTCGTTGCTCTCGATCCAGTCGCTGACGCGCTGCAGCATGCGGATGGCGTCTTCACGCGAGTTGATGGTGCCGGGCGCGGGCTGGGTTGCAGCCTGGCCCGGCGCGCCGGGCGCTCCGGTATCGGCCGCCGCCAGAAACGCCGGCGTGCCCTGCGCCTGCTGGCCAGCCGAGGCCACGGCCCGCAGCAGCGCGGCCAGCGGCTTGAGGTCGGGCGAGCGGCCGGCGCTCAGGTGCTGGTCCAGCGCGGCGGTCATGCCTTGCACGGCCAGCAGGCCGGCCTGCATGGCGGGTGCCAGCGCGGGCACCTGGGCCTGCGCGGCGGCGATGGCGGGGATCAACCCTTCGACCGTTGGCAGCGCTTCGCCGGTGCGCGGCTTGGCGCCGCCAAACGCCAGTTCCAGATCGCGCACGGTGATGGCACCGCGTGCCGGCGTCAACGCGGCGCGGCGCAGGTCGGCCAGGCCGTCTTCCTTGTGCAGCGGCCAGATCGCGGTGAGGCGGGCCGTGGGGTCGTTGTCGTCGCTGGCGTCGAGTTGCGGGTGGACGTGGGGCCAGTGGCGTTCCAGCAGCCCCTGCAGCAGCTGCAGGCCTTGCACCATGCCGACCACGCCCTGCACATGGGCCGCGCTGCGCGTGAGCCACACGGCCACCCGCAGATCGCGCGTGCGCAGCGCCAGGGCCTGCGCGTGCTGGTGCACCAGGCGCCAGTCGGGCGGCTCGGCGGGGTAGATCTTCTCGCCGTACTGCCGCTCGGGCTTGCCGAGGGCGGCCTCCTGCAGCGCCTGGAATGCGTCGTCGTGGTCCAGCTCCGGCCCGCACGGCGTATCGCCTGCGAGGGGGGAGAGGTACGCGTCGATGTCGAACTCGGGCATGCAGTGGTCCTGCTTGAAGGTTGCGGTCACTTTAGGACGGGGCGCTTGCGCGCACAGCGGACGAAAGTCATGTCAGTGGCGCCCGGCCGCCCGAAGCCGCTGACGCGTCCCCTCGGGGGGGCAGCGATACGCGAAGCGATGCGCGTGGGGGCAGTCCATGTCAAGACCCCAGCGCCCGCAGCGCGTCATACAACTTGCGCGGCTGCACCGGCTTGAACAGCACGGTGTGCCCGCTCTCGGTGGCGCGGTGCATCTCGGCGGCCGTGGTGTCGCCGGTGATCAACATGGCGGCCACATCGCAACCGCATTCGCGGCGGATCTCGTCGATGGCGGCGATGCCGTCCGCACCCTCGCCCAGGTGCAGGTCCGACAGGATCAGATCGGGCGGCGCATCGATCTGGCGCAGCGCGTGCAGCGCCTCGGCGATGCTGCCGGCGGCAATCGCGTCGTAGCCCCATTCACGCAGCAGCATGCTGAGGCCTTCGCGGATGGTGTCTTCATCGTCCAGCACGAGCACCGTGCGCGGCTGCAGTGGGCCGAGCGGCAGCGTGTCGGCCGCGGCGGTCACTCGCTCGATGCCGTCCAGCCCCCCCCGCGCGATGCGCAGGCGGAACATGGTGCCGCGCCCGGGCCGCGAAGCCACCTGCAACTCGTGCCCCAGCAGCCGCACCAGCCGCTTGACGATGGCCAGGCCCATGCCCAGCCCTTGCGAGCGCACGCGCTGCCCGCCGCCCACCTGGTAGAACTCGTCGAAGATCTTGGGCAGGTCGCGTTCGTGGATGCCGATGCCCGTGTCCCACACCTCCACGTGCACATGCGATTCGGTGGACCGGGCCACCACCACGATGCCGCCCGTGGCGGTGTAGCGGATGGCGTTCTGCAGCAGGTTGCCCAGCACGCGTTCGAGCAGCTGCGGGTCGCTGCTGATGGATTTGCCGCCGGGAGAGAAGCGCAGGCCCAGGCCCTTTTGCTCGGCCTGCCCGGCGTAGTGCATGTGCAGGCGGCGGAACAGGTCGCGCAGCGGAAAGTGCTGAACGCGCGGCTCCACGGCGCCGGCGTCCAGCCGCGAGATGTCCAGCATCGCGTTGAACGAGCGGTCCAGCCCGGCGATGGCGCGGTTCAGGTTGCGCACCAGGGGCTGCTCGGGCGAGCCTTCCAGCCGTTTGTCCAGCGTGGCAGCGAACAGGCCGATGGCATGCACCGGCTGGCGCAGGTCGTGGCTGGCGATGGCGAGGAAGCGGCTTTTTTCCTGGTCGGCTTTGACGGCGGCGTCACGCGCGGCCTGCAGCGCGCGGATCTGTTCGTGCTGCGCCTGCAGTTGGCGCGTGGCTTGCTGCCAGCGCTGCCATAGAACGGCTGCCACGGCCGTGGCCAACAGGGCTGCAGCCGCGGAAGCGGCAGTGGCGCCCCAGGCCCAACCGGCCAGGGGCACGCCCGCCGCTGCTGCGGCCAGCGCAAGGCGCCAGAGCCAGCGCCCGGTGCGGTGGGCCGTGGGGGCCGACACCGCAGACCACCTTCAGCGGAACAAACTGACCAGGTGCGAGCGCGAGGTCACGTCCAGCGCCAGCAGTAGCGAGGACACGTAGTTCTTCACCGTGCCCAGCGAGAGCTTGGTGGCGTTGCAGATCTCCTGGTTGGCGCAGCCCGAGAGCACCAGTTCCAGGATCTCCAGGTGACGCGGCCCCAGCTCGGCCACGCGGTCGAACATGGCCGACGAAGGGAACTTGGGGAACAGCGCGCTGCTGGCGCCCGACAGGCCCCGCAGGTCACGCCCGCCGGTAGAGCCGAGCAGCACCGCCAGCGCGTCGCGAAACTGCTGGACCATGGTGTTCTTGCCCACATAACCGGTGGCGCCCAGCGCGCGCGCCTGGCGCACCACGAATTCATCCTGCGTGCCGCTGAAGATCGCCACCCGCGCGCCGGGGTGCGCCTGCAGGAACTTGCGCAGGCCCTGCAGGCCCTTGCTGTCGGGCAGGTTCAGGTCGAGCAGCACGGCGTCGATGTCGGCCTCACGCCCATACAGGTCGATGGCGTCCTGCAGCGAGCCGGCCTCCAGCCACTCGATCGGCACGCCCTGCACTTGTTCGTGCAGCGCCAGCACGCCGAAGCGCACCAGCTCATGGTCGTCCACCAACAGCACGCGGCGCGCTGCGGGTCGACATGGCGGCAGCGCACCTGGAAAGGCGTGCAGCGCGGGCATGGTCTGGAAAGCGGCGGTGGCGTACATGGTGTCCCCCTTTCGGGCCCGGCGAGCGAAGCTGCCGCACAGGCACACCAATGCTAGGAGCCGCTCCGCACGCTCGCATCCTCAAAACTGAGGGGGTCTGCGGTCGCTTTGTAACCTGCGCTTACAACTTCGCCACGGTGCGGAACTGCCGGCTGGCGAAGGCCCAGATCAGGCGCGAGGCATCCGGCCCCTGCGGGTCGCTGTAGGGCTGCGACGCCGGCCCGCCGCTCCAGGCGTGGCCCAGCTGCGGGATCTCGACCAGGCTGGCCACCACCCGCCTGCGCGCGCGGTAGTCGGTGACCTGCATTGCCAACCGTTGGCCGCGCTGAACGGCGCGCGGTTTGGCGGCCTTGGCGCCGGCGGCTTCGGCCCAGGCCTGCACGGCGGCCAGCCCATTGCTGGGCTTGACCACCGTGTCGGCGCCGCCGTGCACCACCAGCAGCGCGGGCCAGTGCGCGGCCATGGCGGCGGCATCGGCGTCCAGCGGCTTGGTGTTGCCATGGCCGTACATCGCCGACAGCGCGCCCAGGCCGGTGCGCGCCGTGCCGGGTGGCACGCCGGAATGCATGGCCACGGCCTGGAAGCGGTCGGGGTAGCGCGTGACCACCAGGGTGGCCATGCTGGCGCCGGCCGACAGCCCGGCGATCGCCACGCGCGTGCGGTCGGCGCCGTACAGGCAGGCCTGGTCGATGGCGCGCATGATCAGCGCCGCCTCGACATGACCGCGCCCGTTGCGCGTGTCGAACCAGTTCCAGCAGCCGTGGGCGTTGGCCAGGCGGTCCTGGTCGGGGTAGAGCACGGCGAAGCCCTCGCGCGCTGCAAGCTGGTGCATGCGCGTGCTGGCGACGAAAGACTCAGCGTTCTGGTCGCAGCCGTGCAGCATGACCATCAGCGGCACCTGTTGGCCAAAGCCGCGGGCCGCCGGAATGAACAGCCGGTAACGGCGCGTGCCGCCCGCGGTCATGGCCCGGCCGCTGACCCAGCGCCCAGCCGCAGCGCTGGTGCCTGGGGCGGCGCGGACTGTTGCCGGCTTGGCGGCCGCACGGCTGGGCGCTGGCTTGGCCCGGGCCGGTGATCTGGGTTGGGCCAGCAGCGTGGCCCACGGCACCGGCTTGGGGTGGGCCAGCGGCTTGGCCGCCGCCTTTTTCTTGCGCTTGGGCGGCGGCGACGCGGCCTTCAGCATCGGCTTGAGGCTGCTGGTGAACAGCCGGGTCAGGGTTTTCAGGGTCTTGCGTTGGAACATGGAGCGGGGCGCGGGCGCCCGAAGTGCAGCGCAGTATGGGGGCAAGCGGTGACAGCTTGCGTAGGCAAGAGGCGTGCCTTGGGAACGCCAGGCCAATGGCCAAGCCCCATGGTCTTGCGCCCGAATCGGCGTTGTCCTACACGCAGCAGGCCCAGCCCGGGCGCAATCTATGCCGACGCCCCGGCGCAACGGCCGGTCCGAACCCCGCACCTACAGGAGCATGTATGTCCAAAAAGCCCTCCAGCACCCGCAGCGACATGGATGGGGACGCCGAGGCCGAGGCCCAAGGCAAGGTGGCCAATGACCGCAACCAGCCGACGCCCGACGGCGCGACGCAGATCCACCAGTCGCAGCGCACGCCGGCGAGCCGCAGCGACCGCGAATCACAGGTCGGGTCAGGCAATCAATCGCGCAGCCGGCAGGGCGGGGCGCACTGAAGCGCGTCAGCCCAGGCGCTGCTGCGTCTGTGCGTCGAACACGTGCACCAGCTCCGGCGCAATCGCCAGGCGGATGGTGTCGCCCGGCTTGACCAGTAGTCGGTCGTGCACCAGCGCCTGCAGTGGCTGGCCGGCCGCCTCGCAGACGAGCAGGGTGTCGGCGCCGCTGAACTCCACGACCTTGACTTCGCAAGCGATGCCTTCCTGGCCCGCGCCCTGCACTTTCAGATGCTCTGGGCGCAAACCCAACAGCAACTCGCGGCCTGGCAGCGTTGCGGCCAACGACGGCATTAGCGGCACCGCGCCGCCGGCTGTGCTGGCGTTGCCGCCCTCGACCACGCCCGGGAGCAGGTTCATCGACGGCGAGCCGATGAAGGTCGCCACGAACGCATTGCCCGGCCGGTCGTACAACTCGACCGGCGTGCCGATCTGCTCGACCTTGCCATCGCGCAGCACGACGATGCGGTCGGCCATGGTCATGGCCTCGACCTGGTCGTGCGTGACGTAGACCGAGGTCGTCTTCAGGCGCTGGTGCAACGCGCGGATCTCGGTGCGCATCTGCACGCGCAGCTTGGCGTCCAGGTTGGACAGGGGCTCGTCGAACAGAAACACCTTAGGGTCGCGCACCATCGCGCGGCCCATGGCCACGCGCTGGCGCTGGCCGCCGGAGAGCTGTTTGGGCAGCCGGTCCAGCAGCTGGTCCAGCCCCAGCATGCGCGCTGCGGCGCCCACCTTGGCGCCGATGGCATCGGCCGCCGCGCCGGCGATCATCAGGCCGAAGCCCATGTTGCCCTCCACCGTCATGTGCGGGTAGAGCGCATAGGTCTGGAACACCATCGAGACCTCGCGCTCCTTGGGCGGCAGGTCGTTGACGACGCGGTCGGCGATGCGGATGTCGCCGGCGGTCGGCGCGTCCAGCCCCGCGATCATGCGCAGCAGCGTGGACTTGCCGCAGCCGCTGGGGCCGACGAACACAGCGAACTCGCCGTCGTGGATGGCAATGTCCACGCCCTTGATGACCTGCGTGTCGCCGAACGATTTGGTGATGCCGGAGAGAGTGACTGAAGCCATATCAATGATCGATCGCGCAATGCGCTGCATGGACGTGTGAGGAGATGCCGCGCAGCGCGGAGACAAGGGGGTTCAACATCTATCCGCCCTTGACGCCGCCGGCCGTCAAACCGCCAACGATCTCTTTCTGAATCACCAGTGTCAGCACCAGCACCGGCAGCGTGACCAGCAGCGCCGCGGCCGCCAGCGGCCCCCAGGCGATCTGCTCGAAGGTCAGCACGTTGTAGATGGCCACCGGCAGCGTGCGCGTCTCGCGCCCCGCGAGCACAGCGCCGAAGATGAAGTTGTTCCACGAGAAGATGAACGCCAGGATGGCCGCCACCGTGATGCCCGGGCGCGCGAGCGGCAGCGCGATGTAGCGAAAGCGCTGCCAGGGCGAGCAGCCATCCATCAGGCCCGCTTCGTCCAGCTCCATCGGCAGCGTCTCGAAGTAGCCCGCGACGATGTAGACCATGATGGGCACGGTGATCACCAGGTGCGTGATGACCACCGGGGCCAGCGTGCCAGTGAGCCCCAGCGCCTGGAACAGCGTGAACAGCGGGATCAAAAAGCTGATGGCCGGCGTCATGCGCGCGATCAGGATGGTGAGCAGCAGCTTGCGCGCCTTCAGCCGCGCGATGCCGTAGCCGGCCGGCACGCCGATCAACAGCGCGATCAACGTCGCCAGGCCCGACACCACCACGCTGTTGATGAAGTACTGAAAGAACGGGCCGCTGTCGAACACCTTGCGGAAGTTGTCCAGCGTGGGCGGGCTGGGGATGAACACCGGCGGGTAGGCCAGGTTGTCGACATCGTTCTTGAATGCCAGCGACAGCATCCACAAGAAGAAGCCGATGGCCGGTGAGACGAGGAGGAAGACGCACAGCGCGAGCAGCGCCCGATCGATCAGTTTGGCTTTCATCGCGTGACCCACCGCCCGCGGCGCCAGACAGCGCAGAGCAGGCCATGCCAGGGCACCCGCGGAACTGGCTCTGCCAGGCCGCTGGGTGCGCCCCTTGAGGGGGATGGGAGGGCTACACGCAGTGAGCCATCCAAACGGGGAGAGCTCAGTTCACGCGTCATAGCGGGACCGTTCCTTCAGCCAGAACAGCAGCAGACTCAGGCCCACCACGAGCACGAAGAACACCACCACGACGCTTGAGGCCTTGCCGATCTGGTAGAACGAAAACGCCTGCAGGTACAGGTACAGGTTGATGGTCTCCGACGACGTGCCCGGCCCGCCCTGCGTGATGACGTAGATGGTGTCGAAGGTCTTCAGCGCGTCGATGAGCCGCACCACGGCCGCGACCATGATGAAGGGCATGAGCAGCGGCAGCGTGACGTAGCGCAGCGTCTGCGCCCGCGTCGCGCCTTCCATGTAGGCCGCCTCGAACGGGTCGGTCGGCAGCGATGCCAGGCCGCCCAGCACGATCAGCATCACGAGGGGCGTCCACTGCCAGATGTCCACCAGCACCAGGCAGGGGATGGCCAACATCGGTGAGTAGACCCACTCACTGGGCGGAATGCCGACGAGCGACAGCAGGTAGTTGAGCACGCCCTGCTGCGGGTGGAACATCATGACCCACACCAGCGCGATGGCCACCGGCGTGGCCATCATCGGCAGCACGAAAGCGCCACGCCAGAAACCGCGCCCGGCGAACTTCTGGTTGAACACCAGCGCTGCCGCCGTGCCCAGCACCAGCGGCGCGATGACGGCCAGCGCCGTGAAGACCATCGTGTGCACGATGGACATCAGAAAGCGCGTGTTGGTCGCCAGCTCCACATAGTTGGCCAGGCCCACGAACTTGGAGGCCGAGCCGATCTTCCAGTCGAACAGGCTCATCCAGAGCGTGAACATCCACGGGAAGACGATCACGGCCACCACCACCAGCACGGCCGGCAGGATGAACCAGAGGAAAGGGGAGACGCGAGGGCGCATGGGGCCGAGGTGGGGTGAGGGTGCGTGCGCCGGTCAGCCTTCGGCCTTGGCCAACACCGGCGCGAATTCGGCCGTCGCCTTCTTCAACTCCGCCGCCACATCGCCACCGGTCAGCATGTTGTTCAGCGCGATGCCGAACACGTCGCGGAACTCGGTCACCGGCTCGATGATGGGCAGCCCCGGCTTGGCGATGCGCAGCGATTCGGCCACGGCGCTCAGCCATTCGGCCGGCACCTTCAGGTTGGCGATCGCCTCTTTGTTCGCATAGGCCGACAGGCGCACCGGCGCGCCCGACCCTGTTGCCAGCATGCGCGCCTGCATCGCCTTGTTGGTGGCCCAGACGATGTAGAGAAACGCCGCCTCCTTCTTCTTCGAGAACGCCGAGACACCGATGCCGTCGCCGAACGTGGCCGACACCTGCGCCTTGGGGCCGGGCGGCATCACGCCGTAGCCGACCTTGCCGACGACCTTGGATTTGGTCGCATCTTCCAGCGGCGGCGCGAAGCCCGAGCCGTCGATCCACATCGCGGCCTTGCCCTGCAGAAAGAGGCTCTGCGATTCGTTCCAGTTGTAGCCCGCGATGCCGGCCGGGCCGGTGGTCTTGAGCAGATCGCGGTACAGCGTGGCCGAGGCGATGGCCTCGGGCGTCTCGGTCGCCAGCTTGCCATTGGCGTCGAAGAACTGGCCGCCCCAGCCGAGGAACAAGCCCGTCCACAGCGGCACGTTGGCGTTCTTCAAGCCACGGCCCACGAAGCCGGCCACGCCGTTGGCTGGGTCGTGCAGCTTCTTGGCGGCTTCCAGAATCTCGGGGTAGCTCTTGGGGTAGGCCACGCCCTTGGCCGCGAACAGTTCCTTGTTGTAGTAGAGGATCCACGGGTCCAGGTTCAGCGGCAGGCTGTCGATGCGGCCGTCTGCCTGCGTGGCGTAGAACATGCCGCCGGTGGAATAGTCCTTCTGGTCGAAATCCGGCGGTGCGGCGTTGGCGAACATGGGCCGCAGGTCTTCCATCCACTTGCCCTTGGCGAACTGGCGCTTTTGCACGTGGTAGCTCAGGTGCACGACGTCGAAGCTGGTGCGGCCCGAGTTGAACTCGATCACCGTCTTCTGGCGCGACTGCTGCTCGGGCATCTGCTCGGCGCCGACCTTGATGCCGGTGAGGTCCTCGAACTCCTTCTGATGCCGCTGCAGCAGCTCGCCGCGCGGGCTCTTGACCAGGTGCACTTCGAGCGTTTGGCCGGCGTAGCGCTTCCAGTCGAAGTTGGCCTGCGCGAAGGCGGCGGGCAGCGTTGAGAGGGCCGTGGCGCCAGCGGCGGCCTGCAGCAGTTCGCGGCGCTTGAAGGCGGGGATGTTCATGGCGTGTCTCCGGTGTGGTTAGAGGGTGGCTAAACGCTGACCGAGGGCACGGTACGCGGCCCGAACGGCCTGCGCCTCGGTGTTATCCAGGGGCGAAAGAGGCGCGCGCACATGCAGCCAGCCGTCATCGCCGAGTTGCTCTGCGAGCGCAGTCTTGTAGGCGCTGACGAAGGGCAGGTTCGGCTTGACGTTCAGCAAGGCCAGCAGGCCCTGCATCAGCGTGGCATCGGCGGCAGACACCTCGGCGGGCCGGCTGACCACGCGGCGCATCAGGTGCGGCGCCAGGTTGGCCAGGCCGTTGACCGACCCTGCGCCGCCGGCCAGCATGACCGGCGCCACATCCAGCTCCGCGCCCACCAGCGTGCCAAGCTGCGGGAAGGCCTGCACCAACGCCAGCGAATGCGCGCGGTCGCCGGTGCTGTCCTTGATGCCGACCACCACACCAGGATGCGCATCGGCCAGCGCGGCGATGCTGGCGTGGCTGAAGCCCACGTTGCTGAGCGATGGGAACTGGTAGAGCAGCACGCGCAAGGCGTCACTGCCGATGCCGCGGATCATCTGCGTGACGGCGGCGATCACGCCCTCATCGCGCGGGTGGTTGAAGTAGAAGGCCGGCATGAACAGCTGGTGCGCGCAGCCCAGCGCGACGGCGTGGCGGCCCAGGGTGATCGCATCGCCCAGCGCGCAGGCCGTGGTGCAGACGATGACCTGGTCCGGGCGCACGCCGTCTGCCAGCAGGGCCTGCAGCAGCGCCTGGCGCTCGGCCACCGTCAGCGATGGCCCCTCGCCCGTGGTGCCGAAGGGCGTGATGCCCTCGCTGCCGGCGGCCAGCATGCGCCGCGCCTGGGCCAGTGTGCGGCCGGTGTCGACGGCGCCGTCGGCCGTGAAGGCCGTGGCCAGGGCGGGCCACAGGCCGGTGATGGCGTGCGTCATCGTGTGCGTCTCCTCGGGGTGTTGATGGGCAAGGGGGCGGCGGTGGGCACGGGTGCTGGCGCGGCGCCGGGGCCCGCGAGCGCACGGTGACGGGCGCTGTCCAAATGGGTTTCGAGCAATCGCCACGCGGCGTCGGCATCACGGCGCTGCAGCGCGGCGATGAACTGCAGGTGCTCCTGCATGGCGGGCACCAGTTGGGCGGGCGTGATCACGGCCTGCTCGAGCCGGATCAAGCGGATGCGCAGGCTGTTGACGCGGTAGATCTCGGACACGATCTCGTTGCCCAGTGCGTCGACCATGCGGTCGTGCAGGCCCCAGTCCACGGCCTGCGCATCGTCGAGCAGCTTGCTGTCGGCGCGGCCGGCGATGGCACTGGCGCGGTGCAGGATGTGCTGGTGCGCGGCGGCGATGGCGGTCAGCTCTTCATCGGACACCACGGCCGCGAAATGGCGCACGGCCTCGCGCTCGACCATGGCGCGCAGCTGGAAGGCGTTGCGCACCAGCTTCAGGTCCACATGCGCGATCTGCAGGCCGCGCTGGGGAACGGTCTTGACGAGGCCCGCCGCTTCGAGGCGCGGGATCATCTCGCGCACTGCCCCGAGCGGCATGTCCAGCAGCGTCATCAGCTCGCGCTGCGAGACGAACTGGCCGGGCTTGATGCCGCCAGCCAGGATTTGCTGCGTGAAGCCCTGGTAGGCGCGCGCACGCTGGCTGGTGGGCTCGGGGGCAACCACGGCGAGGGTGCGGCGCGGCTTGGTCATGCGGCCCGCTCTCTCGTTGCCGCAGAGCGTTGGGGCGCCAGCATGGCAGCACGAGCTGAGCCCCGGTCTTCGCCCCCGGCCGGTGTCGCGCAAGGCGAGGGCGGAGAGGCGCGGCGCTGCGCTGGTCGCGTCACCGCGCCAACCCCTTCTTGAGCAGGATGTTCGCGTAGGTGCGCGTGTCGCCTGTTGCCACGATCACAAAAGCCTGGGCCGCGCGCTCGTAGAAGGCATAGCGCTCCAGCGCGCCGGGCGCTGCGTGGCCGTGGCGGGCCAGCACGTCGCTGAACTGCGCGACGGCGGGCGGCACCTCGTCTGCGTGGCCGACCACCTGCATGGTGCAGGCCGGTTGCGGCACGAAGTCGTCCAGCGGCAGCACGGAGAGCACGGCGTCCAGCACCGCATCGGCCGTGATGCCGGGCAGGCGCACCAGCCGCTTCGCATGCGTGGCCGCGGGGAAGAACGCGTCGCCCAGCACGATCTCGTCGCCATGGCCCATGGAGGCCAGCGCGTGCAGCAGATCGGGCGAGAGCAGGGGCGACAGGTTCTTCAGCATGGGGGCGGATGGTGCGCGGCGCGATCGCATGCGTCATTGGCACTTGCCCTGTTGACGTACTGACATGTCAGCACTACGTTCGCTGATCTGTTTGTGATGGATGAAGGATGCCGATGCCTTTCTCACAGCGCGCTGCGCCCGTTGATCCGTCTGTCGATGCGACCGGCGACGCGCTTGTCGATCCACGTGCCGATGTGCCCATCCATGGAGCCGCCGGTGCACCCGCCAATGCGCCCGCCGCTTCGCCCGCCGCTTCGCCCGCCATTTCTCCCTCTACTTCGCCCGCCAACGCGCGCGCAGATGTGCCTGTCGATCCGTTGGCGGGTACGTCCGCGGAGGCTTCCGCCCGCGTCTTCCCCGCATGTGCCGATCGCTTGCCGCTGGGCCTGGGCGGCGCAGCGTTGGGCAACCTGTTCAGCGCCATCCCCGAGGCGCAGGCCCAGGCCGTGCTGGCCGCGGCGCTGGCCGATGGTTGCCGCAGTTTCGACACCGCGCCGCACTACGGCAATGGCCTGTCCGAGCAACGCTTCGGCCAGGCGCTGCGGGGCGTGCCGCGCGACAGCTTCTTTCTCTCCAGCAAGGTCGGCCGCGTGCTGCAGCCCGACGCGCAGGCGCCGCGCGACCAGCATGGCTACGTGCAAGTGCTGCCATTCACGCAGCGCTGGGACTACTCCGCCGCCGGCACGCGCCGCAGCGTGGAAGACAGCCTGCAGCGCCTGGGCCTGGCGCGGCTGGACGTGGCCTATGTGCACGACTGCGATGCTGCCACGCATGGCGCCGACCACGCGCGCGTGCTCGACCAGGTGCTGCGCGAAGCGCTGCCCACGCTGCGCACACTGCAGCGTGACGGGCTGGTCGGCCACGTGGGCCTGGGCGTGAATGACGTGCAGATCTGCCTGGACGTGCTGGCCCATGCCGATCTCGATTGCCTGCTGCTGGCTGGCCGCTACAGCCTGATCGACCACAGCGCGCTGGCGCAGCTGCTGCCGCTGTGCGTGGCGCGTGGCGTGCGCATTGCGCTGGGCGGCGTCTATAACTCGGGCATCCTGGCCACGGGCGTGCGCGGCGGTGGTGAGCTGCGCTTCAACTACGCGCGGGCGCCGCAGGCCTGGGTCGCGCGCACGGCCGCTGTCGAGCAGGTGTGCGCGGAGCATGGCGTGCCGCTGCGCGCGGCGGCGCTGCAGTTTCCGCTGGCGCATCCGGCTGTGGAGGTGGTGATGGCCGGCGCGCAGACGGTGGCGCACTGGCACGACAGCCGGGCCATGCTGGCGCATCCGATTCCCACCACGTTCTGGCAGGCGCTGCGCGGGCTTGGCCTGTTGCCGGCCGAGGCACCCACGCCATGACAGCCGCCCTGCCCATCGCTTCCTGTATCGCTGCCCCCCGAGTTGGCGCGTCAGCCGCTGCGGGCGGCCGGGCGCCGCGGACGTGATCGACGCGCACTTCCACATCTGGCAGCTGGCCCGCGGCGACTACGGCTGGCTGACGCCGGCCCTGGGCGTTATCCACCGCGATGTATCGCTCGACGACTGGCGGGCCGTCGCCTGGTCCTGCGGCGTGCGCGCCGGCATCGTGGTGCAGGCCGCGCCGACCGAGGCCGAGACGGCGTTTCTGCTGGCGCAGGCCGAGCAGGCCGCCGACGTGCTGGGCGTGGTCGGCTGGGTCGACCTGCTGGCGCCCGACGCGCCGGCCCGCATCGAGGCGCTGGCCCGCCGCCCCAAGCTGCGCGGCCTGCGCCCGATGTTGCAGGACATCGCCGACCCGGACTGGATGCTGCAGCCGGCGTTGGCGCCCGCGCTGCAGGCCATGGCGCGCTGCGGCCTGGTGTTCGACGCGCTCATCAAGCCGGTGCACCTGCCGCGCCTGCTGCGCATGGCTGCGAGGCACCCGGACCTCACCATCGTGATCGACCACGGTGCGAAACCCACGATCCCCGGCGACGCCGCAGGTTGGGTGGCGTGGACCGAAGGCCTGCAGGCGTTGGCGCGTGAGACGTCGGCGTTCTGCAAGCTCTCTGGTCTATGGACCGAAGCCGCCCCGGGCGCGCCCGTCGACGCGGTGCAACGCCATGCACATTGGCTGCTGCAATGCTTCGGCCCCGCGCGGTGTCTGTGGGGCAGCGATTGGCCCGTGCTGGAGCTGGCCGGCCGCTACGATGCCTGGCTGGCCGAGGCGCGGCATGGTGTCGCGCCCGAGGACCGGGCCGCCGTCTTCGAAGGCACGGCGCGCCGGGCCTATGGCCTGTGACCCACGAGGAGTTAAGCATGCTGATCACCACCACCCCTTCCATCGAAGGCAAGCGCATCACCAAGTACTGCGGCGTCGTCGCCGGCGAGGCCATCCTGGGCGCCAACGTGTTCAAGGACATGTTCGCCGGCATTCGCGATTTGGTGGGCGGCCGTTCGGCCACGTATGAGCGTGAACTGCAGAAGGCCCGCGACATCGCGATGAAGGAGCTGGAAGAGCGCGCGCAGGACGCCGGCGCCAATGCCGTCGTTGGCGTGGATCTGGACTACGAGGTGTTGGGGAAGGAGAACGGGATGCTGATGGTGTCGGCGAGCGGGACGGCGGTGGTGGTGGAGTAGGGCGGCCGGGCATCGCGCTCGTCATCGGTTTTGGGGATGGATTTGGTTGAATGGTGATCCCGGATTCCCGGGATTCAGCTACGCTTTGGGCGTAAGTGCCAAGACTGCCAAGATGTAACCGGTGCTGGTTTTCGTCGCAAATTTAATGAATCTAGAAGGACGTGCGACGTGCCGAAGTATCTATGGATTTCAACGGTGGTAGTTGAAATTTTCAGGGCTGTTAGGGCATCACGCTTTGTGATGGGGAGCCGTACGATGCGCTCCATGACACGTAGGGCTCTGAAATGCTGCGTCTTCTGCTAGTCCTGCTGTTTACTCTTGGTTTGCCGCCTGGCGTGAGTGCAGACACCTGCCAGACCGAAGACTTCACCCGTCGTGTCAGCGGTGAGTCGCAGTGCTTGCTGATGCGCGCCTACGGATCGCAGACACCGAAGACCTTGCTCGTTTGGCTACACGGCGATCTTGGGGCAGGAGGTAACGCCGACTATCACTTCCCGCAGGCGGAAGCTAGTTCGATCGAGTTCAGCGAATATATGGTTCTCGCTGTCGCTCTTGTGCGTCCCGGCTATCCAGACGGTTCTGGGCAGTCATCCTCAGTCGCCTTCCTTCAGAGTGGCCGGACTGATCACTACACGAAGGAGAATCTGCTACAGGTAGGCGCTGCAATCGAGCGGCTCAAGTTTCATTACAAGGCCGAGCGAGTTCTCGCCATCGGTCATTCCGGCGGCGCCTCAACGATCGCTTCTCTTCTTGGCCTGCGACCGGGACTGATCGACGGAGCAGTGCTTGTCGCCTGTCCTTGCGACATGGGCCAATGGCGTCAAGGCCGCCGGGCCTGGGGAAGAAGCGAAGACCCCATTTCCCTAGTTTCTCGGATCGCTCCGAACGCGAACGTGATTGCGCTTACCGGTGAACGAGACGACAACACGTTTCCAGATTTGGCCGTCAAGTACGTCGGCGCGCTTACGGCCCGCGGCATCAAGGCGTACTTCAGGTCTGTCCCGGAGGCCGGCCATAACGGCGCCTTCCGGGCGCCAGAGGTTGGAGTAGCGATAAAGGAGCTACTCGAGCGGCGCTAGCAGAGTCCTACCCTTCCATCGAGAGGGACGTCCAAGGGCTATCGCCCTCGGTCGCCCCTTATGTCAAACGGTTAGGCCTCTGGGCTTGCATCTGTGGGCCCAAAAGTTCTACCAGTTCAGAAATGCGATCTCAAAATTTGAATGGTTTAAGGGTTTTTCGAAATCAGGAATATCAAGATGAGCCTAGAGCCGCCTACCAGACGACGCCGCTACGCAAGAGCCGTAAACGAAAACGATGATACTCCATTGCGTGACGAAGCCGTCCCTCTGAATCCGGACACGTTAGAGCTAATTACAAATCGGGTCATCGGTGACGCGCTGGACGGCATTCGCAAACGGGTGCAGTGGCCACTTCTCCTTGCCGCGGCGTTCGCCTCTTACATGGGCTATAACCTCTGGACAGACGCCAAAACAAAAATTGAAAATTTTCAGAGAAAGTCGGACGAAAAGCTATCCGAAATTGACAAGGCGGCAAATCAGCTGCTCGATGGGAAACTTGAAAAAGCCCTTGACTCTCGGAAAGCCGATCTCCAAGAACTTGTAACGCTACTGAGAAAAGAAAGCGCCGCAGCGCTTGTAGAGGCTGAGCGCGCAAAACATGCTGCCAGTGAGTCAGCCGCCAATTCACGAGCAACTATCGAGCAAGTTAAAAAGCATGCTGGAGAGACCATTGCATCGTTGGAGCTTCAGCTCAAGGATGTGCAAACCCGTGGCGCCGCTGTTATGAGGTCAATGGACATTGCCGAAAAGAACGTTAGCCAGGGAAATAAATCAATTATTGAAAACAGTACTCCTTCAAGCGACGGAAGAGGAATAGTTAGTCAAGTGGCCTTTAGTCTAATTGGATTGAAAGACGCTTTAAGTGAGTCCGGCGAGGCCTCCGTGACGGTTGCCATCATTTCGACAGAAATTGCCGCATATCCCACAACCAAGAACGGTGAGTCACTTAGCAACCAGCTATTGAAGAGCCGGTCCTTCCCCACAGGTGATGGTACTACCGTCAACAACGATCTTGGAACCAAACTAGCGTCGTTGATAGGCATCATGGCACCGACGTCTAAAATCCTCCCAATTGATGTTCTGTCATCTCGCAACGTAGCGGCCACAGATGCCAATATACTTTCCGCTCTAGAATTTGCAGCCTCGGCAGGCGCACGAATAATACTGTTACCTTTGGGGGCGGAACCGAAGGCAGACATTCTTAAACCAGAAAAGTTTTCTTTAGTCTTTCAAAGACTTCGCGCCAAGGGAACGCTAGTTTTTGTTTCCGCTGGGAACAAGGTGGGGCCAGTATGGCAGCCTGCAAACGCGCCCCTAGCTGTTGCTGTGACCTCTACTGGCTTGAAGGATGAAATATCGCCTTTCTCGTCTACCGGGCCGGAGACGGCGTTTGCTGCCCCCGGTCAGGATATACTCGCAATCACCCCCAGAGGCTTATATGAAAGTGGGAGTGGAACGTCATTTTCCGCCGCTGTCGCCGCTGGCGTAGCAGCACTCGTCCTCTCAACAGTTCCGACGCTGTCGCCAGATGAATTGGAGGACGTACTAAAGCGAAGCGCTAAGAGATTGCCAATTGTAGGAATTGGCGCCGGCAGAATTGACGCCCTAGCAGCTATTCGATTGGCAAAGGAATACACTCGGGCAAAGAAATAGCGGTAAAAGATATGACCTCAGGCGGCTTTTCATTAACTCGATTATTACCTTGTGCTTCAACGAGACAGGCGTATTCTCCAGTCCCTAAAGTCGGTGTCCACGGCGGCGCGCGAGTCCTAAGGAAAAGATCGCGCGAAGCCGCGATCTGATCCTTTTTTTGGACGATCCCGGGCCATTCGAGCGGATCGTCCCACTGCAAATATGTTCTTGGGATTTACGTGCCGCGAAGGCCCTGGGGCCAGTGCGCGGCATTGGGTTGAATGCCGGCACTGCGTGGGCGGCCAGTTTTGAAGCATTGCGCGTTGCCTCGGCATGCAATGGGTGAATACTGGGGCCGAGCTCATCCAGCGTAGCGCCGAAACGCAGTGATGCTGAGTCAGCGTGCCGATGCGTGGCTACGCGATGGTCATGGCCTGGACGATGTTGAGCGGCGGCGGGGCATCGTCGGATCTGCCGATGCGCCGTCGCACGATGCGCATCGGTGAGCCGCAGCAGTGGTATTTGAGCCTGGGCCGCTCGGCGGTGATGGCCGACACCGCAGCAGCCGGCACGCAGGGCCGGCGCCGGAGCGCCATCGTACGCACCAGCGCGACACCGCGTCGGCAGTTCGGATGCAGCAGGCCGTAGCAGCGCGCGCGCCGAAGCCCCTTGGGCAACACGTGCTGCAGCACCAGGCGCAGGACTCCACGCCGGCCACGGCGCGCTGCGCGTACTTGCCGGTCTTGCCATCGCGCCACGTCCGCAAACACAGGCTGACGTTCGATCCACCGGCCAGCGCCGTCATCGACTCGGGGACGAGGAATACGTCTTGCTGTCCTCGGATGGCGAAGTCCTCGACATCGTCTGGTACGAGCCCGAGGCGCCGCGCACGCCAGGGCTGGCGGCGGTGGTCGTGGTCGGTTGGCTGCTCCGCTTGCCAGCCTCGCCGCTCTACGGCATCGCGTTCGCGCTCTTGCTGATGACGCCAACTGTGGCCTTGCTGGTTCGCGCGTGGACAGCCCAGTCGCTTCAGTTGCTGCTGGCAGGGCTGCTGACGGGCCTGGTCACCGCGCTCGCGGTCCTTCTCTGGCGTGGGCTCAGGGCGATGAAGTGATGACGGGCGGCCGTCCGGCGGCCTGCCCAAGCGCCACGCGCGGCCGGATGCGGCCTGCGGCGGATCACACCCCCACTTGCCCACCCTCTCGCCGGGTCTTGGCGGCTGTGATGCAATCGTCTTCTTTGCGACCGCAGGAGCCCACCCGATGAACGCCCGTGTCCCCCCCAACGTCCTCGATACCGCCGCCGCCAGCCAGTTCGTGGCCGCGCGGTGGGACGAAGACATCGTCCGCCAGCTCACCGACTACATCGCGATCCCCGCGAAGTCCCCGTCCTTCGACAAGGACTGGGCCGAGCATGGCCACCTGGAGACGGTGGTGCGCAATGCGGCCACCTGGGTCGAGGCGCAGAAGGTGCCCGGCCTGCAACTGGAGATCGTGCGCCTGCCGGGTCGCACGCCGGTGCTGTTCTTCGAGATCCCGGCCAACGGGCCGTCGACGTCGCAGACGGTGCTGATGTACGGCCACCTGGACAAGCAGCCCGAGTTCACCGGCTGGCGCCGCGACCTGGGCCCGTGGACGCCCAAGTACGAGGGCGGCAAGCTGTATGGCCGTGGCGGCGCTGACGACGGGTATGCCGTCTACGCCAGCGTCGCCGCCGTGCAGGCCCTGAAGGCGCAGAACACGCCGCATCCGCGCATCGTCGGCCTGATCGAGACCTGCGAAGAGAGCGGCTCGTTCGACCTGCTGCCGTATGTGGACGCGCTGCGCCCACGGCTGGGCGATGTGGCGCTGGTCGTGTGCCTGGATTCGGGCGCCGGCAACTACGAGCAGCTGTGGATCACCAGCAGCCTGCGCGGCATGGCCAGCGGCATGCTGAAGGTGGAGATCTTGACCGAGGGCGTGCATTCGGGCGACGCCAGCGGGCTGGTGCCGTCGAGCTTTCGCATCATGCGGCAGGTGCTCGACCGGCTGGAAGACAGCGCCACCGGCCGCCTGCTGCCGGCCAGCTTCCACTGCGAGGTCCCGGCCGACCGGCTGGCCCAGGCGCAGGCCACTGCGGCCATCTTGGGTGATGAGATCTACAAGCGCTTCCCCTGGGCGCACTACGACTGCGGCGGCTCCACGCAGTTCGCGCTGCCCACCACCACCGACCCGGTGCAGGCGCTGCTGAACCGCACCTGGATGCCCACGCTGTCGGTGACGGGTGCCGATGGATTCCCCGATTTGAAGGATGCCGGCAACGTGCTGCGGCCCTACACCGCGTTCAAGCTGTCACTGCGGCTGCCGCCGCTGGTGGACGCGGCCCAGGCGGTGCAGGAACTGAAGGCTTTGCTGGAAGACAACGCCCCCTACCAGGCGCGCGTGACCTTCGATGGCGGCGGTGGTGCCACGGGCTGGAACGCACCGGCCACCGTGCCGTGGTTCGAGAACGCGCTGAATGCGGCTTCGCAGGCCGGGTTCGGCGCGCCTTGCGGCACCATCGGCCAGGGCGGCACGATTCCGCTGATGAACATGCTGTCCAAGGGGTTTCCGACGGCGCAGATGATGGTCTGCGGCGTCTTGGGCCCCAAGAGCAACGCCCACGGCCCCAACGAATTCCTGCATGTGCCGTACGCGAAGAAGCTGACGGCCGCCGTGGCGCAAGTCATCGCGGCGTTTCCGGCGGCCTGAAAGCAAAAGGCCGGCGCGAGGCCGGCCCAGGCGAACGCCAACGACTTCAGCGGCGCTGAAAGGCGTCCAGCATGCCGAACAGGTCGTTCGGATTGCCGCCACCGGCGGGCGCTTCGGGCACCCGGCCGTCCGGCGTCATTTGGTCGACCAGGCTCGGCAGGATCTGCGACAGCTCACTGGCGAATTCGCCGCCGCCCATGCCCAGCTTGGCACCCAGCTCGGAAAGCTGGTCCTGGCCGAACACCTGGCCCAGCTGGTCGGGCGAGACCGGGCGGTTCTGGCCGGTGCCGATCCACGAACCCAGTACATCGCCGAGGCCAGCCTGCTCGAACTGCGCGCCGAGCCCACCCAGGCCACCGAGCCCGCCGCCGCCGGCCTGCGCGTTGGTGCGGCCCTGGCCACCACCGGACAACAAACTCATCAACACCTGCATCAACTGCGGGTTGCTGGCCAGCGCGCCGATGATGCCGCCCAGGCCACCACCCATTGCGGCGCCGCCCATGCCACCCATGGAGGGCGCAGAGGGGGCCTGTTGAGAAGATTGGCCGCCATTCAGGACAGAGCCGAGAACCGATTCGAGTAGACCCATGGAGATGCCTCGCGCGAGAGTGAAAAAGGTGGCGGCATTGTGCGCCGCGAAGATGTATCAGGGTGTGTGCGGCGTGACCTATTGCGCACATCGGCGCCCGGTCGTTTGACGCGTCGGCCCGATGTCTTGGCCGCCCGCAGCGGTCAGCGCAAACCGGCAGTGGCGGCGCGTGTTCGAGCCTGCCGCGCTGCCAGCCACAGCAGGGCGGCGCCGGTCAACGCCACCGGCAGCAGCGAGCCGTAGTTCAGCAGCGTCCAACCGCTTGTGGTGACCAGCACGCCCGACGCGAAGGAGCTGAGCGCCAGCGTGGCGAACATGCAGAAGTTCAGCACGGCCTGGGCCTTGTCTTTCTCTTCGGGCGCGTAGGCTGTCAGCGATAGGGTGGTGGCGCCGGTGAAGAGGAAGTTCCACCCGACGCCGAGCAGGAACAGCGCGACCAGGAACTGGTGCAGCTCCACACCCGACAGCGCCACCGCGATGCAGCCCAGGTTCAGCACCACCCCTACGCCCATGACGGGCAGGGCACCGAAACGCTTGATCAGGTGCCCCGTAAAGAAGCCGGGCGCGAACATGCCGATCACATGCCATTCGAGCACCAGCGCGGCAGATGAAAACGGCAGGCCGCATTGCTGCATGGCGATCGGGGTGGCGGCCATCAGCAGGTTCATGACGCCGAAACCCAGCGAGCCGGCCAGCGCAGCGACGATGAAGACCGGCTGGCGCACGATCTCCGACAGCGGGCGGCCACCACCGCCCTTCTGTTGCGCCGGAGCCGCCGGAAACTGGATGAACGCCAGCAGCGCTGCCGACAGCACGGCCGCCACGGCCAGGGCCACATAGGCGCCCGCGAACGGCACGGCGAGCCACTCGCGCGTGGCGTTGGCCAGGTTGGGGCCGATGATGCCGCCCAACAGGCCGCCAGCCATGACCAGCGACACCGCCTTCTCGCGCTGCGGCGCGGCAGCAAGCTCAGCGGCGGCGAAGCGGTACAAGCTGGCGTTGGCGTTGTAGTAACCGGCGATCACCGTGGCAGCGCACAGCAGCCAGAAGTCTTTTTGCAGCACGGCGTACAGGCACAGCAGGGCCGAGCCACCCGCCACCGCCAGGCCCAGCAGAAACGAGCGCTTGCGGCCCCAGCGCTTCTGCGTGCGCGCCACCAGCCCGGTGCTGAGCGCGCCACCCACCACGTAGCCCATGACCGGCAGGGTCGCCATCCACCCCAACGGGGCCAGACTCCAGCCGACCAGGCCGTTGATTGCGATGAAGGTGACGTTGTTGACGAGGAACAGCGCCTGGCACATCGCGAGCAGCCAGAGGTTGCGGTTCATGGTGCGGAGGCTTTCAGCAGTTGAGGACGGCCAAGGCGGCCAGCGGCGCGGTCTCGGCGCGCAGCACGCGCGGCCCCAGCGTCAGCGGGGCGAAGCCGGAGGCCAGGGCCTGGTGTTCTTCGTCGGGCGTGAGGCCGCCTTCGGGGCCGTTCAGCAGCGTGACGGCCGATTGGCGTGGCACCTGTTGCAGCCCTTGTGCCCCGGCCTGCAGCGTGAGCAGCAGGCGCAGGCCGGCGTCGGCGGGTACGGGCCCGGCCAGCCACGCCGACAGGTCACGCACAGGATGGACTGCAGGAACGCGGTTGCGCCCACATTGCTCGCAAGCGGCAACCGCCACGGCCTGCCAGTGCGCGGTCTTCTTCGTGGCGCGGTCGCCCTGCAGGCGCAGCACGCTGCGCGCCGAGAGCAGCGGCTGCACGCTGGCCGCGCCCAGCTCTGCCGCCTTCTCGACCAGCCAGTCCATGCGGTCGTTGGCCGGCATGACCACTGCCAGGTGCACGGCGTGCGGCGCTTCCCGCTCGACGTTGTGGTGCGTGCCGACCTCGACCGTCACATCGCTGCGGCCCATCTGCGTGACGGTGGCGTCGAATTCGCCGCCCTCGCCGTTGAACAGCGTCAACCCCTGGCCCGGTTGCATGCGCAGCACCTGCACATGGCGCGCTGCGCCGGCAGGCAGCGCCAGTGAGACGCCGCTGGCCAGTGGCACGGGGCAATGGATGCGGGGCATGTCAGTGGCGCCTGGCGGCCAGTGGGCACTGACGCGATCCATCGGAGAGCTGAGATGCGTGAAGCGACGAGCGTGGGGGCATGGGCGGTTACATCCGCCCGTAGGCGAACCCGGTGGCCGCCTGGGTGCCTTCGACCTGGTCGATCAGCCGCAGCAGCGGCTTGAGTTCGCGGTAGCGCCCGGCGGTCGCGCGGATGTAAGCGATGAAACGCGGGGTGTCGGCCAGGTACTTCGGCTTGCCGTCGCGCAACGTCAGCCGCGCGAAGATGCCTGCCACCTTCAGGTGGCGCTGCAGGCCCATCCATTCGACGGCGCGGTAGAAGGCGCCGAAGTCGTCGCCCCAGCCAGAGGGGCTGTTGACACCCAGCAGGCCGGCCTTTTTCGCCTCTTGCCAGTAGCGCACGGTGATGTCGATCACGAAGTCTTCCTCCCAGCTCAGGAAGGCGTCGCGCATCAGGCTGGCGATGTCGTAGGTGATGGGGCCGTACAGCGCGTCCTGAAAATCCAGCACGCCGGGCCGAGCGTCCGCGCCAGTCGGGGCCATCAGGTTGCGCGGCATGAAGTCGCGGTGCACGTACACGCTGGGCGCTTCCAGGTTGTTTGCCACGATCGCCGCGAAGGTCTGGTCCAGCGTCTTGCGCATGGCCTCGTCGATCGTCACGCCGCGGTGCTTGACCAGATACCAGTCGGGGAACAGCGCCAGCTCACGCTGCAGCACGGCGGCGTCGTAGGCCTGCAGCACGCCGGGGCGCGAGGCCAGCTGCCAGGCGATCAGCGTATCGACGGCCTGCAGGTAGGCAGCGGTGTTGGCCTGTGGGCGTTCCGGGTCGATCAGCGCCATCATGGTCTGCGCGCCGAGGTCGCTGAGCAGCAGGAAGCCGCCGGCCGCATCCCACTCGAGCACCTGCGGCACGCGCAGGCCAGCCTCGCCCATCAGCGCGGCAATGCGCACGAAGGGCTCGCTGTTCTCCTGCGCTGGCGGCGCGTCCATGACGATGCGGCTCGTGCCGTCATGCGCATCGAGGCGCAAGTAGCGGCGAAAGCTGGCATCGGCCGAGGCCAGGCGCAGCGTGGCCGGCAGCAGGCCGTGGCGTGGCGCGGTCTGCGCCAGCCAGCGCTGGAACAAGGCTTCGCGTTGCGGGTCGGCCCAGTCCACAGGCGTGTGGGAGGGCGTGTCGATGGGCGGGGGGGGCGCGCCGGGCGAGCCGGTTGGTTCGGTCTTCTGGCTCATGGATAATGAATTCTACAAACCCGGGTCGTCTGCCGCCCCGGTGGCACCAGTGGCGCCGGCCCGGCTTTTGGCGCGTCGAACCGCTCATTTTTGGATTTGCCCGGATGCCCGGACTGCCCTCTTCCTCTCAAATGCTCCCCGCGAAATTCGACCTGCCGCATGCGGCGCCTGCCGGCCTGTTCACACCAGGCCGCGTGGCCGGTGCGGCAGCGCTCTTGTGTCTGCTGCTGCACGTGCCCGACGCGCGGGCACAAGCCACAGAAGATGACGCACCGCTGGTGCTCAAGCCCAGCACCAGCCTGCAGGAGCAATGGCCCGCCGAGGTGCGGGGCCAGTTGCCCACGTTCTTCTCTGGCGAGCGCAGCACCGGCCGGCCGAACCTGGAGACGGTGCTCGAAGGCGACGCCATGATGCGCCGCGGCGACACCATGATCCAGGCCGACCGCCTTTCCTACGACCAGGCCACCGACATGGCCCGTGCGCAGGGCAATGTGCACATCAACCACGGCGGCAATGTCTACGACGGCCCGGCGCTGGAACTGAAAGTCGACGCTTTCGAGGGCTTCTTCGAGGGCGCGCGCTACCGGCTGCTGCGCGGCGGCGCGCACGGCGAGACCAGCCGCGTGGACTTCGTCGACGACCAGCGCGCCGTGCTGCGCAACGCCACTTACACCACCTGCCGCCGACAGCCTGGCCCCAGCTGGCTGCCCGATTGGGTGCTGTCGGCCACCACCATCCACATCGACAACGAGGAAGAGGTGGGCGTCGCCAGGGGCAGCGTGCTGCGCTTCATGGACGTGCCGATCCTCGCGATGCCCGTGGTCAGCTTCCCGCTGACGGACAAGCGCAAGTCCGGCTTTCTGCCGCCCACGGTGGCCATCGACAACCTGGCCGGCGTCGAAGTGCTGGTGCCCTACTACTGGAACATCGCGCCCAACCGCGATGCGACGCTGTACCCCTCGGTCATGAGCAAGCGCGGCGTGAACCTGGGGGGCGAGTTCCGCTACCTGGAGCCCACCTACCAAGGTCAGATCCGCGCCGATTACCTGCCCAACGACAAGCTGCGCGACCGCGACCGCTGGGGCTACTCGGGCACGCACGCCGGCGTGCTGTCCACCGGGCTGCCGATGGTGGGCAACCTGGGCTATTCGCTGAACGCCAACCGCGTCAGCGACGACAACTACTGGCGCGACTTCTCCAGCGCCACGACCTCGCTGACTCAGCGATTGCTGGCAACCGATGGCAACGTGAGCTGGGCGCGCGGCTATTTCTCGGCCGGCGTGCGCGCATTGAAGTACCAGACGCTGCAGGACGTGACCGCGCCGATCACGCCGCCGTACGACAAGCTGCCCCAGGTCACCGGCCGCTATGCCCGCTATGACGTGGCCGGGCTGGATTTTTCCGTCGATGCCGACTACACGCACTTCTCGGCCGACCGCAGCCTGACGCGCCAGCCCAACGCCCGGCGCAGCTACCTGCTGGGCCAGATCAGCCGGCCCTTTTTGCGGCCTGGCTGGTTCTTCACGCCCAAGATGCAGCTGAACGCGACCAACTACCAGTTCGACCAGCCGCTGGCCAATGGCGCGACGACGGCGAACCGCACCGTGCCCACCTTCAGCGTGGACAGCGGCCTCGTCTTCGAACGCGACGCCAACTACTTCGGCCGCGCCTGGCGCCAGACGTTGGAGCCGCGCGCCTTCTACGTCAACACCCCTTACCGCGACCAGAGCGCGCTGCCCAACTACGACTCGGGCGTCACCGACTTCAACCTGGCCACCATCTACACGGAGAACGCGTTCGTCGGCAACGACCGCATCTCCGACAGCAACGTGCTGACGCTGGGCGTCACGACCCGCTTTCTGGAGCCCGACACCGGCGCCGAGGTGGCCCGCTTCGGCCTGGCCCAGCGCCTGCGCTTCAAGGACCAGAACGTCTACCTGCCCGGTGGCACGCCGGTGGTGGACCGGGTCAGCGACTTTCTGGCCGGTGCCTCCATCAACTGGGCGCCGCAATGGACGCTGGACACCATGGTTCAGTACAACCCCAAGACCCAGCGCTCCGAGCGCTTCACGGTCGGCGGGCGCTGGAGCCCGGGCAACTACCGTGTGGTCAGCGCGGCCTACCGCGTGCAGCGCGCCACCAACACCCTGGCGCAAAGCGAGCAGGTCGACATCGGCTGGCAGTGGCCGCTGAACGACCTGTGGGGCGACCGTGGGCGTGACCTGGGCGCCGGCATGGGCCAGGGCGAAGGGCGCTGGTACAGCGTGGGCCGGCTCAACTACAGTTTGGTCGACCGCAAGTTCGTCGACTCCATCATCGGGCTGGAATACGACGGCGGCTGCTGGCTGGGTCGCTTGGTGGTCCAACGCGTGCAGCGCGCCGAAGCCGTACCGAACTCCAAGATCATGTTCCAGCTCGAATTCGTCGGCCTGTCGCGGCTGGGCTCCAGCCCGCTGCGCACGCTGAAGGACAACATCCCCCGCTACCAATTCCTGCGCGAGCAGGTCACGACCTCGAGCCGTTTCGGGTCCTACGATTGAATTGTGTGAGACACGCCATGCCCCGCAAGACCCTTGCCTTCCGTTTGTCCGCCGTGGTGCTGGCCGTGGCCTCGCTGGCCGCCGTGGCGCCTGCGGTGCAGGCCCAGGCGCCGCAGGCCACACCGACGCGGCAGTCCGACTACATCGTCGCCGTCGTCAATTCCGAGCCCATCACCAACCTGGACGTACAGCGGCGCATCGCACGCGTCAACCAGCAGGCCGCGCAGCAGGGCACGCGCCTGCCCCCGCGCGATCAACTGGCCCGCCAGGTGCTGGAAAGCCTGATCGTCGAACACGCCCAGTTGCAGCTGGCCCGCGAGATGGGCATCAAGGCCGACGAAGCGGCCATCGACCTGGGTGAGCAGAACGTCGCACGCCAGAACCAGATCGACGTGGCCGAACTGCGCCGCCGGCTGGCGCGCGATGGCGTGACGCCGACCCAGTTCCGCAACGACATCCGCGACCAGATCATGCTGACCCGTGTGCGCGACCGCGAACTGGACGCGCGCGTGAAAGTCAGCGACGTCGAGGTCGAGCAGTACCTGCGCGAGCAGGCGGACGCGCCGGCTGCCCCGCCGACGGAAATCAACCTGGCGCAGGTGCTGGTGGCCGTGCCCGAGAACGCCACGCCCCAGCAGGTGGCCGAGCGCCAGGCCCGTGCGCAGGATGTCGCCAAGCGCGCCAAGGCGGGTGAGGATTTCGCCGCGCTAGCGCGCGCGTTCTCCGACGCCACCGATGCGGCCGGCGGCGGCGAGCTGGGCCTGCGCAGCCCGGACCGCTATCCGCAGCTGTTCCTGGACGCCACGGCCGCGCTGACCACTGGCGCGATCACCGAGCCGGTTCGCTCCGGCGCCGGCTGGCACGTGCTCAAGGTCGTCGAGAAGCGCCAGGGCGGCGCGGGCATGGCGGTCACGCAGCAGCACGCACGTCACATCCTGCTGCGCGTCACCCCGCAGCAGACGGAGGACGCCGCGCGCGCCCGCCTGGCCGACATGAAGCGCCGTGTGGTGGCCGGACAGGCCGATTTCGCTTCGTTGGCGCGCGCCACTTCGCAGGACGGCAGCGCGGCCGAAGGTGGCGACCTGGGCTGGTCCAACCCGGGGCAGTTCGTGCCTGAATTCGAAGAAGTGCTCGAGTCGCTGCAGCCCGGCCAGATCTCCGATCCCATCGTGTCGCGGTTCGGCGTGCACCTGATCCAGCTGATCGAGCGCCGGCAGTACACGCTGGGCCCGCGCGAGCAGCGTGAGATGGCGCGAGGCCTGGTGCGCGAGCGCAAGATGGAAGAAGCCTACCGCACCTGGCTGCAGGACCTGCGCGCGCGTGCCTACGTCGAGCTGCGCGAAGCGCCGCAGTGACGATGGCCCGGTGAAGCACATCGCGCGCAAGCGCTTCGGCCAGCACTTCCTGACCGACAGCGGCATCATCGACGCCATCGTGCGCGCCATCGCGCCGCAGCCGGGCGACCCGATGATCGAGATCGGCCCGGGCCTGGCGGCGCTGACGCAGCCGCTGGTCGAACGCCTGGGGCGCCTGACCGTGATCGAACTGGACCGCGACCTGGCCCAGCGCCTGCGCCAGCGCCCGCAGCTGGAGGTCATCGAATCCGACGTGCTGAAGGTCGACTTCAGCGCGCTGGCCACTGCGGGCGTGCGGCTGCGGGTGGTCGGCAACCTGCCTTACAACATTTCCACGCCCATCCTGTTTCACCTGCTGGAGCACGTCGACGCGATCCGCGACCAGCACTTCATGCTGCAAAAGGAGGTGGTCGACCGCATGGTGGCCCGCCCCTCGACGGCCGCCTACGGCCGGCTGAGCGTGATGCTGCAGTGGCGCTACGCCATGGAGAACGTGCTGTTCGTCGGGCCCGAAAGCTTCGATCCGCCGCCGCGCGTGGACAGTGCCGTCGTGCGCATGTTGCCGCTGGCCGAATCCGCCGGTGTGGATGTGGCGCTGCTGAGCGAACTGGTGCAGGTCTCCTTCAGCCAGCGCCGCAAGCTGCTGCGCCACGCGCTGGGCCGCTGGCTGGACGCACGCGGGTTTGGCGGCAGCTTCGACCTGCAGCGACGCGCCGAGGAGGTGCCGGTGGCCGAGTACGTGGCGCTGTCGCAGGCGCTGCCACCGGCGCCGCCATGAAATGAAAAACGCCCGTCAGCGACGGGCGTTGTGTGCGAGCCAGGGCGGGGTGCCGGTCAGGCAGCTGCCAGCCAATAGCCGGCGTTGAAGGGGCTGCTCATGCGCAGCGCCAGGGGGGACACGTCGACCAATTTGTCGGTGGGCATCTTCTCGCCCGATTCCGTGGTGAGGTCAATGCCGGGCACGGCATTGTCCTGAGCCTCGTTCGCCCGTTCTGCTTGGCTGGTGGATGCAGAACGGGCTACAGAAAAGAATAGAAACACCTGAACGGTATTTTTCGGTCTCCCCAGTAGTCCGCGGCGTCACGAAAAATGTCCAGAAGCTGTTCGCGCGCTTCCTTGTCGAACTTGGCGTTGGCCGGAACCTGCTCCAGCACGACGATGAAGCCGGGCTGCGGGCCCGACTTGTGCAGCGGGTCGGTCATGCAGTCGTACAAGGCATCGAAGTTCTTGCCGAAGTGCGTCGGAAAGGTGAACTGCTGGGCGATCAGGTCCAGCACATCCTGCTTGCTCTGGGCGCTGGACAGGTTGGCGTACAGGAAATGGTGGCCCATCGATTGCGCGGCCTCCTGCAGATCCTGCACGCGGAACGCTCGTATCGACTGAACGATATTGGTTCGCACAGTACGAAGTGGCGCATCCAACTCCGCTTTAACGTTAGTCATCAAAATACCCCGGTCTCACAAAAATAATAGCCGCCGCCGTCTTCAATGGACGATTCGTCGAAAGCTCGCATAGTGGTCGCTGGTGTAGTAGCAACCGTCCGGCGCTGCAGGGCGAGCGCCACCGCACACGATGCGCTTGGCCCCCCGGTTGCGTGCCCCATGGCGCGCCACCGTGTATTCCCGGTAGTAACCCCTGCTCCGCGCCGGCAGCAACCGTTCGCGGTTGCCGAACACGGTACCGTCCTTCTCGTAAGGAAACGGACCTCCGTCCAGGATCCTTCGGTAGGTGAGCCGCCCTTCGGGGGGCAGTTCATCCAGCCGAACCTGGGCCGTGTCCACGGTGGCGAGAGGCTCTCGCGAATGCACCGAAACGGTGCTAGTTGCCAGGACCAACGTCGTCAGGCAGCCCAGCAAAGCTCTGCCAAGGGCGTGGCGGGTCGAAAACAACATGGGGAGACATACCTTGCGCGAACTCCGGGTTAACCCCCGGAAATCAAGCGCGCTAGTGTGCCCCAAGGCGTCCTGAAAAGCAAGGCTATGCCCAAAGATTGGGCATGAAAGTGAAGGGCAATCGCAGCGTTAAGTTGGTGCTTGCTTTGCCCTCGGGCGTGCAGCGATCAGCGCACAGCGTTGGCGTCGGCAACCGTCAATGCGGTCATGTTCACAATCCGGCGCACGGTGGCGCTGGCCGTCAGGATGTGCACCGGCTTGGCCGCCCCCAGCAGCACCGGGCCGATGGCGATGTTGCCGCCGGCTGCTGTTTTCAACAGGTTGTAGGCGATGTTGGCGGCATCCAGGTTGGGGAACACCAGCAGATTGGCGTCGCCGGCCAGGGCGCTGTGCGGCATCAGGGTGGCGCGCTGCGTGCCGTCCAGCGCCACGTCGCCGTGCATCTCACCGTCCACTTCCAGCCATGGGGCCTGCTGGCGGAGCAGGGCCAGCGTCTCGCGCATCTTGATGGCGCTCGGCTGGTTGCTGCTGCCGAAGTTGGAATGCGACAGCAGAGCAGCCTTGGGCTTGAGCCCGAAGCGGATCATCTCCTCGGCCGCCAGCGCCGTGATCTCGCACAGCTCGGCCGGCGTCGGGTCGTAGTTCACATGCGTGTCGACCAGGAAGATCTGCCGATCCGGCAGCAGCAGGCCGTTCATGCAGGCGTACACCGGCACGCTCTGCGACGTGCTGTCAGCGCCACCGGGGTGCTTGCCGATCACCTGATCGATGTACTGCAGGTGCGTCTGGGTCGTGCCCCAGGTGCCGCAGATCATGCCGTCGACCTCGTCCTTGTGCAGCAGCATCGCGCCGATCAGCGTCAGCCGGCGCCGCATCTCGATCTTGGCCAGCTGCGCTGTCGTGCCCTGGCGCTCGGTCATGCGGTGGTAGGTCTGCCAGAAATCGCGGTAGCGGTGGTCCTGTTCGACGTTGACGATGTCGTAGTCGAGCTCTTCGCGCAGGCGCAGGCCGAACTTTTCGATGCGCTGCGCAATGATGGCCGGCCGTCCGATCACCGTCGGGCGGGCGATGCCTTCGTCGACCACGATCTGCAGCGCGCGCAGCACGCGCTCTTCCTCGCCTTCGCAGAACACCACGCGCTTTTTCTTCGCGCGCTTGGCGGCGTCGAAGATCGGCTTCATGGTCGTGCCCGAGGCGTAGACGAAGCTCTGCAGCCGGTCGCGGTAGGCGTCCAGGTCGAGGATCGGGCGCTGCGCCACGCCGCTTTCGTGCGCGGCCTGCGCCACGGCCGGCGCGATCTTCATCATCAGCCGCGGATCGAACGGCTTGGGGATCAGATATTCAGGCCCGAAGCTCAACTTCTCGCCCACATAGGCCGCCGCCACGCGTTCGCTCTGCTCGGCCTGCGCCAGCTCGGCGATCGCATTCACGGCCGCGATCTCCATTTCGTCCGTGATCGTCGTGGCGCCGCAGTCCAGCGCGCCGCGAAAGATGTACGGGAAGCACAGGACGTTGTTGACCTGGTTCGGGTAATCGGTGCGGCCGGTCGCCATGACGACGTCGTCGCGCACCGAGCGCGCGTCTTCCGGCGTGATCTCGGGGTTTGGGTTGGCCAGCGCGAAGATGACGGGCTTGGCTGCCATCTTGGCCACCATCGCAGGCTTGAGCACACCACCGGCCGACAGGCCCAGGAACACGTCGGCCCCTTCGATGATCTCGGACAGCGAGCGGGCCGTCGTGTTCTGCATGAACTGACGCTTGTCATCGTCCATCAGCTCGGTGCGGCCTTCGTAGACCACGCCGGCCAGGTCGGTCACATACACGTTCTCGCGCTTCAGGCCCACCTTGAGCAGTAGGTTCAGACACGCCAGCGCAGCCGCGCCCGCGCCCGAGGTCACGAGCTTGACCTCGGCAATGTTCTTGCCCACGACCTTCAGGCCGTTCAGCATGGCGGCCGCCACGGTGATGGCCGTGCCGTGCTGGTCGTCGTGGAACACCGGGATCTTCATGCGCTTGCGCAGCTCACGCTCGACGAAGAAGCAGTCCGGCGCCTTGATGTCTTCCAGGTTGATGGCGCCGAAAGTCGGCTCCAGCGCGGCGATTACATCGACCAGCTTTTGCGGGTCTTTCTCGTCGATCTCGATGTCGAACACGTCGACGCCGGCAAACTTCTTGAACAGGACGCCCTTGCCCTCCATGACCGGCTTGGACGCCAGCGGGCCGATGTCGCCCAGGCCCAGCACCGCCGTGCCGTTGGTGATGACGGCCACCAGGTTGCCGCGTGCGGTGTATTTGAAGGCGGCGTTCGGGTCCTTGACGATCTCCTCGCAGGGAGCGGCCACACCGGGCGAGTAGGCCAGCGCCAGATCGTGCTGGTTGACGAGCTGCTTGGTCGCCGTGACGGAGATCTTCCCGGGCACCGGGAACTCGTGATAGTTCAGCGCCGCCTGGCGCAGTTCCGCGCGTTTTTGTTCGTTGCTCACCGGGATGCTGGACATGTTCGTCTCCTGCGGCCGGCCGTCAGGCTCACGCCCAGAAAACCCGCCTGATGCGTCAAAGGGAACGGGATTGTAGGCCCGGTCCCACAGCCCCCAAACGGGCCGCCAGGTCACGCAGTTGTGACAATTTCCAAGGCAATCAGCCACTTGCTGACACGCATTCGTCCGAATCTTGCGGGAATACCCGCTGCACACGGCGAGCCGCCCTCCACAAAATCCGTTTGTCCGACAAACGTACAGAGCAACGCCACGTCACGCCACCACCAGGAGACCGGGGAATGGAGGACCGCCGCCACAGCCCGCGCCGCAAGGCCACCACGGCGTCCGTCTCGGGCGGCCGCGCCGCGATGCCTGCGCAAGACACCTCCATGTTCAGCCGCTTGCACCTGGCGCCGGCGTACAAGCAGGTCTCCAGCGAGATCGAGCGCTCCATCGTCTCTGGCCAGCTGCAGCCCGGCATGCCCTTGCCCACCGAGCAGAGCCTGGCCGAGCGCTTCGGCGTGCACCGCTCCACCGTGCGCGAGGCAATCCGCCAGATCGAGCAGGAGGGCCTGGTCCAGCGCCGTGAAGGCCGCCGGCTGTTCGTCACCCTGCCGGGCCTTTACGACCTGGCGCCCCGGGCAGCGCGCATGTTGCTGTTGCAGCAGACCACCTTCGAGGAACTGTGGCAGGTGGCCGTCACGCTGGAGCCGCTGGCCGCCCAGCTGGCCGCCACCTCGGCAACGCCGACCGATCTGGACGAGCTGGCCCACAACACCGAGCGCACCGCCGCGCTGCAGGCCCAGGCCGGCGACTCGCCCGCGCACAACCAGCAGCTGGTGGAGCTGGACATCGAATTCCACGCGCTGGTCGGCCGCGCCAGCCACAACCGGGCGCTGATGCTGGCGCGCGAGCCCATCAGCCTGCTCTACAACCCCACGCTGCTGCAGATCCACGACCGGCTGCCGCAATCCCGCGCGCGCAACCTGGCGGCGCACCACGCCATCGTGGACGCGCTGCAGCGGCGCGACGCGGCCACCGCCGCCGAGTGGACGCGCAAGCACATGGTCGATTTCCGCAGAGGTTTCGAGATGACGGGCCTGGACATGCAGGCCCCCATCGCCAAGGCCCATTCCCTGTAAACCGGCACCACACCACCACTAGGAGACAAGCATGACAACGAGACAGACCGCACGCGTGGCCGCACTGGCCCTGGCCGCTCTGGCCGCCACGGCCCAGGCGCAGGAGAGCTTCAAGATCGGCATCGTCAGCTTCCTCTCGGGCCAGGCGGCCGAGAGCTTCGGCATCCCGGCCGTCAACGGCGCCAAGGTGCTGGTCGACGCCTTCAACCAGGGCGCCGCACCTGCGCCCTACAACAAGCCCGGCATCGGCGGCATGAAGATCGAGGCCGTCTACGTCGACGAGAACGGCGGCGCCACCAAGCAGGTGCAGGAGCTGCGCAACCTGTACGACCGCGAGAAGGTCGACGCCGTGGTCGGCTACGTCAGCTCGGGCGACTGCCTGGCCGTGGCGCCCGTGGCCGAGGAGCTCAAGCGGTTCCTGATCCTCTACGACTGCGGCACGCCGCGCGTGTTCGAGGACGGCAAGTACAACTACGTGTTCCGCACGGCCTCGCACGCCACCATGGACAACGTGGCCCTGGCCCGCTACATGAAGGCGCGCAACATCAAGGCCGAGAGCTTCAACATGATCAACCAGGATTACGCCTGGGGCCATGACTCGCGCGCCGACTTCAAGTCCGCCATGGGCCAGCTGTACCCCGATGCCAAGCTCGGCGAAGACCTGCTGCCCAAGTTCGGCGCCGGCCAGTACGGCACCGAGATCTCGGCCTTGACGGCGCGCCGTGCCGACATCACGCACTCCAGTTTGTGGGGCGGCGATCTGCAGGCGTTCATTCTGCAATCCGGCCCGCGCGGGCTGTTCAAGCGCACGCAGGTCGTGCTGTCGGCCGCCGACCATGTGCTGACCAACCTGGGCGACAAGATGCCCGACGGCACCATCCTCGGCGCGCGTGGCGCCTATGGGTTGCTGTCGGCCAAGACCCCGCTGAACGACTGGTGGTGGGCCCTGTACCAGAAGGGCCACAACACGTACCCGGCGCAGGCCCCGTACCGCATGGCCCAGGCACTGATGGGCCTGAAGCTCGCGGCCGAGAAGGCCATGGCCGCCAACGGCGGCAAGAAGCCCACGCACGAGCAACTCGCCGCTGCGCTGAAGGGCAGCGAGTGGGATGCCCCGGGCGGCCGCATCCGCATGACGCTGGGCGATGGCCACCAGGCCACGCAGCCCACCGCCATCGGCAAGACACGCTTTGATGCCGGCAAGAAGATGGTGGTGCTCGAAGACATCCAGCGCTTCGCCGCCGACTGCGTGAACCCGCCGGCCGGCATGAAGTCCGAGGATTGGATCAAGGGCGGCATGCAGGGCGCCAAGTGCGAGTGACGGCACACGGATGATGAGCACCGCCATCACCATTCTGGTGGACGGCCTGAGCTATGCCTCATGGCTGTTCATCGTCGCGCTGGGCCTCACGCTGGTCTTCGGTGTGCTGAAGATCCTGAACATCGCGCACGGCAGTTTCTATGCACTGGGCGCGTACGCGGCCGCCAGCTTCGTGGCCTGGTTCGCCACGATGGGGCTGGCCCCCGCCTGGTCGCTGGTGGCCATGCTGCTGGCGGCAGTGGCCGTGGCGGCACTGGTCGCACCGTTGACAGAGCGCGGCTTGCTGCGCTTCTTCTACGGCCGCGACGAGGTGCTGCTGGTGCTCGTCACCTACGCCATGTTCCTGATGCTGGAGGACATCACCAAGCTGCTGTGGGGCGCCAACCCGTACTACGTCTCCGAGCCCTACGGCATGTTCGGCAATGTCGAGATCGGCGAGCAGATCTACGTGGGCTACGACTTCGCGCTGATGGGGCTGGCCGTGCTCGTGGGCGTGGCCGTGTGGTGGGGGCTGAACCGCACGCGCCAGGGCAAGATCGTGCTGGCCGTGATCCACAGCGAAGAGGTCGCCTCCAGCATGGGCGTCAACGTGTCGCGCGTGTACATGCTGGCGTTCTCGGTCGGCATCTTCCTGGCGGCCATCGGCGGGGCGTTCACGGCACCGTTGATCTCGGTGCAGCCGGGCGTCTCGGTCGGCGTGATCATCGTCTCGTTCGCGGTCGTCATCATCGGCGGGCTGGGCAGCATCGAGGGTGCGGCCATCGGCGCGCTGATCGTCGGGCTGGCGCGATCGTGCGCCGTGCACCTGGCGCCGCAGGTCGAGCTGTTCGCCATCTACGTGGTCATGGCGCTGGTGCTGATGTTCCGGCCCGAGGGCCTGTTCCAGCGCATTCAAGCCAGAAAGATCTGATGAAGACCGCTTCCATTTCTGCGCCCGCCGTGGCGCCTGCGGCGTCGCGCGGCAACGCCGTCTTCTGGGGTGGCCTGGGCCTGCTGGTGGCGCTGGTCGCGATCGGCGCCTGGCTGCCGCGCTGGCTGGTGTTCCTGTTGACCATGGCCGCCTCGCATGGCCTGGTGTCGCTGGGCATCGTGCTGCTGATGCGCAGCGGCGTGGTGTCGTTCGGCCAGGGCCTGGTGTTCGCCGTAGGCGGCTACTGCGCAGCACTGGCGTTCAACCACCTGGGCGTCACGGATGCGCTGCTGCTGGCCCTCGTCGGCGGGCTGGCCTCGCTGCTGGTGGCCGCCCCCTTCGCGCCGCTGCTGGCGCGTTACCGCGGCATCTTCTTCGCGATGCTGACGCTGGCGCTGTCCATGGTGTGCTACGGCGTGCTGGTCAAGACGACATCGCTCGGCGGCTCGGACGGCTTCAACATGGGCCGGCCCACTCTGCTCGGCCAGAGCCTGTCGGACGAGCGCATCGCCTACGTGCTGTACGGCGTGACCATCACCGTGGCCGGCGTGCTGGCTTTGCTGGCGCGCGTGTACTTCGACTCCACGCGCGGCCTCATCGCGCTGGCCGTGCGCGACAACGAGCTGCGTGTCGAATACCTGGGCGGCTCGGTGCGCCAGGCCGTGGCGCTGAACTTCGGCATGGCCGCCTTTGCCGGCGGCTGCGGCGGCGCGCTGACCGTCATGTCGCTGGGCCACATCGACCCGAACTTCAGCTACTGGACGACGTCCGGCGAGTTCGTGTTCGTCGCCATCCTTGCCGGCTCGCAAAGCGTGCTGGCGGTGTTCGTGGCCTCCACGCTGCTGGAGATCGTCCGCTCGTTTTCCAACCTGTACTTTCCGAACACCTGGCAGCTGTCGCTGGGGCTGTTCCTGCTGCTGATGATCCGCTTCCTGCCGGGCGGCATCGGCTCACTCTGGATCAAAAAAAAATGAGCGAGGACATCCTGCTGCGCGCGCGCGGCGTCGAGAAGCGCTTCGGCGCGGTCGTCGCCGCCAGCGCCATCGAGATCGCCATTGCCACCGGTGAGCGCGTCAGCCTGATCGGCAGCAACGGCGCGGGCAAGACCACCTTCGTGAACATGGTGACGGGCTACTTGAAGCCCGACACCGGCAGCATCGAGCTGGCGGGCCGCGACATCACGCGGCTGGACCCGCGCGCCATCACGCACCTGGGCGTGGCGCGCTCGTTCCAGATCCCGCAGCTGTTCGCCGAGCTGACGGTGCTGGAGAACATGCTCGTCGCCATCGCCTGCCATGGGCAACGGCTGTCGTTCTGGCGGGGCGCGCGCCGCGCCGATGCCGTGGCCCGTGCCGACGCGCTGTTGCAGCGCTTCACACTGGCAGAGCACCGCGACCGCCGCGTGGCCGAGCTGCCCGGCGGCGTGCGCAAGCTGCTGGACATCGCCATGGCGATGACCGGCCAGCCGCGCCTGTTGTTGCTGGACGAGCCCACCAGCGGCGTGGCCGCAGAAGAGAAATTCCCGATGATGGACATCATCATGAACGCGCTGGGCCAGGACGCCATGACCGTGCTGTTCGTCGAGCACGACATGGACATCGTCGAGCGCTACGCCGGCCGCGTGGTCGCGTTCTACGCCGGCCGCATCATCGCGGACGATGTGCCGCAGGTGGCGCTGGCCGCCGATGACGTGCGCCGCTATGTCACCGGCACCTTGCATTAGGAGCGCCCGATGTTGAACGTCGAATCCATCCACGTGGCCATCGGTTCGGTGCAGGTGCTGCGCGGCCTGAGCCTGTCCGTCCCCGCGCAATCCATGGTCGGCCTGATCGGGCGCAATGGCGCCGGCAAGACCACCATGCTGCGCACCGTCATGGGCCACCTGTCGCCCTCGCAGGGCCGCATCAGCTTCGAAGGGCAAGACCTGGCGCAGGTGCCACGCCATGCACGCGCCGCCATGGGCATCGGCTACATGCCGGAAGACCGCGGACTGGTGCCCGAGCTGACTGTGGAAGAGAACATCCTCGTGCCGTTGTGGGCCACCGGCATGCGCGACACGCGCCAGCGGCTGGACTTCATCTACGGCGTGCTGCCCGAGCTGGCCGAGATGCGGGCGCGGCGTGCGCTGCTGCTCTCCGGTGGCCAGCAGAAGCTGGTGGCACTGGCGCGTGCGCTGGGCGTGGGCACGCGGCTGCTGCTCCTGGACGAGCCCTTCGAGGGCGTGGCGCCGGCCTTGTCGATGCGGCTGGCGGACGTGATTGCCGGGCTGCGCGGCGGCGCGCTGTCGGTGCTGATCGCGCAATCCGATCTGAACCACTCGCGCAAGCTGGTCGACAGTGAGGTCGTCATCGAGCGCGGCGCGAATGCGGCGCCGCCAGCGCCAGCTGAGCTTGCGGCATGACGCAGGGGCACATGACGCAGGGGAACATCACGCAGGGGCACATAGCGCAGTGGCACACGACGCAGCTTCCGCCCACGCGGCACGAGGCCGTCTACGGCGACCGCGTCGTGCGCTGCTTTGCCGAGCGGCCGGCCAGCCTGCACGCGCTGTTGCAGCAGGCCGTGGCGCAGCACGCGGGCAGCGATGCCGTGGTCTGCGGCGATACGCGCTGGAGTTACGCGGCGCTGGACGCCGAGGTCGCCCGCATCGCCGCCGGCCTGGCCGCTGCCGGCGTGGCCAGCGGCGAGCGCGTGCTGATGTTCATGGGCAACCGGCCCGCGTTCGTGGCCGTGCTGTTCGCCATCGCGCGGCTGGGCGCCATCGCCGTGCCGGTCGGCGAGCGCGAGCAGATGCCGGGCCTGGCCTACATGCTGCAGCAGTGCGGCGCCTGCGCCATCGTGTTCGACGACGTGCTGGCCGAGCGGGTGCCGCCCCCCGCCGATGTGCCAGCGCTGCGGCTGCGCTTCGTGGCGGGCAGCGGTGCAGCGGACGGGGCAGCGGCGGGTGCGCAGCCGCTGTCTGCACTGGGCACGGGCCTGCCCCCGTGTACCGACGCGCACGACGTGCAGCCGCAGGACACGGCACTCATCCTCTACACCTCCGGCACCACCGGCCGCCCCAAGGGCGCGATGCTCACGCACCTGAACGTCGCGCATTCGGTGCGCCACTACGAGGTCTGCATGGGCCTGCGCTCTAGCGACCGTTCGGCCCTGGCGGTGCCGGCCAGCCACGTCACGGGGTTGATCGCCGTCATCGCGGCCATGGTCCACGTGGGTGGCGCCATCGTCGTGCTGCCGCAGTTCAAGGCGGCCGACTTCCTGGCCACCATGGCGGCCGAGCGCGTCACCCACACGTTGATGGTGCCGGCCATGTACACACTGGCGCTGATGCAGCCTGGCTTCGATGGCGCAGCGCTCGCCCATTGGCGCATCGGCGGCTACGGCGGCGCGCCGATGCCGGTGGCCACCATCGATGCGCTGGGCGAGCGGCTGCCGGGCCTCGTGCTGATCAACGCCTATGGCGCGACCGAGACCTGTTCGCCCGCCACCATGATGCCGCCCGGCCTCACGCGCGCGCATGCCGACAGCGTGGGCCTGGCGCTGCCCTGTGCCGAGCTGCGCGTGATGGACGACGCTGGTCGCGAACTGCCGCCCGGTGAGGCTGGCGAGTTGTGGATCGGCGGCCCGATGGTCGTGCCCGGCTACTGGGACAACCCCGAGGCCACGGCCGCCAACTTCACGGCCGGCTATTGGCATTCGGGCGACCTGGGCAGCATCGACGCGCAGGGCTTCGTGCGCCTGTTCGACCGCAAGAAGGACATGCTCAACCGTGGCGGCTTCAAGATCTATTCGGTTGAGGTCGAGAACACCTTGATGGCGTTCCCCGGCGTGGTCGAGGCCGCGGTGGTCGGCCGGCCCTGCCCGGTTTTGGGCGAGCGCGTGCACGCCTTCCTCCATGCGCCGGGCGTGCCGCCCGACGACGAAGCCGTGCGCGCCTTCTGCCGCGCACGCCTCACAGACTACAAGGTGCCGGAAACGGTCACCTGGTCCGACACGCCATTGCCGCGCAGCGCCACGGGCAAGCTGCTCAAGCGGGTGATGCGCGAAGGGCTTTGACGCGCTCCGCCCGCTGCCACGCCTTCTCGTGGAAGAAGAAGGCAAATGCCTGCACCGTCGGCTCCAGCAGGCTCAGCGTGAAGGCGACCCACAGGTTGCCCGTCACAGCATAGGCCACGGCGGCGGCAACCACGATGTGCACCACGTAGTAGCTGGCGGTTTTCTTCAAGGTGGGCAGGTTGGCGCGGGCGAAGGCGGTCATGGGGGGCTCTCTTTCCAACAATGGACCCAAGGTTAAATGCGAACGAGTCGCAATGCCAATCGATTGTGGCTAAACGCGCAATAGGTGGGCGCGGCGGCGCGGGTGGTTGCAGGCGTGACCGCTCGCCAGTTGAAACACTCGGCAAGAGTTGGTGCCCAGACGCCCGGGTCGGCCCATACTGCCGGTTGGCATTCGCCGACAACAACCGACCAGAGAGACGCCATGACCAATATGTTCACCGGCGCAGCCGTGGCCACTCTGCGCGCGCACCGCCTGCTGGCGGGCTGCGCCATCGCACTGCTCGCCTCCACGCTGCAGGCCCAGCCCGTGCAAGCGGTGTATGACCGTGCCACCGGCTACAAGGCCGAATCGCTGAAGCTGCTCGAAAAGCTGGTCAACATCGATTCCGGCTCCGGCGACACCGAGGGCCTGGCGCAGGTGCGCACGCTGGTGGTCGACGAGCTCACCAAGCTGGGCGGCAAGATCGCGACCTTCCCTGCCAGGCCGCACCCCGGCAAGGACGTGACGGCCACCTTCGAAGGCACAGGCACGCGCAAGATCCTGCTCATGGCGCACACCGACGCCGTGTTTGAGCACGGCACGACCAAGGCCACACCCTTCTACATCAAGGACGACCGCGCCTACGGCCCGGGCGTGATGGACAACATGGGCGGTGTGGTCACCGGCATCTACGCCATCAAGATCCTGAACGCGCTCAACTTCAGGGACTACGCGCGCCTGACATACCTGATCTACACCAGCGAGGAAGCCGGTTCGATCGAGACCACCGCGCTCATCCGCCGCGTCGCCAAGGAGCATGACGTGGTGCTCAACCTGGATCCGGGCCTCCCGGTCGACGGCCTGGTGACCTGGCGCAAGGGCAGCGCCACGGCCGTGGTCGAGGTCAAAGGCCGGGCCGCGCACGCCGGTGCGGCGCCCGCCAGTGGCCGCAACGCCGCCACCGAGCTGGCGCACCAGGTGCTGCAGCTCGGCAAGCTCGGCGATGCGGACAAGGCCACCACCATCAACTTCACCGTGCTCACCGCCGACGGGCCGACCAATCAGATCCCCGAGAGCGCCTCGGCCAAGGGCGACGTGCGCGCCCTGAACCGTGAAGAGCTCGACCGGTTGGAACGCGACCTGGCCCGCGTCGCGAAGAACAAGCTGATCCCCGACACCGAGGTCAACACCAGGCTGGAACGTGGCCTGCCGCCGATGTTGCAGACGCCGCAGATCGATGCGCTGGCCGCAACGGCGCAGTCCATCTACGCCGAGATCGGCAAGAAGCTCACGCTGGACGGCTCCGGCGGCGCTTCTGACGCCTGCCTGGCCGCGGATGTGGGCGTGCCCACGCTGGACGGGTTCGGCATCGTGGGCGGCATCCACAAGTCCGAGGAATACGCCGAAGTCGCCAGTGTGGTGCCCCGCCTGTACCTGCTGAGCCGCATGGTGATGGAGGTCAGCAAGCGGCGCTGACGGCGTAATTGTTTGCGCCAATGCGATGGACGAAGTCCTTCAAGTCCTTGCGCGGGGCGCCCTTGGGCACGGCCAGCAGCGGCTCGGCGCGGCCGGTCTTCAGGTTCTTCGGCGCTCTGTCCTGCTGGTACTGCAGCATGGCCGCCTCGACGGACTGGGTGAAGTCGGTCTTCAGTTCGACGGTGGCCACCGGCAGGCCGTTGATGAAGAACGCGAGGTCGATGCGGTCGGTGCTGTCCAGCGAGTAGGTCAGTTGCGGCACCACGCGCAGGCGATTGGCGGCGTAGCGGCGCGTGCTCGTGTCGTTGCGTGCGTCTTCGGGCAGCGCCTCGCTCATCGCCATCTGCCCCGCGCCCGCCAGCGCCAGGCCACGCCGCAGCACGGTCAGCGTGCCGGCTTCGGAGGTTTCCAGCACCCCCACCAGGCGGTCGAGCAAGGCCGTGCTGGCTGCGTCCGCAGCGCCCGCATGCAGGCGCAGCAGCTTGTCCCAGGCCTCGGGCTGGCTGTCTTGCAGCCAGCCGGTCACGTCTTCGGGGTAGAGCGCCCGCGCCCCCGTCGTAGGCGGCGGATGTGCCCACCATCCATCCTGCCGCGCGCAACTGCTCGACGATGTGGCGTTCGAGTTCGCTTTCGTGGTGGATCTTGGTGGACTCGTTGGGTCTTGTTGTTGCAAGCGCTGAAGACCGTGCTCAGGGTGTGACCACGGCTTGGCTGGCTTGCGGCGGCGCAGCCTCCAGTTCCGCCAGCATGGCGTTGACCCGCATCTCCTGCCAACCGCCATAGGTCTGGTTCCCCAACTCCGTGAGCCACTGCGTGCGCCCGTTGGCACTGCGCCCGCTGACCACGGCAGCGGCGGCGCTGGGGCTGGAGAACGCGTAGTCGCGCGTGAACTCGCGGTGCCGGCCGTCGGGCGTCAACGCCAGCACGCCGCTGCGCACCAGCTCCTTGAACAGCTCCGTATAGGTGCCATTCACACCCTCCCATTCGCTGCGCGTCCTGGAGCCCTGGAGCACCACGAACTCGCCGTTGATCTCCCGGCCCCGCGCGCTGATGTCGTGCCGCTTGATGTCGCACACGAACACCGGCGAGTCCGGGATGGAGGCGCTGGGTGCCGTTAGTGGTGGGCTCGGGGCGGGCGCCGTTCCAAGCGCCGTGGCCGGCAGCGTGGCGATCGGCGCGGACGGCTGTGGCGTGGCACGCAGAAAGTCGAAGCCCAACACTGGCAGCAAGGTCTGGATCTGTTCCAGGAAGAACTCCATGTCCGAGCGGTCGGCCTCGGGCAGGTTGTCGTAGCCCGGGTCGGTGCCATTGAGCAAGGCGCAGCGCTTGCCCTGCTGCGCGATGCGCAGCAGCCGGCTCTCCAGGTACTTGATGTGGCCCTTGGTCAGGTTGGCGTCTTTGCTGGTCACCACGCAGACCTTTTCCCAGAAGTCCTTGCCGCCTTTTTCCTCCGGGCGGTTGTGGTGCGTCAGCCGCTGCGCCACGTCATCGGTCTCGCCGATGTAGACCTGGGTGCCGATGCCCGCGCCGCTGTCCGCGCCGACGAGGAAGTACACGCCGGTACGACGGCTCTCCGGGCGCTGGATCAGTTCGCTGAGCCGGCTGCGTGGGCCGGTGATCACATGGCCGGTCCAGTTCATGATCTCGGCGGTCAGCAGGCCATTGGGCACGCCGTCGACGAGGAAGAGCTTGAGGGTGCGGCCGGTGCTGGTGGTCATGCGTATCCTGTTTGCATTCTTGTTGGATGCGGCTGGTCAGGTTGATTGATTTTCGATGTCGATCTGACCGGTGACGGCGGCGGTGATGAGGGCGGCGCGGTGTTCGTCAAGCAGGTTCAGACTCCGCTGCGTTGCGTAAGTCAGTCGGTCAAAGCGTTCCAGTGCGGCATCAAGGAATGCGCAGATCTGCTCCTGCTCATCGACCGGGGGCAGTGCCAGTTGAAGCTGGGACACGTTGCTCGACGAGATGGACGCCAGGTTGGTGCTCTGCTTGGCCCGGTCCATGAAATAGAACTGCGCGGGCGCCGAGCCCGTCCAGGCATTCAGCCACTCAGATGAGACGCCGTGCGGGCGCACCGCGAACACATGATTCTGGTGGATGCAGGGGTCGATCTGGCCATGCCACACATGGCCACGGCCCAGCTTGTCGAAGTCGCCGCCTTCGTTCATCAGCACGTCGCCGGGCTGCAGGCGGTAGCGCTCCAGGTCGGCCACCGGCACGGCCATGGTCGCCACGTCGTCCACCAGATACCCATCCTGCACATTGGCCACGCGCAGGTAGGGCACCTCCACGGTGTCCGCGTCCGCCAGGTCCTTGCCCTTGGCCATGCCGGTCTGGACGTGGGCGATGAACTTGAGGCGCTTGAGTTGCCAGTGCCGGGGCAGGGTGTCGGCCAGGGAGGCGGTAGCGGTCACGGCTGCGGCTCCGGCGCCGGTTGACGCTGGACCGGAGGGTTACTGGATAACCCAGCAGGCTTACTGGATAAGGCCAGGGGGTTACTGGATAAGCCGGGAGGGTTACTGGATAAGGCGCGGGGGTTACTGGATAACGCGCCACGCTTGCGCGCATTCAGCAGGTTCACGGCTGTCATTTGGCGTGTTCCTCCGTCCGGTATGCCTGGTCGGGCCGGTTCGGCACGTCCGGGTGGAGCAACCTCAGTCTCCCCGCCTTGACCAGGGCCGTGAGCATCCTGGTTTGCAGGTTGGACTGATCACGCCCCAGCAGTTCGGCAAGCAGCAGGCCGGCGACAGTGGCGCCCTGCAGCCCGCTGGCGCGTTCGCGGCGCAGCGCCCCCAGCTTGAAGAGCAGACCCTCGTCGTCCTCCAGCAGCCAGGCGTGGTCGGGGGCGCGTGAGGCAAAGAGGTTGCGGTACTGCTTGAGCGTTTCCGGATCGAAGTCGGCCAAGCCGAAGTGCTCGACGATGCGTGCATCGGCGGGCTGGCTGGACTGGTCGGCCAGCATGCGCCGCACTTCATCGTCGCTGCAGCGGTAGTCGCCCTCCTCGGCACGCCGGAAGGTGCCCGCCATGGGGTTGGGCCCAATGTAGACAGGCCGCTGCGCGCGGCTGGCGCGCGGCACCTGCACCACCACGAACTGCCGGCCGTTGCGCTCCAGGGTGCGAATGGCGGCCTCCGTCAGCAGGTTGCTACTGACCTTGCTGCGGTCGTTGAGCTGGCTCCAGAGCTGGTTGCGCAGGGTGGCCGCGTCGGGAACACCTTCCCACACGAAGTCCCCATGCCTCTCCGCCACGCCCAGCACGATGGTGCCGCCCTGGCTGTTGGCCATGGCGGAATAGGTCTCCCAGAAGCTGCCAGGCAAGCCACCCTTGGCGGCCTTGTATTCCAGGTCGTTGCCCTCGGCGGCATCCGCCAGCGCATCGAACAGGTCCAGCTGGTGGGCGTGGTCGTCGTTCACTTGATCACCTCCCCCAACAACGCCGCAATCTCCGCCTCCACCGCCTGCAGCTCCGCATCGATCTGCGTCAGCGGGCGCGGCGGCTGGTAGACGTAGAAATAGCGGTTGAAGTTGATCTCGTAGCCCACGATGCCGGGCTTGCCGTCTTTCTCGTCGGTCTTGGCCAGGTCGATCCAGGCGTCGGGCACATGGGGCAGCACTTCGCGCGCGAAGTACGTGTGGATGTCTTCCTTCAGCGGCACGTTCTCGAACTCGCGCAGCTCGGAGTCGGGCATCGGCGTCTTGCCGTCGGCCTCCAGCACCGGTTGGGCTTGCGGGTCGCGCTCGCCGAACGCATCGAGCACGGCCTTCCGGGCGGGTTTGCCGAGCTTGCCCTTGACGCCGGCCGCCTTCAGGAAGGTGTCGAGCGCGTCGAAATGCTGGTCGCTGTGTGCCAGCGTGGCGAAACAGTCCACCTGCTCTGCCCCTTTGGCCGCGGCATAGGCGGCCAGGCGATCCGTCGTCACGGTGAAGCGCACGCGCAAGGGCCGCTCGACGGTGATGCGGCGGTAGCCAAAATCGGTGGTCGCGAACACCTTGCTCTGCGGCCCGTCTTCGAAGCCTTCCAGCAACCGGGCGATCTCGTCGATCTGCTCCTGGCTGATCTGCTTGCGCTTGCTGCCCAGGCTCTTGCGCATGGGGCTGTGCATGGCGCTGGCGTCAATGAGTTGCACCTTGCCGGCGCGCGCGGGCGCCTTGTGGTTGGACAGCACCCAGATGTAGGTGCCGATGCCGGTGTTGTAGAACAGGTCGGTGGGCAAGGCGACGATGGCCTCCAGCCAGTCGCGCTCCAGGATCCAGCGGCGGATCTCTGATTCGCCCGACCCGGCGCCGCCATTGAACAGCGGCGAGCCCGAGAGCACGATGCCGATGCGGCTGCCGCCCAGTTCCACGGCCTTGCGCTTGGACAGCAGATGCATCAGGAACAGCAGCGAGCCATCGCCCACGCGCGGCAGCCCGGCGCCAAAGCGGCCGGCCAGGCCCATCTCCCTGTGCTCGGCCACTACGGCCTTTTGCACCGGCTCCCACTTCACGCCGAAGGGCGGGTTCGCCAGGCAATAGTCGAAACGCTCGCGCGGCAGCAGGTCGTTGGACAAGGTGTTGCCCAGCTTCAACTTGCTGACGTCGTGGCCCTGGATCAGCTTGTCGGCCACGCAGATGGCGTAGGTCTCGGGGTTCAGCTCCTGCGCGTAGGGCACGAGCGTGGTGTCGGGGTTCCACTCGCGCACCTGCTCGATGGCCGAACTCAAAAAGCCGCCTGTGCCGGCCGCGCAGTCGTACACGGTGCGCACCACGCCCTTGCCGGCCAGTGCCTTGTGGTCGGGCGCGAAGACCAGCGTGGTGGCCAGGCGCACCACATCGCGCGGGGTGAAGTATTCGCCCGCATCGTCGTTGGCGGCCTCGGCGAACTTGCGGATCAGGTGCTCGAACACCAGGCCCATCTCGTGGTTGGAAATCGCCTTGGGGTGCAGGTCAATAGCGGCGAACTTCTGCGTGACCAGATAGAGCAGGTTCGCTTCTTCCAGCTTCACCAGCCAGTTGCCAAAGCCGAAATGGTCGAACACCTGGCGCGCGTTGGCCGAGAACTTCGCAAGGTAGTCCTCCAGGTTGGCGCGGGTGCTGGTGGAGCCCACCGTGGCCAGGTCGAAATGCGAGAGGTTGTAGAACTGCGCGCCCGCCACCTGGGGCAGCACCAGGTCCAGATCGACCTTGGTGCCCTTCAGCGCAGCGTGCTGCTGCCGCACGGCCTCGCGCGTGGACTCCAGCACGCATTCCAGCCGGCGCAGCACGGTGAAGGGCAGGATGATGCGGCCGTACAGCGAGGGCCTGAAAGGGCCGCGCAAGGTGTCGGCCACGTTCCAGATGAAATCGGCGAGGTTCTGTTGGTGCATGGGCTGGTCAACACGGCGCTGGACAAGGCGGGTCACGGCGTGGGACCTGGCCTTGACTTGGTGGGGATGATAGGGCCGACCCATGGGTTGTGATCTGCGCGCCGCACGCAGAACTGTGGAATGTCATTTGCACGATTCCCATAGCTCCTGCACAATGATTTCCAGATTGGAGCTCCCATGCAAAGTCTGACCCTCGACCAATTCAAAGCAGCGGTGCGTGCCGGCGGTGTCACAGGCGTGACCCTCACCGCCCAAGGCAGCGGCTTTTACATGGAGATCGGCACCCGGGGCAGTCGGGATGCCGTGGTGCTGACCAAGGCACGCAGCACTGAGCCCAGGCGCTTTGGCACGCCAACCTCGGCCATGCAGGTGCTCAAGGACATCGGCATTGGCACTGCCAAGATGGATTTTTCGCGGTGGGATCCTGGCCAGAAGGAAGTGACCCAGAGGCGCGATAGCCGGGCGAGTGCAATGCGCGACGCACACCAGGCAGCGGCACACCAGAAGTGGCTGGCGAGCGAGTTGCAAGCCGCGATCGATGACCCGCGGCCGAGCCTGACCACGGATGAGGTGCTCGCCCAGTTCGACGATGGGCCGGTCGAGGTTGCGCTGGTGCCCGAGCGGCCGGGCGCTGCCTCTTGACAGGCGGGGCTGGTGCGCATCGATTGGCGGCCTCTGGCCCGTGAGGACTTGAGCGCAATCCGGCGATTCATCGCGCGGGACGACCGGGCCCGTGCCTCAAGCTTCGGCGCAGAGCTGCGCCGCAGGGTGAAGGTGCTTTCGGAGCACCCCGAAATGGGCAGGCTGCTGGGGCCTGGCGTGCCCGAAGGGGTTCGAATCCTGGTGCTGCACGAGAACTACCTGGCCTATTACCGGATTGTTCCGATCGCCGGCCAAGACGTGGTGCAGGTACTGCGGATCAAGCACGCGGCACAGTCTCGACCATGACGCGCGCTCTGCCCGCAAGACGCGGGGGCAACAGCCCCTACTTCGCCGTAGGCATCACGAACTCCGCCCCCTTGGGCGTGCTCTCCGGCCAGCGCTGCATGATGGACTTCTGCTTCGTATAGAAGCGCACGCCCTCTTCGCCATAGGCGTGCATGTCGCCGAACAGGCTCTTCTTCCAGCCGCCGAAACCATGCCAGGCCATGGGCACCGGGATCGGCACGTTGATGCCCACCATGCCCACCTGGATGCGTCGCGCGAACTCGCGCGCCACGTTGCCGTCGCGCGTGAAGCAGGCCACGCCGTTGCCGAACTCGTGCGCGTTGATCAGGTCGACGGCGGTGCCCAAATCGGGCACGCGCACGCAGGCCAGCACCGGGCCGAAGATCTCTTCCTTGTAGATGCGCATCTCGGGCGTGACCTTGTCGAACAAGGTGCCGCCGGTGAAGAAACCCTGCTCGTGGCCCGCCACCTTGTGGCCGCGCCCGTCGACGACCAGCTCGGCGCCTTCCTTGACGCCGATGTCGATGTAGCCCTCGATGCGCTCCAGCGCCTGCTTCGTCACGATGGGGCCCATCTCGGCGTCCAGCTCCATGCCGTTCTTGATGACCAGCTTCTTCGCGCGCTCGGCCAGCAGCGGCATCACCTTGTCGGCCGCATCGCCCACCAGCACCGCGACCGAGATGGCCATGCAGCGCTCGCCGGCCGAGCCGTAGCCGGCGCCGATCAGCGCGTCCACGGTCTGTTCAATGTCGGCGTCGGGCATCACCACCATGTGGTTCTTGGCGCCGCCCAGGGCCTGCACGCGCTTGCCGTGGCGGGCGCCGGTCTCGTAGATGTACTGCGCGATCGGCGTGGAGCCGACGAAGCTGATCGCCTTCACGTTGGGGTGCTCCAGCAGCGCATCGACGGCGAGCTTGTCGCCTTGCACCACGTTGAAGACGCCGTCCGGCAGGCCGGCCTGCTGCAGCAGTTTGGCGATGAACAGCGAAGCCGAAGGGTCACGCTCGCTGGGCTTCAGGATGAAGCAGTTGCCGGCCGCAATCGCCACCGGGAACATCCACATCGGCACCATCACCGGGAAGTTGAACGGCGTGATGCCGGCCACCACGCCGAGCGGCTGGCGCAGCGTCCAGTTGTCGATGCCGGTGGAAACCTGGTCGGTGAAATCGCCCTTGAGCAGCTGCGGCACGCCGCACGCAAATTCGATGATGTCGATGCCGCGCGAGACCTCGCCCTGCGCGTCGGTGAACACCTTGCCGTGCTCGGCCGTGATGATGGCGGCCAGCGCGTCCTTGTGCAGGTTCACGAGTTCGAGGAACTTGTTCAGCACGCGCGCGCGGCGGATCGGCGGTGTGTCGGCCCAGGCCGGGAACGCGGCCTGCGCGGCGGCCACGGCGGCGTCGACGTCTTCACGCGCGGCCAGGCGCAACTGGCGCGCTTCGGTGCCCAGCGCGGGGTTGAACACGGGCTGCGTGCGCGTGCCCTGGCCGGCGGTGGGTTGGCCGCCGATGAAGTGGGCGACTTCGGCGCTGTCGGTGTAGGCGGGGGTGGCGGGCAGATCGCGCTTCATGGTGTGTCTCGCTTGCGTGTGGTGGCTGGAGGCGGCAGTCTAGGAAGCCGGCCAGCGCTTGTACAGGCCGCCTGCCTGAATTGATTGTTCAGTTTGCTGAACAATGCAGGCCATGAACCCCGACAAGATCGATGCGCTATGGCCGCATCTGCACAGCCTGGCCGTGCTCGGCGAACACGGCAGCTTCACGGCGGCCGCCGCGCGCCTGGCCATCAGCAAGGCCGCCATGAGCCAGCGCATCACCGAGCTCGAACGCGCCGCCGGCGTGCCGCTGGTGCAGCGCACCACGCGCAGCGTGCGGCTGACCGAGGCTGGCCAGCGGCTGGTGGACGGCACGCGCGGCGCGTTCGAGCAGATCCAGCAGAGCTTTGCCACCGTGCGCGATCTGGCCGCCGCGCCGCACGGCCTGTTGCGCGTGACGGCGCCCGTGGCCTTCGCGCGCCAGCAACTGGTGCCGTGCCTGCCCGAGTTCCTGCGCGCCCACCCGCAGGTGCGGCTGGAGCTGGACATGTCCGACAGCCTGCGCACGTTGGCCATGGAAGGCTTCGATCTGGCCGTGCGCCACACGGCCGCGCCGCCCGAGACCCATGTGGCCTGGCTGCTGGCGACCACGCAGTCGGTGCTGGTGGCCAGCCGTGCCTACCTGCGGCGCAAGGGTCACCCGGCCACGCCGGACGACCTGCGCGCGCACGACTGCCTGCACTACCCACGCCCCAGCGACACCCCGGGCTGGACACTGCGCCAGGGCGATGCGCGCGTCGTGGTGCCGGTGACCGGCCCGTTCGCCGCCAACAACAGCGAGGCGCTGCGCGACGCCGCGCTGGCCGGCCTGGGCATCGCGCTGGTGCCCGATTTCAGCGCCCAGGCCGCCTTGAAGACGGGCCAGCTGCAACAGGTGCTGCCCAAGTGGCAGGTCGAAGGCGCCTTCAGCCAGAACCTGTATGCGATTCGCCCGTACTCACCCTACGTACCGCGTGCGGTTGTGACTTTTGTCACGCATTTGCGATCTGCGTTTTTGCATGGATTTTCTACGTGACAAAACGGCACATTTGTAACGTTCATCAATCCTATATACCCGATGGTATGGTGTGTTGAGTGCGCAAATCTGCGTTGCTGTGCTGCGCGCATGCACGGCTTTCGTCATCGTTTGGTCAGGGCTTTCCCGCATCTTCCATGTCGGCTGCAGCACCGTCGGAGCCATCGGCCGCACTCAGCGCGGACGGGCGACACCTCATTACCGAAACGACCTGGGGTGACCTTGCGCAGCCAGCAGTGCGCAAGTCCGTGCGCGCGGGGCGTGCGCGCGGAGTGGGCATGCGCAACGAGGCGCGCATCCTGGGCCTGCTGCAAGGCATCCAGGGCATCTCGCAGCTGCTGGAGGCCGACGAGGCGGGCGACTGGCTAGTGCTCAGCCGACTGGGCGGCACGCCGCTGCCCCAGGCCGCCGCGCAGCTGCGTGAAGACGTGCCCACCGCGCTGCGCTGGCTGCTGTCGTTGCTGGACATCCTGGAGCAGGTGCACGCGCGCGGCGTGCTGCACGGCAACATCTCGCCGGCCAAGCTGCGTGTGCTGCCTGGCGACGCCGCCGGCCTGGTGGATTTCAGCCAGGCCGTGGCGCAGCACCACATCGAAGCCGAACTGCGCCACCTGGGCGGCCAGCACCTGACGCTGCCCTTCAGCGCGCCCGAGCAGACCGGCCGCATGGCCCGCTCGGTGGACTACCGGGCCGACTACTACGCGCTCGGCGCGGTGGGCTACTGGCTGCTGAGCGGCCAGCCGCCGCTGACCGAGACGGAGCCCCTGGCGCTGCTGCACGCCTTGCTCACGCGCCCACCCGTGCCCGCCCGCACGCTGAACGCCGCCGTGGCGCTGGCCGTCAGCGCGCTGCTGGCCAAACTGCTGGCCAAGAACCCCGAGGAGCGCTACCAATCCGCCCATGGTCTGCGTCTGGACCTGCAGCGCTGCGTGGACGAACCTGCGGCGGACTTTGCGCCCGGCGCCGACGACCACCGCATCCAGCCCACGCGGCCCTCGCGCCTGTTCGGGCGCGAAGAGGCGCTGGCGACCTTGCAGTCCGCCCTGAACCCGGCGCACACAGGCTGCCGTGTCGCCCTGGTGCGCGGCTATTCGGGCGCCGGCAAGTCGGCCCTGGTGCAGGCGCTGGTGCCCTTCGTCAGCATGGGCCGCGGCCTGGTCGCGGCCGGCAAGTACACGCAGTTCCGCAGGCTCAAGCCCTTCAGCGGCCTGGCAGAGGCGCTGACCGAGGTGGCCGAGTTCTGGCGCGCCGAGTCGCCCGAACGGCTGGCGCAGATCCGCACGCGGCTGCTGCAGCGGCTGGACAGCAATGCCGCGCTGCTGGCGCGCATCGTGCCCAGCTTCGGGCAACTGCTGTGGCCGCAGGCGCCGCCGCCCAGTGCGCCCGAAGTGGACGCGCCATTGCTGGCACGCATGCGCCAGGCGCTGGGCGCGCTGTGCGACACGTTGCGCGACGCCGGCACCCCGTGCGTGCTGTTCATCGACGACCTGCAGTGGGCCGATGCCGACTCGCTGGCCGTGCTCGAATCCATGGGGCTGGAGCACAGCCGCGGCACGCTGCTCTTGATCGGCGCCTACCGCGACCACGAGGTCGATGCCGCGCACCCGCTCAGCCGCATGCTGGGGCATCTGCGCGAGGCCGGCACCACGCTGCTGGAGCTGCGCATCGGCGGGCTGGAGCCGGCCCACGTGCGCGCACTGCTGGCCGACGTGCTGGACGCCGCGCCCGACGAGCTGCAGGATTTGGCCGCAGAGTTGCACGCCAAGACCGCAGGCAACGCCTTCTTCGTGCTGGAGTACGTGCGCCGGCTGTTCGATGCGCGCGCCCTGCAACGCGTGCAGGGCCGCTGGCAGTGGGACGCACAGGCCGTGGCCGCACTGCCCAATTCGGACAACCTGGTGGCCGGGCTGATCGCCGAGCTGCACCGCATGCCTGTGGAGGTGCAGGACCTGGCGGGCGGCTGCGCCTGCCTGGGCGGGGCCATCGACATCGACGCGCTGGCCGCAGTGCGCCAGGTGTCGGCGGCGGTGCTGGAGCAGCAGATGCTGCCGCTGCTGCGCCGCGCCATCGTGTCCAGCACGCTGGCGGTGGGGGCCGTCTCGCGCGACGAGCTGCGCACCGGCATGCCGGGCCAGCTGCGGTTTTGCCACGACCGCATGCAGGAGGCGGCGCTGGCGCTGCTGGATGCGCCGGCGCGCGAGCGCTGGCACCTGGGCCTGGCGCGCGTGCTGGCCACACGCCATGCGCGGGCAGGCGGGCAGGACGCGCTGATCGCCGCCGCCGTGCACTACCTGGAGGCGATCGAAGGCCTGGAGGACCCCGGCGAGCAAGCGGCGGTGCTGGCGCTGCTGGTGCAGGCGGCACGTCGCTCGATGGAGCAAGGCGCCACCGCGCACGCGCTGCGCTTTCTGCAGGGCGCGCGCCTGCTGGCGCCGCGGCTGCCCCCCGATGCGCTGCGCACGCGCGAGATCGCACTGCTGCTGCACGCGGCCCTGTTCACACACTCACGCTTCGAGGAGATGGACGAACTGTTCGCCTCGCTGCAGTCCGACATGCAGACCGACCCACTGGCCCTGCACGATGCCGTGGCGCTGCAGGCGCGCGCCCTGTTTCTGCGCGGGCGCAATGCCGAGTCCATCCGCCTGGCGCTGGACGGCGCCAACCTGCTCGGCCTGACCTCGCCCGGGCCCGACGACTGGGCCGCGGCCATGGACGGTGAGCTGGACCTCCTGACCGCGCGCATGCAGGCCCAGGGCGATGCGCTGTTCGAGGGCCTGCCGGCGCTGGCAGATGCGCGCCTGCTGGCGGCGGCGAAGCTGCTCAACGTGGCGCAGATGAACCCCATGACCGACCGGCACCAAACCGGCTCGTGGTGCAACCTGCGCCTGATCCGCCTGGGGTGGGAGCAGGGCCGCTTCGTCGGGCTGCCCAATGCGCTGACGGGCGCGTTCACGCCGCTGGCCACGCTGCGCAACGACTACGCGCTGGGCTGCCGCCTGGGCCGTGTCGCCCTGGCGCTGATGCCCGACGTGTCCGACGAGCGCGACACCAGCCGCACCCTGTCGCGCTGGGCCAATATCGTGGCCACGTTCTGCGAACCGCTGGAGACGCGCTTCGGCCACTTCCGGCGCATGGAGCACCTGGCCAACAACCTGGGCGACACCGACACCCCGGCGGAAAACCTGGTCTGGGAGCTGGCCGCCCTGTTCGAGACCGCGCCCCATCTGCAGCGGATGGAGCCCGTGGTCGAGCGCGCCTTTGCGCTGTCGCGCCGCACGCGCAATGCCATGACGCTGGGCAGCTTCACCGTGTTCCAGTGGCTGATGCTGTACGCCCGGGGCCAGGCCCCGGCACTGGACGAGGCCGGGGCCAACCCCGAGATGCGCGAACGCATCGCCGTCAGCACCTTCGCACGGCAGCAGCTGGCGGTCTATTCCATCGTCGCCGCAGCGCTGCGCGGCGACTGGCCGCAGGCACTCGTGCAAGGCCAGCAGGCGCTGCAGGTGCGCATGCTGCCCAACACCTATTTCTTCGCGCTGCGCCATTGGTTGAGGGCGCTGGCGCTGTGCCAGGCCCTGCTGCGCGGCGATGCCGTGGAGCGTGATGCCACGCAGGCCGAGATCGCTGCTGTGGCGCAGTGGCTGGACGAGCGCGCCGCCGAGGCCCCGGCCAACTTCGCGCACATGGCGCTGCTGGTGCACGCCATGCGCGCCTGGGTGGCGCAGGACATCGCGCAGGCCGTGCGCCAGTTCGAAGCCGCCATCGACGCCGCACCGCACCGGCCCTGGCACCACGCGGTGGCGTGCGAACTGGCCGCGCAGTTCTACCGTGCCGCGCAGCCCACGCGCGCGGCCGATATCTACCTCGCGCAGGCACTGCACGCCTTCGAGCAATGGGGCGCGGTCGGTCAGGCGGCGCGGCTGCGCGGCCTGGGGCGCCGGCCTGGATCGCAGGTGTTGCTGCCGGTGTTCCACGACGACGCCGCGCGTGCGGCCGAGGGCGCCCAGCGCATCGACGCCCAGGCCGTCACCAGCGCCGGGCAGGCGCTGATCTCCGAGCGCGACCCCGCCACCTTGCTCGGCGTGCTGTTCAACCTGGTGCGCCAGTACGCGGCGGCCGAATACGGCGTGCTGTGCTGGCGCGAGGGCGAGCAGTGGCTGCAGCGCGCCGAGTTCGATCCGCAGGGCCAGCGCATCGCCGGCGGCCGGGGCGCGACTGCCGAGCAGGCCTTCACGCTGCACATCCCGTTGCCGGTGCAGCACTACCTCACGCAAAGCGGCCAGGCGCTGCTGCTGCACGACGTGCGCCAGCACCTGCGCTTCTCGCAGGACCCGGACATCCAGGGCAACGGCGTCAAGTCGCTGGCCGCGTTGCCCATCGTGTTGCACGGGCAGACCGTGGGCCTGCTCTATCTGGAGAACCGCGACACCGCCACCGCGCTGCACGAGGACCACCTGGAAACCCTGCGCCTGATGTGCGCGCAGTTTGCCGCCGCCTACGACAACGCCCAGCTCTACAGCCACCTGGAAGCCATGGTGTCGGCCCGCACCGAAGAGCTGGAACGCAGCCAGGCCACCTTGAGCGCCCTGATCGACAACTCGCCCGTGCCCATCTTCGTGAAGAACCGAGAGGGGCGCTGCCTGCTGCACAACGCGCCCTACATCGAATCGCTGGGCCTGCCGCCAGGCACCTCTCTCGTGGAGCAGCGCCTGGCCAACTTCGTCTCGCTTGCCGACGTGAGCCCGGTGGTGGCGCAGGCGGACGCACTCGCGTTCGAAGGCAAGCCGGTGCCGGCCTATTCGCTGGAACTCTTGACCCCTGCGGGACGGCGCAACTACCTGGTCCACAAGTTCGGGCTGCGCGGCAACGGCAGTGAGGTCGTCGCGGTGTGCGGCATCTCGCTGGACGTGACGGCGCTGCGCAACACCGAGGCCCAGCTGCGCCAGGCCAAGGAGGCGGCCGACGCAGCCAACGCGGCCAAGAGCGCGTTCCTGGCCAACATGAGCCATGAGATCCGCACGCCCATGAATGCGGTGATCGGCATGTCGCACCTGGCGCTCAGAACCGAGTTGAACGCGCGACAGCGCGACTACGTGCAGAAGATCCAGCAGTCCGGCCAGCACCTGCTGGGCATCCTGAACGACATCCTGGACTTCTCCAAGGTCGAGGCCGGCAAGATGAGCATCGAGCAGGCTCCGTTCGAGCTGGACGAGCTGCTGGACAGCGTGACCAGCCTGATCTCCGCCAAGACCCAGGCCAAGAACCTCGAACTGGTCTGCGACCCGGCGGCCGACGTGCCGCAAAGCCTGGTGGGCGATGCGCTGCGGCTGAGCCAGATCCTCATCAACTACGCCAACAACGCCGTGAAGTTCACGTCGCACGGCGAGGTCGACATTGCCGTGCGCATGCTCGAGCGGACCGACCACGAGGCGTTCCTGCGCTTCGAGGTGCGCGACACCGGCATCGGCCTCACGCCCGAGCAGATCGGCCGGCTGTTCCAGAGCTTCGAGCAGGCCGACACCTCCACCACGCGCCAGTACGGCGGCACCGGCCTGGGCCTGGCCATCAGCAAGCGGCTGGCCGAGCTGATGGGCGGCGAAGTGGGCGTGCACAGCACGCCGGGCGCGGGCTCGACCTTCTGGTTCACGGCGCGGCTTGGCGTGCGCGAACAGCAATCACGCGCGCAGTTGCCCCCGGTCGACCTGCGCGGCCGCCGTGTGCTGGTGGTGGACGACCACGACAACGCGGCCCATGTGCTCACGCAGATGCTGCAGTTCGACGGCTTCGAGGTCGAGACCGTGCATGGGGGGCTGGACGCCGTGCGGGCGGTGCGCGACGCAGCGCGGGCGGGCCGGCCGTTCGAGCTGGTGACGCTGGACTGGCAGATGCCGGGCATGGACGGGCTGCAGACGGCCGTGCAGATCCAGGCGCTGGGGCTCGCGCCACCGCCGCGTCTCGTGATGGTCAGCGGCTACGGCGGCGAAGACCTGGCGCGCAAGGCTGCGCAGGTGGGCATCACCGAAGTGCTGGCCAAGCCCGTCAGCGCCTCGGTGCTGCTGGACACCTTGATGCGCGTCTTCGGCCACGCCACCAAGTTGCAGCGGGTCGTGCCGGACGAGGGCGAAGTCGCGTTGGCGGCGTTGGCCGGCTTGCGCGGCGCGCGCATCCTGCTGGTGGAAGACAACGAGCTGAACCAGCAGGTGGCCTGCGAGCTGCTGCAGCAGGCTGGTTTCGCGGTGGACGTGGCCGACCACGGCGCCATCGGCATGGACAAGGTGGCCCGGGCCCAGACCGAAGGGTCGCCGTACGACATGGTGCTGATGGACATGCAGATGCCGGTGATGGACGGCGTGAGCGCCAGCCGCGCCATCCGCCAGAACCGCGCCCATGACGCGATGCCCATCCTGGCGATGACGGCCAACGCCATGCAGTCGGACCGCGAACTGTGCGCGGCCGCCGGCATGAACGACTTCGTCATGAAGCCCATCGAGCCCGAGCAGCTATGGCTGGCGCTGGCGCGCTGGATCCGCCCGCGCCCCGGGTTGCCGGTGCAGTGGGATGCCGAGCCCGCCGATGCGCCAGCCGCACCCGCCGCGCAGGCGTCCGAACTGCCCGCCGACGTGCCGGGCCTGGACGTGCAGCAGGGCCTGCGCCGCGTGCTGGGCAACCGCACGCTGTACCAAGAGCTGCTGCGCAAGTTCTGCGTGTCCCAGGCTGGCGTACCCACAGAGATCCGCAGTGCGCTGCAGGCCGGCGATCGGGGCCTGGCCCGGCGCCTGGCGCACACGCTGCGTGGATTGGCCGGCAACCTGGGCGCCACGGCGTTGCAGACACAAGCAGGCAGGGTCGAGATGGCGATCGAGCACGGCGAGGCCCTCGATGCGCCTCTGGCCACGGCAGAGCTGATGCTGACGGATCTGGTGCGCGCGCTGCGGGCCGCTCTGCCTCCCGCCCCTGTGGCAGCGCCCCTCAGCGTGATGGTGGACCGAGCCACCGTGCAGGCCGTGTGCCGGCAACTGCACACGCTGCTGGAGGGCAGCGACGCCAGCGCGCAGCTCTATTTCGCCGAGCACCGCGCGCTGCTGCAGACGGCGCTCGGCCAGGCCTGCGGTGCGCTGGCGCAAGCCATCGACGACTACGACTTCGACACCGCCTGCACGCTGCTGGACAGCGCCGCCCCGGGGTCCGGGCCGACCTAACGGACCGGCGGCCCGTCCACCCATCTGATCGGTTGTCGGTCAAGTGCGGCGGGTGGTATGGTTTGAAACATGGTGCAGATCTGCAGCGCATCGTGCGCCACATCGTTTCCCTGCAGGCTCCATGACAGCAACCGCACGGGTACCTGATTTCCCTGCCGTCCTGAGCCAGGACGGCCGGCACGTCGTCACCGAACTGGAGTGGGGCCCGGCGCAGCTGCCTGCGGTGCGCAAGTCCAGCCTTTCCGGACACTTGCTCCAGGCCAGCCTGCGCAACGAGGCACGCATTCTGGCCCTGTTGCAGGGCATCGTGGGCGTTCCGCAGTTGCTGGAGGCGGACGAGGCCGGCGAATGGCTGGTGCAGTCGCGCCTGAGCGGCAGCCGGCTGCTGCAGGTGGCCGCCGGCCTGCGCAACGATGCTCCCGCCGTGCTGCGCTGGATGCTCTCGCTGCTGGACGTGCTGGAGCAGGTGCACCTGCGCGGGGTGCTGCACGGCAACATCTCGCCGACCAAGCTGCTAGTGCTGGCGGACGGGCACGGCGCGGGCCTGGTGGACTTCAGCCAGGCCGTGGCGCAGCAGCACATCGAGGCCGAGTTGCGCCACGTCGGCCGCCAGCACCTGGCCCTGGCCTACAGCGCACCGGAGCAGACCGGGCGCATGGCGCGCTCGGTCGACTACCGGGCCGACTACTACGCCTTGGGCGCCGTCGGCTACTGGTTGCTGACGGGCCAGCCGCCCTTCACCGAGAGTGCGCCGCTGGCCCTGTTGCACGCCCTGCTGACGCGGCCGCCAGCAGCGGCCCGGTCGGTCAACGCGGGCGTGTCCGCAGCGCTGTCCAGCGTTCTGGACAAGCTGCTGGCCAAGAACCCGGAGGCGCGCTTCCAGTCCGCCCACGGCCTGCGCCAGGACCTGCAGAAGTGCCTTGACGGCGCGGCGCCGGACTTTTGCCCCGGCGCGCACGACCACCGCATCCAGCCGACCCGGCCGTCGCGCCTGTTCGGCCGCGAGGAGGCACTGCACAGCCTGCAGGCCGCGCTCGGTCCGGGCGGCGGCGCCTGCCGCATCGCGCTGGTGCGCGGCTATTCCGGGGCCGGCAAGTCCGCCCTGGTGCAGGCCCTGGTGCCCTTCGTCAGCGTGCGCCGTGGGCTGGTCGCCGCCGGCAAGTACACCCAGTTCACGCGTCTCAAACCCTTCAGCGGCCTGGCCGAGGCGATGACCGAGGTGGCCGAGTTCTGGCGCGCCGAGCCGCCCGAGCGGCTGCAGGAGATCCGCGCGCGCCTGCTGCAGCGCCTGGGCAGCAACGCGAACCTGCTGGCACGCACCGTGCCCAGCTTCGCGCAGCTGCTGTGGCCGCAGGCCGAGCCGCCCGCCGAAACGGTGGCCGAGGCCCCGTTGCGGGTGTGCATGCGCCAGGCCGTGGCCGCGCTGTGCGAGACGCTGCGTGACGCGGGAACGCCCTGCGTGCTGTTCATCGACGACCTGCAGTGGGCCGACGCCGACTCGCTGGCCGTGCTGGCCGCGCTGGGCCTGGACCACAGCCGCGGCACGCTGCTGCTGATCGGCGCCTACCGCGACCACGAAGTCGATGCGGCACACCCGCTCAGCGGCATGCTGGAACACCTGCGCGAGGCCGGCACCGGGGTGCTGGACCTGCGCGTCGGCGGCCTCGACCCGGCCACCGTCACCGCCTTGCTGGCGGACGTGCTGGACGCCGCGCCAGCCGAGCTGGCGCCGCTGGCCGAAGCCTTGCACACGAAGACGGCCGGCAACGCTTTCTTCGTGCTCGAGTACGTGCGCCGGCTGTTCGACGCGCACCAGCTGCAGCGCACACAGGGCCGTTGGCGCTGGGACGCGCAGGCGCTGGCTGCGCTGACCAGCTCGGATAACCTGGTCGCCGGACTGATCGCCGAACTGCACCGCATGCCCGAGGAGGTGCAGGACCTGGCCTGCGGCTGTGCCTGCATGGGCGGCGCCATCGACATCGAGGTGCTGGCCGCCGTGCGCCGGCACTCTGCCGGTGTGCTGGAGCAACAGATGCTGCCGCTGCTGCAGCGTGGCATCCTGTCCAGCACCCTGGCGGTGGGAGCCGTGTCGCCGGACGAGCTGCCCACCGGCATGCCCGGCCAGCTGCGCTTTTGCCATGACCGCATGCAGGAAGCCGCACTGGCGCTGCTCGACGCACCGGCCCGGGCGCGCTGGCACCTGGGCCTGGCACGCGTGATGGCCCGGCGCCCGGCGCAAGACAGCACCATCACGGCGTCGACGCACTACCTGCAGGCGCTGGACATCCTGGACGACGCGGACGAACGCGCCGCTGCGCTGGCACTGCTCGTGGATGCCGCCCGCCGCTCGATGGCACAGGGTGCGAGTGCACACGCCTTGCGCTTCCTGCAAGGCGCCCGGGCACTGGAGCCCCGGCTGCCTGCGGACGCAGAGCGCACGCGCGACATCGCGCTGCTGTTGCACGCCGCCTTGTTCACGCACTCGCGCTTCGAAGAGATGGATGCGCTGTTCGCCGAGCTGCAGCCCGCCTTGCAGGCGGCGCCCCTGGCTACGCAGGGGGCCGTGTCGCTGCAGGCCCGGTCGCTCAAGCTGCGCGGGTTCAATGACGCATCGGCCCGCATGGCGCTCGATGGCGCGGCGCGGCTGGGCTTGCCATTGCCCGCGCCCGGCCAATGGCGGGCCGCCATGGACCATGAGCTGGACCTGCTGGCGCAGCGCATGCGCGAACGAGGCGATGCCTTGTTCGAATGCCTGCAGCCGCTGCGGGACGCCACGCGCAAGGCCGCCGTTGCCCTGGTCATGGTGGCCCAGGCCAATCCGATGCAGGATGGACCCGAGGTGGGCTCCTGGTGCAACCTGCGGATGATCCGCCTGGGCTGGGAGGAGGGCAGCTTCAGCGCGCTGCCCGAGGCGCTCACCGGCGCGCTCACACCGCTGGCCACCTTCCGCAACGACCATGCGCTGGGCTGCCGGCTCGGTCGCATCGGGCTGCGCCTGTTGCCCGGCCTGGCCAACGCGCGCGACACCAGCCGCGCCCTGTACCGCTGGGCCAACATCGTGGCCACCTTCTGCGAGCCGCTGGAGGCACGCTTCGCGCACCACCGCCACATGGAGCACCTGGCCAGTGACCTGGGCGATACCGACACACCGGCCGACAACCTGGCGTGGGAACTGCAGACCGTGTTCGACACCGCGCAGCATCTGCAGCGCATGGAGCCGGTGTTGGAGCGGGCCTTCGCGTTGTCGCGCCGCACGCGCAACAGCGGCACCCTGGGCTGCTTCGGCCTGTTCCAGTGGCTCACGCGTGTCGCGCGCGATAACGCCGCGCCCGGCGACACCAGCGCCGACCCGCAGCTGCGCGAACGCATCGCGGCCAGCGCCTATGCGCGCCCGCTCCATGCGGCCTACCGCATCGTGGCCCCGGCGCTGGCCGGCAACTGGCCGCAGGCTTTGCTGGAGAGCGACCAGGCACTGCAGACGCGGATGCTGCCCAACTCCTACACCTTCGCGCTGCGCCAGTGGCTGCGTGCGCTGGCGCTGTGCCAGGCCGTGCTCCAAAGCGATGCGGCCGAGCACACGGCGCACAGCGCCGAAATCGACGCGCTGGCGCGCTGGCTGGAGGAGCGCGCCGCCGATGCGCCGGCCAATTTCACCCACATGGCCTTGCTGGTGGGCGCCATGCAGGCCTGGGTGCGGCAGGACTTCGAGCCGGCCGCACACGGCTTCGACACCGCCATCGACGCCAGCGCGCACCGGCCCTGGCACTTTGCGATGGCCTGCGAGCTGGCCCACGCCTTCTACCGTGCGCGCAAGATCATGCGGGCAGCCGACTGGTACCTGGCCCAGGCCGTGCAGGCGTATGCGCAATGGGGTGCGCCCGGTCAGGCCGCACGGCTGCGCGGGCTGCAGCACCGCCCGCAGGCGCAGGCGTTGCTGCCCATCCTGCGCGCCGACGCTGCGCGCGCGTCAGAGGGCGCGGATGGCGGCGCGGACGCCCGCGGCATCGACACGCAAGCCGTCACCAGCGCCGGGCAGGCGCTCATTTCCGAGCGTGACCCGGCCACCCTGGCCGGCGTGCTGTTCAACCTGGTGCGGCAATATGCGGCCGCCGAGTACGGCGTGTTGTGCTGGCGCGAGGGCGAGCAATGGTTGCAGCGTGCCGAGTTCGACCCGCAGGGCCAGCGCATCGCCGACGGCAAGAGCGCCAGGCCCGCCCAGCAATTCCTGCTGCGCATCCCGGCGGCCGTGCAGCACTACGTCACGCAGAGCGGCAAGTCCCTGCTGCTCGACGACACGCGCCAGAACCCGAGGTTCTCGCAAGACCCCGACCTGCTGGGCAGTGGCGCACGATCGCTCGCGGCCCTGCCCATCGTGCTGCGCGGCGAGCCGGTGGGCCTGCTGTACCTGGAGAACCGCGACACCGCGACCACCCTGCACGAGGCGCAGCTGGCCACGCTGCACCTGATGTGCGCGCAGTTCGCCGCCGCCTACGACAACGCCCAGCTCTACACGCAGCTCGAATCCATGGTGGACACGCGCACGCGCGAACTGCACCGCAGCCAGGCGACGCTGCAGGCCATCCTGGACAACGCACCGGTGCCGATCTTTGTGAAAGACCCCGCTGGCGTGTGCGTGCTGCACAACCGCCCCTACGCCGTCTCGTTGGGATTGCCGCCAGATGCGTCCGTGGTGGGCCGCCGGCTGCGCGATGTCTTGCAGACGCGCGACGCCGGCATCGCGGCCGACGACGCGGACCAGCGCCTGTTTGCCGGAGAGACCGTGCCCCCCTATCCGCTGGAGCTGCTCACGCCCACGGGCTCGCGCCACTACTTCATCCACAAGTTCGGCCTGCGCGACGAAACCGGCGCCGTCACGGCCGTGTGCGGCATGTCGCTGGACGTGACGGCGCTGCGCGCCACCGAGGCCGAGCTGCGCCAGGCCAAGGACGAGGCCGACGCCGCCAACGCGGCCAAGAGCGCCTTCCTGGCCAATATGAGCCATGAGATCCGCACCCCGATGAACGCGGTGATTGGCCTGTCGCACCTGGCGCTTACGACCGAGCTGAACCCGCGCCAGCGCGACTACGTGCAGAAGATCCAGCAGTCCGGCCGGCACCTGCTGGGCATCCTGAACGACATCCTGGACTTCTCCAAGGTCGAGGCCGGCAAGATGCGCATCGAGCAGGCGCCGTTCGAGCTCGATGAACTGCTGGACAGCGTCACCAGCCTGCTGGCCGCCAAGACTTACGCCAAGGGCCTGGAGCTGATCTGCGACCTGCCGGCCGAGGTGCCCTGCAGCCTGACCGGCGATGCGCTGCGGCTCAGCCAGGTCCTGATCAACTACGCCAACAACGCGGTGAAGTTCACCGAGCGCGGCGAGGTCGGCATCGCCGTGCGCGTGCTCGAGCAAACCGGCGCGCAGGCGGTGCTGCGCTTCGAAGTGCGCGACACCGGCATTGGCCTGTCGCCCGAGCAGATCGGCCGGCTGTTCCAGAGCTTCGAGCAGGCCGACACCTCCACCACGCGCCACTACGGCGGCACCGGGCTGGGCCTGGCCATCAGCAAGCGGCTGGCCGAGCTGATGGGCGGCCATGTGGGGGTGGACAGCACGCCGGGCACCGGCTCGACCTTCTGGTTCACCGCGCAGGTGGGCGTGCGCGCGCACCAGCCGCGCCGGCTGCTGCCCAGCATCGACCTGCGCGGGCGCCGCGTGCTGGTGGTCGACGACAACGACAACGCAGCCCATGTGCTGGCGCAGATGCTGCTGGCTGTGGGCTTCGACGTGCTGGACGTGCGTTCCGGTGCCAAAGCCTTGCAGGCCCTGCGCGATGCCGCGCGCGCCGGCCAGCCGTTCGAGATCGTGTCGCTGGACTGGCAGATGCCGGGCATGGACGGGCTGCAGACGGCCGCCGCCATCCACGCGCTGGAGCTGCCCCAGCCGCCCCACGCCATCATGGTCACGGCCTATGGCGGCGAAGACCTGGCGCGCAAGGCGGGCCACCTGGGCATCACCGAGGTGTTGACCAAGCCGGTCAACGCCTCGGTCCTGCTGGACACCATCATGCGCGTGTTCGGCCATGCCGCCCGCACCCCGAGCGCGGTGCGCGATGCCGGCGAGGACGGGCTGGCGGCGCTGGCCGTGCTGCGCGGCGCACGCATCCTGCTGGTGGAGGACAACGCGCTGAACCAGCAGGTCGCCTGCGAGCTGCTGGAGCAGGCCGGCTTCGTGGTCGACGTGGCCGAGCACGGCGCCATCGGGGTGGACATGGTGGCCCGCGCCCTGGCGGCAGGCCAGCCCTACGACGTGGTGCTGATGGACATGCAAATGCCGGTGATGGACGGCGTGGCCGCCAGCCGCGCCATCCGCGCCGACGCGCGGCACGCGGCGCTGCCGATCCTGGCGATGACGGCCAACGCCATGCAGTCCGACCGCGACCTGTGCGCGGCCGCCGGCATGAACGACTTCGTCGTAAAGCCGATCGAGCCGGAGCATTTGTGGCTGGCGCTGGCGCGCTGGATTCGCCCGCGCCCCGGGCTGCCGGTGCGCCCGGACGCAGAGCCGGCCGACACAGCGCCCGCGCCCGCCACGGCGGCACAGGAACTGCCCACCGACGTGGCGGGTCTGGACGTGCAGCAAGGCCTGCGCCGCGTGCTGGGCAACCGCGCGCTGTACCTGGAACTGCTGCGCAAGTTCTGCGCGTCGCAGGCCGATGTGACGTCACAGATCCGCACGGCGCTGCATGCCGATGACCGGGGCCTGGCCCAGCGCCTGGCACACACGCTGCGCGGCTTGGCTGGCAATCTGGGCGCCACGGCATTGCAGACGCAGGCGGGCAGGGTCGAGATGGCCATCGAGCGCGGCGAAACCTCTGATGTGGCGCTGGCCGAGGCGGAGCGGTTGCTGAGTGGGCTGGTGCGCGCGCTGCGGGCCGCTCTGCCTGCTGCCCCTGCTGCCCCTGCGGCAGCGCCCCCCGGCGTGATGGTGGACCAGGCCACCGTGCAGGCCGTGTGCCGGCAACTGCACACGCTGCTGGAGGGCAGCGACGCCAGCGCGCAGCTCTATTTCGCCGAGCACCGCGCGCTGCTGCAGGCGGCCCTCGGCCAGGCCTGCGGTCCGCTGGCGCAGGCCATCGAAAACTACGACTTCGACACCGCCTGCACGCTGCTGGCCGACGCGGCGCCGGCAGCCCGTTGAGCGCTTGAGCGCGTGGCAGGCGGGCCGGCGCGTCAGCGCCTGGGCGCGCGCCAACGCGCCATCCTCAGATACGTTGCCGCGCATTCGCCCGGTTGCTGGCCGTGTATGCCCGGTGGTATGGTCTGAAAGACGGTGCAAATCTGTGGTGCGTCCTTGCGCCGCATCGCTTCCCTGCAGGCTCTATGACGGCAATCGCACGGATACCGGAACCCCTCGCAGTGCTCAGCCAGGACGGTCGGCACGTGGTCGCCGAACTGCCTTGGGGCGACGCACGCGTGCCCGCCGTGTGCAAGACCGCCCGACCCGGCCATGCGCACAGCGCCGAGCTGCGCAACGAAGCCCGCATCCTGCAGCTGCTGGACGGCGTGCAGGGCGTCGCCCGGCTGCTGCATGCCGACGAGGCCGGCGAGCTGCTGGTGCAGTCCCGCCTGCCGGGGCAGGCCCTCACGCAGGCCGTGCTGCTGTTGCGCGCGCAGCCGCAGCAGGCCTGCCTGTTCCTCATGGGCCTGCTCGACATCCTGGAGCAGGTGCACGAGCGCGGGGTGCTCCATGGTCATCTGGCGCCCTCCAAGCTGTTGGTCGACCCGGCCAGCGGTCGCGTCGCACTGCTGGACTTCAGCCAGGCCGTGGCGCAGCGCCACATCGAGGCCGAGTTGCGCCTGGCCGCGCCGCAGGACCTGGCCCGCCCCTTCTGCGCGCCGGAGCAGACTGGCCGCATGGCGCGCGCGGTGGACTACCGGGCCGACTACTACGCGCTCGGCGCCATCGGCTACTGGCTGCTGAGCGGGCAGCCCCCGTGTGCCGAGACCGAACCGCTGGCGCTGCTGCATGCGCTGCTGACGCGGGTGCCCGCGCCGCTGGACAGCCTGCGACCCGATCTGCCCGCTGGCCTGTCGGCCATCGTGGCCAAGCTGCTGGCCAAGCAGCCGGAGGACCGCTACCAGTCGGCCCACGGCCTGCGGCAGGATCTGCGCCGCTGCCTGGATGGCCGGGCCGACGGCCTGGTGCCCGGCGCCGACGACCGCCGCAGCCAGCCGACGCGGCCCTCGCGGCTGTTCGGCCGCGAACACGCGCTGGACCGGCTGCAGCACGCGCTGGACGCCGACGCCGCGTCGCAAGGCCCGCACGGTCGGGTGGCCCTGGTGCGGGGCTATTCGGGCGCCGGCAAATCGGCCCTGGTGCACGCGCTGCTTCCCTTCGTCAGTGCGCGCCAGGGCCTGATCGCCAGCGGCAAGTACACGCAGTACCAGCGCCTGCGGCCCTTCAGCGGTTTGGCCGAGGCGCTGGCCGACGTTGCCGAATTCTGGCGTGCCGAATCGCCCGAGCGGCTGGGCGAGATCCGCCGGCAGCTGCTGCAGCGGTTGGAGGGCGACGCGGCGCTGCTGGTGCACACCGTGCCGGGCTTTGCGCCGCTGCTGTGGCCGCAGGGCGGCGTGCCGTCTGCGCCCGTGAACGACGCGGCGGTGCTGCCCCGCATGCGGCGCGTGCTGGCCGCCGTGTGCAGCACGGTGGTGGACGCCGGCGTGCCCTGCGTGCTGTTCCTCGATGACCTGCAGTGGGCCGATGCCGACTCGCTGGCGCTGCTGGAATCCATGGCCGTGGACCACAGCCGGGGCCGGCTGCTGCTGATCGGTGCCTACCGCGAGCACGAGGTCGATGCCGCCCACCCGCTGGCCGCCATGCTGGCGCAGTTGCGCCGGGTCGGCACCGCGCTGGTGGAGCTGGAGGTGGGCGGGCTGAGCCCGGCCACCGTGGCCGCGCTGCTGGCCGACGTGCTGGACAGCCGGCAGGAGGAGCTGGCCTGGCTGGCCGCGCAACTGCACCGCAAGACCGAGGGCAACGCCTTCTTCGTGCTGGAGTACGTGCGCCGCCTGTTCGATGCCGGGCAGCTGCGGCGTGTGCGCGGGCGCTGGCAGTGGGACGCGACGGCATTGGCCGCGCTGCCCGAGTCCGACAACCTGGTGGCCGGGCTGATCGCCGAGCTGCATCGCATGCCCGTGCAGGTGCAGGACCTGGCGGGCGGCTGTGCCTGCCTGGGCGGCGCGGTGGACATCGCGCTGCTGGCCGCCGTGCAGCACAGCAGCCTGGCGCAGGTGGAGCAAGACATGCTGCCACTGATGCAGCGCGGCATCGTCTGCGGCCGTGCCGGCCCGGCAGCGTCGATCGGCTTCTCGCACGACCGCATGCAGGAGGCCGCGCTCGGCCTCTTGACGCCGCCCGCGCGGCAGCGCTGGCACCTGGGCCTGGCGCGTGCGCTGTTGGCCAACGCCACGCCGGGCGACGCCCCCATGGCCCCGGCCAACCACTATCTGGCCGCGCTGGACGGCCTGGCCGATCCGGCCGAGCAGGCGGTGGCGCTGGAGCTGCTGGTGGCGTCCGGGCGGCGCTCGCTGGCGCAGGGCGCGGCCTCGCATGCGCTGCGCTTTCTGGACGGCGCGCAGACCCTGCTGACGCGGCTGCCGCCAGAGCCGCTGCGCACGCGGGCGATCGGGCAACTGGCGCACGCAGCCGCCTACGCGCTTGCGCGCTACGACATCATGGACCGCCTGTTCGAGACGCTGCGCCCCTGGGTGGCGACCGAGCCACTGGCGCTGTATGAGTCGCTGGACCTGCAGGCCAAGTCGTTGACGCTGCGCGGCCGCTTCGACGCGTCGATGGCGCTGCTGCTGCAGGGCGCCGCCCTGCTGGGCCTGCCCGCGCCCGGGCCCGACCCCTCTGACTGGGTGTCCGAGGAGATGGACCGGCTGACGCAGCACATGCGCGGCCACGACGACGCCTGGTTCCTGCAGCTGCCGCTGCTGGAAGACCGCGCCCTGCAAGCCGCCGCCCATCTGCTGATCACCTGCCAGTTCAACCCGGTGATGGACAAGGTTCCCCTGCTGTTCTGGTGCAATCTGCGGCTGATCCGGCTGGGCTGCGAGCGGGGCCGTTTTCCCTGGCTGCCCCACGCGTTGACCGGCGCGGCCACGCCGCTGGCGCACTACCGCAACGACTACGCGCTGGGCTGCCGCCTGGGCCGCATCGGCCTGGCCATGGCGCCGGGGCTGGCCAGCGACCAGGTGCGCAGCCGCATGCTGTACCGCTGGGCCAACTTCATCGGCACCTGGACCGAGCCGCTGCAGGTCCGCTTCGCCCATCTGCGCGAGATCGACCACCTGGCCAGCCAGCTGGGCGACCACTATCTGCAGGCCGACAACCTGGTCTGGCGGCTCGTGGCTACCTTCGAGACGGCGCCGCACCTGCACCAGCTCGATGAGCAGGTCGAGCGTGCGCTGGTGCTGGCGCGCCGCAGCAACAACCGCATCGCGTTGGGCATCTACACCGTGTTCCAGCAGCTGGCGCGCTTCGCCGTCGGCGACAGCCCCACGCTGCACGACAGTGCCACCCAGACCGAAGCCGCCGAGCGGATGGCCGCGAGCCCGCTGGCGCTCGCCAAGCTGGCCGTCTACCAGGCCGTGACGACGGTGCTGTCGGCCGATTGGGCGCAGGCGCTTGCGCACACGCGCGAGGCCATGGCGCGGACCCTGTACCCCAACACCTATCTGTTCGCGCTGCGGCGCTGGATGCGGGCGCTGGCGCTGTGCCAGGCCATGCGCCAGGCGGCAGCGGGCGCGGAGCGCGCCGCGTGGCTGGACGAGCTGGAGCCACTGCAGCAATGGCTGGCCGAGCGCGCCGCCGATGCACCAGCGAACTTCCAGCACATGTTGATGCTGGTGCAGGCCATGCGGGCCTGGGCCGAAGGCGATTTCGCCACCGCCGCCGGGCGGTTCGAGGAGAGCATCGACGCCGCTGCGGTGCAGCGCCCCTGGCACCACGCCCTGGCCTGCGAGCTGGCCTCCACCTGCTACCGCGCGCAGGGCCTGGGCCGCGCCGCAGACCTCTATCTGGCCCAGGCCCTGCAGGCCTTCGAGCAGTGGGGCGCGCGCAGCCAGGTGGCGCGCCTGCGCAGCGCCCGGCGCCGGCAGGACGCCGGCGAGATGCTGACCGTGTTCCAGGCCGAGGCCCACCGCGCGCAGCAGGCGCCGTTGCACCAGCGCCTGGACATCGAGGCCATCGCAGCTGCCGGCCAGGCGCTGATGTCCGAGCGCGATCCGGCCCTGCTGCTGCGCGTGGTGCTGGACCTGGTGCGCCAGTACGCCGGTGCCGAATACGGCGTGTTGTGCTGGCGTGAGGAGGGGCAATGGCGCGAGCATGCCGAGTTCGACCTGGGTGCGCAGCGGGTGGCAAGCAGCGGCGCGGCCGCTGGCGGCGCGAGCGGCCTGGCCCTGCAGATCCCGCCGCCCGTGCTGCACTACCTGGCCCAGGGCGATACGCACCTGCTGGTGCCCGACCTGCGCCAGCACGCGCGCCTCTCGCGCGACCCGATGCTGCGCGCGCGCAAGGTCCAGTCGCTGGCGGCGCTGCCGATCCTGCTGCGCGGGCAGACGGTGGGCCTGCTCTACCTGGAGAACCGCCATGCCGCCACGACCTTGCACGCCACCCAGCTGGAGACCCTGCGGCTGATCTCGGCGCAGTTCGCCGCCGCGTACGAGAACGCGCAGCTGTACCGGGACCTGGAGGCCATGGTGGCCGCGCGCACACAGGAGCTCGACCGCAGCCAGTCCTGGTTGACGGGCATCATGGAGCACTCGCCGACACCGATCTTCGTCAAGTCGCCGGACGGCTATTGCCTGGCCCACAGCCCCTCGTATGGCGCCTTGATCGGCAAGCCGGGGCAGTCGTTTGTCGGCCTGCACACCTCGGAATTCCTCGACCTGCGACAGGGGGCGCAGGACATGGTCACCTCCGACAGTCAGGCCATGGCCGGCGAATTGGTGCAGCCCTATGAACTGGCTGTCGCCACTTCCACGGGTCTGCGCCACTTCATCGTCAACAAGTTCGTGCTGCGCAATGCGGCAGGCACGCCCACCGGCCTGTGCGGCATCTCCGTGGAAGTGACCCAACTGAAGACCATCGAAACCCAGCTGCGCCAGGCGCGCGACGCAGCCGACGCGGCCAATGCGTCCAAGAGCGCGTTCCTGGCCAACATGAGCCACGAGATCCGCACGCCAATGAACGCGGTGATCGGCCTGTCGCATCTGGCGCTCAAGACCGAGCTGAACGCGCGCCAGCGCGACTACGTGCAGAAGATCCAGCAGTCCGGCCAGCACCTGCTGGGGATCCTGAACGACATCCTGGACTTCTCCAAAGTCGAGGCCGGCAAGATGCGCATCGAGCAGGCGCCGTTCGCGCTGGACGAGCTGCTGGACAGCGTGACCAGCCTGATCGCCGCCAAGAGCCAGGCCAGGAACCTGGAGCTGATCTGCGACCTGCCCGCCGACGTGCCGCAAAGCCTGGTGGGCGATGCGCTGCGGTTGAGCCAGGTGCTCATCAACTACGCCAACAACGCCGTCAAGTTCACCGAGCGCGGGGAGATCGGCATCGCCGTGCGCGTCCAGGAACAGGACGACAGCGAACTGCTGCTGCGCTTCGAGGTGCGCGACACCGGCATCGGCCTTTCGCCCGAACAGATCGGGCGGCTGTTCCAGAGCTTCGAGCAGGCCGACGCCGCCACCACGCGCCACTACGGCGGCACCGGGCTGGGCCTGGCCATCAGCAAGCGGCTGGCCGAGCTGATGGGCGGCGAAGTGGGCGTGGACAGCACGCCGGGCGCGGGCTCGACGTTCTGGTTCACGGCGCGGGTGGGCGTGCGCGAATCGCCAACGCGCGCCGCCTTGCCTCATGCCGACCTGCGTGGGCGACGCGTGCTGGTGGTGGACGACAACCACAGCGCCGCCAGGGTGCTCACGCAGGTGCTGCGCGCCGAAGGCTTCGCGGTGCAGGGGGTGCACAGCGGCGCTGCGGCGGTAGAGGCCGTGCGCGAGGCGGCCGCTGCGGCCCTGGCGTTCGACGTCGTGGCGCTGGACTGGCAGATGCCGGGCATGGACGGGCTGCAGACCGCCGTGCAGATCCAGTCGCTGCGGCTGGAGCCGGCGCCGCGGCTGGTGCTGGTCAGCGGCTACAGCGGCGAAGACCTGGCGCGCGAGGCGGCGCAGCTGGGCATGGCGGACATGCTGGCCAAGCCGGTCAACGCCTCCTCGGTGCGGGACAGCTTGCTGCGCGTGTTCGGCCACGCGACGCTTGGGCGCGAGGACGATCACGACCACGGCGAAGCCGCCCTGGCAGCCCTGGCCGCGTTGCGCGGCGCGCGCATCCTGCTGGTGGAAGACAACGAGCTGAACCAGCAGGTGGCCTGCGAGCTGCTGCAGCAGGCCGGCTTCGTGGTGGACGTGGCCGACCACGGCGCCATCGGGGTGGACAAGGTGGCCCTTGCGCAGGTCGAAGGGTCTCCGTACGACGTGGTGCTGATGGACATGCAGATGCCCGTGATGGACGGCGTTGCTGCCAGCCGCGCCATCCGCCAGGAGCGGGTGCACGACGCGCTGCCCATCCTGGCGATGACGGCCAACGCCATGCCATCGGACCGCGACCTGTGCGCGGCCGCCGGCATGAACGACTTCGTCATGAAGCCGATCGAGCCCGAACAGTTGTGGCTGGCGTTGGCGCGCTGGATCCGCCCGCGCCCGGGGTTGCCGGTGGCGCACGGGGCGCCGGCAGCAGCGCCCGACCAGGGGCTGAACCAGACACCGGGTCAAACGTCGGATCAGACGTCAGGTCAGACATCGGATCGGACGTCGGGTCAGACGCTGCACCAGATGCCGGTCCAGAAGCCGGGTCAGACGCCTTCCGAGGCGCCCGCCCGGACGCCGGGTCAGACGCTTTCCAAGGCGCCCGCCCAGACGCCGGGCCCGGCGCCTGCGGGCGGCGCCGTGTTGCCCGTGGGCATCACCGGACTGGACGTCGCCCTGGGCCTGCGCCGCGTGATGGGCAAGCAGGCGCTGTACCTGGAACTGCTGGGCAAGTTCGCGCGCACCCAGAATCTGGTGCCCGCGCAGATCTGTAGCGCGCTGCAGGCCGGCGACGCGGAGCTGGCACGGCGCCTGGCGCACACGCTGCGCGGCCTGGCTGGCAACCTGGGCGCCACCGCGCTGCAGGCCCAAGCCGCCGAGGTCGAGATGGCCATCGGCAGCGGCACCGTGCTGCCCGCTCTGAATCCGGCGTTGGAACGGTTGGCGCAGCTGCTGGACCCGTTGGCCGACGCGCTGGCGGCCGCTCTGCCGGTGGCGCCGGTCGCATCGGTCGCGACGAGTGCGGCGGGCGCGCCGGTCGCTCAAGCGCCCAGCGGTCAAGACAGCGCCGCAATTGCCACCATCTGTGAGCGGCTGCGCAGCCTGCTAGAACACGGCGACGGCGACGCGGTCAACTACTTCGCCGAGCATCGCTTGACGCTGGAATCCGCGATCGGCCCGGCTTGCGCAGAGATGGCGGCAGCCATCGAGAACTATGAGTTCGACGCGGCGGCGCGCCTGCTGGTCGCGTCGTTGGCGGAACGCTGAGCGGGGCGGGCGGCCGTGGGATGGGGGAGTGGCGTGGCGCGGGCCACGCGGTTGAAGTGGTGGAGAGGAGGAGGATCGAACTCCCGACCTCTGCATTGCGAACGCAGCGCTCTCCCAGCTGAGCTACCCCCCCACGCGAAATAAATTCTAGTCCTGGCCTGCAAGGCCGCGCCACCGTCATGGTGTCCAATCCCCGACCATGGACGACCAAGACCCCGTAGCGCGCCGACTCGATGCCCTGGAGCTCAAGGCTTGCGATGCCGATGACCTGCTGGACCAGCTGAACCTGACGGTCTACCGCCAGCAACAGCAGATCGACTTGCTGCAGCAGCAGGTGGCGCTGTTGCGACAGCAGCTGCCCGAGGCCGGGCAGGCAGCCGGCCGCAACGTGCGCGACGAGCTGCCGCCGCATTACTGACGGGCTACGGCACCTGGTGCGCCGCCGCCAGGCATTCCTGCAGCAGCAGTGCAGCACGCGAGGGCTGGGGTGAGCGGCGCAACAGGCTGACGAACTGGCAGGCATACGAGAAGCGCTCTGGCGCCACGGCCTGCAGCAGGCCCCGGGCGACGAAGCCGGCGGCGTAGTGGTCGGGCAGAAACCCCAGGAACCGGCCCGACAGCACCAGCGTGGCAATCGCCTCCTGGTCGAAGCCCGAAGCCCGGCGCACCAGCTGCTCGCGGTGGCTCAGCTCCATGTTGGGCGAGTGGTAGGCCAGGCCGGCGAACGGATGCTGGCGCAGGCGCGCCCAGGTCAGGCTCGCGTGGTCGGCGCCGTACAGGGCGTGGCGCCTGCCGCAGTACAGCAGCATGGTTTCGCCGAAGAGCTCGGTGTAGCGCAGGCTGCGCGAGCTGCGGTGGGCGGGGATGATGCCCAGCGCGAAACGGCCGTCGATCACGCCGCGCTCGATCTCGTTGATGGACGCCACATGCAGGCTGGGCGTGACTTCCGGCGCGCGTTCGCAAAAGAGTGCGATGGCGTCGTCGATGTGCGCCGCCGGGTTGGTGGCGGTCTTGTCGAACAGCGCCAGTTCCAGCGTGCCACCCATGCGGCCGTGGATGTCGTCGATGCTGCTGCGAAACGCGTCGACCGAGGCCAGCAGCTGCCGCGTCTCATCAAAGACGCGCTGGCCCTCCTCCGTCAGCGCAAAGCCGGCCCGGCCGCGCCGGCACAGCACCAGGCCCAGCCGCGTCTCCAGGTCTTTCACATGGCGGCTGATGGTGGAGGTGCCGATGTTCAGCTCCAGCTCGGCCGCCGTCATGCCGCCGCACTGCACGACGCTGCGGAACACGCGCAGCAGGCGCAGGTCCATGTCGTCCAGCTGGCCCAGCAGGGCGCGCTCGCGGGTGGCGGGCTTTACTTGCATGAACCGTCAAGTGAAGTTTGATATGCCGTCATTGTCCAACTGTCGGAGCGCCCGAACAATGGTCGGCTTCCGCTCACTTTGCAAAGGACACCGCCATGACTGTGCTGACCGCCACGCCCGCCGCGACCACCCGCCTTGACGCCGCCTGGCTGGAAGCGCACTGGATGCCGTTCACCGGCAACCGCAACTTCAAGGCCGATCCGCGCATGGTGGTGGAAGCCAAAGGCGCCTATTTCACCGATGCCGACGGGCGCAAGGTGTTCGATGGCCTGTCGGGCCTGTGGTGCGCCGGCCTGGGCCATGGCCGGGCCGAGATCACCGAGGCGGTGAGCAAGCAGATCGCCAAGCTGGACTACGCGCCGGCGTTCCAGTTCGGGCACCCGGGCTCGTTCGCGCTGGCCAACAGGATCAAGGACCTGACGCCCGCCGGGCTGGACTACGTGTTCTTCACCGGCTCGGGCTCCGAGGCGGCCGACACTTCGCTGAAGATGGCACGTGCCTACTGGCGCACCAAAGGCCAAGCCGGCAAGACCCGGCTGATCGGCCGCGAGAAGGGCTACCACGGTGTCAACTTCGGCGGCATCTCGGTGGGCGGCATGGTGGGCAACCGCAAGGCGTTCGGCCAGACCATCGAGGCCGACCACCTGCCGCACACGCAACTGGCCAGCAACGCGTTCAGCCGCGGCATGCCGGAGCACGGCGCCGAGCTGGCCGACCGGCTGCTGGACATCATCGCGCTGCACGATGCGTCGACCATCGCAGCGGTGATCGTCGAGCCGTTCTCGGGTTCGGCCGGCGTGGTGGTGCCGCCCAAGGGCTATCTGCAGCGCCTGCGCGACATCTGCACGGCGCACAACATCCTGTTGATCTTCGACGAGGTCATCACCGGTTTCGGCCGCTGCGGCGCGATGACGGGTGCCGAGGCGTTTGGCGTGACGCCGGACATCATGAACATCGCCAAGCAGGTGACCAACGGCACGCAGCCGCTGGGCGCGGTGGTGGCCAGCCGTGAGATCTACGAGACCTTCATGGCCGCAGGCGGGCCCGAGTACATGGTGGAGTTTCCGCATGGCTACACCTATTCGGCGCACCCGGTGGCCTGCGCGGCCGGCCTGGCGGCGCTGGATCTGTTGCAGGCCGAAGATGGCGTGGGTCGTGTGCGCGCGCTGGCACCGCATTTCGAGAGCGCCGTGCACAGCCTGAAGGGCGCCAAGCACGTGACGGACATCCGCAACTTCGGCCTGGCTGCGGGCTTCACGATCGCGTCGCTGCCCGGCGAGCCGGCGCGGCGCCCGTACGAGATCGCCATGGCTTGCTGGAGGAAGGGCTTCTACGTGCGCTACGGCGGCGACACCATCCAGCTGGCGCCGCCGTTCATCAGCGAGAAGGCCGAAATCGACCGCCTGGTCAACGCATTGGGCGACGCGCTGGCCGAGACGGCCTGACGCGTCCCTGTCGCAGCTGCGCCAGTCGCAAGAGAAGGGGCCGCTGGCCCCTTCTCGCTTTCAGCCGCGCTCGAAGCGGAACAGCGCGGTCGAGGCCCGCGCGTTCGGGAAGGCGCGCACTTCCAGGCCGGCCTGCAGGCCGAACGCGTCCAGGATCTTCAGGCCGTTCTTGTGCGCCAGCGATGCGAAATCCTTGAAGGTGCCGACGCGGATGTTGGGCGTGTCATACCACTGGTAAGGCAGGCGCCGCGTCACCGGCATGCGGCCACGCAGCACGGACAGCCGGTTCGGCCAGTGCGCGAAGTTGGGGAACACGACGATGCCGGCACGGCCGACGCGCGCGGTCTCGCGCAGCATGGTTTCGGCGTTGCGCAGGTGCTGCAGCGTGTCGATCTGCAGCACCACGTCGAAGCTGGCGTCGTCGAACATCGCCAAACCCTCTTCCAGATTCAGCTGGATCACGTCGACGCCGCGCTGCACGCAGGCCAGCACGTTCGCATCGGCGATCTCGATGCCGTAGCCGGTGCACCGGCGCGTGGCCTGCAGGTGCGCCAGCAGCGCGCCGTCGCCGCAGCCCAGGTCGAGCACGCGCGCGCCCTCGGGCACCAGACGCGCGATGGTTTCCATGGTCGCCCGGTCGGTCACTGGGGTACCTTCGGCTCCGCCTGCGGTGCGAGCTTGCTTGGGGCGGCCCGGCGCGGCGCTCATGCAGCGGCCCCTTCGTGGGCAATGCGATCGAAGTAGGCGCGCACCACGCCCATGTAGCGCGTGTCGTCGAGCAGGAATGCGTCGTGACCATGCGGCGCGTCGATCTCGGCGTAGCTGACCGAGCGCCGGTTATCGAGCAGGGCCTGCACGATCTCGCGGCTGCGCGCGGGGGCAAAGCGCCAGTCGGTCGTAAAACTGACGAGCAGAAATTTCGCCTGCGCCTGCGCAAGCGCCTGGGCCAGGTTGCCGCCGTGCGGGCGGGCCGGGTCGAAGTAGTCCAGCGCGCGGGTGATCAACAGGTAGGTGTTGGCGTCGAAATATTCGCTGAACTTGTCGCCCTGGTAGCGCAGGTAACTCTCGATCTGGAACTCGACGTCCTGGGTGCTGTATTTCAGGTCGATGCCCTCGCGCAGTTGCCGGCCGAACTTCTCGTTCATGACGTTGTCGCTGAGGTAGGTGATGTGGCCAATCATGCGGGCGATGCGCAGGCCGCGTTGCGGGATCACACCGTGCGCGTAGAAGTGGCCGCCGTGGAAGTCCGGGTCGGTCACGATCGCGCGGCGCGCCACTTCGTTGAAGGCGATGTTCTCGGCCGTGAGGTTGGGCGCGCTCGCCACGACGACGGCATGGCGCACGCGCTCGGGAAAGCGCAGGCTCCAGCACAGCGCCTGCATGCCGCCCAGGCTGCCGCCCATCACGGCCGCCAGTTGGCGGATGCCCAGTGCGTCCAGCAGGCGGGCCTGGGCGTCGACCCAGTCTTCGACCGTGACGACCGGAAAATCCGCGCCGTAGATGCGGCCTGTGTCCGGGTTCGTGTGCATCGGGCCGGTGGAGCCGAAACACGAGCCCAGGTTGTTCACGCCGATGACGAAGAAGCGGTCGGTGTCGACCGGCTTGCCCGGGCCGATCATGTTGTCCCACCAGCCTTCGGACTTGGGCTGGCCCTCGTAGCTGCCGGCCACATGGTGCGAGGCATTCAGCGCGTGGCAGATCAGCACGGCGTTGCTCTTGTCCGCGTTCAGCGTGCCGTAGGTCTCGAAGCTCAGCGCGTAGTCGCGGATGGACGCGCCGCTCTGCAGCGGCAGCGCAGGCGCGAACGACATGGATTGGGAAACCGCGATCAGGCTCATGGACACCAACAAAGAAAAACCCGGCGCGCTAAACACGAAGCCGGGCTGGCGTCCGCCTTTAGCTGTACTTCGGAACTCGGTGGTTCCGGCGCCCGCAATCTGGAGCAAATCGGCGCAGGGCTGGCAGTATAGCTACGCCGTCCACAGGGCCGCGATGCCCAGCACGGCGAAGATCGCGGCCGAAACGAGGTGCACCACGCGCAGCGGCACCAGGCGCGTGACCTTCTCGCCCAGCCAGACCACGGGCGCATTGGCCAGCATCATGCCCAGCGTGGTGCCGCCCACGACCCAGACCAGCGCAGCGTCGTAGCGCGCGGCCAGCATCACGGTGGCGATCTGGGTCTTGTCGCCGATCTCGGCCAGGAAGAACAGGATCAGCGTCGTGCCGAAGACGCCGAACTTCGGTGCTTGCTGCCCGGCGTCGGCGTCCAGCTTGTCCGGCACCAGCATCCACGCGGCCATGGCCAGGAAGGAGATGCCGAGCACGGTGCGCAGCACCGATGGCCCCAGCTGGGCCTGGATCCACGCGCCGACGGCGCCAGCCGCCGCGTGGTTGGCGAGCGTGGCGACCAGGATGCCGGCCACGATGGGCCAAGGTTTGCGAAAACGGGCGGCGAGCACCAGGGCGAGCAACTGCGTCTTGTCGCCCATTTCGGCGAGCGCGACGATGCCGGTGGAGATGAGAAAAGCTTCCATGTACGAGTACTTCAGCCGGGATCGGAAACCGATGACCACGACAGCCCTCCCGGCGTGGCAGGGGCTGCGCAGTCAAAGGTCTCGCTGAATCCGCTGACGCCGCTAGAGCGTCGGCTGACCACTTGCGCCATGTCGGCGACGCCGGCGAACCGGCTGGCCGAACAAGTGTGTTGACGCAAGCCCCTCTCGCAGATCGGAGGGTGGCTACTCCCCAAAGACAGGCCGCGAATATAGCAGCCGACACTGACGCTGCGCTGTCAGCACGCCCGGCTCATTGGCGACATTTCTCGCGTTTTCCCTAGCGATCACTCGCTCAAATTTCGTGCAGATGCGCTCATAATGCCCCGCCGCCGCGAGGTTCGCGGCGCAAAAAGTGTGCGGTGTCAAGTCGGATCGGGTCTGCGGAAAGTTCGTGTTGGTGCGGATTGCGGCTTAGAGGCTCCATCGCGTTGTGAGTTTTTTAGAGGAGTGCCGCGTGGGCAACAAACTTTATGTGGGCAACCTGCCCTATTCGTTCCGTGACGATGACATGCACGAGGCGTTCAGCGCCTTTGGCAGCATCACCAGTGCACGGGTGATGATGGAACGTGATACCGGCCGCTCCAAGGGGTTCGGTTTCGTCGAGATGGGCAACGACGCGGAAGCGCAGGCTGCCATCGCCGGTATGAACGGCCACAGCGTGGGTGGACGTGCTCTGGTGGTCAACGAGGCTCGCCCGATGGAAGCGCGCCCGCCTCGCACCGGCGGCTACGGCGGTGGTGGTGGTGGCTACGGCGGCGGTGGCGGCGGTTATGGCGGCGGCGGCAACAGCGGCGGTGGTTACGGCGGCGGTGGCAGTGGCCGCAGCAACTACTGATCGGACCAGGCCAGATGCGTCGACGGGCGAAGGTGGATGGACACGTTGTTCAAACACAGATTCGTCCGTTTGACGCTTAAAATTTTCAGGTCATTTGTGATTCTTTGAGATCTGCACGCATAATGAGACGGCGTGGGTCGAAAGTCCACGCGTGTTGCGGTGTCGGTCAGTTTCGCGTCCTTGAGTTCTGCAGATTGCGTTTTCGGGACTCCATCGCTTGTTCAATGTGTTTTTGAGGAGTCCCTTCAATGGGCAACAAACTGTACGTCGGCAACCTGCCTTACTCGGTTCGCGATAGCGATCTGGAGCAATCATTCAGCCAGTTCGGCACCGTGACCAGCGCCAAGGTCATGATGGAGCGCGACACGGGCCGATCCAAGGGGTTCGGCTTTGTCGAGATGGGAAACGATGCGGAAGCGCAAGCGGCCATCAGCGGCATGAATGGCCAGTCCCTGGGTGGCCGAAGCTGCGTGGTCAACGAAGCGCGTCCAATGGAAGCGCGTCCTCCTCGTAGCGGTGGCTACGGTGGCGGCGGTGGCTACGGCGGTGGCGGCAGCAGCGGTGGTGGCGGTGGCTACGGCGGCGGCGGTAGCGGCGGTAGCGGCGGTGGTGGCGGTTACGGCGGCGGCGGTGGTGGCCGCAGCGGTGGCGGCGGTGGTTACGGCGGCGGCGGCGGTGGTCGCAGCGGTGGTGGCGGTGGCGATGGTGGCTTTCGCAGCCCCTACGGCTCCGGCCCACGTGGCGGTAGCGGCGGTGGCGGCGGAAGCGGCGGCGGTCGAGGCGGCTACTGATCCAGGCGTCTCGCACGCACACAACAGAAGGCTCCTCGGAGCCTTTTTTGTTGTCTGCCTGGCGCGTCAGGGTGCCAGCGCTGGCTGATTACCCTTCGACGTTGCGCGGTTTGCGGGCGCGGCCGACCAGTAGCCGGTCGAACACGGCGTTTGGCAACGCGCGCATCAGCTTGGCGACAACACCCATCTGCCAGGGGATGACGCGGTAGCTGTCGCCGGCCTCGATGGCGGCCAGCGCCTTGTCGGCGAAGCGGTCGGCGTGCATCAAGAACGGCATGCCATATTTGTTCTTGCGCGTCAGCGGTGTGTCGATATAGCCGGGGCACAGGGTCACGACGCGCACGCCATCGGACCTCAGTTCTCCGCGCAGGCTTTCGCAGTAGCCGATGACGCCAGCCTTGCTGGCGCAGTAGCCCCCGTGTCCCGGCAGCCCACGGATGCCGGCAACGCTACCAATGCCGACCAGCGTGCCACTGCGACGTGCGCGCATCGGGGCGATGAAGGGCTGGAACGTGGCGGCCATGCCCACGTTGTTGACGGCGAGGATGCGCGCCAAGACGGCAATGTCGTCGCGGATGGCGGTGTCGACGCCGATGCTGATGCCGGCATTGGCGATCACCACATCAGCAAGGCCTTGTCGCTCGATGCAGGCCAGGCCGACATCCATGATCGATTCTGGCTCGGCCACGTCGGCCTGGTAAATGCCGACGCGGGCGATGTCCAGGCCCTGCGCGTCGCGCCAGCGCTCGATCTCGGCGGTGCGCCGCGCCACCAGCGCCAGCGCGTAGCCCGCTTGGTAGAAGCGCAGTGCCATGGCCTGTCCGATGCCGCTGGAGGCGCCGGTGATGAACGCCAGCGGGGCTTTCATTGGGTCGCGCCCGTTCGGCCCGTCACCAGGCCGCGCACCCGGCCTTCGAGTTGCAGCACGCGGTCCAGGTTGTCGTAGTCCATGCTGCTGCCGGTGAAGCGGTCGTTGCCCCGGGTCATGACGACTGGCAAGTGCGTGCGCACACGCTCGACGTTGGAGTACGCGTGCAGGAACTCGCTGCGCAGCTCCAACCGAGGCAACAGGCGGCCGGAAGCATCCTTGACCGATTCGCGCACGACGATGGCGTTGCCGAACAGTTGGATCTCCGAGCCGTCGGCATTGGACAGCGCTCGGTTCGCCGTGGACAGCGTCACATGCCCTTGCGCATCGAGCGAGCGGATCCTGGCCTTGTCGATTTCCAGCGTGTCCGTATCGGGGTAGTGGCGCGCCTGTTCGCCCTGGATTTCGCTCTTGAGCTTGCCGGCCGCGTCGAAGGTCTTGACCGTGAAGTCCTGCATGAAATAGTCGGGGTCGTGCTGGACCGGTCGCGCAGCGTCGGGTGTGACGAGGCTGGGGGCATTGCGCACCAGCCAGTACGTGCCCAGCGCCAGCACGGCCATCAGGGCGACGGGCAGATACATCGACAGCCGTTCCCACCCGTCGCGCAGCGCGCTAGGGAACTTCAACGCCGATACTCCGCCAGCAGCGCGGCGTAATGGCCGGTGGCCGTGAGCAGCAGGTCGCAGAACTCACGGGCCGCGCCGTGGCCGCCGGCCGCCGTGGTCACGTGATGCACGGCCGCACGCACCTCGACATGGGCTTGCGGCGGTGCGCAGGCCAGTGCGCTGCGCGTGAGCAGCGGCAGGTCGGGCCAGTCGTCGCCGATGGTGGCGGCCTGGTGCCACTCCAGCCCCAGCTGCCCCAGGATCTCGGTGGCGGCGGGCAGCTTGTCTTCGGTGCCGAAGCGGGCATGCACGATGCCCAGGGCGTTCAAGCGGGTGCGCAGCGCCACCGAATCGCGACCGGTGACGATCGCCGGCGTGATGCCGGCCGCCATCAGCAGCTTCAGGCCCAGCCCATCGAGCGTATGGAAGCGCTTGAAGATTTCGGCCGCGCCGCGCGCGTCGGTAGCCGGCAGTTCGCTGATGTAGATGCCGCCATCCGTCAGCACGCCGTCGACGTCGAAAAAGGCGACGCGCACGTCCTGCCCACGCAACAGCAGCTCGGGTGGGTGGTGCAACACTGGTAGATGCATCAGATCACCTTGGCGCGCATCAGGTCGCCGATGTGCACCACGCCCACCAGGACGCCGGCCGCATCCAGCACCAGCACCGACGTGATGCGGTGCTCCTCCATCAGCTCCACCGCTTCCACGGCCAGCGCATCGGGCCGGATGCTGCGCGGGCGGCGGTGCATCACGTCGTCGGCGCGCACGGCACGCAAGTCGGCACCTTGCACAACGAGGCGGCGCAGGTCGCCATCGGTGAACACGCCCAGCACATGACGGGTGTCGTCGACGATGGCAGTGATGCCGCCCTTGGCGCTCATCTCGCGCATCATGTCAGCCAGCGGCGTCGACGGCCCAACGGCCGGAATGTCGTCACCACCCCGCATCACATCGCTGACATGTGTCAGCAGGCGCCGACCCAGCGCCCCGCCGGGGTGCGAGCGGGCGAAATCCTCAGCCTTGAAGCCACGCAGCTCCAGCAGCGCGACGGCCAGCGCATCGCCCAATGCCAGTTGTGCCGTGCTGCTGGCCGTGGGCGCCAGATTCAGCGGGCAGGCCTCTTTCTCGACGCCGCTGTCCAGCACCGCGTCGGCATGGCGCGCCAGCGTCGACTGCAGCCCCCCGGTGATCACCACCAGCGGCACGCCCTGGCGCTTGAGCACCGGCAGAATCAGGTTGAGCTCTTCGCTTTCGCCGCTGTTGGAGATGGCCAGCACCAGGTCCTGCCCGGTCACCATGCCCAGGTCGCCATGGCTGGCCTCGGCCGGGTGTACGAACAGGGCCGGCGTGCCGGTGGAGGCCAGCGTTGCCGCGATCTTGCGGCCGATGTGGCCGCTTTTGCCCATTCCCATCACGACGACACGGCCCTGCAGCGCCAGGATGCGCTGCACAGCGCGCACGAAACCATCGCCGATGCGGCTCTTCAAGCCCAGCAGAGCCGAGGCCTCGATGTCCAGCGTGGCGCGCGCATGGTCGATCACTTGCGCCGCATTGACGGGCACAGCCTGCCCTGGGGGTTGCTTCATGCGCCGGATTCTATCGACGGGCCCGCAGCCGGCGCGAGGGCGAAAGGAGGGCTGCCGCCGCGCCTTGCGCGATTAGGATGGACGCCATGACCTCGCTGGAACTTACGCTCATCTACCTGATGGCGGCGGTCATGGGCGTGGTGCTGTTCCGGTTCCTGAAGCTGCCGCCGATGCTGGGCTACCTCTTTGTCGGTGTGCTGATCGGACCCAACGCTCTCGCGCTGGCGCAGAACTCCACCAGCGTCAAGCACCTGGGCGAATTCGGCGTGGTGTTCCTGATGTTCGTCATCGGCTTGGAGTTCAGCCTGCCAAAGCTGCGCGCCATGCGCCGTCACGTGTTCGGCCTGGGGCTGTTCCAGGTGGTGCTGACGATCGTGGGCGCTACCGCGTTCTCGCTGGCGCTGGCCGCCGTTGCACCGCGCTGGTGGGATATGTCCTGGCAAACGGCGTTGGCGCTGTCGGGTGCCGTGGCCATGAGCAGCACGGCCATCGTCGTCAAGCTCATGGCCGAGCGGCTGGAGATGGATTCGGAGCATGGCAAGCGCGTCATGGGCGTGCTGCTGTTCCAGGACCTGGCCGTGGTGCCGCTGCTGGTCATCATCCCGGCGCTGGGCGCGTCCGCTGAAACGCTGCTGATGGCCATTGCGGTGGCGACGTTGAAGGCCACGCTGGTCATCACCGTGCTGCTGGTGGGCGGCCAGAAGGCGATGCGCTGGTGGCTGACGCTGGTGGCGCGGCGCAAGAGCGAAGAGCTGTTCGTGCTGAACCTGCTGCTCATCACGCTGGGGCTGGCCTGGCTGACGGAGCTGGCGGGGCTGAGCCTGGCGCTGGGCGCATTCATCGCCGGCATGCTGATTTCAGAGACGGAATACAAGCACCAGGTGGAGACCGACATCCGTCCGTTCCACGATGTGCTGCTGGGGCTGTTCTTCATCACCATCGGCATGATGCTGGACTGGCGGCTGGTGCTGGAACGCTGGCCCCTGGTGCTGCTGATGCTCACTGTGCCGGTGGCGTTCAAGCTGGTCATGATCGCGGCGCTGGCCCGGGCGTTCGGCGCGTCGGCCGGCGTGTCGCTGCGCACCGGCCTGTACCTGGCGCAGGCGGGCGAGTTCGGCTTCGTGCTGCTGACGCTGGCCGAGGACAGCGGCCTTGTGCCGCCGGCCTTGCTGAACCCGATTCTGGCCAGCATGGTGCTGTCGATGCTGGCCACACCCTTCATCATCATGTACAGCAACGCCCTGGTCACGCGGTTCGTCAGCAGCGACTGGCTGCAGCAGTCACTGCAGATGACCAACATCGCGCGCAAGTCCATCAACGCCAACAAGCACGTGATCATCTGCGGCTACGGCCGCAGCGGTCAGAACCTGGCGCGCATGCTGGAGCGCGAGGCCATTCCCTACATGGCGCTGGACCTGGATCCGGACCGCGTGCGCCAGGCCGCCAAGGCCGGGGACTCCGTGGTCTTCGGAGACGCCGCGCGGCTGCAGGCCATGATGGCGGCCGGCCTGGCGCGGGCCAGCGCGGTGGTCGTCACCTACCACGACACGCCCGGCGCACTGAAAGTGCTGGCCAACATCCGCGCCCATGCGCCGCAGGTGCCCGTGATCGTGCGCACGCACGACGACCACGACCTCGAGCGCCTGCAACACGCGGGGGCCACCGAGGTCGTGCCCGAGGCCATCGAGGGGTCGTTGATGCTGGCCAGCCACGCGCTGGCGCTGGTGGGCGTGCCGATGCGGCGGGTCATCCGTGTGGTGCAGGATCAGCGTGACGCGCGCTACAACCTGCTGCGCGGTTACTTTCGCGGCGCCGATGACGATGGACTGGACGAGCTTGACCAGGAGCGCCTGGCCAGCGTCAGCCTGACCATCGGCTCGCGCTCACTGGGCAAGCCGCTGGGCCATTTGGCACTGCATGCCGTGGGCGTGCGCGTCGTCAGCCTGCGCCGCCAGAACGGCACGCCGGTGCCGCCGGTGGACGCGACCGTACTGGAAGATGGCGATACCGTCGTGCTATCGGGCAAAGCCGAGGCGCTGTCGTTGGGTGAGGAGAAGCTGCTGAAGGGCTGATCCAGGCCCGCATTGCCGCGGACCGTGCCGGCCGCGTGTGACGTGCGGCCTGTGGTGTGTGGCGTGCAGCCAATGACAGGGCGGCACGCGCGCCGCCGTTCAGGTCACGGCATCGCGCCGACGGCGGTTGGCCAGCCGCTTGGCCACCACGGCGCCGGCCGCCATGGCCACCGCCAGCGCCAGTTCTGGCTGGCGGTTGGTCAGCTCGCCGAAGCGCAGCGGCGACAGGCACCACAGCCGCGCCGGCATGCCGGCCTGCACCGTCGCGCTGCGCGGTGCGCGGGAAAAGAAGCTGCCTTCTCCGATCGCCGTCCCCGCGCCGACGATGGCAAGCCGTATCTCGCCTTGTTCATCTTCGTAGTGCACGCTGAGATTGCCGCTCTCGATCAGGTAGAGCGTGCGGTCAGCCGCCCCCTGCTTGAACAGCATCTGGCCGGCTGCCAGAGCGAGCGGTTGCAGGTACGGCGCCAGCACCTGCCATTGCGAAGCGGTCAGCTGCAGCAGCAGTGCGTCATCGAGCCGGGACTGGGCGATCGCGTTGGTCAAGTCCTGGATGTCGAACCGGGCGGGAGGCGGCATGGCGTTCATAAACAGCGCGGCACCTACTTGCCGATACAGAAGCGGGAAAAGATGACGCCCAGCAGATCGTCCGATCCGAAGGCGCCGGTGATGTCGTTCAAGGCATTCTGCGCGAGCCGCAATTCCTCTGCCATCAAGTCCAGTGTCTGGCCATGGCTCAGGTGCGCAGCGACCGCATCCAGGTGCGTTTGGACGTGCAGCAAGGCCTGCACATGCCGCGCGCGCGCCAGGTAGACGCCTTCGGGCATGGATTGCCACCCGGCAATCTCCAGCAATGCGTGGCGCAGTGCCGCCAGACCTTCGCCGGTCTTGGCGGACATGCGCAGGCCCTGCGCCAGCGGCGTCTCTGGGGCGGGCGCCGCGTCCAGCTTGTTCCAGACATGCAGCACCGGCACGCCGCCCGGCAGGCGCTGCGCCAAGGTGGCGGCGATGGCGGCGTCGGCCTGTTGCGCCTGCGGATCGGCGACCCGGACGAGGTCATGCAGGAACAGCACCGCGTCGGCGACGGCAATCTCGTCCCAGGCGCGCGCGATACCGATGCGCTCGACCAGGTCGTCGCTGTCACGCAGCCCGGCCGTGTCAACGATGTGGACAGGCACGCCCTCGATCTGGATGGCCTGCACCACCTTGTCGCGCGTGGTGCCGGCGATCGGCGTGACGATGGCCAGTTCGGCCCCCGCCAACGCGTTGAGCAGCGACGATTTGCCGGCATTGGGCTGGCCGGCGATCACCACCTTGATGCCTTCGCGCAGCAGCGCGCCCTGGCGGGTGCGCTGCATGACCTCGGCCAGCTGCCGCTGCAGGCCCTCGACCTGGCCCTGCGCATCGGCCTTGCGCAGGAAATCGATGTCCTCCTCGGGGAAATCCAGCGTCGCCTCGACCAGCATGCGCAGGTGCACCAAGCGTTCGCGCAAGCCCTCGACCTGTTGCGAGAACTCTCCGGCCAGCGACCGGCTTGCGCCGCGCGCGGCCGCTTCGGTGCTGGCATCGATCAGGTCGGCCACGGCCTCGGCCTGCGCCAGGTCCAGCTTGTCGTTCAGAAAGGCACGCTGGGTGAACTCGCCCGGCTCGGCCGGCCGCAAGCCGATGTCGGCGCCGGCCTGCAGGCAACGTGCGAGCAGCAGCTGCAGCACCACCGGGCCGCCATGTGCCTGCAGTTCCAGCACGTCTTCGCCCGTGTAGCTGTGCGGCGCGGGGAAGTGCAGCGCCAGCCCCTGGTCGATGGCCTCGCCATGCGCGTCACGAAACGGCAGGTAGGTCGCTTCGCGCGGCCTCAGAGGGCGCGCGCACAGGGCCTGCACGATGCTGGACACATCGCGCCCGGACACGCGCAGGATGCCCACCGCACCGCGGCCGGCGGCGGTCGCGATGGCGACGATGGGGTCGTTCGGTGAAGCGGGCATGTAGCGCAATGTAACGCGATGGGCCCATGAAAAAAGGCCGCTCACGCGGCCCTCTTGGCACCCTGTCGGGCAACGTTCAGGAGAACTTGGGCAAATTGAACTGCGGCGGCACGCCCATGCGGGTGTTGATGACCCACTGCTGCACGATCGACAAGATGTTGTTCGTGATCCAGTACAGCACCAGGCCGGACGGGAAGAAGAAGAACATCACCGAGAACGCCAACGGCATGAACCACATCAGCTTGGCCTGCATCGGGTCCGGCGGGGCCGGGTTCAGGGCCGTCTGCAACATCGTCGTCACGGTCATGATCACCGGCAGCAGGTAGTAAGGATCAGGTGCGGACAAATCCTTGATCCACAGCATCCATGGCGCGCCACGCATTTCCACGCTGGACAGCAGCACCCAGTACAGCGCAATGAACACCGGGATCTGCACCATGATCGGGAAGCAGCCGCCCAGCGGATTGATCTTCTCTTCCTTGTACATCTTCATCATGGCCTGCTGCATTTCCTGCGGCTTGTCCTTCAGACGCTCACGCATTTCCATGATGCGCGGGTTCACCGCCTTCATCTTGGCCATGCTGGCGTAGGCCTTGGCATTGAGCCAGTAGAACGCGATCTTCAGCAGCACCACCAGGGCGACGATGGACCAGCCCCAGTTCTGAATGAAGCTGTGCAGCTTGTCGAGCAGCCAGTACAGCGGCTTGGCCAGGATCGTCAGCCAACCGTAGTCCTTGACGAGTTCCAGGCCAGGCGCCAGAGACTCCAGCACCTTTTCTTCCTGCGGACCCATGAACAAGCGAGACTCCACAGCGGCCGTGGTGCCGGGCGCGACCGCCGGCAGCGTCGTGATCATGCCGACCGCGTAGAGGTTGTTCGACACCTTGCGCGCGAACAGGTCACGGGCGATCCCGTCGCCCAGCAGCCAGGCGCTGGCGAAATAGTGCTGCACCATCGCCACGTAGCCGTTGGACGCGGCTTTGTCGAATTCGGCCTTGCCCTTCTCGATGTCGGAGAACTCGATCTTCTGGTACTTCTTCGCCTCGGTGTAGACGGCCGGGCCCGTGAACGTGGAGTAGAAGGCGGACTCGCCGGGCGGCTTGTTGCCATCGCGCACCAGCTGCATGTACAGCTGCGGCGTCAGGGCTGCAGCGCCCGTGTTCATCACCTCGTGCTTGACGCTCACGGCGTAGGAGCCGCGCTGCAGCGTGTAGGTTTTCACCAGCTTCACGCCGCCCGTCTCGGGGGACTCGAACCTCACGGTCACAGCGTCGCTGCCGTCGGCCAAGGCGCGCGGGCCGGCCACAGGGGTCATGACGGTCGTGTGGTTGGGCAGCGACGCTGCACCGATCAGACCGGTCTGGGCCAGGTAGACGCGGGCCGGGCTGTCGTCCAACAGCACGAAGCTGCGCGTGCGGTCGTCAAGTTCCAGGCTCTTGAGCAACTCGGCCTTGACCACCGATCCGCCCTCCGTATCAAACGTAAGCTTGAGCACATCGTTGCTGGCTTCAAAGCGCTCACGCGATGCCGCCGCGGCCGCTGGTGCGGCGCCTGGCACCTGGCCGGCACCCGACACAGCAGGCGCGACCGCCACCGGCGGCACGGCACTGCTGGTGGCCAACGCGGGCGCACCCGGTGCCGAGGCCGCCGGGGCTGTAGCCACCGGCATGGGGAAGAACGTGGCTTGGCGACCGTTGTGGACTTGCCACTTGTCCCACAGCATCACCAGGGAAAAACCAAAGATCACCCAGAGGATGGTTCGGCGGATATCGTTCATGGAGGACTAGTCGGAAGATGACGAGAGATGCCGGCCAAAAAGGCGGGGGCGCTGCCGTGGCACGGCATCGTGGCCGCCGTCGCACCAGGGGTGGCAGCGGGCAAGCCGGCGCAGTGTAAGGTAGCTTCCAGCGCCGGCACCGTGGCGCTGAAGTGCCTCGATCGCGTAGCTGGAGCAAGTGGGTTCGAACCGGCAGGATGAACCGAGCCATGGGCTGAGCAGCAGCTTGTAGCCGCGTACCAGCGCAATGAAGGCGCTGCGGATCATGCGGCGGCCCTGCGGACCAGTTGTTCAAGCTCAGCCCGCACCGCCTGCTTCAGCTGTGCCGAAGTGGCGCTGATGAACAGTTTGCGATCGAACGTGCTGCGCAGGCGCACCACATGCGCCGCATGCGGCAGCGTGCCGCGATGTGCATCGCACACGGCGTAGATCTGCCGACGGATGGCGTTGCGAGTCACCGCACGGCGCGCCCAACGTTTGGGCAGCAGCACACCCACCCAGACGTCATCAGGGCTGAACAAGAGCGGAACTTCAGGCGCAGGCACGGACGGCTGGGTCAGCGCGACCCGATGCAAGGCGAAATGGGTGGTCCGGGAAACCGTACTGCCGGCCATCACGGCCTGAAACTGCGCGCGCGTCTTGAGTCGCTGCACTGCGGCAGGGTCCGGAGAATCTGGGAACCAGGCATGGGGCGCGCCGTCGAGATGAAGGGCGCCCGCTGCAGAGTCAGACTGCCAGGCGCTTGCGGCCCTTGGCACGTCGCGCGTTGATCACAGCGCGGCCGCCGCGCGTCTTCATGCGCGCCAGGAAACCGTGCGTGCGCGCACGGCGGATCTTGGAGGGTTGATAGGTGCGTTTCATGTCACTTCCTTGGAAATCAGTTCGGCGGGATTGCCCGCATGGGGACCACAGGTCTGGTGCCGCAACCACTTGTATTGGTTGATGGCAGCTACTCACGGCAGCTGCCAGATCCGCACCCTCAGCCAAGTCCGCCCGCGCGCATGAACCGGATCAATCCGGCTTGAGACGCGCGCGGCGTCAACTGGCCTAACTCAGGGGAACTCGCGATTATCGCCAAAAAACGCGCCGGGGCAAGTCGTGCCCATCGCGAGGGGTCCGGACGCCCGGATCCGCGAGGGCGTTCGCGTGCCCGGTGACCTGGCGCACGGCATCTCCCTGCGCTTGTGGACAAATACCCCACAAACTAGAATGCCGAGTGCTTCAAAAATTCAATTATCCACAGCGGTTGGGCGGCGCATGATCGAGGGGAGCCACGCCAGCGGGGCTGTAGGTGACAGCCTCTGGCAGGCCTGCATCGAGCAACTTGCCCAAGAACTTCCCGAGCAGCAATTCAACACCTGGATCAAGCCCTTGTCGGCCCAGGTGAGCGCCGATTTCAGCAAGGTCACGGTGTTCGTGGCCAACCGCTTCAAGCTCGATTGGATCCGTGCCCAGTACGCCGCCCGCATCACCCAGATGCTGGAGTCGTTGTACGGTCAGTCGATCCCTCTGGAGTTAGCTCTCACTCCGCGGGAAGCCATTGCCAGGGTTACACCTGTCCAGTTGGCGCGTGAAATGGCGGCGCAAGCGGAGCCCCCCGATCTGGGGGAAGACGCAGCGGCTGGCCAGTTCAAGAATCGGCTCAACACCTCGTTGACCTTCAGCACCTTGGTAGAGGGCACGGCCAACCGCATGGCGCGTGCTGCCGCCATGCATGTCGCCGGCACGCCAGGGCACCTGTACAACCCGCTGTTCATCTACGGCGGCGTGGGTTTGGGCAAGACCCACCTGATGCACGCCGTGGGCAACAAGCTGATCGCTGACAAGCCCAATTCGAAAGTTCTCTACATCCACGCGGAGCAGTTCGTCTCGGATGTGGTCAAGTCCTACCAGCGTAAGACTTTCGACGAGTTCAAGGAGCGCTACCACTCGCTCGATCTGCTGCTGATCGACGACGTGCAGTTCTTCGCCAACAAGGACCGCACGCAGGAAGAGTTCTTCAATGCGTTCGAGGCCTTGCTCGCCAAGAAGTCGCACATCGTGATGACCAGCGACACCTACCCCAAGGGCCTGCCGGACATCCATGAGCGCCTGGTTTCGCGCTTCGATTCCGGACTCACGGTGGCCATCGAGCCGCCCGAGCTCGAAATGCGCGTCGCCATCCTGATCAACAAGTCGATCTCCGAAGGCACGGAGATGCCCGAGGAAGTCGCGTTCTTCGTCGCCAAGAACGTGCGCTCCAACGTGCGCGAGCTCGAAGGCGCCTTGCGCAAGATCCTGGCCTACTCGCGCTTCAACCAGAAGGAAATCTCGATCCAGCTGGCGCGCGAGGCGTTGCGTGACCTGCTGTCGATCCAGAACCGCCAGATCAGCGTCGAGAACATCCAGAAGACGGTGGCCGACTACTACAAGATCAAGGTTGCGGACATGTACAGCAAGAAGCGCCCGGCCAGCATCGCCCGCCCGCGCCAGATCGCGATGTATCTGGCCAAAGAGCTGACGCAGAAGAGCCTGCCCGAGATCGGCGAGCTGTTCGGCGGGCGTGACCACACGACCGTGCTGCACGCCGTGCGCAAGATCGGCGGCGAACGTCAGCAACTGACCGAGTTGAACCAGCAACTGCATGTGCTGGAACAGACGCTGAAAGGCTGACGCGTTGCAGATGCGTCCCAGCGCAGCGTGCACCGCCGGCTCGTCGAGCGGGCCGTGGAAACAGGCGAAAATGCGCGGTTTCGCGCGCTTCACAAGATTCACCAAGAGGTTGACATGATTGTCTTGAAGGCTCCCCAGACCGAGGTACTCGCGGTTTTGCAATCGGTTTCCGGGATCGTGGAGCGGCGCCACACCTTGCCGATCCTGGCCAACGTGATGTTGCGCAAGACCGGCACGTCGGTGCAGCTGACGACCAGCGACCTGGAGATCCAGATCCGCACCACGGCCGAGCTGGGCGGCGATGCCGGCAACTTCACCGCCACCGTGGGCGCGCGCAAGCTCATCGACATCCTGCGCACCATGCCGGCCGACCAGACCGTCTCGCTCGAGTCCAGCCAGAACAAGCTGGTGTTGAAGGGCGGCAAGAGCCGCTTCTCCCTGCAGACCCTGCCGGCAGAAGACTTCCCGCTGGTGCAGGAATCCGCCGAGTTCGGCCCCGTGTTCAGCGTGCCGCAAAAGACGCTGAAGCACCTGCTCGGCCAGGTCGCGTTCGCGATGGCCGTGCACGACATCCGCTACTACCTCAACGGCATCCTGTTCGTCGCCGAAGGCAAGCAGCTGAGCCTGGTCTCCACCGATGGCCACCGCCTCGCGTTCGCATCTGCCACGCTCGATGTGGAAGTGCCCAAGCAGGAAGTCATCCTGCCGCGCAAAACCGTGCTGGAGCTGCAGCGACTGCTCTCCGATGCCGAGGGCGCCATCCAGATGCAGTTCGCCAACAACCAGGCGCGCTTCAGTTTCGACGGCATGGAGTTCGTCACCAAGCTGGTCGAAGGCAAGTTCCCCGACTACAACCGCGTCATCCCCAAGAACCACAAGAATGAGGTCACGCTGGGCCGTCAGGCATTGCTGTCCAGCCTGCAGCGCACCGCCATCCTGACCAGCGAGAAATTCAAGGGCGTGCGCCTGAACCTCGACCCCGGCAGCCTGCGCGTCGCCTCCAACAACGCCGAGCAGGAAGAAGCCCAGGACGAGCTGGACGTCGACTACGGCGGCGACAGCATCGAGATCGGCTTCAACGTCACCTACCTGATCGATGCGTTGACCAACATGCAGCAGGAGATGGTGAAGATCGAGCTGTCCGACGGCAACAGCTCGGCCCTGCTGACCATCCCCGACAACACCACCTTCAAGTACGTCGTGATGCCGATGCGCATTTGACGCCAGTTCCCGACCGATGCCAGCAGCGACCCGCGTCACGACGCGGGTTCGCTTTTTCAAGAGTGACTCGAAAAGCACGCCATGACCGAAGACAGCAAGCCCGTTCCGCCGATTTCCAACGAAAGCGCCATGGCGCCCACCGGTGAAGACGGCCTTCCATCGCTGTCGCAGCAGCCCAAGATCGACGCCCACCAGGTGGGCGCCAGCGAAGGCTATGGCGAAGGCGCCATCCAGATCCTCGAAGGTCTGGAGGCTGTGCGCAAGCGCCCGGGCATGTACATCGGCGACACGTCCGACGGCACCGGCCTGCACCACCTGGTGTTCGAGGTGGTCGACAACTCCATCGACGAAGCGCTGGCCGGCCACTGCGACGAGATCCTTGTCACCATCCACACCGACAACTCGGTCAGCGTGGTCGACAACGGCCGCGGCATTCCCACCGGCGTGAAGATGGACGACAAGCACGAGCCCAAGCGCTCGGCCGCCGAGATCGCGCTGACCGAGCTGCACGCCGGCGGCAAGTTCAATCAGAACAGCTACAAGGTCTCGGGCGGCCTGCACGGCGTTGGTGTGAGCTGCGTGAACGCGCTCAGCAAGATGCTGCGCCTCACGGTGCGCCGCGAGGGCAAGGTCCACGTGATGGAGTTCAGCCGGGGCTTCGTGCAGAACCGCATCGTGGAGCAGGTGAACGGCGTCGACGTGTCGCCCATGCACGTGATGGGCGAGACCGAGAAGCGCGGCACCGAGGTGCACTTCTTGCCCGACACCGAGATCTTCAAAGAGAACAACGATTTCCACTACGAGATCCTCAGCAAGCGGCTGCGCGAACTGAGCTTTTTGAACAACGGCGTCAACATCCGCCTGAAGGACGAGCGCAGCGGCAAGGAAGACGACTTCTCCGGCGCAGGCGGCGTCAAGGGCTTCGTCGATTTCATCAACAAGGGCAAGACCGTGCTGAACCCGAACGTGTTCCACGCGATCGGCGAGCGCCCGGCCGAAACCTATGGCGGCATCAGTGGTACGCACATCGGCGTGGAAGTGGCCATGCAGTGGAACAGCGGCTACAACGAGCAAGTCCTCTGCTTCACCAACAACATTCCCCAGCGTGACGGCGGCACCCACCTGACGGGCCTGCGTGCCGCGATGACCCGCGTCATCAACAAGTACATCGAAGAGACGGAGCTGGCCAAAAAGGCCAAGGTCGAAGTCACCGGCGACGACATGCGCGAGGGCCTGTGCTGCGTGCTGAGCGTGAAGGTACCCGAGCCCAAGTTCAGCAGCCAGACCAAGGACAAGCTGGTCAGCAGCGAAGTGCGCGCCCCGGTGGAAGACATCGTCGGCCGCCTGTTGACCGACTACCTGCAAGAGCGACCCAACGACGCCAAGATCATCTGCGGCAAGATCGTCGAAGCCGCGCGTGCGCGCGAAGCCGCCCGCAAGGCCCGTGAAATGACCCGCCGCAAGGGCGTGCTCGACGGCATGGGCCTGCCCGGCAAGCTGGCCGACTGCCAGGAGAAAGACCCGGCGCTGTGCGAGATCTACATCGTCGAGGGTGACTCCGCCGGCGGCTCCGCCAAGCAGGGCCGCGACCGCAAGTTCCAGGCGATCCTGCCGCTGCGCGGCAAGATCCTGAACGTGGAAAAAGCGCGCTACGAGAAGCTGCTCACCAGCAACGAAATCCTGACGCTGATCACCGCGCTGGGCACGGGCATCGGCAAGGCCGGCGGCACCACCGGCAACGACGATTTCAACGTTGCCAAGCTGCGCTACCACCGCATCATCATCATGACCGACGCCGACGTCGACGGCGCCCACATCCGCACGCTGCTGCTGACCTTCTTCTACCGCCAGATGCCCGAGTTGGTCGAGCGCGGCCACATCTACATCGCGCAGCCGCCGCTGTACAAGGTCAAGGCTGGCAAGGAAGAGTTGTACCTGCAGGGCCAGACCGATCTGGACAGCTTTTTGCTGCGCATCGCGCTGGTCAATGCATCCGTGTTCACCGGTGGCGACGCCGGCACCACGTTGGCCGGCGACACGCTGTCCGAGTTGGCCCGCAAGCACCAGCTGGCCGAAGCCGTCATCGCGCGGCTGCGTAATTTCATGGACGCTGAGGCGCTGCGCTCGGTTGCCGATGGTGTGGCATTGAACCTGGACACCGTCGCCGACGCCGAAGCCTCTGCCATCGCGCTGCAGGCCAGCCTGCGTGCGCTGGGCAGCGGCGCCGAAGTGGCCGGCGAGTTCGACGTGCGCACCGACAAGCCGGTGCTGCGCATCAGCCGCCGCCACCATGGCAACACCAAGAGCAGCGTCATCACGCAGGACTTCGTGCACGGCGCTGATTACGCCGCCCTGAGCGAGGCCGCCAACACCTTCCGCGGCTTGCTGAGCGAAGGTGCCAAGGTCATGCGCGGCGAAGGCGAGCGGCAGAAGGAAGAAAAGGTCGCTGACTTCCGCCAGGCCATGCGCTGGTTGATCAGCGAGGCCGAGCGCGCCACCAGCCGCCAGCGCTACAAGGGGCTGGGCGAGATGAACCCTGAGCAGCTGTGGGAGACCACGATGGACCCGCAAGTGCGGCGCCTGCTGCGCGTGCAGATCGACGATGCGATCGAGGCGGATCGGGTGTTCACGATGCTGATGGGCGACGAGGTCGAGCCGCGGCGCGAGTTCATCGAGTCGAATGCGCTGCGGGCTGGGAATATCGACGTTTGACCAGCAGCCCGCGCGGGCACCGCTCCGGCACGCGTTGCTGCACAAACTGTCCGGATACCTGGTCGGCCTTGGTGGCATTGGTCACGTCCTCACGGACCATTGCCAATGCAGCATCGCGCTGATCGACATTCAAGGGTGTTGGTCTTCATCTGAGGCACGCCCTGGGTAGGGCGGTGAATTCACCAGCTTTGCTCTGGACGCCTGTCTATGGCCGTTCAAGAGCTGATCGACCAACGTCGAAGACGTTGCAAACGATGGACGGCAAGACCTGACGCGTCGAATTCCGCCTGCTGCGGCACATCCTCGACGTGTAGCCGGTGCGTCGACCCCTCCCCCGCGCTGGGAGTCAAGACGGGATGCCTGGCCGCTTACCGCGTCACGACCAAATGGCGACCTTTCGTTGACGACTCCGCGCGCCGCGAGGTCTAACGTCCAGGACTGGATATCGCTGCGGATGCAGAGAAGACGGAAGTGGACGTACGTTCGCAATCGCTGGTCAGCGGCCGCAAGGGCCTGGTGGTCGGCATCGCCAACGGGCACGGCACCGACTACGCACAACCGCTCGCAGACAGAGGGTCGTTCTATGGAGGGGATACCGAATGCTCGCAAAGCTGATGGCCACGTTGCGCTATTTCAACGAGGCCGTTCCGTTCCGGCTGGTGCCGGCGCTGATCGCGACGGCGGTGCTGGTGACTCTGTTGCTGATCCCCGCCCCGCAAGGGCTGCAGCCCAATGCCTGGGCGCTGGTCGCGATCTTCCTGACCACGATCGTGGCGATCATCCTGAAGGTCATGCCCATCGGTGTGATGGCCTTGATGGCCATCGTCATCGTTTCGCTGTCCGAGGTGACCTCGAATTCATCCAAGGGCGCGATCGCCGATGCGCTGGGCAGCTTTGACAGCCCGCTGATCTGGTTGATCGTGGCGGCGATTCTGATCTCACGCGGCCTCAAGAAGACCGGCCTCGGCCAGCGCATGGGGCTGATCTTCATTTCGCTGCTGGGCAAGCGCACCATCGGCATCGGTTATGGCTTGGCCATCTGCGATTTGATGCTGGCGCCGTTCACGCCCAGCAACACGTCGCGCGGTGGCGGCATCGTGCATCCGATCATGAAGTCGATCGCCAACGCCTTCGATTCGGATCCCGACAAGGGCACCGAGGGCAAGGTCGGCACCTACCTGGCCCTGGTCAACTACCACGCCAACACCATCACCTCGGGCATGTTCATCACCGCCACCGCACCCAACCCGCTGGTGGTCGACTACATCGCCAAGGCGACCAACATGAAGATCCAGCTGTCATGGACGGACTGGGCGCTGTGCATGCTGCTGCCCGGTGCGCTGTGCCTGCTGGCCATGCCGCTGGTGATCTACCTGCTCAAGCCGCCCGAGCTCAAGGCCACGCCCCACGCCATCGAGTACGCGCGCAACGAGCTGGCGCGCATGGGCCCGGTGTCGGCGAAAGAAAAGGTCATGATGGGCACCTTCGGCCTGCTGCTGCTGCTGTGGGCCAACGTGCCCGAGATGATCTTCGGCCCCGCGTTCAACCTCGACCCGACGGTGGTCGCCTTCCTCGGCGTGTTCGTGCTGATCATCACCGGCACCATCAACTGGGACGACGTGCTCTCCGAGAAGTCTGCCTGGGACACGCTGATCTGGTTCGGCGCCCTGGTGATGCTGGCCGAGCAGCTCAACAAGCTCGGTGTCATCACCTGGTTCTCCGAAGGCATGAAAGACGCCATCGTCGCCAGCGGCGTCGGCTGGGGCGGCACGGCCGCGGTGCTGGTGCTGGCCTTCCTGTACTCGCACTACCTCTTCGCCAGCACGACGGCGCACGTCAGCGCCATGATGCTGGCCTTCCTGGTGGTCGGCGTGCAGCTGATCCCGACGGAGTACGTGGGCCTGTTCGTGCTGATGATGGCGGCCGCCTCGTCGATCATGATGACGCTCACCCACTACGCCACAGGCACCTCGCCGATCGTGTTCGGCAGCGGCTACGTCAGCCTCGGCGTGTGGTGGCGCGTGGGCGTCATCATGAGTGTGCTGGAGTTGCTGGTCTACGTCGTCGTCGGCGGGGCCTGGTGGAAGCTGTTGGGCTACTGGTGACATCGCGATGAACACATCCAATTTGGTTCAGCTCAGCATCGACGGCCGCGCGCTGCAGGCGCCGGCCACCAGTTCGATCCTGCAGGCCATGGTGCATGCGGGCCAGACGCTGGTCGAAGGCGTGGGCTGCATGGGGCAGGGCGTGTGCGGCTCCTGCCGCGTGATGGTGCGCCGCGCAGGTGAACGCGAGGTGAGCACCGCGCTCGCCTGCGAGACCCTGGTGCAAGAGGGCATGAAGGTGGCGTTTCTTGAATACTTCACGTCGGCGATGCCCCACCGCTACCGCATCGAAGACTTTGCCGACAGCTGGCAGGGGCTGCCGATGATCAACGAGGTGTTCCCGCAGGCGAGCCATTGCCGCCACTGCAGCGGCTGCGACCGCGCCTGCCCCAAGGGGCTGGAGGTGCAGCGCGGCGTGAACCACGCCGCCGCAGGCGAGCTGGCGGCCGCGAGCGATGTGTTCGACGAGTGCGTGATGTGCAACCTCTGCACGCTGGCCTGCCCCGAGCACATCAGCCCCAACCACCTCGGGCTCTTCGTGCGGCGCCTGCTGGCCTCGGCGTCGCTGCGGCCGTCGGATCTGCTGCTGCGGCTGCAAGAGATCGAGCGCGGCGAGCAGACCATCAATTTCGACGCGCCCGGCGCGCGTCCCTCTACACCTTGAGCATGGCGACCCACATCCCTTACGACACCGCCCGCCAGCGCTACCGCGTTGGCGCCGCGCCCGCCCTGCGCAGCGATGCGAGCAGCGTCGACGAGCTCCTGAAGGGCTATCACCCCGACCACGGCCCCAATGCCCGCGTGGCGCTCGCCGTGGGCGTGAACCGCGGTGACGCCTGCCAGCCCGCGCTGGCGCAGCTGCTGCAGGCCAATGCGCAGATCGACGATGTCGACATCGCCGGGGCGCAGCTCGTGAGCACCGACGTGCTGGTGGTCGGTGGCGGCGGCGGCGGCTGTGCGGCGGCGCTCAGCGCGGCCAAGCAAGGCGCCCGGGTCATCCTGGCCACCAAGCTGCGCCTGGGCGACAGCAACACCGTGATGGCCGAGGGGGGCATCCAGGCCGCGGTGGGCGTCGACGACAGCCCGCAGCGGCACTTCGAAGACACCCTGCGCGCCGGGCACTTCTGCGGCGAGCCCGAGCTGGTGGCGCAGTTGGCGCTGGACGGGCCCGACGTCATCCGCTGGCTCATCCGCCTGGGCATGCTGTTCGACCTGGAAGACGGCCACACCTCCTTCGGCGGCAAGCTGCTGCGCAAGAAGCCGGGCGGTGCCACGGCGGCGCGCATCCTGTCCTACCGCGACTACACCGGCCTGGAGATGATGCGGGTGCTGCGCGAGGCGGTCGACCTGGAGCCCAACGTGTCGGTGTGGAACCGCTGCGCCGTCGTCGAACTGCTGACCGACGACCAGGGCCGCTGCGCCGGCGCCGTGGTCTACAACCTCGAATGGCGCTGTTTCATGCTCGTGCGCGCGCGGGCGGTGGTGCTCGCCACCGGCGGCACCGGGCGGCTGCACTTCAACAGCTTCCCCACTTCCAACCACTTCGGCGCCACTGGCGACGGGCTGGTGGTGGCCTACCGTGCCGGCGCGCGCCTGCGCGAGCTCGATTCCTTCCAGTACCACCCGACCGGCATCGCCTACCCGCCCCACCTGGCGGGCGGCCTGATCTCGGAGGCGGCGCGCTCCGCCGGGGCCAAGTTGATCAACGGCGAGGGCGAGCGCTTCGTCGACGAACTGCAGCCGCGCGACGTGGTGGCCGCGGCGATCCTGCGCGAATGCGCGCAGGGGCGCGGCATCGAGCGTGGCGGGCAGGCGGGCGTTTTCCTGGACATCCCCACGCTCGAACAGCAGCAGCCCGGCATCCTCAAGAAGCGCCTCGTGACCGTGGGCCACCTGGCCAAGAAGTGCGGGCACGACCCGGCGGTCGAGCCCTTCATGGTCTACCCGACGCTGCACTACCAGAACGGTGGCGTGGCGATCGACAAGACCGGCGCCACCGGCGTGCCAGACCTCTATTGCGTGGGTGAACTGACTGGCGGCATCCACGGCCGCAACCGCCTGATGGGCAATGCGCTGCTCGACATCCTGAGCATGGGTCGCCGTGCCGGCACGGCAGCGGCCAACCGCCAGCGCGACCCGCTGCTCGGCCGCGCCGGCATCGGCCATGTGCATGATTGGCAGCGCGAGTTGACGCTCGCCGGGCTGCCGCTGGACGTGAAGGCGCCGCTGCTCTTTCCAGACTATGCGCACTTCGCCCTTGCGCGCGATGCCGGCCTTGGCACGGGCCGGCCGATGCCGGTGATGGGGGGCCTGCGATGAGCCACAGTGCCTTGAATCAAGTGCTGCTGAAAGACGCGGCCCGCGTCGGCGCGAACCTTGGCGCCTGGCTGGCGCAAGGCGGTGGCGTCGGGCTGGCAAACGCCTTGCGCGACCCGCAGGCCATCCTGTCGACCATCGAGCAGGCCGACCTGCGCGGCATGGGCGGCGCAGGCTTTGCGACCCACCGCAAGTGGGCGCCGGTGGCCGCTGCGGCGAGCGCCGACAAGTACGTGGTCTGCAACGGCAACGAAGACGAACCCGGCACTTTCAAAGACCGCTTCCTGCTCGAGCACACGCCGCACACGGTGATCGAAGGCGCCTTGATCGCTGCGCTGGCCACGCGCGCCAACCACGTGGTGCTCTACATCAACCCGCACGAGCCGCGCGCGCTCGCCGCGGCACGCGAGGCGGTGCAGCAATGGCGCTCGCACCCGCACTTCGCCGCGATCGAAGCCCTGCTCGGCGGCCCGCTCTCGCTGCAGGTCGTTGCGAGCTCGGGCCTGTACATCGGCGGCGAAGAGACCGCGGTGATCGCTACCGTCGAAGGCGCCGTCCCCTTCCCGCGCCGCAAGCCGCCGTTCCCGGCCGAGCACGGCGTGCACGGCGCACCGACCATCGTGAACAACACCGAGACGCTGGCGCATGTGCCCGGCATCCTTCGCTTTGGTGCGGCCTGGTACCGCGGCCTCGGCCTCGGCAACGCGAGCGGGACGAAGCTCTACTCGCTCTCGGGCGACGTGCTGCGCCCGGGCCTGTACGAGCTGCCCATGGGCACCCGGCTGGAAACCCTGGTCTTCGAGCATGGCGGCGGCATGCTGTCTGGCAAGGAGTTCAAGGCGGTGTTCACCGGCGGACCGTCGAACACCTTGCTGACCCAACGTGACCTGGATGTCGCGCTCGACTTCGACAGCGTGCGGGAGCGCCAGTCGCGCCTGGGCACGGGCGCGATGATCGTCGTGTCCGAGGGCACGAGCATCGTCCGCAAGGTCGCGGAGTACGCGAGCTTCTTCGCCCAGGGTTCGTGCGGGCAATGCCCGCCGTGCAAGGGCGGCACCTTCCAGCTCACCCGGCTGCTCAACCGCATCGACACAGGCCGCGGCGTGCGCGCCGATCTCGACGCGCTCGAGAACCTGTGCAGCATCCTCCCCGGCAGCGGGCGCTGCGGCTTGATCGATGGTGCGGTGACCGTCGTGTCGAGTTCCCTGCAGCAATTCCGCCACGAGTACGAGGCGGTGTTGCTTCGCTGATAGGCTCAGAACACGAGAGGAACGAAGCGCTTGCTCGTCCCCAATGCAGCGCGCGTGTTCGTCACCGGAGTGCTGCAGGCACTCGCAGGTTCAACGCCCGCCACGTCGTCCACCCCACCGCGACCAGTGCCATCAGCGTCACAACCGCCAAGGCTCTGAACGGCACGAGCTTGAAGTCGAACAGGTAGTTGGCGCACACCATGAACGACGCAAAGCCGATGAACACCGGTACGAAATACTGGCGCGGAAAGAAGAACGCGTAGGCGATCGCCAGCACGTCGGCGGGGAAGAAATAGCGCTCGTGCATCTTCGGCAGCACGTAGGGCGTCATCACGAGCGAGAGCATGCAGATGCGCAGCGTCAGCGCTGCGTCCAGCTCTGCGCGGCTGCGCCATACGCGCCACGCCAGCAGCAGCGTCAGTGCGGTCGTCAGCACAACACCGGCCACCACGCCGTGCACGTAGAACAGCTCCGACCAGGGCTTGGGCACCCACATGTACAGGTTGGGCGCGCTCATCGTCAGCTGGCTTTGGCCTTGACCCTGCGCCACATAGATCAGCAACAAGTCCTTGACGGCGCGCCCTTCGCGCCAGGCGGGCAACATCATCAGCGCGTAGGTCAGCGGGACCAACAGCGTGGACCACCAGGGAATCTTGCGCTTGACCAGAAAGGCGAACACCGCTGGCGCCAGAAAAACGGTCTGGATCTTCAGGGAGAACGCCAGGCCGAGTGCAGCCATCGCCAGCACTGGCCGGCCCGTCATCAGCCCGTAGACGCAGCCGAGCAGCATGCTTGTATAGATGCTGTCGGCCTGCCCCCAGATGGCGCTGTTGGCAAAAACGCTCGGCAGGAACAGGACGATCAGGAACGCACAGTAAGGAAGCTTGCCGTCCGAATGCTTGAGCCGGGCAATCAGGAAGATGAAGGCTGCGCAGACAACATCGGCCAGCAGCGAGGGCACCTTCACCGCGACAACCGCAGGCAGATCCGGAAACAGGTTGGCGACGACGTGCAGCAGGTACAGGTAGGTCGGCGTGTAGCTCGACAAGTCCGTGCCTGCAGCCGCCATGCCAAGTGTCTTGACGGCCGCATACCACTTGCTGGTGAACTCCCGAAAGTCGCCACTCTCGAAGTCGCGGACGATTGGGAGCAAGCGCAGGTACAGCGCCAGGAAGCAGCCCATGGCCAGCGCGAGGAAGCCGGCCGCACGTTCGAGGCGATCCCGATGTGTGCTGATGCCCATCGCCACGGCGGGGCGGCTCATCGACTGCAGCCGCTGGTGAGGCCGGCGCGACCGGCGCAAAACGGCGTCTGCTTCAACGGCTGCGCTGGCCGTGCTGTCGATGTGCAACATGTGTGGGGTCCCCGGCGGGGATCATCGCATAGGCCACTGACCCGGCGCTTCGCATGGAGGGCGCGCCGACGTGGCAGCCAACCCGTTCAAGCCCGCGCAGCCTCTTGCTTCATCTGCTCGCGCAACCCCTTGCGGCCTGCCGCATTCGTCGCCCGCCACGCCCGCAGCGCCAGATCGAGAAACGCCTTCTCGGCCGGCGTCACGGCCTCACTCTCGCGTGCCTCGTCGAGCCAGCCGGCCGGCTTGCCGCAGTGCTGCTCGATCTGCCGCGCCAGCTTGTCGCCGATCGGCCGCGCCGACTTGATCTGGCTCCACATGCTGGGGGAGATCTCGACGCTGGTCGCGAAGCTCTGCTCCAGCCCCTTGGGCGGCGCGCCGTGGGCCAGGGCCTTTTCTGCATAGGCCTGGAAGAGGGCCAGCGCATTCTGTCGTCGGGTGAGGGTGGGGTTGGCCACGTTGGGTGCGAGCGGTGCGTGTGTGAATTTGAAAACATTGTCGCCGGGGGTTGACGGCGCAGTAAAGACTATTTACAGTGCGCCTCCTCTGCTCAACGAGCACCTGTTTTCAGAAGGCTTCATCGTGATCACCGCGCGCACCGTCACCACCTACCGACCCCTGCAGGGATCGGGCGCGTGCGTGCCTGCGTCCGACGCGATGGCGTCGTTTCAAGGCTGTGCCAATGCGCCGCGTCCAAGCTTGCCGACGGGCCATGTGCGGCGCGAGCGGGGCGACGACCACGGGCATCCGGGAGAGGGCGGCGCATAGGCGCACCCCTCGCTTCTCTCTACGCAGAGGCCCGGCTACCGCAAGGTACCGGGCCTTTTTGTTTTCACCCCCGATCCACTTCGGGTGTGCCCTTTCACTCCGCGCCGCGCGACATGGTGTTGGCGGCGCGGGATGTGCGCGACCCGAGGCCTGGGCCACGTGCAGCGAGACACCACATCCGACGGGATGCTCGCGTCAGGGCACAGCCGAAGTCGATCTTGATCTCGACGTAGCCAAGTGGTCGAAGGCAGCGGCCTGCAAAGCCGCCGGCGCAAGCCCCCGTCCGTTCGAATCGGACCGTCGAGTCCAGTACGCAGTTCACCCGCACGGCCGATGAAAGGAGGCCACCCATGCACCAGCCAACCCGCAGCCATGTGCTGCAACTCGACATTCAAGGCACACCCCAGGCCTGGATCTCGCTCGAACACGCGGCCACGCACGCGGCCACCGATGCGATCGCATGGGTCGATGGCGACGGCCCCCTGGCCACGCTGCGCGGCGGCTTCAACGTCGCGCGCGGCCGGCAGTCGGTCATCGACGTGCACCCGATCATTGCGCTGCACGGCGCATCCAGGGTCAACCTGTTCGACGTGGTGCCGGCCTTCAGCAAGGGCAAGCTGTTTCGGCGCGACCGCATGACCTGCGCCTACTGTGGCCAGCGCTTTGCCGAGCGTGACCTGCAGTGCGAACACATCGTGCCCGAATCGCGTGGCGGCCTGTGGAGCTGGATGAACCTGGTGAGCGCCTGCGGCGCATGCAATGGCCGCAAGGCCAACCGCACGCCGGATGAAGCGCGCATGCCGCTCTTGTACCTGCCGTATGTGCCGAGCCGGTTCGAAGACTTTCTGCTCGGCGGGCGGCACATCCGGGCCGACGTGCATGAATGGTTGAGCCTGCGGCTGCCCCGGTCGTCGCGGCTGCACTGACCCTCTGCGGCCTCGGTGCCGCGCCCTGTAGAAACAATGGAGAACAACATGGAACAGAACTACATCACCGAACAACCCGAAGGCGGCGTGCCCATCAAGATGTGGACACGCGGCGTGCCGGTCGAACCCGAAGCGAAGCAGCAGCTCGCCAACACGGCGCGCCTGCCCGTGGTGTTCAAGCACATCGCGGTGATGCCCGATGTGCACCTGGGCATCGGCGCGACGGTGGGCTCCGTTGTCCCCACGCTGCGCGCCATCATCCCGGCCGCGGTGGGTGTGGACATCGGCTGCGGCATGATGGCCTGCAAGACAACGCTGCACGCCAACGACCTGCCGGACAACCTGGCCCCACTGCGCGCCGCGATCGAGCGTGCCGTGCCGCACGGCATGTCGCCGCGCAACCGTGGCCGCGACCAGGGCAGCTGGGAGAACCCGCCCGATGCAGTCGACCAGGTCTGGGCGACGCTGGTGGATGAGTTCGAGGCGCTGTGTGCGCTGCACCCGCGCCTGGCCAAGACCAACAACCGCAAGCACCTGGGCACGCTGGGCACCGGCAACCATTTCATCGAGGTCTGCCTGGACGAAGCGGACAGCGTGTGGTTCATGCTGCACTCGGGCTCGCGCGGCGTGGGCAACGCCATCGGCACGCACTTCATCGCGCTGGCCAAGAAGGATGCCGAGGCCCACCAGCGCAACCTGCCGGACCAGAACCTGGCGTACTTCGAAGAAGGCGCGCAGTACTTCGGCGACTACGTACGCGCCGTCGGCTGGGCGCAGAAGTTCGCTGCGCGCAACCGCGAGGTGATGATGGCCCACCTGATCGCCACCGTGCAGAAGGTGATACCCAAGCCGTTCACCTCGCATGTCGAGGCCGTCAACTGCCACCACAACTATGTGCAGCAGGAGCACCACTTCGGCGAAGACGTGTTCGTCACGCGCAAGGGGGCGGTCAGCGCGAAGCGCGGCGAGCTGGGCATCATCCCCGGCAGCATGGGCGCGCGCAGCTACATCGTGCGCGGGCTGGGCAATGCCGAAAGCTTCGAGAGCTGCAGCCACGGCGCCGGCCGCGTGATGAGCCGCACCAAGGCCAAGCAACTGTTCACGGCGGCCGACCAGGCCCGTGCGACCGAAGGCGTCGAATGCCGCAAAGACGCCGGCGTGGTCGACGAGATCCCGATGGCCTACAAGGACATCGACGCCGTGATGGCCGCGCAGAAGGACCTGGTGGAAGTCGTCCACACGCTGAAGCAGCTGGTCTGCGTCAAGGGGTGAGGAGGGTGAGGGGGTGAGGGCGGCCGGGCGACGCACGCCGCCCGGCCTGGCCCCAGGCCATGGACACGATCCGTCGCACTGGGCGATGATCCAGCGCCGCCGCTTGCGGCCCTTTGAGAAGGCCCCCATGGACCAGCCCGCACCATCCCCCGCCAGTGCGCCCATCGACATGCGAGATCCGGCCTTCCGGCTCGACCCGCACCCCTTGCTGCGCCGCCTGCGCGAGCGCGCCCGCGTCGAGCGTGACGTGGTCGGCATCTGGCTGGTGCCGGGCCATGCCGACTGCAGTGCCGGCCTGCGCGACCAGCACCTCAGCCGCGAGGTGTGGCGCATGCCAGGCTATGCGCAGCTGCGCCCGTTCATCGCCGATTCGACGCTGGAGCGCACCACCGAACGCTGGATGCTCTTTAACGACCCGCCCACCCACACGCGGCTGCGCCGGCTGGTGCAGGGCGCGTTCAAGCCATCCGTGGTGCAGGCGCTGCGCACGCGCATCGCCGCCATCACCGACGAGCTGCTGGCCACACTGCCGCTGCAGTGCCGGTTCGACCTGATGCCCACGCTCGCGCAGCAACTGCCGGTGCGCGTGATCTGCGACATCCTGGGCCTGCCGCCTGGAGACTTCGCGCAGACCAAGCTGTGGTCGGACGCCATGGCGCTGATCGTCGAGCCCGTGTTTCGCCGCAGCGAGCGCCTGGCCGCCGACCAGGCCGCCGTCGAGATGGTGGACTACCTGCGCCACCACCTCGCGCGCCACCGCGCCAGCGGCGAACAGGGCGACGTGCTGGGCCAGCTGATCACCGCGCACGACGCCGGCGACGCCACGCTGAGCGAAGACGAACTGCTGGGCAACCTGATCCTGCTGTTCATCGCCGGCCACGAGACCACCACCAACCTGATCGGCAACGGCATGCTGACGCTGCTGCGGCATCCGGCTGAGCTGGCCCGGCTGCGCGCGCAGCCTGCACTGATGCCAGGCGCCGTGGACGAGATGCTGCGCTTCGAGCCCTCGGTCGGCATGGTCGGGCGCCACACCGTCGCGCCGTATGCGGTGGGGGACACGCTGATCCCGCCGGACGAGATCGTGTTCTTCATGCACGCCGCCGCCAACCGCGACCCGGCGGTGTTCGCCGAGCCCGACCGTTTCGACATCGGCCGCAGCCCCAACCCGCACCTCACCTTCGGCGCCGGCATCCACTACTGCCTGGGTGCGCCGCTGGCGCGGATCGAGGCCGAGGAAGCCTTCTCGCGCCTGCTGCTGCGCTACCCCACGCTGGCGCTGGTCGACACGCAGCCGCAATGGCGCAAGCTGATCAACCTGCGCGGACTGCAGGCGCTGGCCTTGCAGGCTGGCTGAACACCTGCCCTGCGAGGGGCAATCGGCAACCCGATACGCTGGCGCTCCCTACCCACGCGCAGGAGACGCCATGGCCCCCCGCCTCACCGCCCAGGATTTCGACCAGCGACTGCTGATCCTGTTCGACGCCTACGTGCACGGTGACCTGGACCGCCGCGGCTTCCTGTCGCAGGCCCAGCGCTATGCGAAGGCTGGCGTGACGGCGGCCGGCCTGCTGGCCGCGCTCAGCCCCAACTTCGCCGCTGGCCAGCAGGTGCGCCCGGACGACGCGCGTCTGAAGGCCGAGAAAGTTCCGGTGCCCTCGCCCACCGGCCACGGCAGCATCAACGGTTATCTGGTGCGGCCCGCGTCGGTCGGCTCTGCCCGGTTACCCATGGTGCTGGTGGTGCACGAGAACCGCGGCCTGAACCCGCACATCGAAGACGTCGCCCGCCGCGTCGCGCTTGCAGGCTACATGGCCTTCGCGCCCGATGCCTTGACCCCGCTGGGCGGTTACCCCGGCGACGAAGACAAGGCCCGCGCCGAGTTCGCCAAGCTGGACCAGACGAAAACGCGCGAAGACTTCCTGGCCGCCACGGCCTGGCTGCGCGCCCGTGCCGACGGCAACGCCAAGCTCGGTGTGGTGGGCTTTTGCTACGGCGGCGGCATGGCCCACTGGCTGGCTACCCGGCTGCCCGACCTGCAGGCCGCCGTGCCCTTCTACGGCAACAGCCCGGCCCCCGAAGAAGCGGCCAAGGTCAAGGCCCCGCTGCTGGTGCACCTGGCCGCTGTGGACGAGCGCATCAACGCCGCCTGGCCCGCCTACGAGGCCGCGCTGAAGGCGGCTGGCGTGCGGTTCACCATGCACGAGTACCCGGGCACGCAGCACGGCTTTCACAACGACACCACGCCGCGCTACGACGCGGCGGCGGCGCAGCTGGCATGGACGCGCACCCTGGCCTTCTTCAATGCGCAGATGGGGTGACGCGCCGCTTGGCGACCGCCACCAGATGGGCGGCATTGCTGAAGCAGCACAGACAGCCTCAAGTCGCCACTGTCGGCGCCGGCTGACAACCACTTCAGCCGCCCGCCGGGTGACAGCGTGTGTCACTCACGCAGACCATGAAGAGCCCAGAGAACTGCGAGACGCACCATGACCACTTCCCATCGCCCCCCGCATCGCCACGGTGAAGACGACGGTGTGCCCGAGCCAGGCGGCATGCCGGTCGAGCCGGACGATGGCGCGCCGATGCCGGGCATACCCGGCGAGGCTGAGCCGGGCGGCGACCCGGCGCCCGAGGTCTGAAGCCGGCCCCACCGGGCTGAATGTCCATGCGTTCGTGGAAAGCCCCTCGGTTCGGGCTGGGTCGGCACGCCTCCTCAGTGTGGAGCCATCCGGCTGATTTCGGGTGGCGCGTGCTCAGGGCCTTCAAGGCCAACCAGGGCCTGCTGCTGGCCGGTGCCGTGGCGTATTACGCGCTGCTCTCCATCGTGCCTTTGCTGATCCTCACGGTCATTGCGCTGTCGCACTTCGTGGACCAGCAATCCCTGCTGCTGACCTTGAGCCGCTATCTCGAATGGTTGCTGCCCGGCCAGTCGCGCGCCGTGGTGGCCGAGCTGGGCAACTTCCTGGCTCACCGCGAGGTGCTCGGCTGGGTGCTGCTGGTCAGCATGTTGTTCTTCAGCTCGCTGGCCTTCACGGTGCTGGAGAACGCGTTTTCGGTCATCTTCCTGCACCGCGTGAAGGTGCGGCGCCGGCACTACATGGTCTCGGCCATCCTTCCCTACGCGTACATCCTCTTTCTGGGCGCAGGCCTGCTGGTCGTGACGGTGGTTGCCGGGGCGCTGCAGGCGCTGGGCGAGGAAGAAGTGCACTTCCTGTGGCTCGACCTGTCGCTCAATCATGTGTCGTCCGCGCTGCTGTATGCGCTGGGCTTCGTCGGGGAGGTGTTCGTGCTGGCCTCGATCTACCTGGTCATGCCGGTGGGCCGGCCGCTGTTGCGCCATGCCCTGATCGGTGCCGTCGCTGCAGCCGTGTTGTGGGAGATCTCGCGCCGGCTGCTCGTCTGGTACTTCGTGACGCTCTCGCAGATCGGCGTGGTCTACGGCTCGCTGACGACGGCCATCGCCGTGCTGCTGAGCCTCGAGGTGGCCGCCATTTTGCTGCTGCTGGGCGCGCAGGTCATCGCGGAATATGAACGCCATTGCGCGGAAGGCGATGCGCCCGCTGAGGTGAAGCCGTTCACCACCGAAGGCGTTGCTCCATGAGTCCCCCTGCCCCCGCCGCCGCCGCCGCCGCATCGGGCGAGCGCCTGTGGCAGATCGACGCGCTGCGCGGCCTCATGCTGGTGCTGATGACGCTCACGCACCTGCCCACGCGCGTCGCCTCACCGGCCGGGCAGCCGTTCGGCTTCGTCTCGGCGGCCGAGGGCTTCGTGCTGCTGTCCGGCTTCATGGCCGGACTGGTCTACGCCACGCGCGAGCGGCGCGAGGGCCAGGAACGCATGCGCGCGGCCTTCTACCAGCGGGTGTGGAAGATCTACCTGTGCCAGGCGGCGCTGCTGCTGTTCCTGTTCAGCATCGTCGCGGTCATCGCCGTCGTCGTGCAGCAGGAAGCCATCACCGGCCTCATGGGCTACTACCTGAGCGACCCGCTGCACGCGCTGGTGGGCGCGCTGCTGCTGGTCTACAGCCCGCCGCTGCTGGACATTCTGCCGATCTACATCCTGTTCATGCTGTGCAGCCCGGTGCTGCTGGTGCACGGGTTGCACAGCGGCTGGGGCGGCATCCTGGCCGGCAGCGTGGCGCTGTGGCTGGGCGCGCAGTTCGACCTGGGCAGCCGGCTGTATGAGGGTTTTGCCGCCGGCACTGGCCTGCCGTTGCCGCCCCTGCACCAGACCGGTTCGTTCAAGGTGCTGGCCTGGCAACTGCTGTGGGTCATCGGCTTGTGGCTGGGGGCCGAGCGCAGCGTGCAACCTGCCAGGCCGCCGCTGGTGTTCCCGCGCTGGATGCTGGGCGCGGCCATCGTGATCGGGGCCATCGGGCTCGTCTGGCGGCACGTCGTGGGCCAGGTGCCGATCCCGCACGATGCCGGGCTCAACATGTTGTTCGACAAGTGGCAGCTGGCGCCGATGCGCATGCTCAACCTGTTCGCGCTGCTGGTGCTGACCATGCACTTCGCGCCCTGGATGGCCACGCACCTGCCGCGCCTGCGGTTTCTGGAAACCATGGGCGCGGCTTCGCTGCCCGTGTTTTGCACCCACCTGGTATTGGCCCTGCTGGCGCTGGCCTTGTTCGGTGGGGCGGCAGATGCGCGTTCCTGGGGCACCGACATCGGCATCCTCGTCGTCAGCTTCGCCGTGCTCTACGGCGTCGCCCTCGTCAGTCAGGAGATGGACCGCCAGGCCGCAGCCGCCAAGCGCAAGCTGCGCGAACGGCTCAAGGCGCGCGGGCGGGCACCTGTAACGGCACCAGCGTCGGCTGCCCGGTGACGGCCGGCGCCGTGGGCGAGCCGGGCACCGCAGCGGCCACGGCCTCGGTGGGCACGCGCACCACCAGGTGCGGCGAGATGGCCGACTTCCACACCGCGTAGCCGGCCGGGTTCAGGTGCAGCGCGTCGCTGCCATACAGGTCGGCGCGCGGCTGGCCATCGGCGCCCAGCATGCGCGAGTAGATGTCGATGTAGTCCAGGTTCGGCGTGGCCGCGCTGTACTCGGCAATGAGCCGGTTGGTCTCGAGCGCCTGCGGCATCAGCGCGGCGCGCAGCGGGCTGGGCTTGATCGACAGGTAGGCGATGCGCGTGGCTGGCAGCTCGGCGCGCACCTGCTGCACGAACTGCGTGAAGCTGGCCAGCACCTCGGCAGGCAGGCGGCCCTCGGCCAGGTCGTTGTCGCCCGCGTAGACGACGATCAGGCGCGGCCGGTAGGGCAGCACCAGCCGGTCCACGTGCGCGGCCACGTCCAGCATGCGTGAGCCGCCGAAGCCGCGCTTGACGACCGGCAGGCCGGCGAACTGCGTCTCCAGATCGTTCCACAGGCGGATCGACGAGCTGCCGACGAACAGCACGCCGCCCGGTTGCGGCGCCTGCTTCTGGTCGGCTGCGGCGAAGGCGTCGAAGCTGTCCTTCCAGCGCAGGTCGACAACCGTGGCGCGAGGGGCAGCTCGTTGGCCGTCGGGCTGCGTCTGAGCGCCGATGGAAGCACCCAGACCCAGGCCGTACAGCGCGAAGGCGAGTTTGGTCAGGCGGCGTTTGGTTCGCATGGCGAAAGCTTGCCACGGATACGACCCGACCGTGTCGGACCAGGCCCACGCGGGCTGTGCGCGTCGGCGCCTGGATTTCCACCGCGCCGTGGGGCGGGCAGATGCGACGCGCGCTTAGACTGGCCGGCCAACAACAGCAATCCCCGAGGAACACTTGATGACCACCCCCATCCGCCGCTGGCCCACATTGGCCGGCACCCTGAGCCTGGCCGTGGTGCTGGGCGCCTGCGCACCGCTGTCGCCCCCTGCATCTTCGCCCGCCGCATCTGCGCCCACGGTAGCGCCCGCCGCAGCGGCGCTGCCGGTCGACGCGGCCTTGCGCACGCAAGCCCAGGCCGAGGTCGGCCCTTTCCTGAAGACGCTGGAGACGCTGGTCGGCATGGAATCGGGCAGCCGCGACCTCGATGGGCTCAAGAAGCTCAGCGCCGTCGTGGCCGAGCGGCTGGTCAAGGCCGGCATGCAGGTGGAGCTGAAGCCCGCACGCGCCCCCGATTTCCACCCGCAGCTCAAAGGCGCCGAGCTGGGCCAGATGGTCTATGCCACCAAGCGCGGTACAGGTGCCAAGAAGGTGCTGCTGATCGCGCACATGGACACCGTCTACCCGCGTGGCATGGCCGCCAAGCAACCCTTTCGCATCGACGGTGACCGCGTCTACGGCGTGGGCATCGCGGACGACAAGCAGGGTGTGGCCATGGTCCTGCACGTCGTGGACGTGCTGGCGCGCAATGGGTTTGCCGACTATGCGCAGCTGGGGGTGCTGATCAACGGCGACGAGGAGGTCGGCTCGCCCGGCTCCGGCCCCATCCTCACGCAGCTGGGCAGCGAGTACGACGCGGTGCTCTCGTTCGAAGGCGGCGGCAGCGCCACGGCCAGCGGCGGTGACATGGTGCGCCTGGCCACCAGCAGCATCGCCATCGTCGAAATGAAAGTCACCGGCAAGGCCAGCCATGCCGGCTCGGCCCCGCACCTGGGCCGCAACGCGCTGTACGAGTTGTCGCACCAGATGCTCAAGAGCCGGCAGTTCGGCGACCCGGCGAAGGGTCTGCAGATCAACTGGACGGTGGCCAACGCCGGCGGCTCGCGCAACGTGATCCCGGCCGAGGCGAGCGCTATCGCCGACGTGCGCTCGCTGACCAACGCCGATCTGGACCTGATGGAATCAGCGCTGAAGAAGTCGATCGAGGACAAGCTGATCCCCGACACCAAGATCGAACTGAGCTTCTACCGCAGCCGCCCGGCCTTCGTGGCCAACGCCGCATCACGTGCGCTGGCGCAGCACGCGGTGCAGTTGTATGGCGGTCTGGGCCTGCCGCTGGAGATTCGCGAGCGCGCCACCGGCGGCGGCACCGATGCGGCATTCGCCGGGTTGCGTCCGCGTGGTGGCGTGCTCGAGAGCTTCGGCCTGCGCGGCTTTGGCGCGCATTCGAACGACGACGAGTACGTGCTCTTGTCCAACGTGGCGCCACGCCTGTACCTGGCCACGCGCATGGTCATGGACACCGGACGCGGACAGGTGCGCTGGTAAGGGCCCGCGCGGCGAGCGGCGCCGTCAGCCGCGCTGGTCTGCTGCGCGCACCGCCTCGATGGCCGTGAGGATGGCCTCGCCCGTGGCCGGGGCGCGCAGCGGCGGGTCGACGCGGTGCCCGCCCACGGCCGACACCGCGTCGCGAATCGCAAAGAACACCGAGAACGGCAGCAGCAGCGGCGGCTCGCCCACGGCCTTGCTGCGGTGGATGGAGTCCTCCACGTTCGGGCTCTTGAACAGCTGCACGTTGAACACGGGCGGGCAGTCGTTCGCAGTGGGAATCTTGTAGGTGCTGGGTGCGTGCGTGGTCAGCTTGCCGGTCTCGGGGTGCCACACCAGTTCCTCTGTCGTCAGCCAGCCCATGCCCTGGATGAAGGCGCCCTCGACCTGGCCGATGTCCACGGCCGGGTTCAGCGAAGTGCCGGCGTCCTGCAGGATGTCGGCGCGCAGCAGCTTCCATTCGCCGGTCAGCGTGTCGACGATCACCTCGCTGACTGCCGCGCCGTAGGCGAAGTAGTAGAACGGGTGGCCCTGCATCGTCTCGCGGTCCCAGCTCAGGCCCGGCGTGGCGTAGAAGCCGTCGGACCACAGCTGCGCGCGGTCCAGGTAGGCCTCACCGACCAGGGTGGCAAAGCTCAGCGTGCGGCCTGCCACTTCCACCTGGCCGTTGGCAAAGCGCACTTCTTGCGGCGTGCCGCCGTGGCGGGCGGCGGCGCAGGCGGCCAGGCGCTCGCGGATCTGGCGCGCTGCATCCTGCGCGGCCTTGCCGTTCAGGTCAGCGCCGGTGGACGCGGCCGTGGCCGAGGTGTTGGCCACCTTGAAGGTGTCGGTCGCCGTCACGCGCACATCGCTGAAATCCACGCCGAGTTCATGCGCCACCACCTGCGCCACCTTGGTGTTCAGCCCCTGGCCCATCTCGGTGCCGCCATGGTTCACGAGGATCGAGCCGTCGGTGTAGACGTGCACCAGCGCGCCCGCCTGGTTGAAGTGCTTGACGTTGAAGCTGATGCCGAACTTCAGCGGCGCCAGCGCCAGGCCGCGCTTGAGCACCGGGCTCGTGGCGTTGAACGCGGCGATGTCGGCGCGGCGCGCGTGGTAGTGGCTGCTGGCCTCCAATTCTTCGACCAGTGGCAACAGGATGTTGTCGCGGATGGTCTGGCCGTAGGGCGTCACGTTGCGCTCGTCGGTGCCGTAAAAATTGATGCGCCGCACCTCCAGCGGGTCGCGGCCCAGCGTGCGGGCAATGGTGTCCAGGATGTTCTCGATGGCGATCGCACCCTGCGGCCCGCCGAAGCCGCGAAACGCCGTGTTGCTCTGCGTGTTGGTCTTGCCCGAATAGCCGTGCATGGCCACATCGGGCAGCCAGTAGGCGTTGTCGAAGTGGCAGAGCGCCCGCGTCATCACCGGGCCCGAAAGATCAGCCGAATGGCCGGCCCGCGAGACCATGGTGATCTCGGCGCCCAGCACGCGGCCTTCCTCGTCATAGCCCACGGTGTAGTCATACCAGAAGCAGTGGCGCCGGCCGGTCACCATGAAGTCGTCGTCGCGGTCCAGCCGCAGTTTGACGGGGCGCTTGAGCCGGGCGGCCGCCACCGCCGCCACGCAGGCGAACAGACCGGATTGCGATTCCTTGCCGCCGAATCCTCCCCCCATGCGCCGGCATTCCACCTGTACCTGGTGCGCATGCAGGTGCAGCGCGTGCGCGACCATGTGCTGCATCTCGCTCGGGTGCTGGGTCGAGCAGTGCACATGCAGGCCACCGTCTTCCTTCGGAATGGCGTAGCTGATCTGGCCTTCGAGATAGAACTGCTCCTGCCCGCCGACGTCGAGCTGGCCCTTCAGCTGGCGCGGCGCGCCGGCGATGGCGGCTGCGGCGCCGCCTTCGTGCGTGCTGCGCACCAGCTGCATGGGCGGCACCACGTACTGCTGGCGCGCGTGGGCCTCGCGCGGCGTCAGCACGGGCGGCGCGGCTTCGACCTGCAACACCTCCTTGGCGCGCGCGGCGGCGCGGCGGGCGATGTCGCGCGTCTCGGCGATCACGGCGAACACAGGCTGGCCCAGGTAGCGGATCTCGCCCCAGCACGCGCCATCGTCCTGCCGGACGATGGGGCACAGGATCGGGTCGTCGTGCACGATGGAGCCGCAGTCGTTCGTGCCCGGAATGTCAGCGGCCGTCAACACCGCCACCACGCCGGGCATCTCACGCAGCGTGTCGAGCTGCATGCCCAGCAGGCGGCCACTGGCGACGGGCGACAGGCCCAGCGCGCAGTGCAGCGTGCCCACCAGCTCGGGCAGGTCGTCGATGTAGGCGGCCTCGCCGACCACGTGCAGATGCGCCGATTCGTGCGGCCGGCTGATGCCGACGCGCGCGCCGGTGATCAGCGCGCTGCGCTCCGTGGGTTCGTCGATGCGTGCTGCCGTGTTGGCGCGGTAGTCGGCGAACGCTTCGGCTGGCTTCAGCAGGTGGTCGGGCAGGGGCTTGTTCATGGTGGGGCTCCTCAGGCGGCGGCGTGGGGCATGACGCTGAAGACGCTGGTCTTCGAGGTGGGCAGCGGGTCGACCGTGCGCGTCTCCAGCCACAGCCGCTGCAGCAGGTTGCGCGCGACGCGCATGCGGTAGTCGGCACTGGCCCGCATGTCCGACAGCGGCTTGAAGTCTTCCAGCAGCGCGGCTTGCGCAGCGGCGACGCTGGCCTGCGTCCACGGCTGGCCGGTCAGCACCGCCTCTGCCTTGGCCGCGCGCTTGACGATGCCGGCCATGCCGCCGTAGGCCAACCGCACGCTGCGCACGGTGTCGCCATCGAGCGTCAAGGCAAAGCCCGCGCACAGCGCCGAGATGTCGCAGTCGAAGCGCTTGCTGATCTTGTAGGCCCGCACCTGGCGCGCGCCATCCGCCAGCGGCACGCAGATGCGCGTGATGAACTCGCCGGGCTCCAGCCGGTTCTTCATGTAGTCGACATAAAAGTCCGCAAGCGGCATGCGGCGCACGCGCGCGCCCTGGCGCAGTTCGATGGCCGCGTCCAGCGCCAGCAGAATCGGTGGCGCATCGCCGATGGGCGAGCCGTTGGCCACATTGCCGCCCATCGTCCCTGCGTTGCGGATCGGCAGCGAGGCAAAGCGCAGCCAGACGTCGGTCAGTTCAGGGTGCCGCTGCGCCAAGGCGCGCCAAGCCAGTTCAAGCGAGGCGCCCGCGCCGATGGACAGCTCGGGGCCGTCCGGCCCGCCCTGCTGCGCGATGGTCTTGAGCTCGGCCACGTCGCCCACGTACAGCAGCGCCGGCATGTCGCGGAACTGCTTGTTGACCCACAGACCGATGTCGGTGGAGCCGGCCAGCAGCCGTGCTTGCGGGTTGTCCGCATAGAGCGTGGCGAGCGCATCCATCGTGCGCGGTGCGTGAAAGCTGTCGCTGCGGCCCGGCACGGCCGGTGATGGCGCCGTGTAGCGCAGGCCCTCGCCGGCATCGGCCGCCAAGCTGCGCAGGGCCGCCACGACGGGCGCCGTGTCCAGCCGCACCGCCGGCAGATCGAACATGCGCTGCCCCGCGTCCAGGATCGGCCGGTAGCCGGTGCAACGGCACAGGTTGCCCGAGAGGTCGTCCGCCAGCTGCTGGCGCGTCGGCCGCGTGCCGCAGGCCTGGTGCCGCTCGTAGCCGGCCCACATCGACATCACGAAGCCGGGCGTGCAAAACCCGCACTGCGAGCCATGGCACTCCACCATGGCCTGCTGCACCGGGTGCAGCGCGCCGTCGGCACCCGTCTTGAGGTCTTCCACACTGAACAGCGCCTTGCCATGCAGCGTGGGCAGGAACTGGATGCAGGCGTTGACGGGCTGCAGCGCCAGGTGGTCGCCCTCGAGCTGGCCCACCACCACGGTGCAGGCGCCGCAATCGCCCTCGTTGCAACCCTCTTTGGTGCCGGTGCAGCGGGCGTCAACGCGCAGCCAGTCGAGCACCGAACGCGTGGTGGCGACGCCGTCGACCTCGACGATCTCGCCGCGATGGAAGAAGCGGATGGGCTGGGCGGTGGTCATGGTGTTCACTCGTGGTGCAGGCGGGGCTGATCGCCGTTGTATCGCAACACGCGTACCAGTTTGCGCCAGAGGCGCTGGCGGCGCCACCGGCCCAGCATCAAAGCTGTACGCGCTGCATGCCTTCAGGGAGTGTGCGGATGCCTGCGTCGCCGGATACGAAATGGCTGGCCTGCACCAGGGCGGCCGTGGCGACGTGGATGGCGTCGGGCGTGCGCAGGGTCCGGGTCTCCGCCCGGAGTTGTGCCGACAGCAGCAGCACTTGCCGGCTGACCGGTTGCGCCTGCAGCAGCGTGTCGAACAGGCGCTCGTAGGCTTCGACCAGCGCCGTGTCGTGGTCGCGCAGCGGCCTCACCAGCACTTCGGTCAGTGTCAACTCGCTGGTGACCAGCCGCGCATCCGCCACATCGAGCGCTTCGAACAAGCTGGCGATTTGCGCCTTGAATGCCGGATTGCCTTCGGTGAGGTAAATGATGGGATTGGTGTCGAGGTACACCGTCGCGCCGCGATCGAACGCCGTCGGCGTTTCGCTCATTTTTGGTCCCAGGCGTCGCGATCTTGCTGGACCTGCGCATCGATGTCGGCCCGACTGCGTGATGCGGCACGTTGCTCGTTCAGGAACGCCATGATGCCGGTCTTGCGCCGCGGCGCCGCCTTGCCCGCCGAGGCCGGCCGCAGCAAGATGCCGTCGCCCCAACGCGAGGCTTCAAGATAGTCGCCCAATTCCAGCGACGCCGCCTTGCGGAGCGATGCCGGGATGGTGACCTGAAACTTCTCCTTCACACGCACCAGTTCGGTCATCGCGACCTCCGTTAGAAAGTTGGAAATTCTAACGATTGACGAACGTCAGCCTGTTGGTCTTCACTCCTTCACCGCATCAACGCCTCGATCTCATCCCCCTTCACCGGCACCCCGCGCGTGATCAGCTCGCAGCCGTCCGCCGTCACGATGGCGTCGTCTTCGATGCGGATGCCGATGTTGTGGAACTCCTCCGGCACGCCCGGGCCGGGGCGCACGTAGATGCCGGGCTCGATGGTCAGCACCATGCCGGGCTTCAAGATGCGGCTGGGGCGGTTCGTGATGGTCTCGCCCGACAGCGCGTCCTTGCGCTGGCTGCCGTCGCCGACCTCGCTCGGCTCCACATAGCTGCCGCAGTCGTGCACGTCCATGCCCAGCCAGTGGCCGGTGCGGTGCATGTAGTAGGCGAAGTAGGCGCGCTTCTCGATCACGTCGTCCACATGGCCGACCTTGTTGGCGTCCAGCAGGCCGACGTCCAGCATGCCCTGGGCCAGCACCTTGACGGTGGCGTCGTGCGGGTCGTTGAAGCGGGCGCCGGCGCGCGTGGCAGCCACTGCCGCCTCCTGGCTGGCCAGCACCAGGTCGTACAGCGCGCGCTGCGGGCCGGTGAACTTGCCGTTGGCGGGGAAGGTGCGCGTGATGTCGCTGGCGTAGCTGTCGAGCTCGCAGCCGGCGTCGATCAGCACCAGGTCGCCGCTCCTCACGGGCGCGGCGTCGGCACGGTAGTGCAGCACGCAGGCGTTGGCGCCGGCCGCCACGATGGAGCCATAGGCCGGGTACTGCGAGCCATGCAGGCGGAACTCGTGCAGCAGCTCGGCGTCCAGGTGGTATTCGCGCACGTCCTTGCCGTCCCGCAGCATGCGGGCCGAGAGCTGCATGGCGCGGATGTGGGCGCCCGCGCTGATCTGCGCGGCGCGGCGCATCACGTCCTGCTCGTGCGCATCCTTCACCAGGCGCATCTCGTCGAGGATGCCGCACAGGTCGCGCTGCGTCTCGGGGCACAGCGCGCCGTAGCGCACGCGGGCGCGCACGCTGGACAGCCAGCCGTCGACGCGGCTCTCCAGCCCCTTGTGGATGGCGAACGGGAACCAGACCGTGTCCTTGTTCTCCAGCAGGCGCGGCAGGGCGGCGTCCAACTCGGTCACCGGCTGCGCGGCGTTCACGCCCAGCGCTTCGGGCGCGGCGTCGGGGCCAAGCCGATAGCCGTCCCAGATCTCGCGCTCCAGATCCTTGGGCGCGCAGAACAGCGTGCTGCGGCCGTCGCCCGTCACCACCAGCCAGGCGTTGGGCTCGGTGAAGCCGGTGAGGTAGTAGAAATAGCTGTCGTGCCGGTACAGGAAATCGCTGTCGCGGTTGCGCGGGCGTTCCGGTGCGGTGGGGATGATGGCGATGCCGCCGGGGCCAATCTGGCGGGCGAGTGCGGCGCGGCGTGGGGCGTAGGGCGTGGTCATCGGGCAATGCTACCGCCGCCCGGCGGATTCAGCGGGGCTGCATCTGGCCGGATAGCAGCACTTGGCGGCCCGGCGCGCCCTGCGACACGGCAGTGACCAGCGCGCGGGCCACGTCGGCGGCGTGGATGGGCAGGTAATGGGCGGGAATTAGCGGGCGCAGCAGGCGGCCAATGGCCTCGCCGACGATCTCGCCACGGCGCGTGGGCTGGCCCAGCGCGCTGCGGTCGCCGACCAGCAGCGAAGGCCGGGCGATCACCAGCGTGGTGAAGCCGAGTTGCGCCACGGCCTGCTCGACTTCGCCCTTGACGCGGTTGTAGAACACGCGCGCTGCAGCATCCGCCCCCATGGCGCTCACCAGGCCCAGCCGCGTGGCGCCGGCCGCTCTCGCCGCGCGGGCCACGGCCAGCACGGCGTCGTGGTCGACAGCGCGAAAGGCCTCCTGGCTACCAGCCACCTTGATCGTGGTGCCCAGCGCGATGAAGACCATCTGCAACGGCGGCAAGGAAGCGATGCGCCGCAGGTCCGACGCCTGGTGGCGCAGCTTGGCGTGCGGTTGCGCCGGCGGCTTGCGCCCCAGCGTGTGGACCCGGGCGATGCCGCGCTCGGCCAGCAGCAGCCTGAGGATCTCGCGGCCGATCAACCCTGTGGCACCGGCCAGCAGCACGGCATCGTGCACTGGGGGGCCTGCGGCCCCGCCTGCGGTGCGCGCTTGCGGCGCGGCGCTCATGCCGAATCTCCGGTGTTCAACTGCTGCAGCTGCGCCGGCGTGCCCACGTTGTGCCAGGCGCCGGTGTAAATCTCGGCGCCAATCTGCCGCTCGCGCATGGCGGCGAACAGCAGCGGGCCCAGCGCCACCTTCTCGCCCACCGGGATCTGCGCGCACAGGCTGCGCCGCATCAGCGCCAGGTTGGCATACGTCCAGCGCCGCCCGTCCGGGCCTGGGCCGTCCAGCGCCAGACCGTCGGCCGAGAGGCCGAAGTCGCCACGCGGGTGGAAGTCGGGGTTGGGCACCAGCCACAGGTGCGCGTGCTGGCTGCTGGCCGCAAAGCGCGCGGCGGCCTCGGCGCCGAAGTCGAAGTCGGGCGCAAAGATGTCGCCCGAGACCAGCCAGAAGCAGTCGTCCAGCAGCGGCAGGGCCTTGGCGATACCGCCCGCCGTCTCCAGCGCGCCGCCGTGGTCGCGGCCTTCCATCGAATACGAGATCGACAGGCCCCAGCGGCTGCCGTCCCCCAGCGCGGCCGGGATCTGCTCTTCCAGCCACGCGCAGTTGACGACCACGCGCTCGACGCCGGCGCGGGCCAGCGCCTCCAGATGCCATTCGACCATCGGCTTGCCACGCACCGACAGCAGCGGCTTGGGCGTGGCGTCGGTCAGGGGGCGCATGCGCTCGCCCCGGCCGGCGGCGAGGACCATGGCACTGCGGACGGCGGCTCGGGCGGGGGCTGTGGACATCGGTGGATTATCCCGGCCGCTCCACTACCATTCGCGCCTCTCACGCACTGAAGGAGACTGCCTTGTCCATTGCCCACCTAAGCCGCCGTCGGTTGTTGCTGGCAGGCGCTGCCGGCCTGGCCGGCGCTGCCAGCGCACAGAGCGGCCCGCCAATCCGCATCATCGTCGGCTACCCGGCCGGCGCCACGTCCGATGCGCTGACCCGCTTGCTGGCCGAAGCCATGGCGCTCGATCTGGGCCAGCCGGTGATCGTCGAGAACAAGGTGGGTGCGGCCGGGCGCATCGGCACCGAGTACGTCAAGAACGCGCAGCCCGACGGGCTGACCTTGCTGATGACGCCGGTGGCCACCATGTCCATCTTCGCCATCAGCTACGCCGGCCAGTTGCGCTATGACCCGTTCAAGGACTTCACGCCCGTGGCGCACCTGGCGAACTTTCAGGTCGGCCTGGGCGTGGGCATGCAGGTGCCGGCCACGACGCTGGCCGAGTACGTGGCCTGGGTACGCAGTGACCCGGCGAAGAACGGCTTCTATGGCTCGGCCGCCACCGGCAGCCTGCCGCACTTCTTCGGCGTGATGTTCGCCAAGGCCGCCGGCATCGAGCTGACCCACGTGCCCTACAAGGGAACGGCCGACGCCATGCAGGCGCTGGCTGGCGGCCAGATCGCGGCGCTGTCCACCGTCGCGGCCGATCTGCAGACGCTGGTCGACGCGAAAAAGGCGCGCCTGCTGGCCGTGGGCGGCGAGGGCCGTTCGCCCGCGTTTGCGAGCGTGCCGACCTTCCGCGAGCTGGGTTTCGACCTGACGGCGCTGCCTTGGTATGGCCTGTTCGCGCCCGCCGGCACGCCGCCGGCCGCCATCGCGCGGCTGTCCAAGTCGGCGGCGAGCGCCGTGCAGTCCATGGCCCTGCACGAGCGGATGCTGGGCATGGGCCTGGAGCCCACGGGCGCAGGCCCGGCACGCCTGGCCGCTGTCATGAAGGCCGACTACGAGCGCTGGGGGCCGGCGATCCGCGCCTCGGGCTTCAAGCCGACCGACTGAGCGTCTGCGGGGACGCGCCGGTCGAGCGGGCCGACCGGGCGCGTTGCGTGCCGCTCTCCAGCATCTGGCCTCTTTGCGAGAAGCTGCTCTACGCCGCTCCGTGAAAACCCTCTGTCACATACCAAACCGGTTTGGATAAAGTCCAAACCGCTTTGGTGAGTGCCCGAATGTGACCCTGGAGACGCAAGCCGCCATGCCCATGCAAGCCGATTCCGACGCCCGTGCGGGCGCCGCGCAAGTGCAGCGCCTGTACCAGCAGCTGCAGACCGCGCTGGGCGCAGGCGCTGCTGCAGCCGCGCCGTTCCTGCAGCGGGCGCAACGCCACCTGCCTGCGCTGCGCGACGAGCTTGCCGTGCTGTACGGCACACGCGAGGATTTCGAGCCCTTCGTGCTCGGCCTGCTGCAGGCGGCCCATGCGGCCTGGCACGCGCGCCCAGCAGCGCTGCGCACGCTCGACGACGAGCGCGAGCGCAACCCGCAGTGGTTCCAGTCCGAGCGCATGCTGGGCGGCGTCTGTTATGTCGACCTGTTCGCCGGCGATCTGCAGGGCATCGAGGCCAGCATTCCCTACTTCCAGGAACTGGGCCTGACCTACCTGCATCTGATGCCGCCGTACGACTGCCCGCAGCCGCACAACGACGGCGGCTACGCGGTCAGCAGCTACCGCAAGATCAACCCTGCGCTGGGCACCATCTCCGACCTGCGCCGCCTGGCCACACGGCTGCGCGAGGCCGGCATTTCGCTGGTGTTGGACTTCGTCTTCAACCACACCTCCGACGAGCACGAATGGGCAGTCGCGGCCAAGGCCGACGATCCGGTGCTGCGCGACTATTACTTCATCTTCGAAGGCCGCGCCGAGCCCGACCGCTACGAGCGCACGCTGCGCGAGATCTTCCCCGACGAGCACCCCGGCGCCTTCTCGCCGCTGGCGGGCGACCGCTGGGTCTGGACCACTTTCCACAGCTACCAGTGGGACCTGAACTACGGCAACCCGGCGGTGTTCCAGGCCATGGCGCAGGAGCTGCTGTTCATTGCCAACCTGGGCGTGCAGTTCATCCGCATGGACGCCGTGGCTTTCGTCTGGAAGCGCCTGGGCACGTCGTGCGAAAACCTGCCGGAGGCGCACCACCTGCTGCGCGCCTACAACGCGCTGGCGCGCATCGCCGCGCCGGCCCTGCTGTTCAAGAGCGAGGCCATCGTGCACCCAGACGATGTGGTGCGCTACATCTCGCGCGAGGAGTGCCAGGTCTCCTACAACCCGCTGCAGATGGCGCTGCTGTGGAACACGCTGGCCACGCGCCAGGTGGATCTGCTGCAGCAGGCACTGGAAGAGCGCCACGCACTGCCCGAGGGCACCGCCTGGGTCAACTACGTGCGCAGCCACGATGACATCGGCTGGACGTTTGCCGACGAAGACGCGGCCCGACTGGGCATCAACGGCTTCGACCACCGTCAGTTCCTGAACCGCTACTTCGTCAACCGCTACCCCGGCAGCTTCGCGCGCGGCGTGCCGTTCCAGGACAACCCGGCCAATGGCGATTGCCGTATCAGTGGCACCTGCGCCTCGCTGTGCGGCATCGAGCAAGGCGACCCGCTGGCCGTTGCGCGCATGTTGCTGCTGCATGGTGTGGTGCTGTCGGCCGGTGGCATTCCGCTGCTGTACCTGGGCGACGAGATTGCTACGCCCAACGACCACGCCTACCTGCAAGAGCCCGGCAAGGCCGGCGACAGCCGCTGGGCGCACCGCCCGCCGCGCGACGCCACACGCCATGCGCAGCGCCATGACGCTGCCACGCCGGCAGGCCAGATGTTTGCCGGCCTGCGCCGGCTGGTCGCGCAGCGCGCGGCCCTATCCGAATTCTCTGGCGGACGCCTGATCGGCTTTCGCTCCAAGGTTCCGAGCGTGCTGGGGTTCACCCGTCCCGGCCCGCGCGGAAGCATCGTGGTGCTCGCGAACTTCAGCGAACACGCGCATGCGGTCGCGGCGGACGTGCTGTCGGCGTTGCCGCCAGCGGCGGACGACCGCGTCACCGGCATCCGACACGACCTGCGGCAGGCGCTCTGGCTGGCGCCTTACCAGATGGTCTGGCTCGACTGCCGAACGCCCTGAGCAGAACGCGTCTGCCGGGCTCCATGGCCTGAGCAGTTTTCACAGCCCGCTGAACGACCAAGATCCAAAGCGGTTTGGATAGCTGCGCCAGTCCGGTTCGATTCACGTGAGACCAGCTTTTCATCCAAGCATTTCGAGGAGACATCATGAAAACAAGATATCTGGCTTTGTCCGCCGTCGCCGCCGGCATCGCCTTCATGGCCGGCAGCGTCGGCGCCGTCACGCCCGAGCTGACCGGCTACTTCCGCAGCGGCGCGGGCGGCAACAGCGAGGGTGGCAACATCGTGTGCTACCGGCTGCCAGGCGCGGTGGTCTGGTTCCGCCTGGGCAACGAGTGCGACACCTATGTTGCCCTCTCGCTGGGCGCAGAACTGGGCAAGGTCGACGGCACAACCTTCAAGGCCAAGTTCACCACGGCCCACGGCACGCAGGGGCTGGCCAACTGGGAGCAAAGCACGCCGGCGCTGCGTGAAGCCTATGTCGAGGCCACGGACCTCGGCGCCGGGCTGAAGATGCCTGCGCTGAATGGTGCATCGTTGTGGGCCGGCAAGCGGTACTACAAGAACCCCGACATCCACATGCTGGACTACACCTACTGGGAGCCCGCGCAGGGCCCCGGCTTCGGACTGGACAATGTCTCGATAGGCCCCGGCAAACTGTCCTACGCCATGCTGCGCATCGGCGACTTCACCGGCTACGGCATCAACACCTCGCTGGGTGGCTACAACCCCGATCTGATCGGCGGCGGCAGCCGCACGGCCACGGTGCACGACCTGCGTTATCAGGACATCCCGGTCAACCCCGGCGGTACCGCCACCGTGGGCCTGAATCTGGTGCGCGCCAGCAACCGCGGCGGCACCAGCACCTACACCACGGACACCACCATCGGTGCACTGCGTGGAGCAACCAATCCAGCCGACCGTGTGCTCTACGGGAGCGACGGCATCACACCCGTTGACTACACGGGTCAACTCGACAACACCCGTGTCGTCCAGTACAAGCGGATCGACAACAAGGCCGGCAAGAACGGCTTCGGCCTGACGCTGACGCACGACCAGGCCAACCCCTTCGGCATGGGCGGCAAGAACACGGTGGGCGTGCAATACGCGCACAACGCCGTTTCTCTGAAGGGCTTCGGCTTTGCCGGCAGCACCGACCAACGGCGCGAGTGGATGGTGTTTGACTCCTGGTACCTGGCGCCCGAGGGCTCGCAGTGGTCAGCCACCTCCACCGTGGGCTACCGCAACTCCAAGATCAACAACTCCACTGTCAAGGAGCTGTGGATCGGTACGCGGCCTGTCTACAACATCAACAACATCTGGAGCCTGATGGCCGAGGTCGGTCACCAGCAGGTGCGCCAGGAAGGTCAGCCCACGCGCAAGCTGGACAAGATCACGCTGGGCACGCAGTTCACGATGGGCCCCGGCGTCTGGGCGCGGCCGGCCATCCGCTTCTACACCACCTACGCCAAGTGGAACGACGCGGCTGCCAGCGCCGGTGCGGTGGCCTGCAGCGGGCGTGACTGCAACACTGCGGCCGACGGCTTCACCAACAAGCGCAAGGGCCTGTCGTACGGCGTGCAGGTCGAAGCCTGGTTCTGAAGAGCGGGACGACGCCACGCAGCGCGTGGCGTCTTGGCTGAGGCGCCGGTCGGCCGCGTCGGTTTCCTGCGGTTGTAGTGCCATCCGCGCAAATCAGCAGGCCATTTCGAAGAATGGCTGCAACTTGCGCACAATAGGTGTTCCACCAACCGCATGCAGACGCGTCAGCTGCCACGATGAAACTCAAGGAACTCGCCAAGCGCCTCAACCTGTCGCCCACCACGGTCAGCCGTGCGCTGGGCGGTTACAGCGACGTGAGTGCCGCCACGCGCGAGCGTGTGGAGTTGGCGGCACGCGAGTTCGCCTACCAGCCCAACCAGGCCGCGCGGCAGGTTGCCATCGGCCGGGCCGACGCCATCGGTATCGTCTACTCGCTGGCCAACGACTACCTGGGCAATCCGGCCTTCCTGGCCATGCTGTCGGGCATGTCGCAGCGCCTGCAGGAGCGAGGTGTGGACCTGCTGTTGACGGCCGCGCCCGACAAGGGCGAGCTGGCCATCTACGAGCGCATGGCGCGCGGCCAGCGGGTCGACGCCATGGTCGTGGCCCACACCGCCGTGCACGATCCGCGCATCGACTACCTGCTGCGCAGCGGCATGCCCTTTGTCGCCTACGGCCGCACGGCGGACGCGCAGGATTACCCCTGGTTCGATTTCGACAACGCTGCCGGCGGGCGGCTGGCCGTGCGCGAGCTTGCGGCGCTGGGCCACGAGCGCATCGCCTACGTGCATTCGCCGCTGTGGCTCAACTTCGCCCACCAGCGCCATCAGGGTTTCCTGGACGGCATGCGCCGGGCCCGCCTGCCGGTCGACCCGCAAGACGTGGTGCCCGGCGGGCTGGAGCGCCGGCAGGGCTACGCCGTCGGCAAGTCCTTGGCGGCACGGCCGCGCAGGCAATGGCCGAGCGCCATCGTCGTGGACAGCTGTCTGGGCGGCGTCGGCGTGATCCGCGCGCTGCTGGACGCCGGCCTGCACGTCGGCCGCGAGATCTCCGTGCTGGTCTACGAAGGCGTGCCGCCCGATGCGGCGGTGCTGCAGATGACGGTCGCCGCGATCGAGCAGCCCACTTCCTTCAAGACCGGGCAGACCCTGGGCGAAATGGTGCTGGCCGTGGCCAACGGCGAGACGCTGGCGCAACCCCACGTGCTGATGCGGCCACGGTTCGTCACCGGCGAATCGATCGGCCCGCGCTGAACTGCTCGCGCGGCCCGCGCCGCGCGCCACGCGCCGCCACCCCGGAGAACCGGTTCTCGGGGTAATCACCGATCACTCACCAAAGCGGTTTGGATAACATCCAAATCGCTTTGGTTGCTGTGACTTACTGCACAGTCCCCTGGCACGCCGGCCCGGCGGGCGCACCCCGCGCGAGCCGCCTCGACTGGAACCCCTGGAGACATACATGAGCCTGAAGCCCCCCCATTCCGTTGCCGGCGCGTTGCTGGCCTTCAGCCTGGCCTGCGGCGCGCAGGCCGCCACGCTGACCATCTCCTGCGGCTCCAACGCCGCCGACCTCGAGTTCTGTGGCAAGTACGCCGAGGCCTGGGGCAAGAAGAACGGCCACACCATCAAGCTGTACTCGCCGCCGGCCAGCACCACTGACAACCTGGCCCTGCTGCGCCAGCAGTTCGCGGCCAAATCGTCCGATGTGGACGTGATGATGATCGACGTGGTGTGGCCCGGCGTCATCAAGGACCACCTGATCGATCTGAAGCCCTTCTCCAAGGGCGCCGAGGCCGCGCACTTTCCGGCCATCGTGGCCAACAACACCGTGGACGGCAAGCTGCTGGGCATGCCCTGGTTCACCGATGCCGGACTGCTGTACTACCGCAAGGACCTGCTCGACAAACACGGTCTGAAGGCCCCTGCCACGTGGGACGACCTGGCCGCTGCGTCCAAGAAGGTCATGGCCGCCGAACGCGCCGCAGGCAACGCCGATTTCCAGGGTTATGTGTTCCAGGCCAAAGCCTACGAGGGCCTGAGCTGTAACGCGCTGGAGTGGATTGCCAGCTTTGGCGGCGGCGAGATCGTGAATGCGGCGGGCGACATCACCATCAACAACCCCCAGGCCGCCAAGGCGCTGGATGCAGCGGCCAGCTGGATCGGCACCATCTCACCAGGCGGCGTGCTGAACTACGCCGAGGAAGACTCACGCGGCGTGTTCCAGAACGGCAAGGCCTTGTTCATGCGCAACTGGCCGTATGCCTGGGCCATGGGCCAGGCGGCGGACAGCCCGGTCAAGGGCAAGATCGGCGTGGCACCGCTGCCGGCCGGCGTCGGCGGCAAGAGCGCGGCCACGCTGGGCGGCTGGCAGCTGGCCGTGCCCAAGTACTCCAAGAACATCGAGGCCGCCGCCGCGCTGGCCATGTACATGACCAGCGCCGAGATGCAGAAGATCCGCGCCATCGGCGGCTCCTACAACCCCACCATCATGGCGTTGTACGAGGACAAGGACGTGACCGGCGCCAACCCCTTCATGGGCCAGCTGCTGGACGTGTTCAAGAACGCCGTGGCACGCCCGGCCACGACCACTGCGCTCAAGTACCCCGAGGTCAGCCGCGCCTTCTGGGACGCCACGCACGACGTGCTGTCCAAGAAGTCGAGCGGCGCCGAGAGCGTGAAGAAGCTCGAGGCCAAGCTCAAGCAGGTCAAGCGCAACAAGTGGTGAGCTGAGCGTCCATCCCCCACCACTTCGTGAGGCCGCCATGAACGACAGGGTACGCACTGCCTGGCTCTTTCTCGTGCCGATGATCGTGCTGATGATGCTGGTGGCCGGCTGGCCGCTGGCGCGCTCGATCTGGTTCAGCTTGACAGAGACCAACATCAACGACATCAGCGCCAGCCAGTTCATCGGACTGGACAACTACTTCGGTGAGTTCGGGCTGTTCTTCAACCCCAACTACACCGACGGCTTCTGGAACAGCGACTGGGGCGTGTCGATCGCCAACACCTTCAAGTTCTCCATCGTCTCGGTGGTGCTGGAGACCTTGTGCGGCCTGGGTGTGGCAATGCTGCTGAACCAGGAGTTTCGCGGCCGCATGCTGGTGCGCACGGCGGTGCTGGTTCCCTGGGCGATCCCGACCATCGTGTCGGCCAAGATGTGGGGCTGGATGCTGCACGACCAGTTCGGCCTCATCAACCAGCTGCTGCTCGACTGGGGCCTGATCGCCGAGAAGATCGCCTGGACGGCCGAGCCCGCCTACGCGTTGTGGACGGTGGTGCTGGTGGACGTGTGGAAGACCACGCCGTTCATGGCGCTGCTCATCCTGGCCGCACTGCAGACCCTGCCCAAGGATTGCTACGAGGCCGCCCGCGTCGATGGCGTGCACCCGTTGCGTGTGTTCTTCAAGATCACCCTGCCGCTGATCAAGCAAGCGCTGTTCGTGGCGGTGATCTTCCGGTTGCTCGATGCGCTGCGCATCTTCGACCTGATCTTCGTGCTGACGTCCAACAGTGGCAGCACCATCAGCATGTCCGGTTTCGTGCGCCGCGAGATGGTGGACAACGGCAACCTGGGCTTCGGCTCGGCGGCGTCCACGTCGCTCACGCTGATCATCTTCGTCTCGGCGCTGCTGTTCCTGCGTGCCGCCCGCGTCAAGCTGTCCGAGGAGTCGTCATGACCGAAGAGAGCCAGCGCCCGTTGCTGGGCACCATCGTGCTGTACCTGCTCGCCGCGCTGGTCGTGGTGGGGTCGGTCTACCCGTTTCTCTACACCGTCGCCACGTCGCTGAAAACCGGCAGCGCGCTGTTCGATGCGTCGCTGTGGCCACGCGAGCCCACGCTGCGCAACTACGTGCAGCTGTTCGAGGGGCGCCAGCCCTTCGGCCGGCATCTGCTGAACTCCATCATGGTGGCCACCATCACGGTGACGATCTCGCTGGTCATGGCGATCACCGCGTCGTATGCGCTGGGGCGCATCCAGTTCAAGGGCAAGAGCGCGCTGCTGCTGGCGATCCTGGCGGTGTCGATGTTCCCGCAGGTGGCGGTGCTGTCGGGCATGTTCGAGCTGATGCAGGCCCTGGGCCTGTACAACAAGGCCATCGGCCTGGTCGTGCCCTACACCGTGTTCACGCTGCCGTTCACGGTCTGGGTGCTGACCACCTTCATGCGTGGCCTGCCCAAGGAGCTGGAAGAGGCCGCCATCATGGATGGCTGCGGCCCGCTGCGCATCATCTTCCAGGTGTTCATGCCGCTCTTGTGGCCGGCGTTGGTCTCCACCGGGCTGCTGGCCTTCATCGGTGCGTGGAACGAGTTCCTGTTCGCGCTGACCTTCGTCAACGACGACACGCAGCGCACCGTGCCGGTCAGCATTTCGCTGATCACCGGTGCCACCGCCTACGAGGTGCCCTGGGGTTCCATCATGGCCGCGTCCGTCATCGTGACCGTGCCGCTGATCGTGCTGGTGCTGGTGTTCCAGCGCAAGATCGTCTCGGGCCTGACGGCCGGCGCGGTGAAGGGATGAGGTCGATGGACACGGTGCAGAACCTCGAGTGGTGGCGCGGTGGCGTCATCTACCAGATCTACCCGCGCAGCTTTGCCGACGGCAACGGTGACGGCATCGGCGATCTGCCGGGCATCACGCGCCGGCTGGACTACGTGGCCGCCCTGGGCGCCGATGCGGTGTGGCTGTCGCCCTTCTTCAAGAGCCCGATGAAGGACTACGGCTACGACGTGTCCGACTACTGCGACGTCGATCCGATGTTCGGCACGCTGGAGGATTTCAAGGCCTTGCTGGCGCGTGCCCACGCACTGGGCCTGCGTGTGATGATCGACCAGGTGCTCTCGCACAGTTCCGACCAGCACCCGTGGTTCGTGCAAAGCCGCGCCAGCCGCGACAACCCCCGGGCCGACTGGTACGTGTGGGCCGACCCGCGCGACGACGGCACGCCGCCGACCAACTGGCTGTCCGTCTTCGGCGGCAGCGCCTGGCAGTGGGACACGCGTCGCGAGCAGTACTACCTGCACAACTTCCTGGCCAGCCAGCCCGACCTGAACTTCCACAACCCCGCCGTGCAGCAGGCGCTGCTGGACAGCGTGCGCTTCTGGCTCGACCTGGGCGTCGACGGGCTGCGGCTGGACGCCATCAACTTCTGCGTGCACGACGACGAGTTGCGTGACAACCCCGGCCTCGGCCGGCCCGACGGCAGCAACCCCACCGTCTCGGCCAGCAACCCCTATGCCTGGCAGCAGCACCTGTACGACCGCAGCCGGCCCGAGGCACTGGAGGTGCTGCAGCGCCTGCGCGCGCTGACCAACCAATACCCGGGCGTCGCCATGGTCGGCGAGATCGGAGACGAGTCCGGCATGGTCATGGTGGCCGAGTACAGCAGCGGCCGCGACCGCCTGCATATGGGCTATTGCTTCGACCTGCTGACCGACCGCTGCGATGCCACCTACGTGCACGGCGTGGTCGAGAAGTTCGAACATGTGGGCGCCGACAGCTGGGCCTGCTGGGCGTTGTCCAACCACGATTGCAGGCGCCTGGCCACGCGCTGGGGTGGCGAGACGCCCGCACCCGTGCTGCTGCGTCAGGCCGCCGCCCTGCAGCTCAGCCTGCGCGGCAGCGTCTGCATCTACCAGGGCGATGAGCTGGGCCTGCCCGAAGCCGACATCGCGTTCGAGGATTTGCGCGACCCCTATGGCATCACCATGTGGCCCGAGTTCAAGGGCCGCGACGGCTGCCGCACGCCGTTCCCGTGGGAGGGCGATGCAAGCGACCTGGGCTTCGGCACCGCCTCCAGCGGTGCGCGGCCCTGGCTGCCGTATGTGGAGACGCACCGCGCGCTGGCGGCCGACCGGCAGCAGGCCGACGCAGGCTCGCAATTGCAGTTCGTGCGCCACCTGCTGCGCTGGCGCCGTGCGCAGCCGGCCCTGGTGCGCGGCGGCCTGCAACTGCTGCCGGCGCACCCGCAGGTGCTGGCCTTCGTGCGCAGCACGGCGGACGAGCGCGTGCTGTGCGCCTTCAACCTCAGTGCCGAGCCCTGCGCCTACGAGCCGCCCGTTCCCACGGGCGCCGTGCTGGAGGGCAGTGGCGCGCAGGGTGCCCGCGTCAGCGCCGGCATCGTGCAATTCGAACCCCATGGCGTGCTGTTCGCGCGCCTCGACTGAACCGCCCGGAGAAGAGCCATGTCACGCATCGATTTCAAGCAGGTCTGCAAGCGCTATGCGCCCGGGCTCCCGCTCACGATCAACAACGCCAACCTGACCATCGACCGCGGCGAGTTCTGTGTGTTCGTCGGGCCATCGGGTTGCGGCAAGTCCACGCTGCTGCGCATGGTGGCGGGGCTGGAATCCATCACCTCGGGCGAGCTGGAGATCGGCGGCAAGCGCATGAACGGCCTGCCGCCGGCGCAGCGCGGCGTGGCCATGGTGTTCCAGAGCTACGCGCTGTACCCGCACATGACGGTGGCGCAAAACATGGCCTTCGGCCTGCAGGTGCTGGGCTCGGACAAGGCCGACATCACGCGCCGCGTGCAGAAGGCCGCCGAGATCCTGCAGCTCGTGCCGTTGATGGACCGCCTGCCCAAGGCCTTGTCGGGTGGCCAGCGCCAGCGCGTGGCCATCGGCCGTGCCATCGTCAAGGAGCCCGATGTGTTCCTGTTCGACGAGCCGCTGTCCAACCTCGATGCAGCACTGCGCGTGCAGACCCGGCTGGAGATCGCCAAGCTGCACCACGACATCGGCAAGGCCAGCATGATCTACGTGACGCACGACCAGGTCGAGGCCATGACGCTGGCCGACAAGATCGTGCTGCTGCGCGCGGGCCCGGAGGTGCAGACCATCGGCAGCGTGGCGCAGTTCGGAACGCCCATGGACCTGTACCACCGGCCGCAGAACCTGTTCGTGGCCGAGTTCATCGGCAGCCCCAAGATGAACATCCTGCAGGGCAAACTGGTGCGTGCCGAGGCCGGCCATGCTGTGGTCGATGTGCACGGCACCGAGATCACCGTGGCGGTGGACGCGCGCGCGGCGGCCGCCGGCTCTGCCGTGTCGCTGGGCATCCGGCCCGAGCACCTGGTCGAAGGCGGCGGCGGTGGCCTGCAACTTACGCTGCGCCAGAAGGAGCGTCTGGGCGACAGCTCGCTGCTCTACCTGGAGACCGCGCCCAACAGCCCGGCGATCACGCTGCGGCTGGTGGGCGACGCCGCGCACACGCCAGGCACCCGCGTGACGCTGGGTCTGCGCGCCGAAGACTGCCATCTGTTCGATGCCCAGGGCCAGGCCTTCGCGCGCACCGTCCAGCTGCCGGTCTGACCCGCCGCGCATTGCACCGCACCAAGACCCCCGAGGAGCCGACCATGGCCACAGCATGGTGGAAGAACGCCGTCGTCTACCAGATCTACCCGCGCAGCTTTTGCGACAGCAACGGCGACGGCATCGGCGACCTGCCGGGCATCACCTCGCGGCTGGACCATCTGCAGCAGCTGGGTGTGGACGTGGTGTGGTTGTCGCCCGTGTACCGCTCGCCCAACGACGACAACGGCTACGACATCAGCGACTACCGCGCGATCATGGAAGAGTTCGGCACCATGGCCGACTTCGACACCATGCTCGCGGCCATGCACGCGCGCGGCATCCGTCTGATGATGGATCTGGTGGTCAACCACACCTCCGACGAGCACCCCTGGTTTCAGGAGGCGCGCAGCAGTCGGGGCAATCCCTACCACGACTACTACATCTGGCGCGAGGCGCGCGAAGGCCATGCGCAACGCGAGCCCAACAACTGGGAAGCGGCCTTCAATGGCTCGTGCTGGGAATGGAACGAGGCCACGGGCGAGTACTACCTGCACATGTTCTCGAAGAAGCAGCCGGACCTGAACTGGGACAACCCCAAGGTGCGCGCCGAGATCTTCGAGATGATGCACTTCTGGCAGCGCAAGGGCGTGGACGGCTTCCGCATGGACGTGATCAACATGATCTCCAAGCCCGAGGGCCTGCCCGACGCGCCCATCGTGCGGCCGGGCTTCCTGCAGCCAGGTTTCGTCATGGTCACCAACGGCCCGCGGCTGCTGGAGTACTTGCGCGAAATGCGGCTGGAGGTGCTCGCGCACGTGGACGGCATCACGGTGGGCGAGGCGCCCATGGCCACCATCCACCAGGGGCTGGAGCTCACGCACGCGACCGACGGCGCGCTGAACATGCTGTTCCAGTTCGAGCACATGGACCTGGACTCGGGCGGTGGCGGCCCACTGACCGGCAAGTGGGACGTCAAGCCGCTGGATCTGCGCGACCTCAAGGCCACCATGTCGCGCTGGCAGGACGCGCTGCACGGCCAGGGCTGGAACAGCCTGTACCTCAGCAACCACGACCAGCCGCGGCCGGTCTCGCGCTTCGGTGACGACGGGGTGCACCGCGTCGCGTCCGCCAAGATGCTGGGCACCTGGCTGCACATGCTGCAGGGCACGCCCTACATCTACCAGGGTGAAGAGCTGGGCATGAGCAACATGCCGTTCGCCTCGCTGGCCGAGGTGCGCGACATCGAGTCCATCAACATGTACCGCGAGGCTGTGTTCGAGCGCGGCGCGGACGCCGCCGACGTGCTGGCCGCCATCCGCGCCAAGGGCCGCGACAACGCCCGCACGCCCATGCAGTGGGACGCCACGGCGCACGCCGGCTTCACGCGGGGCACCCCGTGGATCGGCGTGAACCCCAACTACGTCGAGGTCAATGCACAGCAAGCGCAGGCCGATGCCGACTCGGTTCTGCACCATTACCGGCGCCTGATCGCGCTGCGCAAAACCCACCCGGTGATCGTCCACGGGCGGCATACTCTGCTGCTGCCGGATGACCCGCTGGTCTATGCCTACACACGCACACTCGGGGCGACGACGCTGCTGGTGGTGTGCAACTTCAGCGCGCTGGAGGCGCCATTCGAATGGCCCGCCGACCTGCGCGCCGAACGTGTGTCGCTGCTGATCGCCAACCTGCCTGTCACCCGGCCCGACGTGGTGGAGAATTTCACCTTGCGGCCTTACGAGGCCCGTGTCTATCTGTGGGACGAGGAGATCGAACGATGAGCAATGCAGTGACCCCCGGCGCTCGTCTGCTGGCGGACGTCGGCGGCACCAACGCACGCTTCGGCTGGCAGGCCGGGCCGGGCGCCCCCATCACCGACGTGAGCACCCTGCCGTGCGCCGAACACGCCACGCTGGCCGATGCCATCACCACCTACCTCACGCGCCTGGGCCGCGGCACGCCGCCGGACTGCGGCATCGCCATCGCCAACCCGGTGACCGGCGACCAGATCCGCATGACCAACCACCACTGGGCGTTCTCGATCGCCGCGCTGCGCACGCAGTGCGGCTTCACGCGCCTGCAGGTGCTGAACGATTTCACCGCGCTGGCCCTGGCGCTGCCGCTGCTGCCGCCCGAGGCCTTGAAGCAGGTCGGCGGCGGCGCGGCCGTGCCCGGGGCCGCCATCGGCCTGATCGGCCCGGGCACCGGGCTGGGCGTGTCCGGCCTGGTGCCGGACGGGCGTGGCGGCTGGTCGCCACTGGAGGGCGAGGGCGGCCACGTCACGCTGGCCGGGCGCACGCCGCGCGAGCACGCTGTGTTGCAGTGGCTGGATGCGCGCCACGGCCATGCTTCGGGCGAGCGCGCCGTCTGCGGCCAGGGCCTGGTTGACCTGCACCTGGCGCTGCAGGCGCTAGATGCGCCCGCGCAACCCTCGCTTGAACGCACAGCCGCGCAGATCGTGCAAGGCGCGCTGGAGCAGGGCGACGCGCGCTGCCGCGAGGCGGTGGACTTGCTTTGCGCTTTCCTCGGCACGGCCGCCGGCAACCTGGCGCTGACGCTGGGCGCGCGCGGTGGCGTCTACATCGGTGGCGGCATCGTGCCGCGCCTGGGCGCCGCGTTCGCGCAGTCGTCGTTTCGTGCGCGCTTTGAAGACAAGGGCCGCTTTGCAGCCTACCTGGCGGCGATCCCGGTGTTCGTGATCCACGCCGACCCGTCGCCGGCCCTGCTGGGTGCCGCCAGCGCATTGGACCGCGCGCCCGCCTGACCCCGTTTTTCCCTGGAGCCCGCCGATGATCGACGACGCCACCGTGGCCCTGGTCCGCAGCGCGGCCCATGGCGATCCGTTCTCCGTGCTGGGCCTGCATGCCAATGCGCAGGGCCAGACCTGGCTGCGCGCCTTCCTGCCTGGCGCCGCCAGCGTCGAGGCCTGCAGCGCCGACGGCCAGACGGTGCTGGGCGCGCTGGCCGAGCGCGACGCCGAGGGCCTGTTCGAAGGCGCGATGCCTGCCGGCATGCCCGGCGACTACCGCCTGCGCGTGCGCTGGCAGGACGGCCAGACCGCGCTGCTGGACGACCCCTACCGCTTCGGTGCCGTGCTGGGCGAGATGGACGTGTGGCTGATGGGCGAAGGCACCCACCTGCGCCCCTACGAAGTGCTGGGCGCCACCGAGCGCGAGATGCAGGGCGTGGCCGGCACATCCTTCGCCGTGTGGGCGCCGAACGCGTCACGCGTCAGCGTGGTGGGCGACTTCAATTTCTGGGACGGGCGTCGCCACGCCATGCGGCTGCGCCGCGAATGCGGCGTGTGGGAGATCTTCCTGCCCGGCGTGCGCGCCGGCACCCGCTACAAATACGAAGTCCGCACGCGCGAAGGCCACGTGCTGCCGCACAAGGCCGACCCTTACGCGCTGCAGGGCGAGCTGCGCCCGGCCACGGCCAGCGTGGTGGCCCGCATGCCACCGGCCATCGCCGCCTCTCCCGAGCGCCAGCGCGCCAATGCGCTGGACGCGCCCATGAGCATCTACGAGGTGCACCTGGGTTCGTGGCGGCGCAAGGACGGCAACCGCTGGCTCAACTGGGACGAGCTGGCCGACGAGCTCGTGCCCTACACACGCGAGATGGGCTTTACCCACCTGGAGCTGCTGCCCATCACCGAGCACCCGTTCGACGGCTCCTGGGGCTACCAGCCGATCGGCATGTACGCGCCCACGGCGCGCTTTGGCGTGCCGGGCGATGCGACGGTGGGCGAGGGCTTTCGCCGTTTCGTGGACCGCTGCCATGCCGAAGGCATCGGCCTGATCCTGGACTGGGTGCCCGCGCACTTCCCCAGCGACGCGCATGGCCTGGCCAACTTCGACGGCACGGCGCTGTACGAGTACGCCGACCCGCGCGAGGGCTTCCACCAGGACTGGAACACGCTGATCTACAACCTGGGCCGCACCGAGGTGCGCAACTTCCTGGTCGGCAACGCGCTGTACTGGCTGGAGCGCTATGGCGTGGACGGGCTGCGCGTGGATGCGGTTGCCTCCATGCTGTACCGCGACTACAGCCGCAAGCATGGCGAGTGGATTCCCAACGTGCACGGCGGGCGCGAGAACCTGGAGGCCATCTCCTTCCTGCAGCGCATGAACGAGGTGGTGGGCGTGGAGCGTGCGCAGGCCGTCACGCTGGCGGAGGAATCGACCGCCTTCCCGCAGGTCTCGCGCCCGGTCTACAGCGGCGGGCTGGGCTTTCACTACAAGTGGAACATGGGCTGGATGCACGACAGCCTGGCGTACTTCGCACGCGACCCGCTGTACCGCAAGCACCACCATGGCGAGATCACCTTCTCGCTGGTCTACGCCTTCAACGAGAACTTCGTGCTGCCCATCTCGCACGACGAGGTGGTACACGGCAAGGGCTCGCTGCTCACCAAGATGCCGGGCGATGCGTGGCAGAAGTTTGCCAACCTGCGCGCCTACTACGGCTACATGTGGACGCACCCCGGCAAGAAGCTGTTGTTCATGGGCTGCGAATTCGCCCAGGGCGCCGAGTGGAACCACGAGCAGAGCCTGGACTGGCATCAGCTCGACGACCCGCGGCACGCCGGCGTGCAGCGCCTGCTGAAGGACCTGAACGCGCTGTACCGCGCCACCCCCGCGCTCTATCAGCGCGACTTCACGCCCGAGGGCTTCGAGTGGGTGGACCACCACGATGCCGAGCGCAGCGTCATCAGCTTCATCCGGCGTGGTGCCGATGCGAATTCGCTGGTGCTGGTGGTGTGCAACTTCACGCCCGCCGTCCAGCATGGCTACCGCGTGGGCGTGCCGCATCCGGGTATTTACCGCGAGCGCATCAACACCGATTCGGCGCACTATGGCGGCAGCAACGTCGGTGCGCCGTTCGGCGAGATCACGGCCGAACCGGTGCCCTGGATAGGGCGTCCGCACTCGCTGCACCTGTCCTTGCCGCCGCTGGCCACCGTGGTCTTCAGCTGGCAGATTTGAATCACTAAGAGGAGACGAGATGAGCAAACCCCAGAGAACTTCGCGCCTGGCGCGTGACACGATGGCCTTCGTGCTGGCCGGCGGCCGCGGCAGCCGGCTGATGGAGCTGACCGACCGGCGCGCCAAGCCCGGCGTGTTCTTCGGCGGCAAGACCCGCATCATCGACTTCGCGCTGTCCAACGCACTGAACTCGGGCATCCGGCGCATCGGCGTGGCCACGCAGTACAAGGCGCACAGCCTGATCCGGCATCTCACGCGCGGCTGGAGTTTCATGCGCGCCGAGCGCAACGAGAGCTTCGACATCCTGCCGGCCAGCCAGCGCGTGTCCGAACACGACTGGTACCGCGGCACGGCCGATGCCGTCTACCAGAACATCGACATCGTCGAAACCTACATGCCCAAGTACATGGTGGTGCTGGCCGGCGACCACATCTACAAGATGGACTACGAGATCATGCTGCAGCAGCACGCGGACTCGGGCGCCGACGTCACGCTGGGCTGCCTGGAGGTACCACGCATGGAGGCCACTGGCTTCGGCGTGATGCACGTGGACGAGAACGACACCGTGATCAGCTTCGTCGAGAAGCCGGCCGACCCGCCCGGCATCCCCGACAAGCCGGACATGGCCCTGGCCTCGATGGGCATCTACGTGTTCAACACCGACTACCTGTTCGAGCTGCTGCGCACCGACGCCGCCAACCCAGACTCCGACCACGATTTCGGCAAGGACCTGGTGCCCTACGTGGTCAAGCACGGCAAAGCGGTGGCGCACCGTTTCGGCGCCTCGTGCGTGCGTTCCGAGCAGGAGGCCGAGGCCTACTGGCGTGACGTTGGCACGGTCGATGCGTACTGGGAATCCAACATCGACCTGACCGACGTGATCCCCGCCCTGGACCTGTACGACACCGAATGGCCGATCTGGACTTACAGCGAACTCACCGCGCCCGCCAAGTTCGTGCACGACGAGCCCGATCGCCGCGGCATGGCGATCAGCTCGCTGGTCTCGGGCGGCTGCATTGTCTCGGGCACCGAGTTGCGGCGCTCGCTGCTGTTCACCGGCGTGCGCACCAGTTCCTACTCGCGCATCGAGGAGGCCGTGATCCTGCCGTACGTGAAGGTCGGCCGGCACACGCGGCTGAAGAAGGTGGTGATCGACCGCGGCGTGGTCGTGCCCGATGGCCTGGTCGTGGGCGAGGACGCCGAACTGGACGCCAGCCGCTTTCGCCGCACCGAGCGCGGCGTGTGCCTGATCACGCAGCCGATGATCGACAAGATGAAGTGACATGGCCCACGTGACCAAGCCGCGCGCCAAACCAGCAGCGACCACCACCGCCCCCGCTGCAGCCCCCGTTGCGGCCCCGGCTGCCGCACCGATCCAGGTGCTGGGCGTGGCCTCCGAGATGTACCCGCTGCTCAAGACCGGCGGCCTGGCCGATGTGGCCGGTGCCCTGCCCGGCGCGCTGGCGCCCTTGGGTGTGCAGGTGTGCACGCTGTTGCCGGGGCACCCTGCCGTGCTGGCGGGCCTCGCGCAGCCGCGCGAACTGGCGCATTGGCCCGGCTGGTTCGGCGGCACGGCGCGGTTGGTGGCCGGCCGGCATGGCCCACTGGAGCTGCTGGTGCTGGACGCCCCGCATCTGTACGACCGCCCCGGCAACCCCTATCTGGATGGCAATGGCCGCGACTGGGCCGACAACGCCGAGCGCTATGCGGCGCTGGCCTTCACCGCCGCGCGCATCGGCTGGGGCGATGTGCCCGGCGTGCAGCCCGACCTGCTGCACGCGCACGACTGGCAGGCCGCGCTGGTGCCGGCCTACCAGCACTACCTGGGGGCCGGCCGGCGGCGCGTGCCGACCGTGCTCACGCTGCACAACCTGGCCTTCCAGGGCCAGTTCAAGGCCGACATCTGGAGCCGCCTGGGCCTGCCGGCAGAGGCCTTCGCCATGCAGGGGCTGGAGTACCACGGCGATGTGGGCTACCTGAAGGCCGGCATCCACTTTGCCGACGCCATCACCACCGTCAGCCCCACCTATGCGCACGAGATCCGCACGCTGTCCGGCGGCATGGGGCTGGACGACATGCTGCGCTGGCGCGGCGCGGCCGTCAGCGGCATCGTCAACGGCATCGACACCGACATCTGGGACCCGGCGACCGACCCGCTGCTCGCGCAAACCTTCGACGCCAGCCGCATGGAGGCGCGCCAGGCCAACAAGCGCGCGGTCGAGGCGCATTTCGACCTGCCGGCCGACGACAGCCCGCTGATCTGCATGGTCAGCCGGCTGACCGCGCAAAAGGGCATCGACCTGGTGGCCGCCGTGCTGGATGCCATCGTCCACAGCGGCGCCCGCCTGGTGGTGCTGGGCACGGGTGACGCGGCGCTGCAGGACGCGCTGCGCGCCGGCGCCCAGCGCCACCCCACGCGCGTGGCCGTGCGCATCGGCTACGACGAGGGGCTGTCGCACCTGCTGCAGGGTGGCTGCGACGCCATCCTCGTGCCTTCGCGCTTCGAGCCCTGCGGCCTGACGCAGCTCTACGGCCTGCGTTACGGCTGCGTGCCGGTGGTGGCGCGTGTGGGCGGGCTGGCCGACACGGTCATCGACGCCAACGACGCGGCCGTCAAGGCCGGCGTGGCCACCGGGCTGCAGTTCTCCGACATCACGGCGGACGGCCTGCTGGAAGTGGTGCGCCGCACCGTGCAGCTGTACCGCCAGCCGGCGGTGTGGGCGCGCATGCAGCAGGCCGGCATGCGGGCCGACGTGGGCTGGGCTAGCTCGGCGCAGGCCTACGCCGCGCTGTACCGCCGGCTGGTGCCGGTCAGCAGGCCGGCGTAGACCATGGCGCCCACCACGACCCCGGGCGAGGCACCAGACCGCGCCCGGCTGGACGCACTGCGCGCGCAGGTGCAGGCCATCCTGCTGGCGCGGCAAGACCCGGTCACTGGCCTGCTGCCAGCCAGCACCGCTGTCACCGTGCATGGCGACTACACCCACGCCTGGGTGCGTGACAACGTCTACAGCATCCTGGCCGTCTGGGCACTGGGCCTGGCCTACCGCAGGGTCGACGCCGACGCGGCCGACGCGCTGGACGCCGCCGTCGTGCGGCTGATGCGCGGCCTGCTGCAGGCCATGCAGCGCCAGGCGCACAAGGTCGAGCGCTTCAAGCACACGCAGAACCCGATGGACGCGCTGCACGCCAAGTACCACACGGCCACGGGCGAGCCGGTGGTGGGCGACGCCGACTGGGGCCACCTGCAGATCGACGCCACGGCCATCTTCGTGCTGCAGCTGCGCCAGATGAGCGAGAGCGGCCTGGCCATCGTGCAGACGCCCGACGAAGTGGCCTTCGTGCAAAACCTGGTCTGGTACCTGGCCAAGGCCTGGCGCACGCCGGATTACGGCATCTGGGAGCGCGGCCACAAGCGCAACGAGGGCGCGGCCGAGCTGAATGCCAGCTCGCTCGGCATGGCCAAGGCGGCGCTGCAGGCGATCGACGGCTTCGAGCCACTGCCCGGCCAGGCGCCACCGGTGCTGGTGCTGGCCGACGACGTGGCCGCCGCGCGCGCCACGCTGCACGCGCTGCTGCCGCGCGAGTCCGCCTCCAAGGAGACCGATGCCGCGCTGCTTGCCATCCTCGGCTACCCGGCGTTCGCGGTCGACAAGGCGGAGTTGGCCGCGCGCACGCGTGAACGCCTGCTGGAGCAGCTGGAGGGCCGCTACGGCTGCAAGCGTTTTTTGCGCGACGGCCACCAGACCGTCCTGGAAGACCACGGCCGCCTGTACTACACGCCCGGTGAGTTGCAGCAGTTCGCGCACATCGAATCCGAGTGGCCGCTGTTCTTCACCTACCTGCTGATCGGCGCTGCGCTGGACGGCGACGCCGCGCAGGCGCTGCAGTGGCGCGAGCGTCTGCAGGCGCTGACCGTCGAGCAGGGCGGCCAGCAGCTGCTGCCCGAGCTTTATGTGGTGCCGGCCGAGTCGGTGGACGCCGAACGCGCCGCTCCGCAAAGCCAGGCCCGCGTGCCCAACGTCAACGTGCCGCTGGTCTGGGCGCAGAGCCTGTACCTGGTCGGCCTGCTGCTGCAGGAGGGGCATGTCACGCCGCAGCAGCTCGACCCGCTGGGCCGGCGCCATGCCGGCCGCAGCCGGCCCGCGCCGACGGTGCAGCTGGCGCTGCTGGCCGAAAGCGGCCTGGTGGCCGCGCGGCTGGCGGCGCAAGGCCTGGCCGCCCAGGCGCTGGACGCGCTGGGGCCGCTGCAGGTGCGCGATGCTGCCCAGCTGGCGGCGGCGCTGGGCGGGCTGGGGCGTTGCGAGGCGCTGGGCCTGTCGGGCCGGCCGGTGCAGCCGCTGGGCACGCTGGCCACGGCCCGGTTGTTCGTGCAGGGCACGGAGCGCATCGTCTGCCTGCCCGCCTTCGGCCGCCAACGCGGCTTTTACCTGGGGCTAGACAACCGGCTGCTGGCCGAAGAGCTGGCCGGCGAGATCGCCCAGCTGCGCCGGCACTGGCACTACACCGGGCAGCCGCTGCTGGCGCTGCTGCTGACCCGCAGCATGCTGGACGCGCCCGGCGCCGACGAGCTGGTCGACGCGCTGGTGCGCCTGTCCAGCGCCGAGGGCGTTGACGCCGGCCCGCTGCGCGGGCTGCTGCCGCGCGTGGCCGTGTGCCGGTTGCCGGCCGAACTGCACTGGCCGGCCGCCACGACCCAGGCCGCCGCGCCGCTGCCCACCGTTGCGGCAGCGCCCGCCTGGCCGGTGTGGGAGGAAGCCGCCACCCGCGCGCTGACCGTGCAGCGCGTGGCCATGGTGGCGCAGCAGCAGGACGAAGCCGCGCTGCTCGCCCAGCTCACGCACAGCCGCAACCCCTATGAGCAGGCCGAGCTGCTGGCCGCGCTATGGCGCCGCGCCGGGCCGCAGCGCGACACCGGCCTGGGCGGCAACGTGCGCGCGCTGACCGAGGCTTTGTATGCCCGCGCCTGCCGCGCCCGCCGTTGGGGCGTGATCCGCCGCGCCGCCGGCCTGCTGCAGATCCACGACGACGCGCTGGAAGACGCCGTGGCCGCCATCGCGCTGCGCGGCAAGCGCATCGCCCTGGGCCGCGCCTACAGCGCCGGATCGGTCGTGGCGCAGCCGCTGTCGCACGCCGATCTGCTGGCGCGGCTGCAGGCCCACGGCGGCGACGACCACCGGGGCCGCGTGCTGATCGAAGAGCTGGTGCTGCTGCTGAGCCTCTTGCTGCAGGCCGACCCCACACTGTTCAAGGGCACGCTGACGCTGCGGCCCTGGCAGTCACTGCTGCTGCTGACGGGCTGGCTGGCGCGCGAGCACGGCGTCTCGCAAGCCGAGGCGCTGGACCACGTGCTGGACCTGAGCCCGCACGCCATCGCCGGCCGGCTGCGCGAGGTGATCGGCCGCGAGCAGGACATGCGGGCCGACCTGCGACAGGTGCAGACGCTGCATGCCACGGCCGGCGCACTGACGCAGATCGAGTTTGCCGCCGAACACGACCCGGTGCTGCGGGCCGAGCACGGCGGCTGGACCGGCTGGCGCGAGCTGAACGGCGTCATCGTGCGCCTGCCCGAGTCCTTTCACGCCAGCGTCTGGAGGCTGCTGCAACACTGCGCCGGCCTGGTCATCGGCGACCAACTCGACCCCGGCAACCGGCTCGACAGCCTGCTGGTGCGTGCCGACACCACGCCCGGCGAACACAGCTTTGCGCTGCAGGTCGAAGAACTGCTGGAGCGCATCCACGCGCCGGCCTACCGGCAACTGTGCGTGGAAGCGTTGCAGGCGCTGTCGGAGATCGCCCGCGCCAACCCCGGCCTGCGGCTGCACGAGACACTGGTGCTGGACGTGCTCATCGGCCACGCCGTGGCACTGGGCTGGAAGCAGGACGGTGGCACCGGCGCCTACAACGAGCAGGTGGCCCAGGCCTGGGATGCCTTCTACGAACGTCCGCCGCACGCCGTGGCCAACCTGGTGATGGCGGCCATCGCGCTGCTGATGGCACCGACGGCGGCAGGCTGAACATGACTGGCGACCGCCACCGCCCGCGCTTCCACGTGACGGCGCCGCGCCACTGGCTGAACGATCCGAACGGCCTGTGCCAGCACGGTGGCCGCTGGCACCTGCACTACCAGCACCATCCGCATGCGGCGCACTGGGGGCCCATCCACTGGGGCCATGTCTCCAGCGCCGACCTGGTGCACTGGCGCGACGAACCCATCGCCTTCGGCCCCACGTTGCCGTGGGAGGCCGGGGGCTGCTTCTCCGGCTGCATCGCGGTCGACGACGAGGGCCTGGCCACGGCGTACTACACCGGTGCGTCGGCTGCCGGCCAGGTGCAGTGCCGGGCCACCAGCCGCGACCTGCAGCACTGGCACAAAGACGCGCTGCCGTTGATCGCCACGCCGCCGCCCGGCGTGGCGGCGCAGGACTTTCGCGACCCCTTCGTGCTGCGCCACGACGGCTGGCAGTACCTGCTGGTTGGCGCCTCGCGCGGCGGTGAGGCCGGCCAGGTGCTGCTGTACCGCAGCCGCGATGGCCGGCACTGGGACTATCGGCATCCGCTGTTCGAGGCGCCCGACGCCACGCTGGGCGCCATGTGGGAATGCCCGAACCTGCTGCCCCTGGGCGAGCGCTGGCTGCTCATCGTCTCGCAATGGCCGAACCTGGGCGTGCTTGGCTTCGTCGGCCGCTTCGAAGATGAGCGCTTTATTGCCGAGGGTCAACAGCAGATCGACGGCGACGGCAGCGCCTTCGCCCACCTGGCGATGACCGCTGCCGACGGCCGCGTGCTGCAGTGGGCCTGGATCGACGAGCAGCGTGACCCGCACCGGGTGGAGGCAGCCGGCTGGGCCGGTGCGCTGAGCGTGCCGCGCGAGCTGTGGCTGGACCGGCAGCATCGCCTGTGCAGCCGGCCGGCCGAAGCCCTGGCCGCACTGCGCCAGCGCGCCGTGGTGCCTGTGGCGGTGGCCGGCCCCGGCCCCGGCCAGCGCCGGCGCTTCGCCGGCCGGCATCTGGACATCACGGCGCGCTGGACGCTGCACGCGCTGGCCGACGCCGGCCTCACGCTGCTGACCACTCCCGACGGCCGCGAGACCACCCGCATCGTCTACCGCGCGCAGTCGCGCCGGCTGGTCATCGAGCGCGCGCGCAGCTCGCTGGACACCGGCACGCGGCACCAGGACCAGCAGGCCGTGCTGGTGCTGGAGCGGGGCGAGCCGCTGGAGTTGCGGGTGCTGCTGGACGGCAGCGTGCTGGAAGTTTTCGCCAACGGGCGCGTCACGTTGGCCAGCCGCCTCTACCCCCTGCTCGCCGACAGCGTGCAGGCCGAGGCCTTTGCCGATGGCCCGGCCGACCTGTCGCTGCAGGTTTGGGAGATGGGCGACATCTTCGACCCACCACGAGAACACTGAACCATGCCGACTTCTGACCTCGACGCGCTGCTGAGCGCCATGACGCTCACCGAACAGGTGGCCCTGCTGACCGGCGCCGACCTGTGGCGCACCGTGCCGGTGCCGCGCCTGGGCGTGCCGTCCATCCAGCTGACCGACGGCCCCAACGGCGCGCGCGGCAGCGTGTTCCAGGACGGGCCGACCACGGCCTGCTTTCCGGCCGGCATCGCGATGGCGGCCAGCTGGGACCCGGTGCTGCTGCAACAGGCCGGTGGGGCATTGGCCGACGAGGCCCGGCTCAAAGGCGCCAGCGTGCTGCTGGCGCCCACCGTCAACCTGCACCGGACGGTGCTGAACGGGCGCAACTTCGAATGCCATGCCGAAGACCCGTGGCTGGCCTCCGAGGTCGCGCTGGCCCTGGTGCGCGGCGTGCAGGCGCGCGGCGTGGCGGCCACCATCAAGCACTTTGCCGGCAACGAGAGCGAGTACCAGCGCACCAGCATCAGCTCGGACATCCCCGAGCGTGCGCTGCGCGAGCTGTACCTGCTGCCGTTCGAGCGCGCCGTGCGCGAGGGCGGGGTACAGGCCGTCATGACCGGCTACAACCGGCTGAACGGCGTGTTCGCCGCCGACCACCACTGGCTGCTGCAGCAGGTGCTGCGCGGCGAATGGGGCTTCGACGGCCTGGTCATGACCGATTGGGGCGCGCAGCACGACACCGTGCAGAGCGTGCTGGCCGGCTGCGATCTGGAGATGCCCGGCCCCACCCGCATGCGCGGCGCGCTGCTGGAGGCGGCCGTGCACGACGGCCGCGTGCCGGCAGACGCTGTGCGCGCCTGCGCCCGCCGCGTGCTGCAACTGATCGAACGCACCGGCGGCCTGCAGCGCGCGCCCACCGGCCCCGAGGGTGCAGACGACCTGCCGGCGCACCGGGCGCTGATCCGCCGGCTCGGCACCGCCGGCGCCGTGCTGCTGAAGAACGCGCCCGCGCTGCTGCCGCTGGCGCCACAGGCCGGCCAGACCATCGCGCTGATCGGCCGCCCGGCCACGCAGGCGCTGGCCATGGGGGGCGGCAGCGCCACCGTCAACGCCCACTACCGCAGCACGCCGGCCGAGGCCTTGGCGGCGCGCTTGCCGGGCGTGCACCTGGTCCACGCACCGGGCGCCGACTTCCACCGCTGGGTGCCGGTGCTGCCCGGGCCGGTGGCGCTGGACTATTTCAACAACGGCGATTGCAGCGGCGCGCCGGTCTGCAGCGAGCACTGGCCCAGCAGCGAGCGGCTGTGGATCGGCGGCCTGCCCGAGGGCGTGGACGCGCAGGGCTTCTCGGTGCGCGCGCAGCTGCGCTTCACGGCCAAGGACGATGGCGAGCACCAGATCTCGCTGATCGGCGCCGGCCGCTGCCGCGCCTTTGTCGACGGCGTGCAGGTGGTGGACGCCTGGACCGGCTGGCGCGCCGGCGAGCCCTACTTCGGCCATGGCTGTGAAGAGGTCGTGGCCGGGCACGCCTTGCTGGCCGGCCAGACGTACGCCATCACGGTCGAGTTCACCAGCATCCCGGGCACGTCCGTGCATGCGCTGCGCCTGGGCCTGGCCCGCGCGCTGGGCGAGGCCGACATCGCCGCTGCGGTGCAGGCCGCGGCCACGGCCGATGTGGCCGTGGTGTTCGCCGGCCTCGGCCCGGATTGGGACACCGAAGGCCTGGACCGGCCCAGCATGGCGCTGGCGCACGGGCAGAACGAATTGATCGCCCGCGTGGCGGCGGCCAACCCCCGCACCGTGGTGGTGCTGCAGACTGGCGCACCAGTGGAACTGCCCTGGCTCGACCAGGTGCCCGCCGTGCTGCAGGCCTGGTACCCGGGGCAGGAATGCGGCCACACCATCGCCGAGCTGCTGCTGGGCGAGGCCGAGCCCGGCGGCCGTCTGCCGCAGACCTGGCCCGCGCGGCTGGCGGACGGCGTGGCTGGCGGCGATGCGCGCCAGTACCCCGGCGTGGACGGCCACGTGCACTACGGCGAGGGCGTGTTCATCGGCTACCGCCACCACGAACGCCACGGCATCGCGCCGCGCTTCGCGTTCGGCCACGGGCTGTCGTACACGCAGTTCGCGCACGAGGGGCTGCGGCTCGACGCCCGCACGCTGGCGGCGGGTGGCACGCTTGCGCTGCATACCACCGTGCGCAACACCGGCGCGCGGCGCGGCTGCGAGGTGGTGCAGCTCTACGTGCAGCCGCCGCCCGGTCCGGTGCCGCGCCCGCCGCAGGAACTCAAGGCCTTTGCCAAACTGGAACTGGCCCCGGGCGAGGCGCGCAGCGTGACGCTGACGCTGGCCATGCGCGCGTTCGCCTCGTTCGACACCACGCGCCAGGCCTGGGTGGCGCCGGCCGGGCGTTACGGGCTGTGTGTGGGCTCTGCCAGCGACCGCATCCACCAGCGTGCCGAGGTAGAACTGTTGGCCGACTGGGTGGAGCCGCTGGCCCGCTGACACGGCGCACGTGCGCACGGTCGGCCCGGTATAGTCCAAAGCGCTTTGGCCTGTGCGGGCTGCAACCCTGCCGGCCTGCCCAAGTCAACCCATGGTGCCTGCCTGCGTCCGTCCTCCCATGCCGCCTTCCGCTCCCTCGCCGCCTGACCGCCTGCGCCTCAGCCGGGCGCGCCGCGCCGACCGCCTGCAATTCGCTTCGCTTGGCCTGGTCGGCGGCGCCTGGGGCGTGCACATCCCCTCGTTGAAGGCGCGCCACGCGCTCGACGAGGCCAGCCTGTCGCTGGTGCTGCTGACCATCGCCGCCGGCGCCATCGTGTCGCTGCTGATCGCGGGGCGGATCGTCGGCCGTGTCGGCGCGCGCCGCACCGCCATGCTGGCCGCCGCGGCCATGTGCGCCATGCTGGGCGCCGCGCTGCTGTGGCCCTCGCTGGTCTGGCTGCTGCCGGCCATGCTGGTGTTCGGCGCTGCGATGAGCTTGTTCGACGTTGCCATCAATGCCGAAGGCACGGCGCTGGAGGTCATGAGCCGGCGCGCCGTGATGGGTGGTCTGCACGGCATGTTCTCGCTGGGCGGCATGGCCGGCGCGGCACTGGCGGCCTTGCTGCTGCGCCTGGGCGTGGCGCCGGCCTTGCAGTTGGCCTGCATCGGCGCGGGTGTGCTGGCGCTGTCGCTCGCCGCCTCGCGCGGCATGCTGGACGCCCACCCCGATGCCGACGAGCCGCAGGCCCATTTCGTCTGGCCGCGCGGTCCGCTGCTGCTGATCGGGCTCTTGATCTTCGCCGGCATGATGGCCGAGGGCGTGATGTACGACTGGTGCGTGCTCTACCTCTCGCAGGAGCTGGGCATGCCGCAGGCGCAGGCCGGGCTGGGCTTTGCGGTGTTCTCACTGGCCATGGCGCTGGCGCGATTCGGTGGCGACACGCTGCGCGCCCGCTACGAAGAGCGCCGCCTGCTGCGTGCCGGCGCCCTGCTCGCCGCCGTCGCCATGGCGCTGGTGCTGCTGCTGCGCCACCCCGGCGTCGCGCTGGTGGGCTATCTGTTCGTGGGCATCGGGCTGGCACTGGTGGTGCCCATCCTGTTCACGGCCGCCACGCACGTGCCGGGCACCAGCCGCGCGGCCGCCATCGCGGCGGTGTCGTCGGTGGGCTATGCGGGCTTCCTGGTGGGGCCGCCGCTGATCGGCTTCGTGGCCCAGGCGTCGTCGCTCAGCTGGGCGATGGGATTGGTGGTGGTGGCCGCTGCGGTACTGGCGATGGGCGCGCGCCGTACCGGGTAAGTAACCCAGTTACCAACTCGGGTTAAGGGAATACCCTATGATTGAGGCATAGGGTTCACCCAAAACAGGAGTATTCATCATGAGTTCCATCACCTTGCACGGCGTTTCTTTGTACCTCAGTAACGGGCTGAACAGCGCCTTGCGCCCCAGCGGTTCGCTGCTGGCCAACCTGCGCAAGCCCTCGGCTTCACGCGAAAGCCTGCTTGACCTGGCCGAGCGTTACGCGCACACCCAGCCGTCCTTCGCCGAAGATCTGCGCGCCAGCGCCGGCGCGGCGGTCTGACGAAAACGGGCTGACCGCAAGCTGCGGGCAGCCCCTCGGTCGCCGGGGAGGCGACCCGGCGCGCCGGGCCCCACGGGCCTACTTCGCGCGCAACAGTTCCCCCACCTCCAGCAACACCAGCTCGTTGTCGTCGGCCTGGTTCGGCGCACGGCTGCTGCTGAAGGGCAGGTTGTTGTCGTTGCCCACCACGATGTGCGTGGCGTCGACGATCTCCACGTTCTCGATCGTGAAGAACGGGAAGGTCAGCACGCCATTGGTCAGCGGCTTGCGCGCCAGCTTGCGTGGGTCCTGGATGTTCATCAGGTCGATGGCGCCGATCTTGCGCACCGGTGCGCCCACGTTGGCCTCGTTCATCTCGATCTTGACGACGCGCTTGAACTTCGCGAGGTCGTGGAAGCAGTCCGTGCCGCGCTGGCCCGCAGGGCAGGCCATGTCCGCTGTGCCTTCGCCGTTGTCGCGCTCGATGATCAGGCCGGTCGTGGCATCGATCATGTTGAAGTCGCCGATGGCGTGGTGGCCGGCCTCCAGCGGGTACTTCCAGTGCCGGCCGGTCCATGCCTTGCGCTGGACGTCGAACTCCAGCACGCGCAGATAAGGCTTGCCGTCCACCATCTCGTTGGACTTGGTCGCGGCGTCCCACAGCGGGCCTTCCAGCAGGGCATACAGCTTGCTGCCGTCGGGCGAGACAGCCATGCCCTCGTAGCCCTTGGAGCGGCGCACCTCGAACGCCGGCAATGCGGCGTCCGGCGCGCCGGGCATCACGATGGCGGGGTGGTCGGGCGAGCGCACGGCCTTGCCGTCCACCAGTGTCTCGAACACGGCCAGCACCTTGCCGTCCAGGTCGGCCTGGATCAGCCAGGGGCCGAACTCGTCGGCCACCCAGAGCGAGCCGCCCGCAAACTGGAAGCTCTCGGGGTCGAAGTCCGAGCCCGTCAGGTAGCGCTTGTCGCTGCCCTCCTGCGTGATGCGAAACGGCACCTTGCGGTCCGGGTCGTGCAGGAACACGGTCTTCTTGCGCTCGAACTGCCCGGTCTTGAAATCCACCACGTACTGGCTCAGGTAGAGCATGAAGTCCGGCGAGTTGGCCTTGCTGCCGGCGCCGTTGTCGGTGAGCAGCCAGTAGCTGCCGTCGGGCATGCGCTTGATGCCGGAATGGCCCTGCGCCGGCTGTCCAGCAAAGGGCAGGCCGATGCCGGTCGGCCGCCCTGCCGACAGCCCCATCACGCTGCCGGCCGCGTCCACGCGCTTGGCCGTGGTGAACTTGCCCGCCATCCGCAGGTCGGCCGGTGCATCGGCCGGCGGCGCGATCAACGTGCGGGCCGGCAGCACGGCGTGGCCGGCCAGCGTTGCCGGGTAGATCTGCTGGCCCCAGGCGGTGGAAGACAGGCTGGCACAGGCCAGGGCGGCGCAGACAGCGCCAGATTTCAGTCGGAACATGCGGTGGGTGGGGGTGTGGAAGGACAAGCCCGCCAGCCTGACCGCGCTGCGTGACACCAGCATGAAAGCCAGCACTGCTTGCTGCGGGACCAGCAGCCCCCTGCAGTGACGCGCACTGCGGCGCACTCACCGCAGCGCCCATCAGCGTCCCGCAGATGCGCGCCGCCTGCGCCAGGCCAGGGCGCCCAGGCCCGCCGCCATCAGGGCCCAGGTCCCGGGCTCTGGCACGGAGGTGCCTGGCGGCAAGGCCGTCAGCGTGAGCACGGCGTTGTCCAGCCCCAGGAGCTGAATGCTGCCACCGGCGTTCACACCGTGGATGCCGAGCAGCGTGCTGCTGGAGCTGGCCAGGAAGTCGAAGCCGAAGGTCTGCCACTGCATGCCGGCTGCGGCCGGGTCGTAGGGGCCGATCACCTGGCTCACGAGATCGCCCAGGGCCACCGTGACCGCCACCGGCCCCGAGCAATCGAAGCCGGGGCAGGCCGGCGCATTCGCAGCACCCAGGTCGAACGCCAGGTGGTAGCGCGCGCCTACCTGCGTGGCCACACTCTGCCGCACTCCGGAAAAGCTGCTGTCGAAGCTGCCTGTCAGGTCCACGAACATCGCCCCTTCGGACGGTGACAAGCCGAACACCGGCGGCATCATCCACGACAGCGAGCTGGAACTGTTGTTGGCGGTCGAGTAGAACGACCAGCCGGTGATTGCATCGGCCGCCGCGTCCACGGTCATGAAGCCCTGGCCTGCGGGCACGTAGGTGTTGGCTGTGTTCTCAAAGCTGCCGTTGACGAGCAGGTTGGCTTGTGCCAGCCCTGCGGACAGGCCCAGGGACAGTGCCAGCAGGCTGCCCCGGCAGACGGATCGGTAGGTCGACATGGAGATTCCCTTGGTGGTGTAGTGGCCGGCGCTGGTTGCCCACGCAATCGCCCGGTCGAGCCATCGTAGGAAGGCGGTCGTGGCCGCGCCATACCGTGGACGCGGTCGCCTGTCCCGTGTTCGCGGTACGCGCTGCGCGACATGACGATTGGCCTTTGACAAAGTCCGTGGCAGGGCGTGTACTGACCGCAAAGGCGACATGTTCCGGAGCAGCCCATGACGACCAGCGTGATGATCGTGGAAGACGAGCCGGAGTTCATGCGCGTGTTGTTGGAGGCGGTGCTGTCCGATCCGCAACTGCGGCTGCTGGCGGCCGTGTCCACCGGCGCGTCCGCGCTGGCCCGGCTGCGCGAGAGCGCCCCGGATGTGCTGTTGGTCGACCTCGGGCTGCCCGACATGCACGGTGTCGAAGTGATCCGCCATGCCGCCGCCCATTGCGCCGGCTGCGACGTGCTGGTGGTGACCATGTTCGCCAACGACGCCCACATCCTGGAGAGCATTGCGGCAGGCGCCGTGGGCTACCTGCTCAAGGACGCCGGCAGCGCCCACATCGTCGCCAGCATCCACGAGGTGCATGCGGGCGGCTCGCCCATCAGCCCCAGCATCGCCAGGCGCGTGCTGGGCCGACTGCGCGCCGCGCCGGAATTGCCGGGGCAAGCGTGCGACCGTGCGCCCGATCTGTTGTCGGCACGCGAGACGCAGATCCTGCGCCTGACGGCCAAGGGCCTGAGCTTCGAGGCGGTCAGCGAGGTGCTGGGCATCTCACCGCACACCGTGGTCACGCATGTGAAGCGCATCTACCGCAAGTTGGCCGTGCACTCGCGCGGCGAGGCGGTGTTCGAGGCTAGCCAGCTGGGCCTGTTGTAGGCAGGCTCCCGTGCACTGCAACGCCATGGCCGCCGTACTGCGCGCCCTGTTGTGGGGCGCCCTGGTGCTTGCGGCCTTCAGCGTGCAGGCGGCGCCGCCCGGGCTGGCACCTTCTGCGGTGAGTGCGCGCATCACGTCGGTGGACGGCGCCGCGCAGGCCGAGGCCTGGCACGCGGTGCAGGGCATGGATGCACCAGCCTGGGCCACGCTGCACCGGCAACTGCGCGCCGAGATGGGCCGCCATGCCGGCGCGCGCCAGATGGTGCTGTTCTACCGCATCACCTTCGAGCGGGAGGCGGCCGCGGGCGGCGAAGAGTCCTGGGTGTTGTACCTGCCGCACCTGTACAGCGCCAGCCGCTTCACGTTCAACGGCACGCCGGTGGCCACCATGGCCCGCGCCAACGCCCGCACCCACGTGCGCTGGCTGCGTCCGGGGTTGATGACGATGCCGGACGCGCTGTGGCAACCCGGCCGCAACGAACTGCTGCTGGAGGTCGAACGCGACCCCGCCGACGGGCCTGGCGAACTGCAGGGCCTGGCGGTCGGCCCCTTGAGCGTGCTGTCGCCGGTGTACGAGCGCAGATTGGTCTGGGCGCGCACCATGCCGCAGATCACCATCGTGGTCTGCCTCGTGGTCGGCGTCATCGTCACCGCCATGTGGGCGCTGCGGCGCAGCGAGGTGTTGTACGGCCTGTTCGGCATGGCGGCCATCCTGTGGAGCGTGCGCACCGGCGTGTTCGTGATCGAGGTGTTGCCCGTGGACGTGTGGCGCTGGTGGCGCGTCATCTACTTCGCGGCCACGGGCGGCTTCATCGTGCTGCTGGCCCTGTTCTCGCTGCGGCTGTGCGGCATGCGCAAGCCGGTGCTCGAACGTGTCTTTGTCGCCTATGCGCTGCTGGGCCCGGCCTTGCTCGTTGCCACGCTCGGCGGGCTGGACAAGCAGATCAGCCTGGTGTGGGTCGCCGGTTTGATGCCCATCGGGCTGTCCATCGTCGGCTTCACCGGGTTGGCCGCCTGGCGCCAGCGTGGTGGTGCGGCCGGGGCCTTGTTCATCGCCCTGCTGCTGGCCACGCTGGCGGGCGTGCACGACTACCTGGTCGACTGGCACAGCGCCTATGCCTTGCCGGACGCGGTGCGCGACTGGCTGGCCCGGGGCGTCTTCCTGATGCACCACGGCGCCAATCTGTTGCTGCTGGTGATGGGCGTCATCCTGGCGCTGCGCCACATCGAGGTGCTGGACACCGTGGCCGAGTTGAACCGCGACCTGGAGATGCGCGTGGCCCGGCGCGAGGAAGAGCTGCGCCTGCGCCATGCCCAGGTGGCCGCGCTGGAGCGCGAGCAGGTGGTCGCCGAAGAGCGCCAGCGCATCATGCGCGACCTGCACGATGGCCTGGGCTCGCGCATGTTCACCACCTTGCTGCGGGTGCAGCGCGGCGCCCTGGACATGCCGCAGGTGGCGCGCATGCTGCGCGACTGCATTGCCGACATGCGGCTGATCTTCGACGTCGTCGCCCCGGACCAGCCCGCGCTGGCCGACGCACTCGGTGGGCTGCGGTTTCGGTGGGAGCCGCTGCTGAGCGAAGCGCAGGTGGCCTCCGAATGGCAGTTCCATGGGCTGGACGAAGCCGCCAGCCTGTCGCCCCTGACCACGCTGCAGTTGCTGCGGGTTCTGCAGGAGTCGCTGGCCAACGCCTTGCGCCATGCGGCCGCCAGCCGCGTCACGGTGCGGGCGTGTGTCTTGGGGCAAGAGCTGCAACTGAGTGTGCAGGACGATGGCGTCGGCTTCAGCCTCACGCCAGAGGGCAACGGCCGCGGTCTGGCCAACATGCGCAGCCGGGCCCAGCGCGTGGGCGCCACGCTGGAGCTGGTGTCACGGCCGGGCTACAGCTGCGTGGCGCTGCGCATGCCGTTGCCTGGCGCGCACCTGCAACTGCAGGCGCCCGGCTGACGCTTACTGGTTCAGCAACAGCCCACCCTCGCGCGTCGCGGCGCCGGACTGCAGCAGGTCATCCACCAGACCAGCGGCCCACTGCGCCAGCTCGCCACGGTCGGCGAAATGCGTGGCGTGCAGCGTGCGGAAATACGGCGTGGCCGTGGCCCAGGCCAGCAGGTCGGCCTGATGGATGCGCTGCAGCTCCAGCAGCTTGAATTTGAGCAGCACCTTGGCCGCGTAGTGCGCGTGCTTCAAGGGCGCGCGCGCGAAGCTGTCGAGCCGGCGGCGCGCGCGTTCCAGCGCCGGGCCCACGTCGTCGAAGGCGCTGCCGTGGCCGGGAATGACCACCGTCGGCGCCAGCCGCTCGATCACGTCCAGTGTCGCGCCCACGTCGTCGAACGCCGCCTCGCCTTCCAGTTCCGGAAACACCACGCCGAAGCCGTTGTGCCACAGCGCATCGGCCGAGACCAGCGTGCGCGTGGCCGGTTCGAACAGCACGACGGCATGCGGGTCGTGGCCCGGCGCCGCGTGCACCTGCCACTGCGCTGCCCCCAGCGCCAGCGTGCTGCCGGGCGCCAGCAGGGCGTCGAAGGCGAAGCGTGGGCACTGCTGGCCGGTGGGCGCGTAGCTCAATGCGTCCGCATTCCAATCAAGCACGGCAGCGGCCTGCCCGGGGGGGATGGCCGTGCGCACGCCCGGGTAGCGCTGCTGCAGCGCCGCGTTGCCGCCGCAGTGGTCACTGTGCAGGTGGGTGTTCAGCAGCAGGTCCAGCGGCTGGTCCTGCAGCGCGTGCGCCACCAGCGCCAGCGTCTGCGCGGCGTGCGTACAGTAGCCGCTGTCGATCAGCGCGGTGGGGCCACGGCCCTGCGGGTCGCAGAGCAGCAGATTGTTGGACGAAAGCCAGCCGCGTTCGAACAGCGTGGCGCCAGCGGGAAGAGTCGGCATGGGCATGGTGCGGCGAAGGAGACCGGGCGACTGTAGACAAGCGGGGCCGCGCCCGCGTGGCGGCTGGCTAAAATCCCGCGTTTCCCCCGACTCTGCGGAGCAAAGCGCACCCATGGCGAACACTGACACGATGGCCTCTTCCACCCCCAATGACCAGGCCATCGACACGGCGGTTGCGCCTGCCGTGCCGGACGCGCCCGTAGCGACCCGCATGGCCAACGCCATCCGCGCGCTGGCCATGGACGCCGTGCAACAGGCCAATTCCGGCCACCCCGGCGCGCCCATGGGCATGGCCGACATGGCCGTTGCGCTGTGGGGCGAGCACCTCAAGCACAACCCGGGCAACCCCGGCTGGTTCGACCGCGACCGCTTCGTGCTGTCCAACGGCCATGCGTCGATGGCGCTGTACGCGCTGCTGCACCTGACGGGCTACGACCTGCCGATCGGTGAGCTCAAGAACTTCCGCCAGCTGCATAGCAAGACCGCCGGCCATCCCGAGCACGCCATCACGCCCGGCGTGGAGACCACCACCGGCCCGCTGGGCCAGGGCATCACCAATGCCGTCGGCATGGCGCTGGCCGAGAAGCTGCTGGCCGCCGAGTTCAACCGCGCCAACTTTCCCATCGTCGACCACCGCACCTACGTGTTCCTGGGCGACGGCTGCCTGATGGAGGGCATCAGCCACGAGGCCGTGGCCCTGGCCGGCGCCTGGAAGCTGGACAAGCTGATCGCGCTGTACGACGACAACGGCATCTCCATCGACGGCAAGGTCACGCCCTGGTTCGTCGACAACACCGCGCTGCGTTTCGTCTCCTGCGGCTGGCAGGTGCTGGGCCCGGTCGACGGCCACGATGCCGCTGCCGTGTCGGCTGCGCTGGCCGAGGCCAAGGCCTCGAGCGGCAAGCCCACGCTGATCATCTGCAAGACCGCGATCGGCCAGGGCTCGCCCAACCGCGCCGGCACCGCCAAGGCGCACGGCGAGCCGCTGGGTGCTGAAGAAATCAAGCTCACGCGCGAAGCCATCGGCTGGGAATACGCCCCGTTCGAGATCCCGGCCGACCTCTACGCCGCCTGGGACGCCAAGGCCAAGGGCCTGGCGGCCGAGGCCGAGTGGGACGTGCTGTTCGCCGGCTATCAGGCCGCACACCCCGGGCTGGCTGCGGAGTTCACGCGCCGCATGCGCGGCGAGCTGCCCGCCAATTTCGGCGAGATCGCGGCCCGCATCGCGTCCGATGCGCACGACCAGGCCGCCACCGTGGCCAGCCGCAAGGCGAGCCAGCTGGCGCTTGAAGGCCTGACAGCGGCGCTGCCCGAGCTGCTGGGCGGCTCGGCCGACCTGACCGGCTCCAACCTCACCAACACCAGCCACACGCCCGCGTTCCGTGTCGACCCGCAGACCGGCGCCGTGGTGCTGGGGGCTGCGCCCGACCGCAAGGCCGGCGCCGAAGACGAGAAGAGCGCCCCGGTGGAAGAGGCGCCGCACGGCGTGATTGGCCGCCACATCAACTACGGCGTGCGCGAATTCGGTATGGCCGCCGTGATGAACGGCATCGTGCTGCACGGCGGCTACATCCCTTACGGCGGCACCTTCCTCACGTTCAGCGACTACAGCCGCAACGCCATCCGCATGGCCGCGCTGATGAAGCAGCGCGTCATCCACGTCTTCACGCACGACTCCATCGGCCTCGGGGAAGACGGCCCGACGCACCAATCCATCGAGCATGCAGCCAGCCTGCGTTTGATCCCGAACCTGGACGTTTGGCGCCCCGGCGATACGGCCGAGACGGCGATCGCCTGGGCCGTGGCCCTGGCCCAGAAGCAACGCCCGACCGCGCTGCTCCTGTCGCGCCAGAACATCGCCTACGCGCCCAAGAGCGAAGCGGCGCTGGACGACATCGCCAACGGCGCCTACGTGCTCAGCGAGCCTGCCGACGTGGGTCTGAAGAAGAAGGCCGTGGCCGTGATCATCGCCACGGGCTCCGAAGTGCAGCTGGCGATGGCGGCGCAGAAGCTGCTGGCCGAGCGCAAGATTCCCGTGCGTGTGGTCTCCATGCCCAGCACCACCACCTTCGACCGCCAGAGCCTGGCTTACAAGAAGGCCGTGCTGCCTGCCAAGCTGCCGCGCATCGCCGTCGAAATGGGCGCCACCGACGGCTGGTGGAAGTACGGCTGCGCAGCCGTCGTCGGCATCGACACCTTTGGTGAATCGGCGCCCGCGCCGGTTCTGTTCAAGCACTTCGGCTTCACGCCCGAGAACGTCGCAGCCACGGTCCGCAAGGTCCTGGCGAAGTAACTTTTCATTCCCAGGAGCAACGCAATGACGATCAAGATTGGCATCAATGGTTTCGGCCGCATCGGCCGCATGGTTCTGCGCGCAGCCGTGCAGAACTTCGACGACGTGGAGATCGTCGGCATCAACGACCTGCTGGAGCCGGACTACCTGGCCTACATGCTGCAGTACGACTCGGTGCACGGCCGCTTCAAGGGCGAAGTGTCGGTCGATGGCAACACGCTCATCGTCAATGGCAAGAAGATCCGTCTGACGCAAGAGCGCGATCCCGCCAACCTGAAGTGGGGCGACGTCGGCGCCGACATCGTGGTCGAGGCCACCGGCCTGTTCCTGACCAAGGAAACCGCGCAGAAGCACATCGATGCCGGCGCCAAGAAGGTTGTCCTGTCCGCACCATCGAAGGACGACACGCCCATGTTCGTCTTCGGCGTGAACGACAAGACGTACAAGGGCGAGGCCATCATCTCCAACGCTTCGTGCACCACCAACTGCCTGGCCCCGCTGGCCAAGGTGCTGAACGACAAGTGGGGCATCAAGCGCGGCCTGATGACCACTGTGCACGCGGCCACCGCCACGCAGAAGACCGTGGACGGCCCGAGCAACAAGGACTGGCGTGGCGGTCGCGGCATCCTGGAAAACATCATCCCGAGCAGCACCGGCGCCGCCAAGGCCGTGGGCGTGGTGATCCCCGAGCTGAACAAGAAGCTGACCGGCATGTCGTTCCGCGTGCCGACCTCTGACGTGTCGGTGGTCGACCTGACGGTCGAGCTGCTCAAGGAAGCCAGCTACAAGGAAATCTGCGCCGAGTTCAAGGCCCAGTCCGAGGGCGCGCTGAAGGGCGTGCTGGGCTACACCGAGGACAAGGTCGTCGCGACCGACTTCCGTGGCGACCCGCGCACCTCGATCTTCGATGCCGAAGCCGGCATTGCGCTGGACAGCACCTTCGTCAAACTGGTGAGCTGGTACGACAACGAGTGGGGCTATTCGAACAAGGTGATCGAAATGGTCCGCGTGATCGCCAAGTAAACCTGAGTCAGCGGGCGGGTCGTTCGACCCGCCTCCAGGGCGCGCTACGATGTGCGCCCCCCTTTTCGCCCGAGATTTCCCGCCATGTCGCAACCCGTATCTGACGCCGAAGCCGCTGCCGCCCTGGAGCAGGCCATCGAGAGGGCCAAGGAAGTGGCGGCCGACATCCGCCAGGCCGCCGACGATCTGGCCGTGGCCAACACCGTGTTCGAAGCCCACCTGGCCGAGCAAGCGCTGCACCCCGAGGTGGACCAGGCGCTGGAACATACCGACAGCGTCGAACGAAAGCTGGCCAAGTCGGCCGAAGTGCTGGACGAGGTCAACGCCACGCTGGACGGCGTGGCGCCGCCGCAGGCCAAGTCCTGAGACGGGGGTGCCGCCCGCTGCCACAGTGGGCAGCGGCGGCAGCAATCAGGCCATCTTGCCCGACAGATCCCACATCGCATCGACCAGCGCGTCGATGTCGTTCGCGTCGTGCCACACGTGGGTGGAGACGCGCATCGCATAGTGCTGGGCCGTCGAGCCAATCACCTCGAAGCCGGAGTTGCGGATGATCAGGCCCTGCGGGTACTCGTTCAGCAGGCGCGTCACGAACTGCCCGGACTTGGCCGCATCCATCACGTCCGCCTTGTTGCGGAACGGGTTCCACGAGGTCAGCGCGCACACCAGCTTGGGATCGTCCTTGGGTGAGTACAGCGAGTCGATGCCCCAGCGCTCGACGATCTTTTCCTTCAGGTACGCCGACAGCGTCAGGTCGTAGGTCTCGATCTTCTTGCGGCCGATCGTGTCCCACAGCTGGCAGGCGTTGACCAGCGCCTGGAACAGCGGCGTGTGCACGCTGCCGCAGGCCGTCACGCTGGCGGCGATGTCGAAGGTCTCGGTGGCGGTGGTCGTGCGTTCGCGCGTCGAATAGCTGCTGGTGTGGATCGGATACCACTTGGGCAGCGGCAGCGGGTTCGATGCGCGGATCTTGTTGCGCATGATCAGGATGCCGGTGGAGCCGGGGCCGCACTGCCACTTGTGGCCTGCGCCAGACATGAAGTCCATGCCCAGAGCGCCGTAGTTGTAGTCCATCATGCCGGGCAGGTGCGCGCCGTCCACGATGCTGATCAGCTCGTGCTGCTTGACCACTTCCATCAACTCGGCGATCGGCAGCATCGTGCCGGTCTTGTAGGTCGGTGAGGACCACATCACGGCGCGTACGCGCTTGCCCTGGGCCTTGAGCGCGCGGATGCGCTCGTCAAACAGGTTCTGATAGGTGGCAGCTGTCTGGTTGTTGCCCACCGGCATCGCGATGTAGGAGATCTCGATGCCGTAGCGGTCTCTGGCGATGTTCAGCGGCGTGAGACCGCCGCCGTGCTCGTGGTTGGTCGTGACCACCACGTCGCCAGCCTGCCAGGGAATGCCCAGGATTGCATGGCACATGCCCGAGGAGGTGTTGGCCGAGAACGCCAGCTCGTCGGCATCGACACCGAAGCCGGGGGCAGCCAGGCGGCGCAGGTCCAGCAGGTTGCTGTAGCCGTTGCCCGATTCGGCGGCCTTCTTGCGGTTCTCGGCGTCGAACAGGTCCAGCGTGGCCTTGGGCATGGAGCCGGCCGTGCCGATGTTCATGAAGGTCTTGGCGGGGTTCAGCGTGAACATTTGCTGCACGCTGGTCCAGAAGGCCTCGTCGGCGACCAGTTGCGCACGCAGGGTTTCGGCCTGCGTCGCCGAGTTGCTGCTGCCGCAGGCCATCAGGATCGGGCCGAGCGTGGCGGCGCCGGCGCCGTAGCCCAGCATGCGCAGGAAGTCGCGGCGCTTGTTCGTCCAGCGCGACGTGTCCATGGGCATGTCGCTGGGCGACTCCAGTGAGACCGGGGCGCGGGATGTCGTCTGCTCGTTCATGGTGAGGGTTTCCTTGGGTGGGGGCGGTGGCTCAACGGCGGCCGACGATGGCGCCGATCTCGACCTTCACGTCGCGCGGCAGGCGCGCGACCTCGACGGTGGCGCGCGCCGGTGCGCCGCTCGTGAAGTGCTCGCCGTAGACCTTGTTCATGGCGGCGAACTCGTTCAGGTCCTTCAGGTAGACCGTGGTGGACAGCACGTCCGAGTAGTCCAGTCCCTGCGACTTGAGCATGACGCCGATGTAGCCCAGCACCGTGCGCGTCTGCTCTTCGATGGTGGTGCCGACGACGGCATTGCCGGCGGTGTTGAGCGGGATCACGCCCGAGAAATACAGCGTGTTGCCGTGCGAGATCATTTGCGAATACGGGCCGATGGCCGGTGGCACGCCGGTGGTGGAGAGCACCTCGCGCTTCATCGGCATGGCGCAGGCCGTCAGGGCCAGGGCTGCCACGCAGCTCGCGGTAATGCCAATGCGGCGCAGGGTGGTGGGGTAGTGACGCATGCTGCTTTCCTTTTCTATGGGCCAAGAAACCGGTCATCGGTGGCGCCTGCACAGGCCTTCAGAGAAGACCGTTCATGTTGCGAACCGAGTAGATGACGCGGTGAATTCTAGGAACGGCTTTTCACGCAACTGACATCTCTTTTCCCCTACGTGGTAGTACGCAAACCGCTTGCGCTAGGGGAAAAAGTGGATGTGCTGCGCGGCACTTCGGTCTGAAATGCAGGTGGCGCTGGCCTTTTTATTGCAGTGCACAAGCATTTACCGTCGATAGCCAGGGACCACTGATTCACCCATGCACACTTCCATCGCGCGCTCCGTGGCCTGCCTCCTTTTGAAGCACTGAGCGTGCAGCTGCGCCTCAAGCTGGTGCTGCTATCGACCGTGCCCATCGTCGTGGCGCTGGCTTTGATGGGCGCCACCATGCAGCATCAGACGCTCAAGCTCGCGCGTGAAGAACAGGCTCTCGTGCAGGCGGCGTTCGTGCACAGCAAAGAGGCCGAGCTGCAGCACTACGTCGAGCTGGCGCGCAACACCCTGCTGCGCATCGTCGAATCACCGGGCGACGTGGGCCCGCGCAAGGAGGCCGCGCTGGCCACGCTGGCGCGCATGCAGTATGGCCAGAACGGCTATTTCTTCGCCTACGACCAGCACGGCAAGCTGCTGATGGACCCCAAGAGCCTGCCCATGCAGGGCGTGGATTTCTGCGACCCCGACGATCCCGTGGGAGCCGACTCCGCCCACCGCATCCTGGCCACGGCGCGCAGCGGCGGCGGCGTGGTGCGCTACAGCTGGAACAAGCCGTCCTCGCAATCGGTCGTGCCCAAGCTCGGCTACGTGCTCACCATCCCGGGTTGGGACTGGGTCATCGGCACCGGCATTTACCTGGATGACGTGCAAAGCGCACTGCAGGCCATCGAGGCCGGTGCGCGCGCCAACATCGAGGCCACGCGCAAGCGCCTGTACGCGATCGCGGCCCTGTGCGTGGTGCTGATCGGCCTGGGCGGGCTGGTGCTGAACCTGAAGGACCACCGTGTTTCCAGCGACAAGCTGCGCCGGCTGGCGCGCCGCGTCGTGCATTCGCAGGAGGAAGAGCGCTTGCGGGTTGCCCGCGAGCTGCACGACGGCGTGGTGCAGGTGCTGGCATCGTCCAAGTTCCTACTGGAGACGGCGCAACTCCAGCTGGCCGACCCGGCCGCCGGCGTGGCCACTGCACCGCGCCAGGCGCTGGACCAGGGCCTGGCGCGGCTGGGTGGCGCGCTGGCGGAGATTCGCCGCGTGTCGCACGGGCTGCGGCCGGCCTTGCTCGACGACCTGGGCCTGGCGCCGGCGCTGGCCTTGCTGGTCGAGCAAATGAACGGGCAGGGTGGCTGCGACATCTCTTTCGTGTGCGAGGGCGCACCCGCCGCGCTGCCGCTGGAACACGGCACGGCCCTGTTCCGCATCGCGCAGGAGGCGCTCCACAACGCGGCCACGCACGCCCATGCCACGCAAGTCCAGCTGATCCTGTGCGCGGCGCCCGGCAACGTGAGTCTGGTCGTGGTGGACAACGGCAGCGGCTTTGACACGCAGCGCGTGTTTGCCGATGGCAAGCGCGGCATCGGGCTGCGCAACATGCGCGAGCGCGCTGCCGGGCTGAGCGGCACGCTGGTCATCGTGTCCAGCCGCGCGGGCACGCGGATCCATGCCAGCCTGCCCGTGCCCGCTTCAGCTTCCGGCGCCGTGCCGCTCCAGGCGCCAATGGCCGCGCCGCGCACCCTGCAACCGACCCGCCGCTTCAACCTCCGACCCCCCGATCTCACGCCATGACCCATGTCTGCCCCATCGTCCGCGTCCTCCTGGTCGACGACCACCCGCTGCTGCGCGATGGCGTGCGCATGCGCCTGCACGCCACGCCGCACATCCGGGTCGTGGGCGAGGCCGGGGGCGTGCACGAGGCCACCGAGCTGACCGAGCGGCTGCAGCCCGATCTGGTGCTGACCGACATCCGCATGCCGGACGCCAGCGGCATCCAGCTGGCCTGCGCGTTCCGCGAGCGCTTTCCCGATGTGCGCGTGCTCGTGCTGACCATGCACCACGACGCCGAGTACGTGCGGCGGGCGGTTGCGTTCGGCGTCTGCGGCTACGTGCTCAAGGACGGCCCGGGCCACCAACTGGTCGAGGCCATCGACGTCGTGCATGGCGGCGGCCGCTATTTCAGCCCGGGCCTGGTGCTGCCCGACTTGCCTGCGGCGCCGCCCGTCACCCGCGCCTGGGGCCATCTGACGCCCAAGGAAGCCGCGGTGCTCACGCTGCTGGCCGACGGCTGCTCGAACAAGGAGATCGCCAGCGCGCTGGGCGCCTCGGTGCGCACGGTGGAGACGCATCGCCTGCACCTGCGCCGCAAGCTGCGCATCGACGGCCAGGCCGCACTCGTGAAGTACGCGGTGGACTACGCCGACCTGCAGCCCGGAGCGATGTGATCCGACCGCTTCGTCCTGTGGCGGCTTTCGGAAACACCGTCGAACCGCGCGCGCTCCGACCAACCCGGCGTGGTGGCGCGCGTCGCGCGATCAGGCGTCGGGTGTCGCGCCCGATGCAATGACGAGCGGGCGCCAGGTCTCGGCGTCGGCCCGCACGAAGTTCTGCATCGCGTCGAGCTGCAGCGTGCCGCCGGTGGACGCCGCGGCGCGGTAGCGCTCCTGCAGCGCGGGCAGCGCCTTGATCTCGCCGATCGCGGCGGCCAGCTTCTCCAGCACCGGCCGTGGCGTGCCGGCCGGCGCGGCGATGCCGGCCCAGCCTTCGATCACGAGATCCGGGGCGCCCTGTTCGGCGAACGTCGGCACCTGCGGCAGCAGCGGGCTGCGCTGCGCGGACGACAGTGCCAAACCCTTGACGCGACCGGAATTGAGGTGCGGCACGGCAGCGGCCAGGCCATCGAGCACCAGCGGCACCTGGCCGCCCAGCAGATCGGCCACGGCCTGGGCGCCACCCTTGTAGGGCACATGCGTCAGCTCGATGCCGGTGGCCTTGGCCAGGCGCAGCATCGCCAGGTGCGGAATCGAGCCGATGCCCGAGGTGCCATAGGCCACGCCGGGGTTCTGCCGGGCATGGGCGATCAGATCGGGCAGCGACTGGTAGGGCGTGGCCGCGCCGGCCATCAGCACATAGGGCGTGCGCAGGATGTCGGCGATGTGGGCGAAGCTCTTGTCGGGGTCCCACTGGATGCGCCCGCGGTACAGCGTGCTGCCCACCGACGAGGCGCTGACCACCGAGACCAGCAAGGTGTAGCCATCGGGCGCGGCCCGGGCCACCTGCCCCGTGCCGAGCGTGGAGCCGGCGCCCGGGCGGTTCTCGACCACCACCGACTGGCCGATGCGTGGCCGCAGTTCTTCCGCAATCGCGCGCGCGATGCCGTCGGTGCTGCCGCCGGGCGCAAACGGCACCACCAGGCGGACGGGGCCGTTCTGCGGCCACGCAGGTTGCGCTTGCGCGATGGGAAGGACGAGGCTGGCCGCGCTGGCGGTGGCGGCTCGGAACAGTTGGCGGCGGGCGATCATGGTGGGGCTTCCTTTTCTGCTCGGTGCGATCAGACCAAAGCGGTGGGACCGGGTCGTTTCAGGCGGCGTTGCCGGGCGGTGGCTGCGGCAGCCGCACATAGGCCACGGTACCCAGCAGCAGCGCGGCGGCGATCGACAGCAGCACGGCGGTGAACGGCTCCACCCCCCAGCCGGCCGCGCGCGAGGCCACCCATCCGGTGCCCCATTGCATCACCGCCACGCCCATGAACATCGCCATCGTGAAGACCGACAGCGCACGCCCGATCATGGCAGGCGGGTAGGCGGCGCGCACGTCGGCGTACTGCAGCACCATGTAGCCCGAGTTCGCCGCCACGGCCACGGCCAGCACCACGTCGGGTACCAGCCCGCGCACAAGGCCCATCGCCAGGAACAGCCCTGCCATCAGCAGCGTGCAGCCCGCGATGCGACGGCGCCGGCCTGCCGGGCCCGGGTCGTAACGGCCGAACAGCAGGGGGCTGACCAGCGACACCACCGAGACCCCCAGCGCCACATGGCCGCTGGCCACCAGCGTGAGGCCGTGGCGCTCGGTCAGCATCGGCCCCAGCCACAGCCCCCGCAGGCTCAGGAACGAGGCGTAGTTGACCGCCGACATCAGCACGATGGCCCAGGTGTGCGGCATCAGCAGCAGCGCGCCGAAGCCACGCAGCGCCTGGCCGACCGATTCGCGTGGGGCCGCGCCGGCCGTGGCCGCTGCCGGGGCCGTGTCGGCCACCTGCGACCACACCAGCGCCCAGGCCAGCAGCGAGCCTGCCGCCAATACCCACATGCCCGCGCGCCAGGAGTAGGCATCGATCAGCCAGGCCAGCGGCGTGCCGGTGACCAGCATGCCAATGCCGCCCAGCATCATGATCAGGCCGGACATCATCGCGAAGCGCTGCAACGGGAAGTTCTGCGCGATGAACAGCGTGCAGGCCAGAAAGGCCGGCGCGCAGCCCACGCCGATCAGCGCCTGGCCGAGCAGCAACATGCCGTGGCCGCTGGCCATGGCCGACACGGCAGCGCCCAGCACCGTCAGCGGAAACGCCGCCAGCACCGTGCGGCGCAGGCCGTGCAGGTCCATACCGATGCCCACCACGAGCTGTAGCGCGCCGAATGCGAAATGGAAGGTCGCCGCGAACAGCCCGAGCTGCTGCGCCGAGAGGCCGAACTCGGCCTGCAGCGGCGGCGCCAGGATGGCCGCCACGGTGCGGTAGGCCTGGCTCATGGCGAACGCGGCCGTCAGCGCCAGCAGCATGGGCCAGACGGGGCGGGCGGTCGACGTATCGGAGGCGGGCGGGCTCGGCATGGCGCGGCAGTTGAGAGCCCGGCGAGCGTACCCGACGCGGGGGCGCCGACAGATGCGCCGACAGCCGGGTCGACGGAAGCGCCGACGGACGCGTCGACGGACGGGCCGTCGCGCGGGCCCGCCAGGCGCCTGTCACGCGGCCCCGACTCGCCTTTCACGCGCCAGTCAAGGGCCCGTCAGGCGCTCGTCGAGCACCGAGCAAGGCGGTCACGCGGCTCGGGCGCTCACTGGGGCGGCTGGCCGGGCGCGTCGACTACCACCATCCACGAGACGCCGAAGCGGTCGGCCACCATGCCGAAGCCCGGGCTGAAGAAGGTGGGCCCCAGCGGCATCTGCACCTGCCCGCCGTCGCCCAGCAGGCCAAACAGGCGCTCGGCCTCGGCCACGTCGGCCACCAGTATCGACAGCGACACGCCCGCGAACGCCGGCTTGCCGCTGGCCATGCCGTCGGAGGCCATCAGCGTGGTCTCGCCGATGCGCAACTCCGCGTGCATGATCTTCGACATATCGGCCGGCGGGCCACCGGCGCAGCCCTCGGCGGGTTGCGGCTGGCCCATGGGCGGCGCCTCGCTGAACCGCATCATCACCACGATGCGGGCGCCGAGTTGGTCGCGGTAGAAGTTCAGAGCTTCTTCGCAGCGGCCTTCGAAGAACAGATAGGGTTGGATTTGCATGGGGCGGTCTCCTGTTGAGCACTTGTGAACAGCGTTCACAACGATTCTGTCCGCAATAATGGACGCTGTCCACATGAATCTTCCAGCCACTTCCGCGCCCCCGGGACCGCCGCCGGCCCGCGACACCTACCGCCATGGCGACCTGCGCCGTGCGCTGCTCGACGCCGGCCTGGCGCTGGCCGCCGCTGGCGGCCCCGAGGCGGTGGTGTTGCGCGAGGCCACGCGCCGCGCCGGTGTCGCGCCGAACGCCGCCTACCGCCACTTCGCCAGCCGGCAAGACCTGCTGGAAGCGGTGCGCCAGGCCGCCGTGGCCGCCATGGCCGAATCCATGGAGTTGCAGATGCAGGCGCTGCCGCCGCCGGGCGAGCCAGTTGCCCATGCGCGGGCGATGCTGCGCGCCGTGGGGGCGGGCTACCTGGCGTTCGCAAGGGCGCAGACCGGATTGTTCCGCACGGCCTTCGCCGGCAACTTCCAGCTGCACGCGGGCGATGGCCCGGCCGGCACGGGCCGCGTCGGGCTCGATCCGTTTCAACACCTGGCGCGCGCGTTGGATCTGCTGGTCGAGGCTGGTGCGTTGCCTGCGGCGCGGCGGCCGGATGCGGAGTTCCTGGCCTGGTCCACCGTCCACGGCCTGGCGCTGCTCTTGATCGATGGGCCACTGCGCGCGCACGCGCCAGCGCAGGTGGACGCTCTGGTGCCGCGCCTGCTCGACATGGTGGAGCGGGGTCTGTAACCACACGTCACCACAACAAGCCGCAACAACCCGCCACACCCCCACGCCAAGTCAGCGCCATGTCCCCGCATCCCTTCTGGACCGCCGTCACACAACTGGGCGAAGCAACGCTGCTGTTGCCCGCCGCCCTGGTGTTGGCGCTGTGGCTGTTGCTGGTGCGTCAGCGGGCGCTGGCGCTGGCCTGGGCGCTGTCGTTCGGCGCGGCCGTCGTGCTGGTGTTGGCCAGCAAGCTGGCGTTTATGGGCTGGGGGCTGGGCAGCGCCGCGCTCGATTTCACCGGCATCAGCGGCCACGCCACGCTGGCGACCGCCGTGTTCACGCTGGGCGCGTGGCTGCTGGCGACCGGCTGCACACAGAGCACGCGCGGGTGGGCCGTCGGCGCCGGGCTGGGCGTGGGCCTGGTGGTCGGCATCTCACGCGTGGTGCTGCTGACGCATTCGGTCTCGGAGGTGGTAGCCGGCCTGGCGCTCGGCGCGCTGGCGGCCTGGCTGCCGATCACGTCGGCGGGCAAAGGCACACCGCGCCTGCGGCAGCGCTGGGTGCCGATGGTGCTGGTCGGCGCGCTGGGCCTGCTGCCGCAGCTCGGCCGACCTGCTGACATCCACGGCCTGGTGCAGCACCTGGCGCTGGTGGCCTCCGGCCGCAGCGAGGCGTTCAGCCGGACGATGTTGCACGGGCCCTGAGAGGGTGGGCGTCGCCCGGCCGCTGCCAGGCGCTCGCACCGTAGACGAAGGCGGGGTTAGCGTGAGCGCCAGTGCGCCCGGTACGTCTCAGTGGTGGTGGCCGTGGCCGCCGTGCACATGGCCATGGGTGATCTCTTCGGCCGACGCGGCGCGCACCTCGGTCACCTGCACCGTGAAGCGCAGGGCCTTGTCGGCCCAGGGGTGGTTGGCGTCCAGCAGCACCTGGTCGCCCTTGATCTTCATGACGGTGAACACCTGTTCCTGGCCATCTTCGGTCATGCCGCGCAGCTGGCCGCCGACCTTCACGCCGGGCGGGAACTCGGTTTTGGGGATGGTGCGGGCCAACGCTTCGTCGCGCTTGCCGAAGGCGTCTTCAGCCGCCAGTTCCAGCGTGCAGCGGTAGCCGGTCTCCTGGCCTTCCAGCGCTTCCTCGATCTTGGGCAGCGTGTTGCCATAGCCGCCGTGCAGGTAGGCGGTGGATTCGCGGTTCGCCAGGGGTTTGCCGTTGGCTTCGGTCACGCTGTATTGCAAGGTAACGGCGGTGTCTTTGCTGATCTTCATGGGGATGCGAATTGAAGCGCGACCGGCGCGCGGGCGGCGCTGATTGTCGTGCAAGCCCACGCGAGCGCCGCCACATTGCTGACACCATCTGCGTGCAATCTCAGGTACAACACCGCATGCACAACGTCCTCATCGCCGCCGCGCTGGCCATCGGCCTGCTCGGCCAAGCCCACGCACAGACCGGCCAAGGCCCGGTCCAGAGCCTGATCGTGCGGCTCAAGCCCGCCGTACAGAATGATCGCGAGGCGCCCCAAGCCGCGCGCGAGCGCATGCGCAGCGTGGCCGGCGCGGCCGGCGTGGCGATGCAAGACGAGCGCATCGTCGGCAGCGGGCACCACCTGCTGCGCCTGCCGCAGGCCCAGTCCGGCGAGGCACTGGAGGCGACCATGCGGCGGCTGCGCCTGCATCCCGATGTGACTGATGTCGAGCCGGACGTGCGCATCCGCCGGCTGGCGGTGCCGAACGACCCGGGCTTCGTGAACCAATGGCACCTGCAGGCGCCCAGCGTGTTCGCAGGCGCAATCAACGCCCCGGCCGCGTGGGACCTGACGACCGGCCGCGCGCAACGTGTGGTGGCGGTGCTGGATGTCGGCACGCGCCCCAGCCACCCCGAGCTGGCCGGCAAGCTGCTGCCGGGCTATGACTTCGTCAGCGAGGTCAACTTCGCCAACGACGGCGATGGCCGCGACGCCGATGCCAGTGACCCGGGCGACTGGGTCAGCCAGGCCGACACGCTCACCAGCACGTTCCGCAACTGCGACGTCGAAGACAGCTCCTGGCACGGCACCTTCATCGCCGGGCAGATCGCCGCGCTGACCGACAACGCCGCCGGCGTCGCCGGCATCGACTGGCAGGGCAAGGTGCTGCCGGTGCGCATCGCCGGCAAGTGCGGCGCGCTGCTGTCCGACCTGCTGGACGGCATGCGCTGGGCGGCCGGCCTGCCGGTGGTGGGCGTGCCCGTCAATCCCAATCCCGCGCGTGTGCTGAACCTCAGCTTCGGTGGCGACGTCGCCTGCACCTCCAGCTACCAGTCCGTGATCGACGAGATCGGTGCGGCCGGCGCGCTGCTGGTGGCGGCCGGTGGCAATAGCGCCGGCACGCCTGCCCGGCCGGCCGACTGCCGCGGCGTGCTGGCCGTGGGGGCCGTGCAGGAAGACGGGCGCAAGGCCTCCTATGCCGACCTGGGTACGGCCATCGGCATCACTGCGCCCGGCGGGACCGCCACGCGCGCCATCTTGTCCATCGACAACAGCGGCCGCACCGTGCCGGGCGCCGACGCCTACGGACTGAAGGCCGGCACCAGCTTCTCGTCGCCCCTGGTGGCCGCCACGGCTTCGCTGATGCTGGCGGTGAACCCGTCGCTGACGCCGGCGCAACTGGTCGAGCGCCTGAAGGCGTCGGCGCGTCCGCACGTGGCACTGGCTGGCTCGTCGGCGTGCAGCGCCGGCAACCCGGGCGTTTGCAACTGCACCACTGCGACCTGTGGTGCCGGCCTGCTGGACACTGCCGCCGCTGTGCAGGCCGCCAGCCCCGGCAACGTGGCGGTGGCGGCGATCCGGCCCGTCGTGTCGCCGGCTGTCGGCGCCAGCGTCGTGCTGGACGGCGGCGAGAGCATCGCCAGCAGCGGCGCCACGTTGGTCGGCTACGCCTGGACGCAGACCCAGGGCCCTGCCGTCGCCATCGTCAACGCGACCAGTGCCCGCGCCACCGTGCAGCTGCCGGACAGCGCGGCCGCGTTCGCGTTCCGCCTGGTGGTGACCGACAGCGCCGGCCGCACCGACGATGCCGTGGTCGGCCTCACCTCGTTCAGCAACAGCGGTGGCGGCGGTGGCGGTTCGGACGACGGTGGCGGCGGCGCCGCCGGCTGGTGGTGGGGCGCGGGCCTGTGGGCGCTTGCCGCCCTGGCCTGGCTGCGGCGCCGGCGCCTCGGCGCGGCCTGAGTTCTCTCGCCGCTGCGCAGCGCGTCAGAGGGGCGCCCGTGCCCTTGCTGCGCTCACCTCACAGATCGAACTGGCTGGGCAGCATGACCACGTCGCGGATGGTCATGCCGCGCGGGCGCGTCAGCATGAACAGCACCACCTCGGCCACATCGCCGGCTTCCAGCAGGCTGCCGGAGTCGCGCGCCTCCTGCAGCTTCTCGGGCGGCCAGTCGGCCAGCAGCGCGGTGATCACCGGGCCGGGCGAGATCGAGCCGACGCGGATGCCGTGCTTGAACACCTGGCGCCGCACGGTTTGCACGAAGCAGTGGATGGCCCATTTCGACGCCGCGTAGACCGGCTCCCACGGCGTGGGGAAATGCGCCGCCAGCGAGCTGGTGACGATGATGTCGCCGGTGCCACGCTCGATCATGTGCGGCAGCACGTCGCGCACGTTCTTCATCACGACGTTGATGTTCAAGTGCAGCATGCGGTCGATCGCCGCCGTGTCGGCGTCCACCAGGTCGCCGCCCACATAAGCGCCCGCGTTGGCGTGCAGGATGTCGACCTGCCCCGCCAACGCCAGCGCCCGTGGCAGCAGCGTTGCGCAGTCCTGCGGATCCAGCAGGTCGATCACCAGCGGCATCAGCGCCGCGCCGTGTTGGGCGACCAATGCCTGCAGCGCGGCCGCGTCGCGGTCCACGATGACCACGCGCGCGCCGGATTGCAGCATGGCCAGGGCGCTGGCCAGCCCGATGCCGGACGCCCCCCCGGTCACGACCGCGACCTTGTCTTGCAAATGGTTTGCCATGTCGTCTGTCTCCTGTATCAATGGTTGACGCCCCACGATACGCACAGCCGCCGGGCGGCTTGATACCCACCGGCAGATCGGCCGATACTTTTTGACGCATCGTGGGGCGGGGCGCCCCGCCCTGCGCGTGGAAGGGCTTGTGGCGTGCTGCTGACGCGCCGCATCTGCGTGTGCAGAATGAGTGCCTTTGCCCACCCAGCCATGAGCCATGTCCACAGCCGCTTGAAGATCGGCCTTTCGGCCTGTTTTTCCCACGCCGACCCGGCGCGTTCGCTGTTCACCGGCAAGACGCTGCAGTACGTGGAGCAGTCCATCGCCCATTGGCTGATGTCCACCGGCGCCATGGTGGTCATGGTGCCCTGCCCCACCGGCAGCACGCAGCGTGGCGACGTCACCTACGAGCACTATGCGCAGTGGCTGGACGGCCTGGTCATGCATGGTGGGGCCGACGTCTGGCCCGGCAGCTATGGCGAAGATCCGCTGGAAGAGCGCTGGGGCGGCGACCGCATCCGCGACGACTACGACAAGGCGCTGGTCGCCGCGTTTTCTGCCGTGGGCAAGCCCATCTTCGGCGTGTGCCGCGGGCTGCAATTGTTGAACGTGGCCTTCGGCGGCACGCTCTACCAGGACATCAACACGCAGGTGCCTGAATCCTTCGTGCACCGTGACGCGGTCACCTACGACCTGAACTACCACAGCGTGGACATCGTGCAGGGCTCGCGCCTGTCGCAGCTCTACCCGGGCGTGGAGCGTGTGCGCGTCAACAGCATTCACCACCAGGCGATCAAGGACCTCGCGCCCGAGTTCGTCGCCGAGGCCACCAGCGCCACCGATGGTCTGGTCGAAGCCATCCGCCGCAAAGACCCGGCCAAGAGCTACATCGCCGCCGTGCAGTGGCACCCGGAGTTCCACACGCCCGAGTCGAACACCATCGACGATGCGGCGGTGTTGATGGATTTTCTGGATGCGGTGGGCGAGGTGCGGGCGCAAAAGGCGTCCGCATGACGCCCAGCCGTGTTCGCCCCGGAGCGGCGCGCTGATGGAGGGCGGCCTGGTCAAGTCCGCGATGCGGGTGTTCGAGTTGCTCGAACTGTTCGACGCCGAGCGGCGCCCCCTGCGCATCGCCGAGTTGGTCGACAAGCTTGGCATGCCACAGTCCAGCGTGTCCATGCTGGTCAAGACGATGGTCGCGCGTGGCTACATGGAGTTCGACGCGACGACGCGTGAGTACTGTCCGTCGGTGCGCGTCGCGTTCCTGGGCGACTGGGCGATCCGCGCTCCCGAGCATGAAGAAGACATCCAGGAAGCGTTGCGCCGGCTCAACCAGGAAACCGGCGAGACCGTCATCCTGGCGCGCCAGTCCGGCCTCTCGGTGCAGTACGTCTCCGTCCTGGAGTCGCAGCACGCGCTGCGTTTTTCGCTGACGTCCGGCATGCTGCGCCCGCTGCACCATGCGTCGCTGGGCATCGTGCTGCTGAGCCAGCTCGACGACGAGCAGATCGGCCGCTTGCTGCGCCGCTACAACGCCGAGATCGGCAAGGGGGGGCCGGCGGCCAAGATCGCCGAAACCCTGCGCGCCGTGCACCAGGCGCGCGAGCAGGGCTGGTACGAATCGGCCAACCTGGCCACGCCCGGCGCCGGCGTGATCGCCACCTTGCTGGCCACGCCCATCCGTGGCCAGAGGCTGGGTGTCGGGGTCGGCGCCCCGGTGCACCGTCTGCAACGCGAGCGCAAGAAGATCCTGGCGGCCGTGCTGGCCACCGCAGCGCTGTTCTGAGCCGCGCTGGCGCCGGTCAGGGCGCCCTGCGGGCGCGGATGGCGGCGTCCATGGCCAGCAGGCGTTCGGCCTGCGCGAGGTGCAGGCGCTCCACCATCCTGCCCTGTAGCTGGATCACACCGGCGCTGGCGTGCTCCGGCAAGGCGAAGGCCGCCACGATGCGCTGCGCGTCTGCCAAGGCCTCGGGCGCGGTACCGAAGGCGCGGTTGGCCGCGTCGATCTGCGTCGGATGGATCAGCGTCTTGCCGTCGAAGCCCATCTGGCGGCCCTGCAGCGCCTCGGCATCGAAGCCCTGCACGTCGCCGAAATCGTTCCACACACCGTCCAGTACGGTCACCCCCCAACGGCGCGCCACCAGCACCGTGTGCATGAGCCAGGGCACGAGCCACGCGCGGCCGTTGCCCGTGGCCACGCCGGTGTCCTTGGCCAGATCATTGGTCCCCACCACCAGGCAGGCCAGCGCAGGCGTGAGCGCGACACCCGCGCGCACGATGCCATCGAGCTCCAGCAGCCCGGCCGGGGTCTCCACCATGGCCCAGGCCTGCAGTGCGGGCCCCAGTTCGCGCGCGCGGCAGGCCGTGCCCAGTTGCACCAAGGCGTCGGCGCTCTCCACCTTGGGCAGCAGTACGGCATCGGGTCGGCACTGCGCCAGGGCGTCCATGTCGAGCGCGAAATCGGCCGTGCCCACGGCATTGACGCGGACTACCGTTTCGCGCCCACCGAAGTCGCCGGCGCCGAAAGCCTCCACCAGGTGGCGGCGCGCCTCGGCCTTCATGGCCGGGGCCACGGCATCTTCCAGATCGAACAGCACGGCGTCGCAGTCCAGGCTGCGCAGCTTGGCCACGGCGCGCGGGTTGGCAGCGGGCACGTAGATCGCGGAACGGCGGGGGCGGGGCAACCGGTCGGTCATGGGTGAGGTCCTTGTCGAAGCTTGCAGGGCCGCCAGTGTGGCGGGTTAACCCGGGGCAATCGATCACGTACGTGATCGATGCGCCGCCAGGTGCGATCCATCACATACGTGATCAAAGAAATCACCATCGCGCTGATACTTTGTGCAGACGGGCGCTGTGCCCCGTACAAGGATCTTCACCACGTGAGCAACGTCGAACTTCAGGCAGGGCCCGGCACCCTGCCCACCGACCCTGCGCAGGGCAGCACGCGCCGGCTGGCCGAATGGATCGCCCAGAACGGCAACGCGCAGGTCAGCGCGTCCGCCTTCGAGTGGGCGCGCCATGCCACACTGGACTGGCTGGCCGTCACGGTGGCCGGCGCCAGTGAGCCGCTGGTGCAGATGCTGCAGCAGGAATATGCAGGCGCATCGACCCCGCTGGTCTGCGATGCCAGGCGCATCGGCGCGTTGCAGGCGGCGCTCGTGAACGGTGCGGCAGGCCATGCGCTGGACTTCGACGACGTGGCCGCGCGCATGCACGGCCACCCCAGTGTGCCGGTGCTGCCCGCTGCGCTGGCCATGGCCCAGCTGCATGGGGCCAGCGGCACGGATTTCCTGCGCGCCGTGGTCATCGGCCACGAGGTCGAATCGCGCATCGGCGAGGTGGTCGGCACCACGCACTACGCGCGCGGCTTTCACGCCACCGGCACCATCGGCACCTTCGGCGCCGCCGCTGCGGCCGCCAGCCTGCTGCGGCTGGATGCCGGGCAGACGGCACACGCGCTGGGGCTGGCCGCCGCGCAGGCGGCAGGGCTCAAGTCCATGTTCGGCACCATGGCCAAGCCGCTACACGCTGGCAAGGCGGCGATGAACGGCGTCATGGCGGCGCAACTGGCGGCGCGCGGCTTCACCGCCAACCCCGACGCGCTCGAGTGCTTCCAGGGCTTCGCCTGGACGCAGGCCGACGCTGTGCAACCGCTGCTGCCGATCGATATGGCGCAGGGCTTTGCCATCGAGCAGACGCTTTTCAAGTACCACGCGGCGTGCTATCTCACCCACTCCACGATCGAGGCCATGCGCATGCTGCGCGCGCGCGACGGCGTCGCCTCGGAGGACGTGGAGACGCTCACCATCCAGGTGGTGGCCGGCCACCAGAGCGTGTGCGACATCGCCGAGCCGGCCACCGGCCTGAACCTCAAGTTCTCGATCCGCCAGCTCGCGCTGCTGGCGCTGGACGGGGCCGACACCGCCGCGCTGGGGCTCTACACCGATGCCACTGCTTGCGACCCGCGCTACGCCAGCGCCCGCCGCCGCGTGCAGGTGCAGCCGACCGCGCTGGCGCACCACCATGCGGCCGTGGTCACGCTCCTCACGCGCGACGGCCGCACGCTGGTGGCCGAGGCGAATGTCGGCGTGCCCGCCACCGACACCGCCGCGCAGTGGGCGCGGCTGGCGGACAAGGCGCACGCCATCGCCACGCCGGTGCTGGGCGCCGAGCGCTTTGCGCGCCTGCTCGCGCAGGTGCAGGCGCTGGCCGACGCACCCTCGATCCACCCCCTCATGGAGACCCTGCAATGACCACTGCCATCGACACGGTGGCGCGGCTGAAGGCCGACGCCCGCCTGTGGCCCCGCGGCAACCGTTACGAAGACTTCGACGTCGGCCGGCGTTTCACGCACCACTGGGGCCGCACCGTCAGCGCCGCCGACAACACGCTGTTCTCCACGCTCACGCTGCACTACAACCCGCACTACACCAGCCTGGACTTCGCCAAGGCCCATGGGCTGCGCGACACGCCGGTGAACCCGCTGCTGGTGTTCAACACCGTGTTCGGGCTGTCGGTGGAAGACCTGTCCGAGGGCGGCGGCCCGTTCCTCGGCGTGGACGAGCTGGCCTACGGCACCACCGTCTACCCGGGCGACACGCTGTACGCAGCCTCCGAAGTGGTGGCACGCCGCCTGGCCTCCAACCGGCCGGGCTACGGCATCGTGACCTGGCACACGCTGGGCACCAACCAGCACGGCGATGAAGTGATCCGTTTCAAGCGATCGAACCTGGTGAAGCAGAGGACCTGAAGATGCAACAAGACGGTATGGGCTACATGACCGAGGAGCGCCGCATGATCCGCGACGCCGCACGCGAGTTCACGATGAAAGAGGTGCTGCCCGTGGCCAACGCGCTGGACGGCCCGGACGGCGAAATTCCGATGGCGCTGCGCGACAAGATGGCCGCGATGGGCTACTTCGGCATCACCATTCCCGAAGAGTACGGCGGCATGGGCCTGGGCATCTTCGAGTACTGCCTGATCTGCGAGCAACTGGCGCGCGGCTGGATGTCGGTGGCCTCGATCGTGGCGCGCGCGCAGGGCGGGTGGATCCGCTCGTCGATGCCGCCGGCCATGCGCGACCGCTACCTGCCGCGCGTGGTGCGCGGCGAGTTCCTGAACGCCAGCGCCCTGTCCGAGCCGGACACCGGTTCCGACCTGGCCGCCATCTCGTGCCGCGCCGTGCGCGACGGCGACGACTGGGTGCTGACCGGCAACAAGTACTGGTGCACCTTCGCCGATGGTGCCGACTACCTGACCGTGTTCGCGCGCACCGCGCCGCCGCCGAGCGCCGACAAGCGCTGGCAGGGCATCTCGTGCTTCCTGATCGAGAAGGAGCGCGGCACCTTTCCCAAGGGCATGACCGGCGCGCCGATTCCGAAGATCGGCTACTTCGGCTGGAAGACGTTCGAGCTGGCGCTGGACGGCGTGCGCGTGCCGGCCGAAGGCCTCGTCGGCGAGGAAGGCAAGGCCTTCCTGCTGATGGCCAAGGGCCTGGAGGGCGCCCGTGCCCACACGGCCTCGCGCGCCATCGGTCTGGCGCAGGGCGCGCTGGAAGATTCCATCGCCTACGCCACCGAGCGCAAGCAGTTCGGCATGCCCATCGCCGAGTACCAGGCGATCCGCTTCAAGATCGCCACCATGGCGACCGACATCGAGGCCGCGCGCCAGTTGCTCTACTACGTCTGCAACGAGATCGACCGCGGGCGCCGCTGCGACAAGGAGGCCTCGATGGTGAAGTACTTCGCCTCCGAGATGGCCGAGCGGGTCACGTCCGAGGCGATGCAGATCTTCGGCGGCGCCGGCTACACCAAGTTGTTCCCGATCGAGCGCTACTGGCGCGACGCGCGGCTGACCAAGATCTTCGAAGGCACGTCGGAGATCCAGCAGCGCATCATCGCCACCAGCCTGCTGGGCAAGTCTGAGGTCGAGGCCATGATCGCCGAGCGCGCGTTCGAGAAGCAGGCCGCGCGCAAGGTGGCCGCCGCATGAAGACCGCCTACCTGACGAGCGCCGACAACTACTTCGAACACTTCGAGGCCGGCATGCTGATGCGCCACGCGCGCGGCAAGACCGTGACCGAAATGGACAACGTGCTCATCACCAACCTCGTGATGAACACCGCCGAGGGGCACTTCAACGAAGACGCGATGCGCCGCGACGGCCGCGGCATCTTCAACCAGCGCGTGGTGTTCGGCGGCATCAATCTGTCCATGGTGCTGGGCCTGGCCGCGCAGGACACGGCCGAGCAGTGCCTGCAGGAGATCGGCCTGGACAAGATCCGCCTGTCCAACCCCGTGTTCCATGGCGACACGCTGTACGCCTACAGCGAGGTGCTGGAGACGCGCGACGCAGAGCGCGAAGACGCCGGGCTGGTGCGCTTTCGGCACTACGGGCTGAACCAGGACGACAAGCTGTGCGTGGAGGCCGAGCGCACCGTGCTGCTCAAGCGCAAGAGCCACTGGGCCGGCAAGTGATGGGCGGTGCGCCTTCGTTCGGCGCCTTGAGCGGGCTGGTGGTGCTCGACCTCACGCAGATGCTGGCCGGCCCCTTCGCCACCATGATGCTGGCCGACCAGGGGGCGCACGTCATCAAGATCGAGCCGCCGGGCGGCGACAAGACGCGGCGCAATGGGCCGCACCTGCCGGGTGCGCACGGTATCGAGCAGGGCGGCTTCGGCGCGTACTTCGCGTCCATCAACCGCAACAAGCACTCGCTGACGCTCGACCTGAAGAAGCCAGAGGGCAAGGCAGCGCTGCGCCGCATGGTGGGCCAGGCCGACGTGCTGGTGGAGAACTACCGCACCGGCGTGATGGACCGGCTGGGCCTGGGCTACGAGCAGCTGGCCGAGCTGAACCCGCGCCTCGTGTACGCCGCGCTGCGCGGCTTCGGCGACCCGCGCAGCGGTGCCAGCCCCTATGCGCACTGGCCGGCCTACGACCCGGTGGCGCAGGCCATGGGCGGCATCATGGGCATCACCGGCGCCGTGCCCGGTGGTGCGCCGACCAAGATCGGCCCCGGCGTCGGCGATCTCGTGCCGGCCATGTTCCTGGCCTACGGCGTGGCCGCGGCCTGCTGGCAGGCGCAGCGCAGCGGGCGCGGGCAGTTCGTGGACGTGGCCATGGTGGACGCCGTTCTCGCGCTGTGCGAGCGCGCCGTGTTCCAGTACAGCGCCTCGGGCCAGGCGCCGCGGCCCGAGGGCAACGGCCACCCGCTGCTGTGCCCCTTCGGCCTGTTCCCGGCGCGCGACGGCCATGTGAGCCTGGGCGTGCCCAACGACCGCTTCTGGGTGCCGTTGGTGCAGCGCATGGGCCGGCCCGAGCTGACCAGCGATGCGCGCTATGCGAGCAACGAGGCACGCGTGGCGCACCGGGGCGAGGTCGACGCCATCGTGTCCGAATGGACCGCGCGCCACACCAAGGCCGAACTCAGCGCGCTGCTGGGCGGCGAGATCCCCTACGGCCCGGTGCTGGACGCGGCCGACATCTTCGCCGACCCGCACTTTCGCCAGCGCAGCATGCTGGTGGACACCGAACAGCCCGGCGCCGAGCGCCCTCTGACGCTGGCCGGCACCCCCATCCACATGAGCGCCACGCCAGGCGGCGTCAAGCGCCGCGCGCCACGCACGGGCGAGCACACCGACGAGACGCTGGCCGCCTTCGGCTTTGCGGCCGGCGACATCGCCGCGCTGCGCGAGGCCGGCGCGCTCGGCTGAGCAGGCCCCCTCCATTGCAACCACAGACCAGGACCGACCCCATGCAACCGACACGACCCCAACGACTTCGCCGATGCCAGCTCTCGGTGCCCGGCTCCAGCGAAAAGATGATGCAGAAGGCCGCCGCGCTCGGCGTGGACTTCGTGTTCCTAGACCTGGAGGATGCCGTTGCGCCATCGGAGAAGCGGCCGTCGCGCCAGCGCATCGTGCGGGCACTCAACGAGCTCGACTGGGGCCGCACGGTGCGCTGCGTGCGCATCAACGACCTCACCACCGAGTACGCCTATGAAGACATCATCGAGGTGGTCGAAGGCGCCGGCGACAAGCTGGACGTGATCATGTTGCCCAAGGCCATGTGCGCGGCCGACGTGCAGTTCGTCGACAAGCTGCTGACGATGATGGAGAAGAAGCTCAAGCTGACCCGGCGCATCGGCCTGGACGTGTTGATCGAGGAGGTCGACGCCATGATGCGCGTGGAGGAGATCGCCGCATCCACGCCCCGACTGGAATGCCTGATCTTCGGCATGGGCGACTACTCGGCCAGCCAGGGCATCTCGCTCAAGGACATCGGTGGCGCCAGCGGCTACCCGGGCGACATCTGGCACTACCAGCGGCACAAGCTGACCATCGCCGCGCGCGCCAACCGCATCGACGCCGTGGACGGCCCCTATGCCGACTTCCGCAGCCCCGACGCGTTCCGCGAGGAATGCCGCCGTGCCATGGTGCTCGGCATGGTCGGCAAGTGGGCGATCCACCCGTCGCAGGTGGAGATCGCGCAAGAGACATTCTCGCCGGTGGCGGCCGACGTGAGCCGCGCGCGCGAAATGATCAAGGCCTACGACGCCGCCCTGGCCCAGGGCCTCGGCGCGGTGCAGTACGAGGGAAAGATGATCGACATCGCCTCGGTGCGCATCGTGCGCAACCTGGTGGACCGGGCAGACCGCATCGGCATGTAGGCCGGGCCACGCAACACGCCTTTCTCGTTACGGGGCCGGCATCGATCGACCGCACGGCGGCAACGCCGGGGACGGACCAGCAATCAAGGAGACACACATGGACAACGGATCGGGAACCCAGGGCGCAAGCCGGCAGCTGGGACGGCGGCGCATTCTGGCAGTGGCAGGCGGTGCACTCGCGGCGGCCTGGCTGCCACGCGCGGCACTCGCGCAGGAATGGCCTTCCAAGACCATTCGCATCATCGCGGCCCAGGCCCCGGGCTCGTCCAACGACGCGACGGCGCGGGCGCTGGCCGAGTACCTGACCATGCAGCTCAAGACCAGCGTGGTGGTCGAGAACAAGCCCGGCGGCGTCGGCATGATCGCGGCCGACCATGTGGTGCGCTCGAACCCGGACGGCTACACGCTGCTCATCACGCTGCACAGCCAGCTGGCACAGGCACCGGTGCTGCTGAAGAAGCCGCCGATCGACCCCGGCAAGGACCTGATCCCGATCGGTGCCTACAGCACCGGCGTGGCGCCCATGGTGGTGAAGAAGGATCTGCCGGTGAAGACCCTGAAGGACCTGATCGCGCTGGCCAAGACGCGGCCGGTCACGGTTGGCAACTACGGCATCGGCTCGGGCTGGCAGATGATGATGACGCAGCTGGCCAAGGAGACTGGCGCGCAGTTCACCATGGTGCACTACAAGGGCACCGGCCCGATGGTGTTCGACCTCATGGCGGGCAACATCGACATGGGCGCCGGTTCGATGGCAGGGCTTGGCCCCGGCATCCAGCGCGGCGATTTCAAGCCCTTGCTGCTGATCTCGGGCGACGGCAGGAATCCGTTGCTGCCGGGCCTGAGCAACTGGGCCGACGAGGGCTTCGTCGGACCGGCGTTCCAGAGCCTGAAGGAGTGCAACATGCTGCTGGCCCCGGCCGGCACGCCGCCGGAGGTGATCGAGCGTCTGGCAGCCCTGGTGCGGTCTTCTGCCACCGAGTCGGACAAGGTCAAGATGGTGCTGGCCCAGCTGGGCGTGACCGATCCCCCGCCGACCGGCGCCGCGCTCAAGGCGTTCATCGCCCAGACCTGGCCTGCCTACCAGAGCATGACGCGCGAGCTCAATCTGTCGATGCAGTAGCGGCAGGCGCAGCGGCTGCCCACCCCAGTTCCACCACCACGATGAAGGAGACCAAGATGCCCATCCGATCCCGAACCGCCCACGCCATGGCCAGCGTGTGCGCGCTAACGGTGCTGGCCGCCTGTGGCGGTGGCGATGATGCCGCCACGCCCATCGCCGCTGGTCCCCTGGGGTGCAGCGAGGCCGCTGCCCGCGTGGCCGCCGAGCCCGCGGCGCTCGGCCTGCCCGCCGGTACCACGGTGCGTGTGCTCACGTCCGAGATGCTGGACACAGCAGCCAACATGCCGCGCCACTGCCACATCGTGGGCGCCATGAACGAGCGCACCAGCGCGGTCGACGGCAAGCCCTACGCGGTGAAGTTCCGCCTGCGCATGCCCACCTCGTGGAATGGCCGATTCCTGATGCAGGGTGGGGGTGGCTCCAACGGCACGCTGGGCGACGCCACCGGCCCGGTGGGCGGGCAGCAGACGATCACCGCGCTGATGCAGGGCTTTGCCGTGGTGGCTACCGATTCGGGCCACGACAACGCGGTCAATTCCGACCCGGCCTGGGCCGGGGCGTCGGCCTATGGCCGCGACCCCCAGGCGCGCATCGATTTCGGCTACCGCGCCTACGACCTGACCACGCAAGCCGGCAAGGCGGTCGTGGCCAAGTACTACGGCAAGGCACCCGACAAGTCGTATTTCGTCGGCTGCTCCGAGGGCGGGCGCGAGGCCGCGCTGATGTCGCAGCGCTTCCCGCAGCACTACGACGGCATCGTGGCCGGGGCCCCCGCCATCAGCCTGCCCTACCACGCCTCGTACGCGCCGTACCTGCTGCAGACCTTCGTGCCGCTGGCACTCGAGCAGGGCCAGATCGGTGCCGACGGCGTACCGCTCATCAACAAGACCTACACCAATGGCGACCTGCAGCTGATCGCCAACGCCGTGCTCTCGGCGTGCGATGCGCGTGACGGCGTGGTCGACGGCATGGCCAGCAACCTGGCGGCCTGCACCGAGGCCGTGGTCATGCCCGAACTGGACAAGATCGCCTGCACCGGCGCGAAGACGGATGCCTGCGTGACGCGCTCGCAGATCACGGCGATGCAGAAAGCCATGGCCGGGCCGAAGACCTCGGCCGGTGTGCAGCTCTACGCGGGCAACTCGTGGGACCCGGGCATCGGCGGCATGAACGGCAGCAGCTTCAATGGCGGCTTTCGCTCCTGGTGGTTGGGCAGCTACGCTTCGGCCACGAACAACGCCATCAAGGTCACGCTCAGCACGCCGCAGCACGCGATGGTCTGGCGCACACCGCCTGCGCCGCTGACGACTGCGCAATACATCGACTACGAACTGAACTTCAACATCGACGACACCGAGGCGCTGATCACCGCGACCACGCCGCTGTACACCGAGTCGGCCAAGAGCTATGGGCTCGCGGATTCGCCCGATCTGGACGCGTTTCGCGCGCGCGGCAGCAAGATGCTGCTCTACCACGGTAGCGCCGACTCCTCGCACAACCACAACGACACGGCGCGCTGGGTGCGCGCCATCGACCAGCGGGCCGGCGGGCGCGGTGCGGAATCGGTGCGCTACTTCATCGTGCCGGGCATGAACCACTGCTCAGGCGGGCCGGGCACGGACCGCTTTGACATGCTGGGCCCGCTGGTGGACTGGGTCGAACGCGGCCAGGCGCCCGAGCGCATCCTCGCCACGGCGAGCGCGCCCGGCTATTTCGGTGCCACGGCACGCAGCCGCCCGCTGTGCGTCTACCCCAACTGGGCCCGCTACAACGGCAGCGGCGACATCAACGACGCAGCGAACTTCAGCTGCGTCGCGCCCTGAGCGGGGCCCCACGGAATCACGGCACCGCCGCGCCGGCAGCGCAGCCGCGCGCGCGACCCCTACGGCTGGGAACAGGCCCCCGGCCACGGTGCGCTTCCTGCGCGCTGGCCGGAGGTCGGCACGCGCCATTTGGGCGCATTTACGCACCATTTTTGCCACGCATTTGAGCGCAAACGTGCGAGTTTCTACCAATAACCCATGATTGTTGAACAACCTACAGTGGCATGTAGTTTGCATTGTCATGTTTTGTTCCCATCAGTAACTCTGAAAGCCGCACCATGCTGACCAAGCCGCTTCTCGCGTTCACCCTGGCCACCGCAGCCTGCGCCGCCGTCGCCCAGGCCAAATGGGATCTGCCCTCGGCCTACCCTGCGACCACGTTCCACACAGAGAATCTGGCGCAGTTCGTTGCCGATGTGGACAAGGCCACGGCGGGCAAGTTGAAGATCACGCTGCACCCGAACGCGGCGCTGTTCAAGGCACCCGAGATCAAGCGCGCCGTGCAGGGCGGCCAGGCCCAGGCCGGTGAGGTGCTGCTGGGCAATTTCCAGAACGAATGGCAGCCCTTCGGCATCGACGGCATGCCGTTCCTGGCCGCCAGCTATGCCGAAGCCGACAAGCTGTACAAGGCCCAGAAGCCGGTGCTGCAGAAGAAGCTGGCCGAGCAAGGCATGGTGCTGCTCTACACCGTGCCCTGGCAGCCGCAAGGCATCTACGTCAAGCGCCCGCTGGCCAGCACGGCAGACCTCAAGGGCATGAAGTGGCGTGCCTACAGCCCCGCCACGGCGCGCATCGCGGAGCTGGTCGGCGCCCAGCCCGTCACGGTGCAGCAGGCCGAGCTGTCGCAGGCCCTGGCCACCGGCGTGGTCGAAGCCTTCATGACCTCCAGCTCGACCGGCTACGGCGCCAAGGTCTACGAGCAGGTCAAGTACTACTACACGACCAACGCCTGGCTGCCCAAGAACGCGGTCATCGTCAACAAGCGCGCCTTCGACGCGCTGGACAAGGCCACGCAGGATGCGGTGCTGAAGGTAGCGGCCGATGCCGAGCAGCGCGGCTGGAAGCTGTCCGAGCAAAAGGACAAGGAGTACCTCGACGGCCTTCGCAAGAACGGCATGAACGTGCTCGAGCCTTCCGCTGAACTCAAGGCCGGCATGCAGAAAGTCGGCGACACCATGCTCAAAGAGTGGCTGGAGAAGGCCGGCCCGGACGGCCAGTCCATCGTCGAGAGCTTCAAGAAGCCCTGACCATGCGCCGGGCGCTCGACCTGCTGTTCGATGGGGCCGGCTATGCGGCCGCCGTCTGCATGGTGCTGACCTTGCTGACAGTGCTGGCCAACATCGTCGACCGCTTCGTGCCGGTGGGCCTGCGCGGGTTGGACGCGTACGCCGGCTACGCCATGGCGGCAGCCGGGTTCCTGGCACTGGCCTACACCCTCAAGCGCGGTGAGCACATCCGGGTCACCCTGGTGCTGGGCCTGGTCGGCCCGCGCACGCGGCGCGCGCTGGAGATCTGGAGCCTGGCCTGCGCCAGCGCACTGAGTGGCGCGCTGGCGTGGTTCAGCATCCGGCTGGTGATGAATTCGATCGCGTACCACGATGTGTCCACCGGCAACGACGCCACGCCGCTGTGGATCCCGCAACTGGCGATGGCCATCGGCACGTCGATCTTCTGCATCGCGTTCGTCGACGAATTCGTGCTGCGCCTGCGCGGTGTCGAGCGCGCTGCGACGGCCGAGGCGCCGGCCCTCATCGAATAAGGACGGGATGGACAACGCATTGGTTGCGACCGCCCTGGTCGTCTCGCTGTTCGCCATCCTGGGCAGTGGGGTCTGGGTGGGTTTGACGCTGGCCGGGGTCGCGTGGGTCAGCATGGCGGTCTTCAGCGGACGCCCGGCCGGCGATGCGATGGCCGTGACGATCTGGGGATCGTCTTCTTCCTGGACCTTGACGGCGTTGCCGCTGTTCGTGTGGATGGGGGAGATCCTGTTCCGCACGCGCCTGTCGCAGGACATGTTCACGGGGTTGGCGCCCTGGATGAACCGCTTGCCGGGCCGGTTGCTGCACGTCAACGTGCTGGGCTGCACGATCTTCGCTGCGGTCTCCGGTTCGAGCGCGGCCACCTGCGCCACGGTCGGCAAGATGACGCTGCCCGCCCTGCGCAGCCGGGGCTACCCGGATTCCATCGTGATCGGCTCGCTGGCCGGTGCCGGCACGCTGGGCCTGCTGATTCCGCCGTCGCTGATCATGATCGTCTATGGCGTCGCGGCCGATGTCTCGATCACGCGGCTGTTCGTTGCCGGGGCGCTGCCCGGCCTGCTGGTGGCGGCCTTGATGATGGGCTACATCGGCGTGTGGTCGCTGCTCCACCGCGACCGTGTGCCGCAGGCCGACGCCGGCCAGTCGCTGCGCCAGAAGCTGGCGGCCTCGCGCAGCCTGATCCCCGTCGTGGTGCTGATCCTGGGTGTGCTCGGCTCGATCTACAGCGGCTTGGCCACCGCGACCGAGGCCGCCGGCGTGGGGGTGGTGGGCGCGCTGGCACTGTCTGCAGTGCAAGGGTCGCTCTCGCGCGAGAGCTTCATCGCCTCGCTGCTGGGGGCGACGCGGCTGTTCTGCATGATCGCGTTGATCCTGGCCGGCGCCGCGTTCCTGACCTTGTCCATGGGTTACCTGGGGCTGCCGCGCCAGCTGGCCGAATGGATCGGCAGCCTGGGCTTGTCGCCCCTCATGTTGCTGATGTCGCTGATGGTCTTCTACATCGTGCTGGGCTGCTTTCTCGATGGCATCTCGCTGATCGTGCTGACCATGGGCGTCGTGCTGCCCATCGTGCAGACGGCCAACATCGACCCGCTGTGGTTCGGCATCTTCGTGGTGCTGGTGGTCGAGATGGCGCAGATCACGCCGCCTGTGGGGTTCAACCTGTTCGTGCTGCAGGGCATGACCGGCAAGAGCCTGCTGTGGATTGCGCGCGCGGCGTTTCCGATGTTCCTGTTGCTGATGCTGGCGGTGCTGCTCATCTACTGGTTCCCCGGCATCGTGACGTGGTTGCCCGAACGCGTCATGGGCTGACGCGCGGCAACGGCAGCGGCTGCAAGCACGGAGGAATCGCCTATCGAACGACCCACCTACCGTGCCCCACGTTGGCTGCTCGCTGCCATATCCGTTCACCCGATGCGTCTGCCCGTCTTTGCTCGGCAGCCGCCATCCGCCCTCAAGGAGTCCGATCCATGTACCAGACACTGCGCGTTTCCAGATACGCCCTGACCTCCGTGGCCGCAGCGGCCTTGCTCGTCGCCTGCGGCGGCAGTGGCGATTCCGACCCCGAACCGGAGGCGCCCACTGCCGCCTGCTCGTGGAACCGCGACGTGCTGCTGGCCTTCGAGGAACGCCGGCTGACCACGCCGCTGCCGTTCACCGGTGCCAATGCCGCTACGGCCGACCAGACGCCGTTTGCCGAGCGCATCGTCAAAGACACCGGCTTCGACGGCTTCGACCCGGCGTTCGCCGCGCGCCTGTGCGGCACCGACGGGCAGACGGCCATCGCCAGCTATGACGCCGCGCTGGAAGCGGTCAAGGAAGAGGGGCATGCCTTGTGGCGCGCTGCGGTCGACCGCGTGCAGGGCCGCCGCGCCTCGCCGGCTGGCAGCCTGATGCCCGCCAGCGATGACCGCATGCTGTACTGGACCCGCGTCTACATGACCAAGACGTTGCGCCAGTGGGTGCCCTCGTTCGGCCTGACCGCTGCCCAGGCGGCCGAACTGCAGTGGCAGTTCGAGCGCTCATCGCGCGGGCAGTACGACATCGAACTGCCGGCTGGCAACGCGGCCGACGGCTCCAGGTACCGCCGCATGATCATCAGCGGATTCGACGTCTTCACGCTGGGCACGCCAGGCACGCCGAGCACCGGCCTGCGCAACGGCAACCCGTCGGGCGCGACAGCTCTGGAGATGGATGGCCGCGAAATCAAGCTGGCCGACGGCAGCACGCTGCGCGTGGAGGCCTACGTGCTGCCCGTCAGCTACGACCCGTTCAACCTGGGCATGCAGGAGGACACACTGGGACCCTGGTTCCGGCCCGGCGACCGGCGCGTGGATGCCTCCATCACCATCAGCCAGGGCGGTGCCAACCAGTTCTGGCTGGAGGAGTACAACGGCCGCTACCACGGCCCGGGCGCCGGCAACGACGGCATCATCTACTGCCCCATCGGCAACCGCCTTCCCAGCTATGTGCTGCCGCTGGGCACCGTCACAGCGCCGGACACCGCGCCGATCTCCATCCCCGGTTCGGGCTGCGACATCAACCCGCCCAAGCGCTGGCTCGGCTACGACAGCGCGGCCGCGTGGATCAAGGACTTCCCGACGCAGTTCTCCAAGGCCTCGCTGCCGATTGCCGGGATGATCACGGCCGATACCCGCAAGGGCATCGTGCGCCCGCCAGGCGCCACCAGCGACGGCACCGAGGGATTCAACGTGACGTGGCATACCAACTACGGCTACTTCCCGGACTGCAACGCGCCCACCACGGTGAGCGTGCCGTCCAACAACGTCATGAATTCGCTGCCCGACCTGTCGCTCGTGTCCGAGCCCAATCCGGTCTGGTGTTCCAGCTCGGGCGGCGGCGGCAACTACCTGTCCAACGAAAGCGCGTACCGCAACACCGTGCTGCGCGACGTCTTCCGCCTGGACATCCCGGCCGGCCACATCCACGTGCCGGTCATGAACAACTACTTCGGCGGCACGCCCAACACCGCGGGCGGTACGCGCAACGACAACGCCATGTCGGACGCGCGCTACGAGGCCTACCGCACCGCCATCGTGGGGCAGACCAAAGCCCTGCTGGTCGAGGTGGGAAATTCACTCATCTATCGTTGAGCCCAAGCAACCAAGGATTCACCATGAAACGCATCACCTGCATCTGCCTTCTCGCACTGGGCCTGGCCGGCACCGCCGGCGCCCAGCCGAGCATCTACTTCCAGTGGAAGAACGCCAGCACCGGCAAGACCATGTGCGAGCCTGAATCGCCGGGTGCGCAGTGGCAGAAGGTCGGCGGCCCGTTCGCTGACGCGAACTGCTCGATCAAGATGCCCGAGTAGGGGGGCTTGTGAAGGGGTGAACAGCCCCTTCACCTTCGGTGGGCCGCAGTCTGGTGCGGCTGGGCTGAATGTCCACTCGGCGCTGTCATGTGGGATGCGTTTCGACGCACGGGTGTTGTAAAAACGGCGTGTCCGCCTGCCTCCGGGCAGCCCGTCTCCCACATCACAACATCCATATGTCCATGTCGAAGCCGAGGTTGAGTCTGCGGGCCAAGCTGTTGTGGCTGGTCGTGTGCATCGTGTTGCTGGGCTTTGCGCTCACATTGGCTGTGCTGGCGCGACAGGCCAGTGCGATGCAGCACAAGACGGCCTTGCTCTACGCCGAGGAGCTGGCGGCGCGCAACGCGGGCCAGGTGGCCGCCGAGCTGGAGGGCGCGCTGCTGGCCGCCCGCACGCTCGCGCATGCGCTGGGCGGCATGCAGGCCGCCGGCAGCCCTGATCGAGCCGCAGCGGATGCCATGGTCAAAGGCGTGCTGGCCGGCAGCCCGCGCTTTCTGGGCGTGTGGACGGCCTGGGAGCCCAATGCCTTCGACGGGCGCGATGCCGAGTTCGTCGGCAAGCCCGGGCACGACGGCACGGGCCGCTACATCCCGTACTGGAACCGCGGCAGCGGCGCGCTGGCCGTGGAGCCCCTGGTGGACTACGACAAGCCGGGCGCGGGTGACTACTACCTGCTGTCCCGCAACAGCGGCGACGAAACCCTGATCGAGCCTTACAAGTACCCGGTGGCCGGCAAGGACACGCTGATCACCAGCATGGTCGCGCCCATCGTGGTGGGCGGTCGCGTCCTCGGCGTGGCCGGTGTGGACATCGCGCTGTCCAGCCTGCAGGACACCGTGGGCGCCATCAGCGTCTACGGCACCGGCTACGCCAGCCTGCTGTCCAACGGCGGCCTGTACGTGGGCGACCGCGACCCGGTCAACGCGGGCAAGGACATGGGAGCCGGCCAGGACGAGGCGCGCGCAGCGATCCGCGAAGGCAAGCCGTTGGAGACCGGCTTCTTCCACGAGCGGTTGGGCACCGACGTCACGCGCCTGTACGTGCCCGTGCGCGTGGGCGCGACGCGCACGCCGTGGTCGTTCGCGGCGACCGTGCCTGAGGACCAGATCCTGGCCGAAGTGCGCACCCTGCAGTACACGGCGCTTGCGCTGGCGGTCACCTCCATCGTGCTGGTCTCGCTGGGACTGGCACTGGCGCTGGAGCGCCTGGTGCTGCGCCCGCTGGGTGGCGAGCCGGCACAGGCCGCAGCGTTGGCCTCCCAGGTTGCGCAGGGCGACTTGAGTCAAGGCTTGCAGCTCAAGCCCGGTGACACCCACAGCCTCATGGCGCAGTTGCAGCGCATGCAGCAGAGCCTGGCCGGCGTGGTGGCCAGCGTGCGCCAGGGTGCGCACCAGGTGGCCACGGCCAGTGCCGAGATCTCCGAGGGCAACCAGGACCTGTCCAGTCGAACCGAAGGCCAGGCCAGCGCGCTGCAGCAGACCGCGGCGTCGATGGAGGAGCTGGGCTCGGCCGTGACGCAGAACGCGCAGAACGCACGCGAGGCCAGCGAACTGGCGCGCAGCGCCTCCAGCGTGGCGCAGGAGGGTGGCGCCACGGTGCAACGCGTGATCGCCACCATGAAGGACATCGACGCCGGCTCGCGCAAGATCGCCGACATCATCGGCGTGATCGACGGCATCGCGTTCCAGACCAACATCCTGGCCCTGAACGCCGCGGTCGAGGCTGCCCGTGCGGGCGAGCAGGGCCGCGGCTTTGCCGTGGTGGCCGGCGAGGTGCGCAACCTGGCCACGCGCTCGGCGCAGGCCGCGCGCGAGATCAAGACGCTGATCACGAGCAGTGTGGAACGCGCAGAGGCCGGCACGGCGCTGGTCGACCAGGCCGGCCGCACCATGCAGGAGGTGGTGGCCGCGATCCAGCGTGTCTCCCGCATCATGGGCGAGATCAGCGCCGCCAGCAGCGAGCAGAGCGCCGGGGTCGGCCAGGTCGGCGAGGCCGTGGTGCAGATGGACCAGACCACACAGCAGAACGCCGCGCTGGTCGAACAGATGGCCGCCGCTGCCAGCAGCCTGCGGCAGCAGGCCCAGGCGCTCGTGCAGACTGTCGCCGTGTTCCAGCTGGGCCGCGACGACGCGCAGGCTCAGCCCCGGATTGCCCACACACCCTCGCACGGACCCTCATGACCTACCCCTTCCTGAACCGCCTGCGCGTCATCGAAAGCTCGGCCTTCATCGCTGCGCCGCTGGCCGGGCTCACGCTGTCGCAGTTCGGCGCCGACGTGATCCGCGTGGACATCCCCGGCGGCGGCATCGACTACGCGCGGCTGCCGCGCATGCCGCACCCGGAGGGCCGCGGGCGCAGCATCTACTGGGCCGGCCTGAACAAGGGCAAGCGCTCGGTCGCCATCGACCTGCGCAAGCCCGAGGGCCGTGAGCTGGTGCAGGCGCTGGCCACGGCACCCGGCAAAGAGGCCGGCGTGCTGCTGACCAACATCGGCACGCCCTGGCTGGCGCACGCGGTGCTGTCGGCGAAGCGGGCCGACATGATCAGCTGCACCATCCAGGGCAATGCCGACGGCAGCACGGCGGTGGACTACACCGTCAACTGCGCGACCGGCTACCCGTACTCCACCGGCGGCGGCTCGCCTGCGCGGCCAGTCAACCATGTGATGCCGGCGTGGGACGTGGCCTGCGCCTACCAGGCCGCGTTCGCCATCGTCGCGGCCGTGCAGCACCGCCAGCGCACCGGCACGGGCGCCGAGCTGAAGATCGCCCTGTCGGACATGGCCTTCACCACCCTGTCGCACCTGGGCGTGCTGTCCGAGGCCGAGCTGCTGCACGAAGAGCGGCCCTCGCTCGGCAACCACATCTACGGCGCCTTTGGCCGCGATTTCGCGACCGCCGATGGCGTGCGCATCATGGTGGCCGCGATCTCGGCCGGGCAGTGGCGATCGCTCGTCAAGGCCTGCGGCATCGCCGACGCCGTGGCCGCCACGCAGCAGCGCCTGGGCCTGGATTTCGACGACGAGGCCCAGCGCTTCGAAGGCCGCGATGCCATCGCTGAACTCATCGAGCCCTGGTTCGCCGCGCGTGGCACGGCCGAGGTCGAGCGCACGCTGGAATCGAACAAGGTCTGCTGGGGCCGCTACAAGACCGTGGGCGAGCTGCTGGCCCGCGACCAGCGTGTGAGCCTTGCGAACCCGGTGTTCGAGCGCAGCGTCACGCCCGGCATGGGCGAGCATCTGGTGGCCGGCAGCGCCGTGCGCGCCCCCGCGATGGAGCGCGCCGCGACGCGGCCCGCGCCGCTGCTGGGCGCCGACACCGACGAGGTGCTGGCCGAGGTGCTGGGGTTGGATGGCGGCGCCATCGGCCGGCTGCACGACGCGGGCCTGGTAGCCGGCGCTGCGCCGGTCTGAGGAGGGCTGGGGCGGCCTGCGCCGGGCTGAGGCGGGCTGAGGCGGGCTGAGGCGGGCTGGGCCGGGCGGCTGACCCCATGTCGCGCGTGCTTGCGGCACTCGCGCCGTGTGCGCCACACTGGCGGCCACGGCGCACCCTGGCGCGCCTTGGTGCCAGGCCATTGCAGTGGGAGGACGACGCGTGACAGACTCCGATCACCCAGCGACCGCCGTGGCGGTCTTCTACAGCTACGCACACGAGGACGAGGCGCTGCGCGACGAGCTCGCCGGACACCTCAAGATCCTGGAGCGGCGCGGCCTGATACGCGTCTGGCACGACCGCAAGATCGTCGCCGGGGCGGACTGGGCGGCCGCTATCGACAAGAACCTCGACCGTGCCGACCTCGTGCTGCTGCTGGTCAGCAAGGATTTCATCGAGAGCGACTACATCTTCGGCGTCGAGCTGCAGCGCGCCATGCAGCGCCATGCCGACCGGGCCTGCGACGTGGTGCCCATCATCGTGCGGGCCGTCAACATCGAGCCGGAGGACCGCGATGTGTTCCCGTTCATGGCCTTGCAGGGTTTGCCGACCGACCTGAAGCCCGTCACCTCGTGGGCGAACCGCGACGAGGCGTGGACCAACGTGGCCAAGGGGCTGCGGGCCGCAGTCGCCGCCGTGCGGGCACGGCAGCCCGCACCGAATGCAGCGGCCGGCGGCCCGGCAGGCGACGCCACGCGCCCGATGGCCAGGCGCAGTGGAGTCCCGGCGGATGGCCCGACACCGACCGGCGCGGCGCAACCGGCCGCCGACGCGGTGCTGGCGGCCGTGGTGGACGGTGTGCTGCGGCAGGTCGGCACTGCCGAGGCCGCGCGCGGCGGCGCCCCGGTGGGCGAGGGCCTGCGCGCGCAGCTGGCCGAGGACACGCGCGCGCTGATCGACGTGCCGGACCAACGGCGCGTGCTCTGGGTGGACGAACGGCCCGAGAACAACCGCCTTGAAGCGGCGGCCCTCGCCAAACTGCAGATCGAGGTCGTTGCCGTGCGCTCCACCGACGAGGCGCTGGCCCGGCTGGCGCATGACGCTGCGGCGGGCGAGCCCTTCGACCTGGTGCTGACCGACTGGACGCGCCCGGACGAAAGCGGCTCTGCGGCCCTCAGCCTGCTGCGCCGCATGCGTGCGACCGGCCAGGCCGTACCGGTGGTGGTCTACCACGGCGAATCCAATCCCGACCGGCGTGCCCAGCGCGCTGCGCGATGCGCTGCGGCCGGGGCCATGGGGGAGGCTGTGCTGCCCTCTGAGCTGATGGCCCTGGTGCACCGCGCACTCGCGGGGGCTTGAAGCGCCGTTGCGGCAACGGGTGGGGCAAGCCCTCTCCCATGGCCTGCCTTGCGCACGCTCTTTCCTCAGGTGCCTGCGTCGACGGTGCCTGCGTTCGACCGCCGCATAGAGTTGCAGGGGCTTCGGGATAACGCCCTTTCTGCGCGCGGGCTGCGCAGGCAGACTGCACCATTCGTTACAAACCCGATCTGGAGCCCATCCCCATGCCCCTGTCCCCCCTGTCCGCCACCCCCCGTTCCTGGTCGCGCCGCGCCCGTGCGCTGCTGCTGGCCCCGGCCCTGCTGCTGGTCGCCGCCGCCAGCCACGCCCAGGCCTACCCGACCAAGCCCATCACGCTGGTCGTGCCCTTCGCCGCCGGTGGCCCCACCGACGTCGTCGCCCGCACGGTGGGTGCGCTGCTGACGCGCCAGCTGGGCCAGACGGTCGTGGTCGAGAACAAGGTCGGCGCCGGTGGCACCGTGGCAGCGGCCCACGTCGCCAAGTCCGCACCGGACGGCTACACGCTGCTGCTGCACCACAACGGCATGTCCACCGCGCCGGCGCTGTACCGCAAGATGAGCTTCAACCCGCTCACCGATTTCGAGTACGTGAGCCAGGTGGTCGACGTGCCCATGACGCTGCTGGGCCGCAAGGACCTGCCCGCCAGCACCCTGCCAGAGCTGCTGGCCTGGCTCAAGGCCAACCCTGGCAAGGCCAACCTGGCGAACGCCGGGCTGGGCGCCGTCTCGCACCTGTGCGGCATGCTGTTCCAGAAGGCCGTTGGCGTCGAGGTGACGACCGTGCCGTTTTCCGGCACGGCGCCGGCCATGAATGCGCTGCTGGGCGGCCAGGTCGACATCTTGTGCGACCAGACCACGCAGACCACGCCGCACATCAAGGCCGGCACCGTCAAGCTGTTCGGCGTGACCACGCTGGCCCGCGTGGGCGCACTGCCCACTGCACCGACGCTGGCCGAGCAGGGGTTGAAGGATTTCGAGGTCAAGGTCTGGCACGGCATCTACGCGCCCAAGGGCACGCCGGCGGCCACCATCGAGCGCTTCAATGTCGCGCTGCGCGCGTCGCTGAAAGACCCGGCCTTCGTGAGTCGCATGAACGAGCTGGGCGCCGACGTGGTGCCCGAATCCAAGCAGTCGCCTGAAGGTCTGAAGACCTGGCTGACGTCGGAGATCGGCAAGTGGGGGCCGGTGATCCGCGCGGCGGGGGTGTACGCGGATTGAGCGGCGCCAGCGGCCAGGCCGCCCGCTGCGTGGCCCTTGCCACGCGGCGCCGTGCGCAGCTCAGCGCCCGGCGCCGAACTCCTGGTCGACCCAGTCGTCGACCAGCCTTTTCTCGAAGCCGAGCGCATCGTTGCCATAGCGGTTGGGCCGCATCAGGAAGTTTTGGTCGCGCAATTGGCGGCTGCCGGACTGCAGCACCTTGCCACCGGCCGCCAGGCGCTTGAACGTGAGGTCGATGCGCGGCGGATAGGCGTCGCGCACGATGCGCAGGTCTGCCGCCGGCGCGCCGCTGCCGGACTCGGCACCGGCGGCACGTTGCACATCCGTGATTTGCACCTCCAGCCGCTGCCCGGCCGGCAACACGGCGGCGGCGCGATCGGCAAGGTGTTCGCTCAGCTCGTTGAGCCAGGCGCGGCGCGATGCCGCGCTCTCGTGCCCGCCGCTGCGCGCGTTGCGAAACTGGGCCGGGTCGGCATGCGTCACGCTGACGGCACCGGGCATGGCGCCGGCGCGGCGGGCTGCAGCGCCGGGGTCGGGGGCGGTCAGGCCGGCGCAGGCCGTCAGCAAGCTGGCCGTGACGGGTACAAGCCAGCGCCAACGCGGGCTCGCTTGAAGGAAATGCGGCTGTCGGAAATGGGTCATGCCCGCTTTCTACTCCACCGCCGCATACACCAGATGCCGGAACAGATTGCGGAAGTAGATCCGCTGGTTCGGCGCCTGCGTCAGCAGCATGGCGAACACATCCTCCTGCGGGTCGACGAAGAACGAGGTGCCGCCGATGCCGCTCCAGTAGTACATGCCGGGCGATCCGGGCTGCGGCCCCAGGCCCTCGGCCAGCCGCACCGCCACACCCAGGCCGAAGCCGTGGCCCGGCGGCAGCAGGTCGCCGCTGGCCGGGATGGCGCCCAGGTGGTCCGCCGTCATCCACGCGATGGTCTTGCGCGACACCAGGCGCTGGCCTTCGAACATGCCCTCACCGCGCAGCAATTGCAGGAAGCGCAGGTAGTCGCCTGCCGTGGACAGCAGGCCGCCGCCGCCGGATTCGAAGGCCGGCACCACACGCGCGTCCATCATCACCACCGCCTGGCCGCTGTCGGGGCAGTTGGCAAAGGGCTCGGCGATGCGCGGGAAGTGGTCCGGCGCGATGTGAAAGCCGGTGTCCGCCATGCCCAGCGGGCCCAGCAGCAAGTCCTGCAGCAGCGCGCCGAGCGACTGGCCTGAGACCACCTCCAGCACGGCGCCCAGCACGTCGGTGGCGCGGCTGTAGGCCCACTGTGTGCCCGGCTGGGCCGCCAGCGGCAGCTGCGCCAGCGCCTCGCAGAAGCTGGCGTTGTCGCGCCCACGCTCGGCCAGGTCGGCCGCCTGGTACTGGCGCTGCACCGCGCTGTCGCCCAGAAACTCGTAGGTGAAGCCCGCCGTGTGGCGCAGCAGATCGTGCACCGTCGCCGGGCGATGCGGGCGCTGCAGCACCAGAGTGCCGTCCTGCTCCACGCCCACGGGCGTTGCATAGAACGCTGGCAGGTACTTGGTCACCGCGTCGACCAGCTGCAGCCGGCCGGCCTCGGCCAGCATCAACGTGGCCAGCGAGACGATGGGCTTGGTCATCGAATAGATGCGGAACACCGCGTCCAGCGGCATCGGCCGGCTGCCGGCCGGGTCGAGCCGGCCCAGCGCCTCGAAGTGCTGCACCTCGCCTCCCGCGCCGACCAGGGCCACGGCGCCGGGAATGCGCCCGGCGTCGATGTGCTGTTGCAAGGTCTGCGTGAGGCGGCGCAGCGCGGCGGGGTTCAGTCGGGCGTTTGGACGGGCCATGGGCAAGAGTTCCTGGTGCGTTCTGGACAGAAAAACGGCGCGGTCATTGCGCCGTCCGCTCATCGGTTTCGATGGATTTTGCAAGCGATTACGATTGTCTGGGTCACAGATGACCCGCAGTCGGCATGGGCAATCAGACCCCAAGTCTCCTCTACAGTCGATGCTGACGCCACGCGCTGCGCGCGGCTTTGTTCTTGCTACCCCCGCCGACACCCGAAAGGCCCGCACCATGACCGCACGCACCTCCCTCCACCGCCTCCAGGTTGCGACCAACCTGGTTCGCTTCGTCGAAGACAAGGTGCTGCCCGGCACTGGCATCGAGGCCGCCGCGTTCTGGAAGGGGTTCGACGCCATCGTCGGTGACCTGGCGCCCAAGAACATCGCCTTGCTGGCCGAGCGCGACCGCCTGCAGACCGAGATCGACACCTGGCACAAGGCCCACCCCGGCCCCATCGCCGCAGGTGATTCCACCAGTGCTGCCGACATGCCCGCCTACCAGGCGTTCTTGGAAAAAATCGGCTACCTGGTGCCTGTGCCCGCCGGCACCAAGGCGACGACGACCAATGTCGATGCCGAGTTGGCCACGCAAGCCGGCCCGCAGCTGGTCGTGCCGATCCTGAACGCGCGCTACGCGCTGAACGCCGCCAACGCGCGCTGGGGCTCGCTGTACGACGCGCTCTACGGCACCGACGCCATTGCCGAGACCGACGGCGCCGAAAAGGGCAAGGGCTACAACCCGGTGCGCGGTGCCAAGGTCATCGCCTACGCCCGCAATGTGTTGAACCAGGCCGCCCCGCTGGCCAGCGGTTCGCACACGGACGCCACCGGCTACCGCGTGGACGGCGGCAAGCTCGTGGTGCAGACGGCCCAGGGCGCCACCGGCCTGGCCGACGCGTCGCAGTTCATCGGCTATCAGGGCGATGCAGCCGCGCCGACCTCGGTGCTGCTCAAGCACAACGGCAACCACATCGACATCCAGATCGACCGCAGCACGGCGATTGGCAAGACCGACCCGGCCGGCGTGAGCGACGTGGTGATGGAAGCGGCTCTGTCCACCATCCTCGACCTGGAGGACTCGGTCGCCGTGGTCGACGCCGAAGACAAGGAACTGGCCTACAGCAACTGGCTCGGCATCCTGCAGGGCACGCTGACCGAAGAAGTCGCCAAGGGCGGCAAGACCTTCACGCGCGGGCTGAACGCCGACCGCCGGTACACCGGTGCCGACGGCAAGCCTGTCACGCTGCACGGCCGCTCACTGATGTTCCTGCGCAATGTCGGCCACCTGATGACCAACCCGGCCATCCTCTACACGGCCGCCGACGGCAGCACGAAAGAGATCCCCGAAGGCATCATGGACGCGGTCATCACGACCACCATCGCGCTGCATGACCTGAAGCCCCGCGCCGGCCAGACCGTGCGCAACTCGCGGACCGGCTCGGTCTACATCGTCAAGCCCAAGATGCACGGCCCGGCCGAAGTGGCGTTCGCGAGCGAACTGTTCGGCCGCGTCGAGCAGCTGCTGGGCCTGGCCGACAGCACCGTCAAGCTGGGCATCATGGACGAGGAGCGCCGCACCAGCGTCAACCTGCAGGCCTGCATCGCCGCCGCCGCCAGCCGCGTGGCGTTCATCAACACCGGCTTCCTCGACCGCACCGGCGACGAGATGCACACCGCCATGCAGGCCGGCCCCATGCTGCGCAAGGGCGACATGAAGACCACGGCCTGGATCCAGGCCTACGAGAAGAACAACGTGCTGGTCGGCCTGGCCTGCGGCCTGCGCGGCAAGGCGCAGATCGGCAAGGGCATGTGGGCCATGCCCGACCTGATGGCCGCCATGCTGGAGCAGAAGATCGCCCAGCCCAAGGCCGGCGCCAACACCGCCTGGGTGCCCAGCCCCACGGCCGCCGTGCTGCACGCGCTGCACTACCACCAGGTCAACGTGGCCGAGATCCAGAAGGGCCTGGAGCAGACCGACGTGGCCGCCGAGCGCGCCGACATCCTGAACAAGCTGCTGACGATTCCCGTCACGGCCACGCCGAACTGGTCGGACGCCGAGAAGCAGCAGGAGCTGGACAACAACGCCCAGGGCATCCTGGGCTACGTGGTGCGCTGGGTCGACCAGGGCGTGGGCTGTTCCAAGGTGCCCGACATCCACAACGTGGGCCTGATGGAAGACCGCGCCACGCTGCGCATCAGCAGCCAGCACATCGCCAACTGGCTGCACCATGGGGTGGTGACCGAAGCCTTGGTCAAGTCCACCTTCGAGCGCATGGCCGCCGTGGTGGACGGGCAGAACGCGGACGATCCGCTGTACCAGAAGATGGCGGGCAACTTCGGCACGTCGGCGGCGTACAAGGCTGCGCTGGACCTGGTGTTCAAGGGCAAGGAGCAGCCGAGTGGCTATACCGAGCCGCTGCTGCACGCCTGGCGGTTGAAGGTCAAGGCGGGCTGAGCGCTCCTCAGCGCGGGAGGCGCAGACCTCCCGCCATACGACCCGGCCCCCCGACCCGTCGGCCAAGCGCAGACGCGGTACTGAACCCGCCGCCGGGGCACCCCCGGCGCAACGGCCGCACCAGCAGCCTCAGGACGTCCCGCTGGACGCCGGGCTCAGCAGCAGTCGCTCGATGAACGCGCGCCGATCCTCGCGCTGCTGGTCGGTGCCGTGTCGGATCAGCAGCGATTCGCCAAATTCGAAGCCATACAGCACGAAGGCGCGGGTGCGTGCCTCCGCGATGTCGTAGCCCAGACTCGAGAAGCACTGGGCGATGTAAGCGAGGCGCTGGGCGTCCACTTCATCGACTGCACGCCGGGCCATCTCGTCGCGTCGGCTCCACGAACGTATCGCCATCTCGATCGACGAGGCACGCGAGGCGGCACGCCCCCGGAACGGAAGATTCAGCAACTCGCCGACCAGCTCGCGCGCGGTGGCACCCTCGCGCTCGAAGCGCGAGATGACCTGCTCCGTCGCCGCGTCGCGCCAGCTCTGCAGAACGCGCGCCAGCAGATCCGCCCGGTCCGTGAAATGCCAATAAAAGCTCCCGCGCGTCACGCCCAGGGACTTTGACAGCGCATCCACCAGCACGGAATCGATGCTCTTGTCCACCAGCACCGCAGTGGCCGCATCGATCCAGTCCTGCGGCGTCAGTTGGGTGCGGCCTGGCGGCGCGGAACCAGGCGTCTGACCTGCAGGCTGTCGCGCCCGGCGCGCGCCAGGAACAGGCGAAGTGGGCTCAGCTGAGTCTTGCATGCCGGAATTGTAGACGTCGCTGATTTGCACCCGGAATTCCAAGACACATACGCATGTGTATTGTGATTTCACGGAACTGTCTTTGATCCAAATCACAGAGTCGTCGATTCAAAAACTCTTATATGAGCTATTAATCCTAGTTTTTGATGTAAATCATTAGTACTTTCCCTTAGTTCTCTTGTGGGTATCGCGGCGCCTCCATACCATACACATTCGTATCTGTATGGAGACCATGATGAACCAAACTGGAACTGGAAAAACCCTGACCGCAGCGGACCACCGCACCAACTACTTTGACGAGGGCGCGGGCAAACCGCTCTTTCTGTTGCACGGCTCCGGCCCGGGCGTGTCCGCCTGGACCAACTGGGGCAAGGTCTGGCCGTCGCTGACCGACGCCTTCCGCATCGTGGCGCCGGACATCGCAGGCTTCGGCTACACGGAGTTCAAGGCCGACAGCAAGTACGACATCAAGCTGTGGACCAAGCACCTGCTGGGCATCATGGATGCGCTGCAGATCGACAAAGCGTCCTTCGTCGGCAACTCCTTCGGCGGCGCCTTGGCCATCGGCCTGGCGCTGTTCAAGCCCGAGCGCGTGGACAAATTGGTGCTGCTGGGCACGCCAGCCGGTGAGTTCGAGCAGACCGCCGGCCTGCGCTCGGCCTGGGAATACGAGCCCTCCATGGAAGCCATGGAGCGCGCGATGCGGCTGTTCCCCTACGACCAATCCATCATCACCGAAGAGATGATCCGCACGCGGTTCGAGGCCAGCGCACGCCCCGGCTCACAAGACGCGCTGCGCAAGCTGATCCCCAAGCCCAACACCGAAGGGCCGACCATCGTCAGGGGCTTCCCCGAAGCCTCGCTCAAGCAGATCCAGGCGCCGACGCTGGTGCTGCACGGCCGCGAAGACGGCGTCGTGCCGCCCCAGTGCGGCCAGCTGCTGGCCCAGGCGATCCCGCAGGCCGATCTGCACTTGTTCGGCCACTGCGGCCACTGGGTGCAGACCGAACGCCGGGCGGATTTCCTGCATCTCGTGCGCCAGTTCTGCGCCTGACGCGAGGGTCGCGCCATGAGCCGCAATGTTCTGGAAAAACTGATGCACCAGCTGTGCATCGACCGCGCCGTCAAGCAGCGCCTGAAGGAAGACCCCGAAGGCCTGCTCGCCCGCTACGCGCTGACCGATGAGGAACGCGCCATGGTGCGCGGCTTCGACGTGGCCGCGATGCAGCGCCACGGCGTCAACGCCATGTTGACCATGGGCTTCTGGTCCGAGAACGCGCCGGACCGCAGCCCCGTGGCCTACATGACGGCACTGCGCGGCGCCGACCCCGGCTCAGGCCCGACCTTCTCGGCCGCCCTCAAGCAATAACGGAGAGCACACCATGGGAAAGATCGTGGGCGGCTTTGCCGTCTCGCATTGCCCGATCATGTACGTGGCGCCCGAGGCGCCCGCATTGGACGTGCGCCGCCGCATGTGGGCAGCGTTTGCGACCTGCGCCGTGCGGCTGGCCGCGTTGGAGCCGACGGCGGTCGTCATCATCGGCGCCGACCACTGCCTGAACTTCGGCCCCGGCTGCCTGCCGCAGTACCTGATCGGCACCGGTGACGTGGATGGCCCCATCGACGTGATGCCGGGCCTCAGGCGCCAGACCATCCCCACGCGGGAACCGCTGGCACGCTTCATTGCCGAGCATGGCTTCGAGAACGGCTTCGACTGGACGGTCTCACGCGCCTTCACCGTGGACCATGCGGTGGCCATGCCCGACCGGCTGATCGTGGATCCGGCGCGTGCCAAGGGCTTGTCGATCGGCACCATCCCGGTCTACCTGGCGGCGGGTTCCGACCCCTACCTGAAGATGCGCCGCGCCATCGCATTGGGCGGCGCCATCCGGGCAGCCGTCGAGGCCGCGCCGGCGGACGAGCGCGTCGTCGTCATCGGCAGCGGCGGCATCAGCCACTGGGTCGGCACGCCCGAAATGGGCCGCGTCAACGAAGCCTTCGACCGCGAAATCATCGACTACGCCTGCCGTGGCGACACCGACGCCATGGCCGCGCTGAGCGACGACTACATCCTGGAACACGGTGGCAACGGCGGCATGGAAATCCGTCAGTGGGCCTGCGCCATGGGCGCGTTGCCGGGTGCCCGGGGTGAGCTGATCGACTACGCCCCGGTTCCGCAATGGGTCACCGGCCTGGGCTTTGTGCAACTCCACGCCTGAGGAAGAACCCCCCATGTCACAACCCATTTTTCTGATCCGCAAGGCCGACCTGGCCGTTGGCCAGGCGCGCCGCGTCGACCTGCAAGGCAACGCGCTGGCGGTCTTCAACGTCGATGGCGTGTTCTATGCCACGCAGGACGCCTGCACCCATGCCACGGCCTCGTTGTCGGAGGGCGAAATCATCGACGACGACTGCATCGCCTGCCCGGTGCACGACGGCACCTTCCACATCCCGTCCGGCCAGGCCCTGAGCTTCCCCTGTGAACACGCCTTGCGCACCTACAAGGTGATCGAGCAAGGCGACGAAGTCATGGTCGACCTGGACCAGGAAGCCGACGAAGCGGCCAGCGCCATCTAGAGCCCCCTTCCCTCTCCCACCCACACATCAACAAGAGGAGTGTTGAGCATGAGCAACGAACCCAAGGGCGTCCCCGTGCGCCTGATCCGCCGCCCTGTGGCGCCTTCGGTCGATCGCCTCGACCAGCTGATGGACCTGGACGCGGGCCGCATGTCGCGCGACGTGTTCTGGGACCGTGACATCTACGACCAGGAGCTCGAGCGCATCTTCGCGCGCTGCTGGCTGTTCGTGGCACACGATTCTCAGCTGCCCAAGCCCGGCGACTACGTGGCCACCTACATGGGCGAAGACAGCGTGCTGATCGTGCGCCAGAAGGATGGCAGCGTCAAAGGCTTCCTCAACACCTGCCCCCACCGTGGCAACAAGGTGTGCTTTGCCGACCTGGGCAACGCGCGCCAGTTCGTCTGCAATTACCACGGCTGGTCGTTCGGCATCGACGGTGCGCTCAAGGGCATGGCGGCCTCCGAGGCTTACGAAGACAGCGGCATCGACAAGTCGCGGCACGGCCTGCATCCTGTGGCCAAGATCGACAGCTACCGTGGGCTCATCTTCGCCACGCTGGACCCGGACGCACCGAGCCTGGCCGACTACCTGGGCGACATGCGCTACTACCTGGACGCCGTGTTCAACATGGACGAAGGCGGCACCGAGTTCATCGGCGGCTGCGTCAAGTCGGTGATCTCGTGCAACTGGAAATACGCCTCCGAGAACTTCACAGGCGACATCCTGCACGCGCTGTGGACGCACGACTCCGGCGCCAAGGCCATGGTGGGCGGCCCGGTGGCCGAGGTCCACAAGTTCCCCGACCAGTCCTACCACGTCAACTTCAACGGCCACGGCTGGGAGTTCAACCAGGACATCGTCGGCAACGCCGGAACGCTGGGCGACAAGAGCATCATCAAGTACCTCTACACCCTGCAGCCCCAGGTGGAAGAACGCATGGGCGAGGTGCGCTCCAAGATGATCGGCGCCATCTCCTCGTGCACGCTGTTCCCCAACACCTCGTTCCTGCCCGGGCAGAACACCTTTCGCACCTGGCACCCGCGTGGGCCGGGCCAGATCGAGCTGCACACCTGGACCTTCGTCAACAAGAACGCGCCGCAGGAAATCAAGGACGCCTGGCGCAAGGGCGCGATGATGACGTTCAGCCCCTCGGGCGTGTTCGAGATGGACGACGGCGAGAACTGGGAGTATTCGACGCGCGTCAACGCCGGCTTCGTCACGCGCCAGCAAGACCTCTACATCGGGCTGGGGCAGGACACCCGGCTGCACGACTCCGGCCTGCCCGGCAACGTCTTCCGTGGCCAGATCAACGAGGCCAACCAGCGCGCCTTCTACCAGCGTTGGCTCGACCTCCTGAAGGCCGACCACTGGAAAAGCGTCACCCAGCGCGACGTGCCGACCCTGCAGGAGGCCGCATGAACGCCGCCGCCCTCGCCTCAGCGGCACCGGCCGAAGTGCCGGTCGACGCGCAGACCCTGCACCGCGTCGAGCAGTTCCTCTACCGCGAAGCCCGCCTGCTCGACCACGAGCAATGGGACGCCTGGCTGGCGCTCATGACCGAGGACATCCACTACTGGATGCCGACGATGGAGAACCGCCGCCGCGCCGACAAGAACGGCGCCTATGCGCTCGACCGTGGCGCGCTCTACAACGACAACCTCTTGGACCTCACGCGCCGCGTCGCCCGCTTCAAGCAGCCTTCGGCCTGGGCCGAGGACCCGCCCACGCGCCATGTGCATGTGGTGTCCGGCATCGAAGCCTACGCAGGCGCTGTGCCCGGCGAGTACGTGGTGCACAGCACCTTCGTGAACTACCGCAGCCGCGTCGAGCGTGACAACGATCTGCTGATCGGCCGGCGCGAAGACGTGCTGCGCGCCGATGGCGACAGCTTCAGGATCGCGCGGCGCAAGATCCTGATCACGCAGTCGGTCTTCATGGCCAAGAACCTCAACACCTTCTTGTGAGAGGACAGGATCATGGGATGGCTTGATGGCAATGTGGCCCTGGTGACCGGCGGCGGTTCGGGCATCGGGCGGGCGGTGGTGAAACGCTTCCTCGCCGAAGGCGCGGTGGGCGTCGGCGTGCTGGTGCGCAGCCAGGAACACGTGGACTCGCTGCAGGCCGAGTTCGGCGCGCGGGTCTGCGTGACGGTGGGCGACGTGCGTTCGCCGGTGGACAACGTGTCGGCGGTGGAGCGCACGGTCCAGGCCTACGGCAAGCTCGACACGCTGGTCGGCAATGCTGGCGTGTGGGACTTCTTCGCGAGCCTGGAAAAACTGAGCGCGCAGGATCTGGACGCCAGCTTCGACGAGATCTTCGCGGTCAACGTCAAGGGCTATGTGCTGGCGGCCCGTGCGGCCGTGGCCCACCTGCGGCGCAGCGGCGGCAGCATGATCTTCACGCTGTCCAACGCTGCCTTCTACCCCGGTGGCGGCGGGCCGCTGTACGTGGCCTCCAAGCACGCCGGTGTGGGGCTGGTGAAGCAGCTGGCCTATGAGCTGGCGCCCGACGTGCGCGTCAACGCGGTGGCACCCGGTGGCACCAACACACCGCTGCGCGGCCCGGCCACGCTGGGGCGCCAGGATCAGCGCCTGTCGGAGATCCCCGGCTTCCAGGCTTCGGTGGCCGAGTCCATGCCGCTGAAGTTCATGGCCCAGCCGGACGACCACGCCGGGCACTACGTGCTGCTGGCCTCCAAGGCCAATTCGCGCGCCACCACGGCGACCATCGTCCACAGCGATGGGGGTTGGGAGATCCGGCGCGCGCGCTGAGCGGTTCCCGCCAGGCATTCACCACGCAAGGCCATGTGCCCACGCCCCGATGTGTCGGGGTGCGGGGACGCGTGCGCCCCGCGCAAGCCCGCAAGGGTGTTCACACACACGAGCCAACCCATGTCCCCTCACATCCCCGCGTCGAACGAACGCGCCACCGGCGGCCTGACGCCGGCGCAGGTCGACTTCCTGGCGCTGCTGCAGCAGTGCGCCCTGCCGCTGATGGCCGCGCCCATGTTCCTGGTCTCCGGCCCCGAGCTGGTGGTGGCCTGCGCCCGGGCCGGCGTGATCGGCAGCTACCCGGCCGCCAATGCGCGCACGGTCGAGATGCTCGACGAATGGCTGGCCCGCACCGTGGACGGCCTGGAGAACGCCGGCACCGGCGTGCCGTTCGCACTGAACATGATCGTGCACAGCACCTACGACCGCTTCGAGCGCGAGCTGGAACTGGTGTGCGAATACCAGCCGCGCATCGTGTCCACCGCGCTGGGCAGCCCGCGCCGGGTGCTGGAGCCGGTGCACGCCTACGGCGGCATTGTGGTGGCCGACGTCGTCAATCCGACGCTGGCGCGCAAGGCGGCCGATGCCGGCGTCGACGTGCTGATCCTGGTGTGCCAGGGCGCAGGCGGCCACACCGGCCAATACAACCCGTTTGCCTTCGTCGCCGAAGTGCGCCGCTTCTGGAGCGGCCCGCTCGGCCTGGCCGGCGCCGTCACGCGCGGCGTGGACATCCGCGCCGCGCAGCGCCTGGGCGTGGACTTCGTCGTCGCGGGCACGCGCTTCATCGCGGCCACCGAAAGCCTGGCCACCCCTCAATACCGCGAGATGCTGGTGCAAAGCCACCTGGAAGATCTGGTGCTGACCAAGGCCGTGTCCGGCGTGGAAGCCAACTGGCTGCGCCCCACGCTGGAGGCGGCCGGCATCCGCGGCGACGCGCTCCAGGCCGAGCAGCGCATCGACTTTTCCGGCGACATCAGCACCCGCAAGAAGGCCTGGAAAGACGTGTGGTCGGCCGGCCACGGCGTGGGCGGCATCGACCGCATCGCCCCGGTGGCCGACATCGTGGCCGAGCTGCGTACCGAGTACCTGCAGGCACTGCGCGCCGAGCAGGCCGAGACCGGCCCCCTGCTCGAACGCCTGGGCGCCCTGCGCTGAACGCGGAATTTTTTTCACCCCCCCGGGCAAGCCTTGACGGGCCGAGCCCATCCACCCCTGATGAAGGAGACAAGAAATGCAAAGACGCAAATGGATGTTGACGGGCCTGGCCACGGCGCTGGCCGCGGCGGGACCGGCGCTGGCGCAACCGCGCGAAGTCGTGGTCGGCGTGTCGCTCAGCGCCACCGGGCCGGCGGCCTCGCTCGGCATTGCCGAGAAGCAGACGCTGGAAATGGCCCCCAAGACCCTGGGCGGCCAGCCGGTGCGCTACGTCATGCTCGACGACGCCACCGACCCCTCGCAGGCGGCCAAGAACGCACGCCGTCTGGTCGATGTCGACAAGGTGGACGTGATCATCGGCTCGACGGCCGTGCCGGCCTCGCTGGCCATTGCCGAAGTGGCCGCGCAGACCCGCACGCCGCAGATCGCGCTGGCGCCGTTCGCGGTCAAGCCCGAGCAGCTGCCCTGGGTGTTCTCGCTGCCGCAGTCGGTCAGCATCATGGCCGGCGCACTGTTCGACCACATGAAGGCCAACGGCGTGAAGACGCTGGGCTACATCGGCTTTGCCGACGCCTGGGGTGAGTCCTGGCTGAAGGAAGCCACGGCGCGCAGCGAGGCCATGGGCATCAAGCTGGTGGCCAGCGAGCGCTATGCCCGCAGCGACACGTCCGTCACAGCGCAAACCTTGAAGCTGGTGGGCGCCCAGGCCGATGCCGTGCTGGTGGGCGCCAGTGGCAGCCCGGCCGCGCTGCCGATGCGTGCGCTGCGCGAGCGTGGCTACAAGGGCCAGATCTACCAGACCCACGGCGTGGCCAACAACGACTTCCTGCGCGTCTCTGGCGCAGCCGACGAAGGCGCCATCCTGCCCTCGGGGCCGGTTCTGGTGGCCGAGCAATTGCCCGACAGCCACCCCTCCAAGGCCATCGGCCTGGCCTACGTGAAGGCCTACGAGGCCAAGCACGGCGCCGGCTCGCGCAACAACTTCGGCGCCTACGCGCAAGACGCCTACCTGGTGCTGGACAAAGCCGTGGCACAGGCCGCGACGAAGAACGCACCGGGCAGCGTGGAGTTCCGCCAGGCCTTGCGCGATGCGATCGAAGGGACCAAGGGGCTGGCGGTCACGCATGGCGTGATCACGATGAGCCCGCAGGACCATTCCGGCTTCGACGTGCGCTCGCGCGTGCTGCTGGGCATCCAGAAGAACGCCTGGCAACTCATCAAGTGAGGACAGCATGAGCTTCTTCGACAACCCCGGCATGCTGGCGCCGCCGCGCGTCACACGCATCGACCTGTCCAAGGGCGGGTTCATCCTGGCCTGCTCCGAACCCCTGGGCGAGGTGACCCGTTGCATCGGCGACTGGTTGGAATATTGGGCCGAACGCACGCCCAACCAGCTCTACCTGGCCGAGCGCGGCCCCGATGGCCACTGGATCCGGCTGACCTATGCCCAGGTGCGCATCCGCGTGGGCCGCATTGCGCAGGGCCTGCTGGACCTGGGCCTGGGGCCGACGCAGCCCGTGGTCTGCCTGTCTGACAACAGCCTGGAGCAGGCGCTGCTGATGCTGGCCACCCTGCACATCGGCCGGCCCTACACCACCGTGTCGAGCGCCTACTCGCGCCTGGCCAAGGAGTTCAGCAAGGTCGTGGCCATCCTGGACGAGCTCGCGCCCGGCGTGATCTATGCGAGCGATGGCGCCGTCTACGGCCCGGCCATCCGCGCCGCCATGGCGAACTGCCCGGTGGTGCTGGGCCACAACGCCTACCAGGTGCAGGGCAGCGTCAGCTTCAGCGAACTGGAACGCAGCGATGAGGGCCCCGCCGTCATGCAGGCGTTCGCGCAGATCACGCCGGACACGCACGCCAAGTACCTGCTGACCTCGGGCTCGACGGGGCGGCCCAAGGCCGTCGTCAACACCCACCGCATGCTGTGCGCCAACCAGAAGCAGGTGCAGCTGAGCTGGCCCTTCCTGAAGGACACGCGGCCCGTGCTCGTCGACTGGCTGCCCTGGAGCCACACCTTCGGCTCGAACTTCACCTTCAACATGGTGCTGGCCAACGGCGGCAGCCTGCACATCGACGAAGGCCGGCCCGTGCCGGGGCAGATGGAAAAGTCGGTGCGCAACCTGCGCGAGGTGCAGCCCAACCTGTACTTCAACGTGCCGCGCGGCTTCGACGCGCTGGCCTCGTTCCTGGAAGAAGACGAGACCTTCGCGCGCGATTTCTTCGGCCGCCTGCGGGCCATGTTCTATGCCGCCGCGGCCTTGCCCCAGTCGACCTGGGACCGCCTGGAGCGCTCGGCCAAGAAGGTGATGGGCGAGGAGGTGTGGTTCACCTCCGCCTGGGGCGCCACCGAGACGGCGCCCCTGCTGACCAACGTGCACTGGCGGCTGGACGGGCCGGGCAACATCGGCCTGCCGGTGGCGGGCACGGCCATCAAGTTCCTGCCCAACGGCGACAAGCTGGAGATGCGCGTCAAGGGGCCGCAGGTATTCGCGGGCTACCTGAACAACCCGCAAGGCACTGCCGACGCGTTCGACGAGGACGGCTACTACGTGATCGGCGACGCCGGCCGGCTGGTGGACGCGAAGTTGCCCGAGAAGGGCATCGCCTTCAACGGCCGCGTGGCAGAAGACTTCAAGCTGACCACCGGCACCTGGGTCTCGGTGGGCACCTTGCGCGTGGCCGCCGTGACGGCACTGGCGCCCTTTGCGCAAGACGTCGTCATCACCGGCCATGACCGCGACGCCGTGGGCCTGTTGATCTTCCCCACGCCGGAGGCCGCCAAGCTGGCGCCGCAGCAGCTGCACACCCACGTGCGCGAGGGCCTGCGCAAGTTGCGCGCCGAAGCCGGTGGTGGCGCCTCGCAGTGCCCCGGCATGGCCCTCGTGCTGCAGGAGCCGCCCAGCCTGGACGCCGGTGAGATCACCGACAAGGGCTACATCAACCAGCGCGCCGTGCTCACGCGCCGGGCCGAGGACGTGCTGATGCTGCACACCAACCCGCAGTCCGACCGCGTCATCTTTCTCAAATAAGAACCGACCGCCGTGCCTGCCGCATGCAGCGGCGGGCCGGCAACCCCCATGGAGGAGAACATGTTCCAGATTCGAATCGACCCGGCCGGTGGGCAATTTGCCTGCCGTCCGGACCAGACCGTGCTCGACGCGGCCGTCGCCGCCGGTTATTGGCTGCCACACAGTTGCCGCATCGGCACCTGCGGCACCTGCCGACTGCCGTTGGAGACCGGCGGCATCAGCTATACCGATGCGGTGCCCGGCGCCACGGCGCTGGCAGAAACGCCGGTGGGCGAATGCCTGGCTTGCCAGGCCCGCCCACTGGCCGACCTGGTGCTGCGCGCGCCGGGCGTGCCGGCCGAGCCGGGGCAGCGCGTCGTGCAGGCCGGCGCGCGCGTGGTCGACGTGCAGCGCCCCAGTGCCGATGTCACGGTGGTGCGGTTGCAGGTGCCACCCGCGTCGGGCTGGCGTTTCAAGGCCGGCCAATACGCCGAGGTGGTGCTGCGCGACGGCACGCGGCGCAGCTATTCCATGGCCAACGCGCCCAACGAAGAGGGCCTGCTGGAATGGCATGTCCGCCGCATCGAAGGCGGGCGCTTTTCTGCCCACGCCTACGACAAGCTCAAGGCACGCGACCTGCTGCGCATCGAAGGGCCGTTCGGCAGCTTCACCTTGCGCGAGGGCACGGCGCCCGTCGTGCTGCTGGCCTCGGGCACCGGCTACGCGCCCATCGCCTCGATGCTGGCAGCGCACGGCGCGCAGCTGGCCGAGCGCGGGGCGGTGCTGTATTGGGGCGGGCGCCGCGCGGAAGACCTGTACGGCGCGCCGTCGCTTTCGCAATGGCACGACGCGCACCCCGGCGTGCGCCTGGTGCCGGTGCTGTCCGACCCCAGCGACGCTTGGGCCGGCCGGCGCGGCATGGTGCATACGGCCGTGCTGGAGGACTGGCCCGACCTGCGCCGCCACGAGGTCTACGCCTGTGGCCACCCGCTGATGGTCGACGCGGCCCGGCGCGATTTCACGCAGCAGGGTCAGCTCGACCCGGCCCATTTCCACAGTGACGCTTTCGTCTTCCGTACCACCGAGGGGAACTGACGCATGGACTTTTCGACAACCGCCATCCTGGCCCAGGATGGCATGACCAACGGCGCGGTCTATGCGCTGCGCGCGATGGCGCTGGTACTGCTGTTCTCGGTGACACGGGTGATCTTCGTGGCGCAGGGCGAACTGGTGGCCTTTGCGGCGCTGACGCTGGCGGCCCTGCAGTCGGGCCAGTGGCCCAACACCGCCTGGCTGCTGCTGGCCTTCGGCTGCTGCGCCTTTGCGCTGGATGCGCTGCAGGCCCTGTGGGCCGCACGGCAGGGCCGCGCCACACCGGCACGCACCTGGCTGGGGAGCGTGGCGCTCAACCTGATGCTGCCACTGGCCCTGGTGGGCGTGCTCAAGGTGGTGCGCTTCGACACGGCGGGCCTGCTGGCGCAACTGGCGATGACGGTCGCGCTCATCGTCCCCATGGGCGCCATGATCTACCGGCTGGTGTTCCAGCCGGCGATGAACGCCTCGGTGCTGGTGCTGCTGATCATGTCGGTCGGCGTGCACTTCGTGCTGATGGGCCTGGGCTTGCTGGCTTTCGGGCCCGAGGGTGCGCGCACCGAGCCGCTGAACGAGACGACATGGAGCTTTGGCGCCCTGGTGCTGTCCGGCCAGAGCCTGCTCGTCGTGCTCGCGTCGGCCGCATGGATTGCCGCGCTCTACCTCGTCTTCACGCACACCCTCACCGGCAAGGCGCTGCGCGCCACCGCCATCAACCGGGCTGGCGCCCGCCTCGTGGGCATTGCGCCGCAGCGTGCCGGCCGCCTAGCCTTTGCGCTGGCCAGCGCCATGGCCGTGCTCGCCGGTGTGCTGATGGGGCCGCTGACCACGGTGCAGTACGACACGGGATTTCTCATCGCGCTGAAGGGCTTCGTCGCCGCCATCGTCGGCGCACTGGCCAGCTACCCGCTGGCGGCCGCCGGCGCATTGCTGGTCGGCCTGATCGAAAGCTATGGGTCCTACTGGGCCAGTGCCTACAAGGAAGTCATCGTCTTCACGCTGATCATCCCGGTGCTGTTCTGGCGCTCGCTGACCACCCGCCACGTCGAGGAAGAATGATGTTTGCACGCTTGTTCGCACGCGGCCCTGCCGTGGTCTTCTTTCTGCTGATGCTCGCGCTGCCGTGGCTGCCCGTGCCGCCGTTCTGGTACACGCTGGGCTGCTACATCGGCGTGGCCGCCGTGGTGGCCATCGGCCTGGTGCTGTTGACCGGTGTCGCCGGCCTCACCTCGTTCGGCCAGGCCGCCTTCGTGGGCCTGGGCGCCTACACCACGGCGCTGCTGTGCACGGCGCACGGCTGGTCGCCCTGGGCCGGCCTGCTGGCGGGCACGGCGCTGTCGGCGGTGGCTGCCGCGCTGATCGGCTCGCTCACGGTGCGGCTGTCGGGCCACTTCCTGCCGCTGGCCACCATCGCCTGGGGCCTGTCGCTGTACTACCTGTTCGGCACGCTGGAGTTTCTGGGCAAGTACGACGGCCTGGTGGGCATCCCCCCGATCGCCATCGGCCCCTGGGTGCTGGACACGCCCGACAGGGTGTTCCCGCTCATCTGGCTGTGCGTGCTGGGCTGCGTGGTGGTCACGCTCAACGTGCTGGACTCGCGACCCGGCCGCACCATCCGGGCGCTGCATGGCGGCGTGGTCATGGCCGAGGCCATGGGCGCCAACACGGCACGCTACAAGCTGGCAGCCTTCGTGATGGCGGCGGCCATGGCCAGCGTGGGCGGGTGGCTCTACGCCCACTTGCAGCGCTCGATCAATGCCACGCCGTTCGGCCTGAACGCGGGCATCGAGTACCTGTTCATGGCCGTGGTCGGCGGTGCCGCCCATGTGTGGGGCGCCATCCTGGGCGCGGGGCTGCTGACGATGCTCAAGGGCGAGCTGCAGGACTGGCTGCCCAGGCTGCTGGGCTCCAGCGGCAACTTCGAGATCGTGGCCTTCGGCCTGATCATCATCGTCGTGCTGCAATTTGCCAGCAGTGGCCTGTGGCCGGGGGTGCAGGCGCTGTGGCGGCGCTGGGTGCCGCAGACCCGCGTCTCCCGCGCGCCGGTGCAGGAGCCCGCAGGCTTTGCCCAGTTGCCCAGCCGGGTGATGCCGGCGCGTGGCGAGTCGGTGCTGCAGGTGCGCAAGGCGCGCAAGCAGTTCGGCGGTCTGCTGGCCGTCAACGACATGGTGTTCGACCTGCATGCCGGCGAGATCGTCGGCTTGATCGGGCCCAACGGGGCCGGCAAGTCGACCATGTTCAACCTCATCACCGGCGTGCTGCCGGTGACCTCGGGCGAGATCCGCTTCCTGGGCCAACGGGTGGACTCGCTGCCCTCGCGCGCCATCGTGCGGCTGGGCGTGGCCCGCACCTTCCAGCATGTGCGCCTGATGCCGGAGATGAGCGTGCTGGAGAACGTGGCCATCGGCGCCTACCTGCGTGGGAACGGCGGCATCGTCGGCGCCGCGCTGCGCACCAACCAGGCCGAAGAAGCGCGGCTGATGCACCTGGCCGCCACCCAGCTGCGCCGTGTCGGCCTGGGCGACCTGCTGGACCAACCGGCCGGCAGCCTCGCGCTGGGCCAGCAGCGCATCCTGGAGATCGCCCGCGCCCTGTGCACCGACCCGGCCGTGCTGCTACTGGACGAGCCGGCCGCCGGCCTGCGCCTGAAGGAAAAGCAATCCCTGGCCGACCTGCTGGGCCAGCTGCGCAAGGAGGGCATGGGCGTGCTGATCGTGGAGCACGACATGGACTTCGTCATGGGGCTGACCGACCGCCTCGTGGTCATGGAATTCGGCACCCTGATCGCGCAGGGCACGCCGGCAGTGGTGCGTGACGATCCCGCTGTGCTGCGGGCTTACCTTGGAGGTGTTGAGCTGTGACCGAACCCATCCTGCAATCGCACAAGTTGTGCGTCGACTATGGCCAGGTGCCGGCGTTGACCAACGCCAGCATCACCGTGCGGCCTGGCCAGATCGTCTGCGTGATCGGCCCCAACGGTGCCGGCAAGTCCAGCCTGCTCAACGCGCTGATGGGCAACCTGCCCGGCAACGGCCGCGTGCGCGGCCAGGTGCGCTATGAGGGGCAGGACATCAGCGGCCTGCCGGTGGAGCGACGCGTGGCCCGTGGCCTGGCCCTGGTGCCCGAATCGCGCGAGCTGTTCAACACCATGAGCATCCAGGACAACCTGGAGCTGGGCGGCTACCTGCAGCGCCGCGCGGGTGCGCAGGCGCGCGACGAACGGCTGGAATCGATCTATGCCACCTTCCCGCGCCTGAAGGAGCGGCGCAGCCAGATGGCCGGCACGCTGTCGGGCGGTGAGCGCCAGATGCTGGTGATCGGCCGTGCGCTCATGAGCTGCCCCAAGGTGCTGATGCTGGACGAGCCGTCGCTGGGCCTGGCCCCGCTGATCATGGACGAGGTGTTCCGCGTCATCTCGCGCCTGCGCGACACCGGCGTGGCCACCCTGCTGATCGAGCAGAACTCGCGCGCTGCATTGAAGGTGTCCGACCACGCCTATGTGCTGGAGCTGGGTGAAACCACGCTGGAAGGCCCGGCGAAGGAACTGCAGCAGCACCCCAAGGTGATCGAGGCCTACCTGGGCCACCGGCATTGATGGCCCCGGCACCACCACCTTCCTGCAAGCACCCCACAAGACCACAGACGAGAGGCCGCCATGGCAACCAAAAAAAGTGAAGCCCCCAACAACTTCACCCAGGAAACAGGGCAGATCCACCTGGGCGGCATCGACGCGATCGTGCGCCTGACGCTGGACCAGGTGCGCACCGATGCACGCCGGGGTTTGAAGACCGGCATGTTCGTCAGCGGCTACCGGGGCTCCCCGGTCGGCATGCTGGACGCGGCGCTCATCAAGCAGCAAAAGCTCCTCTTGTCCCAGCACATCCACTTTGTTGACGGCCTGAACGAAGATCTGGCCGCCACCGCCGTGTGGGGCACACAGATGCTGCACACCGTGGGCAAGCAAAAGTTCGACGGCGTCACCGGCCTGTGGTACGGCAAGGCCCCCGGCGTGGACCGCTCGGGCGATGCGCTCAAGCACGCCAACTACACCGGCATCGGCAAGAACGGCGGCGTGCTGGCCATTGCCGGCGACGACCCCAGCTGCAAGAGCAGCTCGCTGGCCAGCCAGTCCGAGCCCATGCTCATGCACGTGGGCATCCCCAGCCTGTACCCGGCCAACGTGCAGGAGATCCTGGACTACGGCCTGCACGGCTACCAGATGTCGCGCCTGTCCGGCCTGTGGGTGGGCATGAAGATCGTCACCAACGTGGCCGACGGCTCGGGCACGGCCTGCGTCGACCCCGAGCGCCTGGACTTCGTCACGCCCGACCTGACATTCGATGGCGTGCCTTTCGCGCCCCGCATGAACCTGGGCATGAACGTGCGCGCCGAAGCGCTGGAGATGGAGCAATCGCTCTACACCCGGCGCCTGGAAATCGCCAAGCGTTACGCCGCCGCCAACCGGCTCAACCATGTGGTGCTGCCCAACCGCGACGCGTGGCTGGGCATCCTCACCGCCGGCAAGACCTACAACGACCTGCGCCAGACGTTCCTAGAACTCGGCCTGGACGACGCGGCACTGCAGCGCTACGGCATCCGCATCCTGAAGATGGGCATGCTGTTTCCGATGGAGCCGACGGTGGTGCGCGAGTTCGCGCGAGGTCTCGAAGAGATCTTCGTCATCGAAGAGAAGCGCCCGTTCCTGGAGATGTTCGCCAAGAACGTGCTCTATGGCATGGCCAACGCGCCGCGCATCGTCGGCAAGTTCGACGAGGAAGAGCGCGAACTGCTGCCGCACTACGGCGAGTTCGAGTCCGACGTGATCGGCCGCGCGCTCATCCAGCGCTTGTCGCGCAAGGCGCGCGTCGAATCGGCCGACGCCTGGCTGGCGCGGCTGGACGACATCCACGCCCGCGACAAGCTCGCCACCGCCACCCGCACCGCCTGGTTCTGTTCGGGCTGCCCGCACAACAGCTCCACCCAGGCGCCCGAGGGCTCCATCGTCTCGGCCGGCATCGGCTGCCACACCATGGCGATGTGGATGGGCCGCAACGTGGTGATGGGCACCCACATGGGCGCCGAGGGCGCGCAGTGGATCGGCATGGCGCCGTTCACCGACACGCCGCACATCTTCCAGAACATGGGCGACGGCACCTACGCCCACTCCGGCAGCCTGGCCATCCGCTACGCCGCCGCCAACAACGCACGCATCACCTTCAAACTGCTGGTCAATGCGCATACCTCGATGACCGGCGGCCAGGCCATCATGGGCGCGCATCCGGTGGCCAACATGGTGGGCGACCTGCTGGCCAACGGCGTCAGGAAGGTGCTCGTCACCACCGACGACCCCACGCGCTACGCAGGCGTGACGCTGGCCGGCGGCACCGAGGTCTGGCACCGTGACCGGCTCGATGAAGCGCAGCGTTCGCTGGCCGGCGTGGAAGCCACCACCGTGCTCATCCACGACCAGGAGTGCGCGGCCGAGCTGCGCCGCGCCCGCGGCCGGGGCAAGGCCGAGGAGCCGGTGCAGGTCACCGTCATCAACGAGCGCGTGTGCGAAGGCTGCGGCGACTGCGGCGTCAAGTCCAACTGCATGAGCGTGGAGCCGGTGCAGACCGAGTTCGGCCGCAAGACCCGCATCCACCAGAGCTCCTGCAACAAGGATTTCAGCTGCGTCAAGGGCTTCTGCCCGTCGTTCCTCACCGTCACGCCGAACGCACCGCCTGCCACGGGCGACGCGCCGACGAAGAAAAAGAAGGGCCGCATCCCCACGCTGGACGTCGACCTGCCCGAGCCGGTCTCCAAGGTCGACGCCAGTTTCGGCTTCGGCATCCATGTGATGGGCATTGGCGGCACCGGCTCGGTGACGGTCGTGGCCACCATCGCCAACGCCGCGCGGCTCGAAGGCAAACACGTCATCGGCCTGGACCAGACCGGCCTGGCGCAAAAGGGCGGCGCGGTGATCTCCGACATCAAGATCACCAACGCGCCGTTCGACGGCGCCAACAAGATCAGCGACGGCCGTGCCGACCTCTACCTGGGGTTCGACCTGCTCAACGCCACCGACGCCAAGAACCTGGACAAGTGCCACCCCACGCGCACCATCGCCGTGGTGTCGGTCACCCAGACGCCGACCGGCCAGATGATCGCCGACCGCCATGTGCTGTTCCCGGCGCCACGGGTGCTCACGGCCGGCATCGACCGCGTCACGCGCAAGGCCGACAACGTGTACCTGGACGGGCAGGCCATGGCCGAGGGCCTGTTCGGCGATGCGATGGCGACCAACAACTTCATGGTCGGCGTGGCCTTCCAGGCCGGTGCGCTGCCCTTGAAGGCCGAGTCGATCGAGACCGCCATCCGGCAGTCGGGCGTGGGCGTGGAGATGAGTCTGGCGGCCTTTCGCTGGGGCCGCATGGCGGTGGTGGACCGGTGCTTCGTCGAGGCCGAGGTCGCCAGGGCGCGCAGCGGCGCGCCGGCGCCGGCCGCGCTCAGCGCTGCGGCGCTGGCCATCGTCGAGCAAACCGGCGCGCGCGGCGAACTGCGGCGCATGCTGCAAGCGCGTGTGCCCGAGCTGATCGCCTTCCAGGACGAAGCCTACGCACGCCGCTACGCCGAGGTGATCGCGCGCGTGGCGCAGGCCGAGCGCAAGGCCGTGCCCGGCGAGGCCGCGCTGGTCGAGGCGGCAGCGCGCTACCTCTACAAACTCATGGCTTACAAGGACGAGTACGAGGTGGCGCGCCTGCATGCCGACCCGGCGTTTCTGGCCAGCCTGGACGCGCAGTTCCCCCACGGCTACAGCCTGCAGTACCACCTGGCGCCGCCCAGCATCGCCAAGCGCGACGCGGTGACCGGCGCGCTGCAAAAGCGCGCTTTCGGCGGCTGGGTGCTCGGTGCGTTCAAGTGGCTGGCGCGGCTCAAGCGCTTGCGTGGCAGTGCGCTCGATCCCTTCGGCAAGACGGACGAACGCCGGCAGGAGCGCCAGCTGATCGCGGACTACATCGAGGAACTGGACATGGTCTGCGCCCGGCTCAAGCCCGCCAACCACGGCGCGGCCGTGGCCCTCGCGAGCGTGCCGGACGAGATCCGCGGCTACGGGCACGTCAAGGAGAAGAGCGTGGCTGTGGCTCAGACATTGCGCCAGCTGCGCCTGGCCGCGTTTCAAAGGGCGCAGGGCAGCGTCGAGGTGCCAACGCGCCAGGCGGCTGTGGCGTAGCGCCCGGGTGAAGTTCACGCGCCCGGCCGCGCTGGTCCCGGTGGCCCATGGCATCGGGGCTGCGCCACCGGGGGTGACGGATCGCGCAGCCGACCCGCACGGGGACCACGCCCCGGCACGCGTCGCCGTCCCACAAACCGGCCCGTCGATTCCCGATACGATCCAGCCCATCTTGCGCTCCCTCGTATTTCCATGAACGGCCTGCCCCCCGAATCGCCTCCCGCCCTCGAACAGAAGGCCTTCATCCTGCTGCTGCTCGTGGTCTCAGTGGCGTTCGGGTGGATCCTGCTGCCGTTCTACGGCGCCGTGTTCTGGGGGGCCGTGCTGGCCATCGTGTTCGCGCCGGTCTACCGCAAGCTGTTGGCCAAGGTCGGTGGGCGGCGCACCGTCGCGGCCTTGCTGACGCTGCTGGGGATTCTGGTGCTGGTGTTCCTGCCGATGTCGCTGATCACCGCCTCGCTGATCCAGGAAGGCACGTCGCTGGTCGAGCGCATGCGCGAGGGCGACATCAGCCTGGCCGGCTATGCGAACCAGATCTACGCCGCGCTGCCCGACTGGTTCACCCAGTTGCTGGGCCGCTTCGGGCTGGACAACCTCTCCTTGCTGCAGCAACGCCTGACGACGGCGCTGAACGAAGGCGGTCAGAAGATTGCGCAGAGCGCGCTGAACATCGGGCAGAACACCTTCGATTTCGTGGTCGGCTTTTTCATCATGCTGTACCTGCTGTTCTTTCTGTTGCGCGACGGTGCGCAGCTGTCGCGGCGCATGCGCGATGCGATTCCGCTGAACGCCCGGTACCTGCGCAACCTCTCGGGCAAGTTCATCACCGTCATTCGCGCCACCGTCAAGGGCAACATCGCCGTGGCCGTGGTGCAGGGCGCGCTGGGCGGGCTGGCCTTCTGGTTCCTGGACATCCATGCGCCCGTGCTGTGGGCGGTGCTGATGGCGTTTCTGTCGCTGCTGCCGGCCGTGGGCGCCGGCCTCGTCTGGGGGCCGGTGGCGCTGTACCTGCTGGCCACCGGCGCCACCTTGCCGGGCATCGGCCTGGTGGTCTATGGCGTGCTGGTGATCGGCCTGGTCGACAACGTGCTGCGCCCACTGCTGGTGGGCAAGGACACCAAGATGCCCGACTACCTGGTGCTGATCAGCACGCTGGGCGGCATGGCGGTGTTCGGGTTGAACGGCTTCGTCATCGGCCCGCTGATCGCCGCCATGTTCATCGCCGTATGGGACATCTTCTCCACCGAGCAGGCCGAGGCCAATGAGGCGGCCCGCGCCGCGGCCCTGCCGCCGCCGGTGGACGTGCCAGCGCCGGCGGCACTGCAGGCGCCAGAGCGGCCGCTGCCCTGAGCGCAGCGCTTCGAGCGCCCGTTCACAGCAACCAGAGCGCCGCCAGCGCCAGCAACGCCGGCAGCGCCTGCACGAAGAAGATCTTGCGGCTGACCGTCAGCGCGCCGAACAGCCCGGCCACCACCACGCAGCCGAGGAAGAAGGTGGTGATCTCCCGGCCATCGGCGCCCAGGTTCAGCCCCCACACCAGACCTGCGGCCAGAAAGCCGTTGTACAGGCCCTGGTTGGCGGCCAGCACCTTGGTGGTCTCGGCCTTCTCGGGCGTGTTGCCGAAGGTCTTCATGCCATAGGGCTTGTCCCACAGGAACATCTCCAGCACCAGGAAATACAGGTGCAGGGCGGCCACCAGTGCGACCAGGACATTGGCAAGCATCTTGTTCTCCTTGTTGTGCGAACGGCCCATTGTGAGGGGCTTGCATGACCGGCCCTTTGGCCCACGGTGGGCATGGCGGCGCCGGCCTACACTGGCCCGCATGTCCACTTCGACAAAGGGGCCCGCCGTGCCCCCGGACCCCGGCCGGTGCCCCTTGTGCGGCGCTGCCAACGGCTGTGCCCTGCAGGCGGTTCCCGGCGCCTCACAGGGCGTCAAACCCCTGGATTGCTGGTGCAAGGTCACCGACTTCGCACCCGGCGTGCTCGACCGTATTCCCGCCGCGCTGCGCGGGCGCGCCTGCGTCTGCGCGCAGTGCGCCAGGGGCGAGGCCGGCGGCTAACATCCCCGGCTTTCAATCACATCGGAGTACCCCATGCCCACCTACCACGTCGAAATGATGGAAGGCCGCACCCTCGAACAGAAGAAGAAGCTGGTCGCCGAGCTGACGCGCGTGTCGGTCGAGGTCCTGGGCGGCTCGCCTGAATCGGTGGACGTGATCATCACGGACATCCAACGCCAGAACTGGGCCACCGGCGGCGTGCTGTGGTCCGAGAAGAAGTAATGGCCCATCTGCGTTGAGCGCGCCGGCCACCCTGCCCGAACTGCAGGCCCGCTACGGGCCGCGCTACCGCTGGCTGCTGCTGCTGTCGGTGATGGTGGGGACCATGGCCTCCATCATGTCCTCCACCATCGTGAACGTGGCCGTGCCGGACATGAGCCAGCATTTCGCGCTGACCCCTTCGCGCGCCACCTGGGTCAGCTCGGGATTCATGGTCGCCATGACCAGCTCCATGCTGACCACGCCCTGGCTCCTGGCACGCTACGGCTACCGCATGACGTGCTACGGCGCAGTGGGCCTGTTGCTGGTCGGCGGTGTCGTCGGCGGGCTGGCCGGCAACTATCCGCTGGTGCTGGCCGCGCGCGTGGTCGAAGGCCTGGCGGCCGGCGTGCTGCAACCGATCCCGGCCATCATCATCCTGCGGGCGTTCGAGCCGCATGAGCAGGGCCGCGCCAGCGGCATCTTCGGCATGGGGGTGGTGCTGGCGCCGGCGCTGGGCCCCAGCATCGGTGGCGTGCTGGTCGACCTGTTCGGCTGGCGCTCCATCTTCTTCATGGTGGTGCCCTTGTGCCTGGCTGCGCTGTGGCTGGCGCGCAAGTTCGTGCCCGTCACGGCGCCGGGTGGCGGCGCGGTCGACCGGGGTGCCGCGCTCGATTGGCGCGGCCTGGTGCTCGGCACGGTCGGCACGCTGTGCCTGCTCAATGGCATGGTCGAGCTGCACGATGGCGCGCTGGCGCGGGCGGCTGCGCTGCTGGCCGGCACAGCGGCGGCATTCGGCCTGTTCCTGTGGTGGCAGCGGCGGCTGGCGGCACAGGGGGGCGCGCCGCTGATGAACCTGGCGCTCTTCCGCTACCGCCAGTTCGCCATGGGCAGCGTGGTGTCTCTCATCTACGGCACGGCGCTGTTCGGCTCTACCTACCTGCTGCCGGTCTACATGCAGTCAGGCCTGGGATTGTCGGCCTCGTATGTGGGCACCATCCTGATGCCGGCGGGCCTGGTGCTGGCGGGCGTGCTGGTGGGCGTGGGCCGCCTGGCCGACCGCATGCCGGCCTCGCTTTTGGTCAGCACCGGGCTGGCGCTGCTGGCCGCGTCGTTCGCGTTGATGGTCACGATCTCGCTCTCCACCTCGATCTGGTGGCTGGTGGCCTGGGCGATCCTGGGGCGCATCGGCCTGGGCTTCATCCTGCCATCGCTGAACCTGGGCGCCATGCGCGGGCTGGACAAGGCGTTGATCCCGCAGGGTGTCAGCGCCATCAATTTCTTGCGCATGCTGGGCGGCGCGGCCGGCATCAGCCTGTGCGGCATCGTGCTCGAATGGCGGCTGGCCGTGCATGGCGACAGCATGGCCAACCCCGTCACCAGCCCGGCGCGGCTGGCGGCGTTCAACGAATCGTTTTTGATGCTGGCCGCGTTGTGCGCGCTGGCCATCGTCGCGGCGCGCCAGTTGCGCCCGGCGCAGGGAGAGTAGACATGTGCCAACTGCTCGGCATGAACTGCAACACGCCGACCGACGTGGTGTTCAGCTTCACCGGTTTTGCCGAACGCGGCGGCCGCACCGACCACCACAGCGACGGCTGGGGCATCGCGTTCTTCGAGGGCCACGGGCTGCGGCATTTCGTGGACCACCAGGGCGCCTGCGAATCGCCCGTGGCCGAGCTGATCCGCCGCTACCCGATCAAGAGCCGCAACGTGATCTCGCACATCCGCAAGGCCACGCAAGGCGCCATCGCGCTGGAGAATTGCCACCCCTTCGTGCGCGAGCTGTGGGGCCGTTACTGGGTGTTTGCGCACAACGGCGATCTGAAGGACTTTCACCCCCGGCTGCACGCCGCCTACCACCCGGTGGGCACCACCGACAGCGAACGCGCGTTCTGCTGGATCCTGCAGGAGCTGGCCAAGTCGCATGCCGGCGTGCCCACGGTGGAGGAGCTGACGCTGACGCTGCGCGAGCTGGCCCCACGCATCGCGCGCCACGGCACGTTCAACTTCCTCTTGTCCAACGGCCAGGCGCTGTGGGCGCATGCCTCCACGCACCTGCACTACGTGGAGCGTCGGCACCCGTTCGCCCACGCGCAGTTGACCGACGAGGAGCTGTCGGTCGACTTCGCCACGGTGACCACGCCCAACGACCGCGTGGCCGTGGTGGTGACAGCGCCGCTGACCACCAACGAAGCCTGGACGGCGTTTGCGCCGGGCGAGCTGAAGGTGTTCGTCGACGGCGCCCTGTCGATGTAGCTACCGACGCGCCGGCAACACGTCTGCACGCCGGGCGTGATGCGGGGCGCTCGCCACTGAGGCGGCGCTACCCGTCTTTTAGGGCATGGGCGTTCGGGCCTGTTCCTTCAGCACGTTTTTCAGCACCTTGCCGTTCGGTGCCGACGGCAGGGCTGCCATCAGCCGGATCTCGCTGGGCTGCTTGTAGGGCGACAGCTGTTCGCGCAGATAAGCGCGCAGCTGCGCCTCGTCGATCACCATGCCGTGCCGGGTCTCCAGGAAGGCCACGATCTCCTCGTTGGCACCGGCCTCGCGCCCGACCACGGCCGACTGCACCACGCCCGGGTAGGCGTTCAGTACCTGCTCGATCTCCAGCGGGTACACGTTGAAGCCCGATCGGATGATCAGCTCCTTGCTGCGCCCCGTGATGAACAGCGCACCATCGGCGGCCATGCGCGCCATGTCGCCGGTGTTGAACCAGCCGGCCGCGTCCAGCACAGCGGCCGTCAGCTCGGCGTTGCGGTAGTAGCCCTGCATCACGCCGGGGCTGCGCACCCACAGCTCGCCGACCTCACCCGGCGCCACATCGCGCCCGGCGGCATCGACCAGGCGCAGCTCGACCTGCGGCAGCGCCGGGCCCACCGAGCAGTCCTCGCGCGGTGCTTCCTCGCGGGTCTGCGCGACGGTGGGCGCGGTCTCGGTCAGGCCGTAGCCGTTTTGCAGTGGCAGGCCGAAGGTGTGTTCCACGTCGGCCTTGAGCGGCGGCGTCAGCGGCGAGCCGGCCACGCTGATGAGGCGCAGCGCCGGGGCGCCGATCGACTCGCCGCGCTGGCGCGTCCATTCGAGGATGCGGGCGTACAGCGCCGGCACCCCGGTGAACACGGTCACGCCCTCGCGCCGCAGCGCATCCACGGTGCGCTCGGCCGAGAACTGCGGCGCCAGCAGCAGCTGGGCGCCGGCGCACATGGCGCCCAGGAACTGGGTCGACAGGCCCACCACGTGCGCCATCGGCAGCACGCCGTAGATGACATCGCCCGGCCCCAGCCCCCGGATGTCGCGCGCGGCCTGCGCCACGAAGCGCAGGTTGGCGTGCGTCAGCATCACGCCCTTGGGCGCGCCGGTCGTGCCCGAGGTGTAGACCAGGGCCGCCACCTGCGCGCGCGGGTCGGCGTGGCACGGTTCGGGCACGGCCGCGTCGGCAAGCGGGCCGATGGCGATGTCGCCCAGCGTGCCAGTCACGCCCGCGAACGGCGAGGCGCCATGGCGTTCGGCGTGCGCGCCGGCATCGGGCGAGACATGGCGCAGGTACAGCGCGCGCCGCGCCCCGGAATGCGCGATGAACTGGTCGATCTCGCGTGCCGAGAGCCGCGCGTTGACGACCACGGCCCAGGCGTCAAGCCGGCTCAGCGCCAGGAACAGCACGCACAGCGCGACACAGTTCTCGCCCACGATCAGTACCCGGTCGCCGGCGCGCACGCCCGCGTCCTGCAGGTGGCGCGCCATCTGTTCCAGCTGCAGTCCGAGCCCGCCGTAGCGCAGCGTGACGAACGCATCGCGCAAGGCCGGCGCATCGGGCTGGCGCTCCAGCCAGGGCGCCAGCAGTTCGTGCACGCGCTGCGGTGCGGGAAGCGTCTCCTTGTGCACGGCATCGTCACGGGCCTGGCGGACTCCGGTACGCGGCGCATCGGGCGGCAGATCGGTTCTCACCGGGGTACTTTCGGCGTCGCCTTCGGTGCGTGTTGGCTTGGGGCGGCCCGGCGCGTCGCTCATGCAGTCTCCTTGTAGGTTGGGGCGGCAGTGTAGGCAGCCGACGCCTGCGTGTGGCAAAGACCGGAACTGCAGTGCAGAACGCACGTACGGTCGAAATAGATTCACGTGTTCCTGCCACTGGCAGAAGCTCGTGCTTGTTCTGCAGTGCAGTTTTACGTTGCGTAACCGATGCACCGCTGCCGCCATGTCCACCCCACAATGAACCGGCCCGATGAAAGTCATCTGGCATTCGACGACAACAAGGACATCGCCATGAGTGAGAAGAAAGCCATCCTCGTGATCGGCGCCGGAGACGCCACCGGCGGCGCGATCGCGAAGCGGTTTGCCCGCGAGGGCTACATCGCCTGCGTGACCCGCCGCACCGCGGACAAGCTGGTGCCGCTGGTGCAGGAGATCGAGGCCGCGGGCGGCCAGGCCCACGGGTTTGCCAGCGACGCACGCAAGGAGGAAGACATGGTTGCGCTGGTCGACAACATCGAGCGCAACATCGCCCCCATCGAGGTGGCGGTGTTCAACATCGGCGCCAACGTGCGCTTCGGCATCGCCGACACCACGACGCGCGTGTACACCAAGGTGTGGGAGATGGCCTGCCTGGGCGGCTTTCTCATGGGCCGCGAAACCGCCAGGTGCATGCTGCCGCGCGGCCGCGGCACCATCATCTTCACCGGCGCCACGGCCAGCCTGCGTGGGCGCGAGGGCTACGCCGCATTCGCCAGCGCCAAGCACGCCTTGCGCGCACTGGCGCAGAGCATGGCGCGCGAACTCTGGCCCAAGGGCATCCACGTGGCGCACCCGATCATCGACGGCGCGATCGACACCGAGTTCATCCGCAGCAACTTCCCCGAGCGCTACGCAGTGAAGGACCAAGGCGGCATCGTCTTGCCCGACAGCATTGCCGATGCGTACTGGCAGATCCACATGCAGCCGCGCAACGCCTGGACGCACGAGACCGAACTGCGCCCCTGGATGGAGTCCTGGTAATGGCACCCGTTCAATTCCTGTTCGACTTCGGCAGCCCCAACGCCTACCTGTGCCACAAGGTGCTGCCGCAGATGACGGCCCGCACCGGCGCGGCGGTCGAGTACGTGCCCGTGCTGCTGGGCGGCCTGTTCAAGCTGGCCAACAACCGCTCGCCGGCCGAAGCGTTCGCGGCCGTGCCGAACAAGCGCGCCTACGACGCACTGGAGATGCGCCGCTTCATCGCCGCGCACGGGCTCACGGCCTACCGCTTCAACAGCTTCTTCCCGGTGAACACGCTGCTGATCATGCGCGGCGCTGTCGCGGCGCAGCGGCTGGGCTGCTTCGAGGCGTATGTCGATGCCGTGTTCGCCTGCATGTGGGAGCAGAGCCTGAACATGGCCGACCCGCAGGTCGTGGCGCCCGCGCTGGAGGCGGCCCATCTGCCATCGGCCGCCCTCTTCGCGGCCACGCAGGACGCCGAGGTCAAGCAGCAGCTGCTGGCCAACACGCAGTCCGCCTACGAGCGCGGCGCGTTCGGCTCGCCCACCTTCTTCGTCGGCAGCGAGATGTTCTTCGGCAAGGACCGCCTGCGTGCCGTCGAGGACGAGATCGCCGCGCAACGCGCCCAACCCAACCCGGATTGAGACACCCACCATGCGCACACGCATCACCGAACTGTTCGGCATCGAACACCCCATCATCCAGGGCGGCATGCACTTCGTCGGCCTGGCCGAGCTGGCTGCGGCTGTCTCCAACGCCGGCGGCCTGGGCATCATCACCGGGCTCACGCAGCGCACGCCCGAGCTGCTGGCGCGCGAAATCGCCCGCTGCAGGGAAATGACCGACAAGCCCTTCGGCGTGAACCTCACATTCCTGCCGACCTTCAGCTCGCCGCCCTATGCCGAGTACATCGCCGCGATTGCCGAAGGCGGCGTGCGCGCGGTCGAGACGGCAGGCCGCAGCCCCGAGGCCCACATGGCGGCGTTGAAGGCGGCGGGCATCAAGGTCATCCACAAATGCACCTCGGTGCGGCATTCGCTGAAGGCCGAGAAGATCGGCTGCGACGCGGTGAGCGTGGACGGCTTCGAGTGCGGCGGCCACCCCGGCGAGGACGACGTGCCCAACTTCATCCTGCTGCCACGCGCGGCCGAGGAGCTGAAGATCCCGTTCGTCGCCTCCGGCGGCATGGCCGACGGCCGCAGCCTGGTGGCCGCCCTCGCGCTGGGCGCCGAGGGCATGAACATGGGCACGCGCTTCATCGCCACGCAGGAGGCGCCCGTGCACGACAAGGTCAAGCAGGCCATCGTGGCTGCGTCCGAGCTCGACACGCGGCTCATCATGCGGTCGCTGCGCAACACCGAACGCGTGCTCGACAACGCGGGCGTGCAGCGCCTGCTGGAGATCGAGCGCGAGCGGGGCGAGGCGCTGAAGATCGAGGACATCCACGAGCAGGTCGCGGGCATCTACCCCCGGGTGATGCAGCAGGGCGAACTCGACGCCGGCGCCTGGAGCTGCGGCATGGTGGCCGGCCTGATCCACGACATCCCCACTGTCGCCGATCTCGTCGCGCGCATCATGCGCGAGGCCGAAACGCTCATCGCGCAGCGCCTGGCCGGCCTGCTGCGCGCCTGAAGCGCGTGCCCCGCGCCAGCCCGGCGCCCGCGCCGACGCCCAACGCCAAGGAAGACCGGCATTTCGTCGAAGCGCTGGCGCGCGGCCTCAAGGTACTGCAGTGCTTCGCCTCGGGCGAGGAACGGCTGGGCAACCAGGACCTGGCCGAGCGCTGCGCTCTGCCCAAGTCCACCGTCACGCGCCTGACGTACACGCTGACCAAGCTCGGCTTTCTGCACCACGTGGCCGAGGAGGGCCGCTACCGCCTGGGCATGGCCACGCTCACGCTGGGCGGCACCACCCTGGCGCGGCTGGATGCCAAGGAGGTCAGCCGCCCCCTGATGCAGAAGCTGGCCAACGCCACGCAATGCCTGATCGCGCTGGGCCTGCGCGACGGCATGTCCATGCTCTACATGGAAACCTGCCGCAGCGATTCCATCGTCACGCTGCGCCTGAACATCGGCTCGCGCATTCCGCTGGCGGTCTCGGCCATGGGCCGCGCCTACCTGGCCGCCGCCAAGCCCGGCGCGCGCCGGGGGCTGGAGGACCGCATCCGCGCGCTCGACCCCGCCGGCTGGCCGCGCATCGAGCAGGGCATCGCGCAGGCGGCGGGCGATCTGGCGCAGCACGGGTGCTGCTGCTCGTTCGGCGACTGGCGCAGCGAGGTGCATGCGATTGCGGCGCCGGTGCGCGTCGGCAAGGGGCTGCCGCTGATGGTGCTCAGCGCGGCCGGGCCGAGCGCGATGCCGGCGGAGGTGTTCATGCGGGATGTGCGGCCGCTGTTGCTGGGCACGGTGGAGGAGATCGAGCGGCACTTTCGTGCGCAGGCGTAGTGCAGTGGGCAGGGCGACTTTTGTATCGCATCGGCAATACGATCTGCGGACATGAAGACCGCCACCATCCCCCCGGTTCGGATCGAGCCGCAACTTCGCGACGAAATCGAGCAGTCCTTGCTTCAGGGAGAAACGATGGCGGGGCTGGTCGAGACGGCCGTCCGCGCAGAAGTGACGCGTCGGCGTGAGCACTCCGAATTCATCCGCCGCGGCCTCGCGGCCATCGCGCGAACGGCCATGGCGAACGACGGCATTGCGGCCGACGCCGTGATTGCCAAGCTCGAAGCGAAGCTGGCCGTAGCCCGCAAAGCCAAGCGCGCATGAGTTTTCAGGTCATCTTCAGCCGCGAGGCCGAAGACGATCTCCAGAGGCTGTTCGACCATGTGCCGGAGCGTGCGCTGCACAGTGCGACAGGCGATCTGGAGATTGCGGCCCGCGCCATCGACGCCATCCGCACTGCTTGCCGTGTGCTGGAACTGACACCCTTCAGCTGCAGAAAGGTCGGCGACGGCGCCTTCGTGCGCGAACTCATCATTCCTTTCGGCGCGACTGGCTACGTGGCCATGTTCGAGATCCGGGATGCGCAGGTCGTGCTGATCGGTGCGGTCCGCCATCAGCGCGAGAGCGACTACCACTGAAGCGGTTCTATGTCGCCAGCGCCGCCTCCAGCGCATCGACAAACATCGCCGGCACATCGAACCCCGTCTGCTCCGTGATCTCCTGGAAGCAGGTCGGGCTCGTCACGTTCACTTCCGTCAGGCAGTCGCCGATCGCGTCCAGCCCCACCAGCAGCAGGCCGCGCGCGGCCAGCACCGGGCCGATGGCTTCTGCAATTTCCAGGTCGCGTGCCGAGAGCGGCTGCGCCACGCCCTTGCCGCCTGCTGCCAGATTGCCGCGCACTTCCGAGCCCTGCGGAATGCGCGCCAGCGAGAACGGCACCGGCTTGCCGCCGATCACCAGGATGCGCTTGTCGCCCTGCGTGATCTCGGGCACGAAGCGCTGCACCATGATGGTCTCGGCGCCGTCCTTGTTCAGCGTCTCGACGATGGAGCCCAGGTTCAGCCCGTCGGCCTTCACGCGGAAGATGCCCATGCCGCCCATGCCGTCCAGCGGCTTCAGGATGATGTCGTGGTGCTCGGCGTGGAAGGCGCGCACGTCGGCCGCGCTGCGGGTCACCAGCGTGGGGCTGGTGAACTGCGCGAACTCCATGATGGCCAGCTTTTCCGGGTGGTCGCGCAGCGCGGCCGGCTTGTTGAAGACGCGGGCACCTTCGCGCTCGGCCTGCTCCAACAGGTGCGTGGCGTAGAAGAACTCGCTGTCGAACGGCGGGTCCTTGCGCATCAGCACGGCGTCGAATTCCTTCAAGGCCTTGATCGGCGTGGCGGTCTCGCGAAACCACGCGTCGGGCTCGCCGGTCAGCGTGATCTCGCGCACCTGGGCCTGCACCAGGCCACCGGTGCGCCAGCTGATCTGGCGCGGCTCGCAGACCGTGATGCGGTGACCGCGTCGATGGGCCTCGCGCATCATCGAGAAGGTGGTGTCCTTGTAGATCTTGAAATCTGCCAACGGATCGGCGACGAAGAGGATGTTCATGGAGGTCATGGCCTGGGCGTTCGGGAAGGGCCGTACTGTTGCACAAACAGCGCCACGGCGCCGGCCACCACGCCCCAGAAGGCCGAGCCGATGCCGGCGATCACCACACCGCTGAGCGTGACGAGGAAGGTGATCAGCGCCGCTTCGCGATGTTTCTCGTCGTGCATGGCCATGGCCAGCCCGTTGCCGATGGTGCCCAGCAGCGCCAGCCCGGCGATGGCCGCCACCAGCTCGCGCGGAAAGGCCGTCAGCAGCCCGGTGACGGTGGCGCCGAAGATGCCGATCAGCACATACAACAGCCCGCAGCTGACGGCGGCCGTGTAGCGCTTGTCCGGATCTTCATGCGCCTCGCGGCCCATGCAGATGGCGGCCGTGATGGCCGAAAGGTTCAGTGCGAACGCGCCGAACGGCGCCAGCACCAGCGTGGCCAGGCCGCTCATGGTGATCAGCGGCGAGATCGGCATGCGCCCATAGCCCGAGGCGCGGATCGCCGCCACGCCCGGCAGGTTCTGCGACGCCATGGTCACGACGAACAGCGGAACCGCCAGGCTGATGGCCGCCTGCCAGCTGAACTGCGGCATCACGAACACCGGCACCGCCAGCGCGAACTGCACGCCCGACCAGGCCAGCTCACCGCGCAGCGCGCAGTAGACGATGGCCGCCAGCAGCGTCAACGGCACGGCGTAGCGCGGCAGCAGGCGCCGGCCCAGCAGGTACACGCCCAGCATCAGCAGCACCAGGCCCAGCGCGGTCTTGGCGGCCAGGAACGCCTCCAGCCCGAAGCGGGCCAGCACGCCGGCCAGCAGCGCCGAAGCAATCGCCATCGGGATGCGGTTCATGACGCGTTCGAACCAGCCCGTCATGCCGGCCAGGGCGATGGCGGCGGCGCACAGCATGAAGGCGCCCACCGCATGGCCCATGCCATAGCCCGCACCGGCCACGGCCAGCACGGCGGCGCCCGGTGTGCTCCAGGCGATCATGACCGGCATGCGCAGGATCAGCGAGGGGATGGCCGTGGCGAGGCCCATGCCCAGGCCCAGCGCCCACATCCACGAGCTGATGATCTCGGGCGTGGCGCCAAAGGCCAGCGCGGCCTGGAACACGATGGCCACCGAGCTCGTGAAGCCGACCAGGACGGCGACGAAACCAGCCGTGAACGCTGGCAGGCTCAGGTCTTTGAGGAACCGCATGGCGCGCGATTGTGCCCGCCGGCCCGGGGCGAATCGGGCGTTTCTATACTGCCCCGAACCCGTCTGAACGTCCAACTGAAAGCCCGCCATGCCCTTGCCCATGTCCTTGCAATTGCGCTCCCTGATCCGCCCCGATGCCGTGCTGGAACTCTCGCTCGCCGAGGTGCCCGTGCCCGAGCCCACGCACGAGGAGGACGTCATCGTGCGCATGGAAGCCGCGCCGCTGAACCCGTCGGATCTGGGCCTGCTGTTCGGCGGCGCCGACATGCGCACGGCGCAGGCCTCGGGCACGGCCGAGCGGCCCGTCATCACGGCCACCGTGCCGCCTGCCGCCATGGCGGCGATGGCCGCCCGGTTGGGCCAATCCATGCCCGTGGGCAACGAGGGCGCGGGCACGGTTGTGGCGGCCGGCACGTCCGCCGCCGCGCAGGCGCTGATGGGCAAGAAGGTCGCCCTCATCGGCGGCGCCATGTACAGCGAATACCGCGCCATGCCGGCCGCGCAGTGCCTGCCCTTGCCCGAGGGCACGACAGCCGCGCAGGGCGCCTCGTGCTTCGTGAACCCGCTGACCTCGCTCGGCATGGTGGAGACCATGCGGCGCGAGGGTCACAGCGCGCTGGTGCACACGGCGGCGGCCTCCAACCTGGGCCAGATGCTGAACAAGATCTGCCTGAAGGACGGCGTGGGTCTGGTCAACATCGTGCGCAAGCCCGAGCAGGCCGCGCTGCTGCGCAGCCTGGGCGCGCAGCATGTGGTGGACAGCCAGTCACCCGATTTCATGGCCGAGCTGACCGACGCCATTGCCGCCACCGGCGCCACGCTGGCCTTCGACGCCATCGGCGGCGGCCAGCTGGCCGGCCAGATCCTCGTCGCCATGGAAGCGGCCATCGCACGCAAGGCGGCCGAGTACAGCCGCTACGGCTCGGCCACGCACAAACAGGTCTACGTCTACGGCAGCTTGGACCGCAGCCCCATCGAACTGGCGCGCGGCTTCGGCATGGCCTGGAGCGTGGGCGGCTGGCTGCTGTTCCCCTTCCTGCAGAAGGTCGGCGCGCACCGCGTGCAGGAGCTGAAATCCCGCGTGGCTGCCGAGCTGACCACCACCTTCGCCAGCCACTACACGCGCGAGGTCACGATGGCGCAGGCGCTGACGCTGGAGGCCATTGGCGTGTATGGCAAACAGGCGACGGGGGAGAAGGTGTTGATGCGGCTCTGAGAGTAGTAGAGCAGCAAAAGTGTTTCTCAAAATTGACAAATTGGACGTTTTGTAAATAATGAGAATCACAAATGCCCGCTTCTGCTCCGCCCTCGACATTGCAGGCGACCGACGCTCTCGTCGCCATGGGCGCCGCCGTGCGCCAGCGGCGCAAGGCACTGGGCCTCAGCGCGGTGGCCACGGCAGAAGCTGCGGGCATCTCGCGGCCGACGCTGCACCGCATCGAGAAGGGCGAGCCTTCGGTCACGCTCGGCGCGGCTTGGCAGGTGTTGACGGTGCTGGGTCTTGCGGCTGCAGTGCAGACGCGCGACGCGACGGCCGCGCATGCGCCCTCGCGCACCGGCTGGCTGCCGGCGCGCATCCACATCGCCGACTACCCCTGGCTGCAGCAGCTCGCGTGGCAGGTGCATGGCCCCCAGGTGCTGACACCGCGCGAGGCACTGGGCATCTATGAACGCAATGCCCGCCATCTGGACAGTGCGACGTTGGGCGCGGACGAACGCGACCTGATCGACGCCTTGCGCCTGGCCCTGGGCGATGCGCCTGTGGGGCAGCCCGTTGTTTGAGCGGCCGCACCACCAGCGAATTGCGCGGGTCTTGCAATCGCTCGATGGTGCGGCGTTGCGAGAACGGCAGTGCCTGTTCGGTGGCGGCACGGCCATCGCGCTGTGCTGCGGCGAATACCGCGAGTCGGTGGACATCGATTTCCTGGTGAGCGACCTCGCCGCGTACCGCCAGTTGCGGCAGGCGCTGACCGGTGGGCAAGGCCTGTCGGCCATCACCCGGGCGCAGTCTGTGCCGCTCGTGCAGGCCGGTGAGCTGCGGGCCGACCAGTACGGCATCCGTACGCGCATCGTGGCGGACGGGCAGCCGATCAAGATGGAGATCGTGTTCGAGGCCCGCATCACGCTCGATACACCGGGCAAGGCCGATGTGCTGTGTGGCGTGCCCACGCTGACGCGCCTGGACATGGCGACGAGCAAGCTGCTGGCGAACTCCGACCGCTGGCCAGATGACGGCGTGTTCAGCCGCGACCTGATCGACCTGGCCATGCTGCAGCCCAGGCTGCCGCTGCTGCGCCAGGCCGTCGCCAAGGCGGAAGGGGCGTACGGTGCGTCCATCCGCCGTGACCTGCTGCGCGCCATCGAGCGCATGCAGGCGCGCACCGGTTGGCTGGAGCGCTGCATGCAGATGATGGCAGTGGCCGGCACGCAGGCGCAGGTGTGGCAACGGGTGCGCGCGTTGCGGCGCGTGCTGGTGTGAGCGTGCCGCGACTCGCGGTCTAATCACGCCCCATGAACGCAGAAATTTCCCCCCGCCCGCCGCTGCCCGACCACCTGTCCGTCGACCCGCGCAGCCCGCACCATGTGGCCGCCGTGTTCCAGCACGACATCGGCATCCGCTTCAACGACAAGGAGCGCTCCGATGTCGAGGAATACTGCCTGAGCGAAGGCTGGATCAAGGTGGCCGCCGGCAAGACCGTGGACCGCAAGGGCAAGCCGCTGCTGATCAAGTTGAAGGGCAAGGTCGAGGCCTTCTACCGAGACGCCGACACGCCCACCTGACGCCGACGCAGGGCAGGCGCGCACGCTGCCAGTGCGGCGCCCTCAGCCCGCCTTGCGCACCTCGACCCCGCCCGCCCGCAAGGCCCGCAGCGTGCGCGCAGTCGTGGCCTTCGGCACCACCAGCATGCTCAGCGCCTGCAGCGGCGCCACGACGAAGGCCGAGGCGGCCATCAGTTTTTCCGCCGAGGCCAGCACCACCGTCTCGGCCGCACGCTCGTGCAGCGCGCGCTTCACGGCGGCCTCTTCGGCGTCGCCCGTGCTGAGCCCGGCCTCGGGGTGCACGCCTGTGACGCCCATGAAGTAGACATCGGCGCGCAGGCGCGAGGCGCCGTCGATCACGGCCGCCCCCACGTTGACCATGGAGTGCCGGAACAGCCTGCCCCCCAGCATGATGATCTCCACATGCGGATGCGCGGCCAACTCCACGGCCACGTTGGGGCTGTGCGTGACGAAGGTGGCGCGCAGCGCGCGGTCCAGGTGCCGCGCGATCTGGATGGCCGTGGTGCCACCATCGAGGATGACGACCTGGCCCGGCTGCACCATGGCTGCGCCGCAGCGCCCCAGCGCGGCCTTGTCCTGCGGGGACACCTGCTCGCGCACACGCAGGTCGCCCACGGCCGCCGACGCCGGCAGCGCGCCGCCGTGCACGCGCTGCAACTGGCCGGCCTGGGCCAGTTCGCGCAGGTCACGGCGGATCGTGTCCTCCGAGATGCCGAGTTCGTGCGCCAGGTCCTTGGCGACGATCTGGCCCTGCGCGGCGAGGCGCGTAAGGAGGAGCTTTTTGCGCTGGACGGTCAACATGATGCTGTCGTTGGGGCGGTGTCGTGGTGCGGGATTCTCGCTTGCACTTGCAGGCGGTGGCTCTTATGATTGCACGAAGTTGCACGAAACTACGCAAATATGCCTACAACCGATTCCATCCTGCACGACCTCGCGAAGCCATTGCTGGTGCTCATTGCCGGCCCCTACATGTCGGGCACCGACGGCGACCCCAAAAAGGTCGCCGCCAACCGCGCGCGCCTGGAGAGCTTTGCCCTGCCCGTGTATGCCAGAGGCCATGTGCCGATGGTGAGCGAGTGGGTCGCGCTGCCAATCATCCATGCGGCGGGCGGCCGCGCGCATGGCGATGCGGTGTTCGACGCCTACCAGTACCCAGTCGCCCACCGGCTGCTGGCGCGCTGCGACGCCGTGCTGCGCATCCCGGGCGCCTCGCGCGGGGCCGACCAGGACGTGGCCCGCGCCCGGGCGCTTGGCCTGCCGGTGGTCTTCGATGTCCAGGAACTGCCACTGCGCATGGACACGGGAGCACGGTCGTGAGCGGCGCGGCGGTGCTGGCGGCGAACGCGCGCGTGCGCGTGGTCGAGGAGCGCGTGCTGTCGGACGATTGGTTCCTGCTGAAGAAGACGCTGTTCGACTACCAGCGCCGCGATGGCCAGTGGCAGCGCCAGTCGCGCGAGACCTATGACCGTGGCAACGGGGCCGTGCTCTTGTTGTTCAACGCCGCGCGTGGCACGGTGGTGTTGACGCGGCAGTTCCGCTTTCCGGCGTACGTCAACGGCTGCTCGGACGGCCTGTTGATCGAGGCCTGCGCCGGCCTGCTCGACGGCGATGATCCGCAGGCCTGCATCCGCCGCGAGGCGCAGGAGGAAACGGGCTTCGCCGTGCGCACGCCGCGCAGGCTGTTCGAGGCCTACATGAGTCCTGGCTCGGTGACAGAGAAGCTGCACTTCTTCGTCGCCGAATACGAGGACAGCGACCGTGTCGGCCCCGGTGGCGGTGACATCGCCGAGGGCGAAGACATCGAGGTGATGGAGATCCCGTTGGCCGTCGCTCTGGAGATGATCACGGCAGGCGCCATCGCCGACGGCAAGACCATCATGCTGCTGCAGCATGCCGCGTTGCTGGGGCTGAACCGGCTGTAGGTTGACCACCGAGCAATGGGCCGCACCCGTGGTGAGCCGCAGCACTGTTGCCAGATCCGAAACGGTCAGTTCGGCCACGGGCTATTTTTCTTTGGTGCTCCAACTTCTACAGTTCATCCCATCGATGAGCCGTATCCAAGTAGACGACTCACCGAGGCTGGACGAGACGGGCAAGTGGCCCGCCCTGCCCGGATTTGTCAACATGCATCGAAGGAAATCACCATGAACAAGCTCTTCACCACCGCCCTCATCGCCGCTGCCGCATTTGCCGCCGCTCCCAGTTTTGCAGCCGACAACGCCAGCGGCGAAGTGGGCTACGTGCCGGCTGCGCCGGTGGCCTCGGTCAGCACGCTGAGCCGCTCTGCCGTGCAGGCCGAGTATCTGCAGGCCCAGCGCAACGACGCGCTGCCTGAAGTGGGCGAAGGCGCCGACATCGGTGCTGTGGCCTCGGCCAAGAGCAACCTGACGCGCGACGCTGTGCGCGCCGAAGCGGTCTATGCCGTGCGTCACGGTCAGCTGGTGGGCGGCGAAGTCTGAGCGTCAGGCGCTCACGCTGCATGAAGGGCTCGCGCCGCAAGGCGCGGGCCTTTTTTGCCTTCAGGTGACCAGCCGGTAACCCACGGCGGTCTCGGTCAGCAAATGCCGCGGCTGCGCCGGGTCCACCTCCAGCTTGGCGCGCAACTGGCCCATGTACACGCGCAGGTAGTGGTTGTGTTCCACGTGGCTGGGCCCCCAGACCTCGCGCAGCAACTGGCGCTGCGTCAGTACGCGGCCGGGCTGCGCTGCCAGCACGGTCAGCAGGCGGTATTCGGTCGGCGTGAGATGCACCTCCTGCCCTGCGCGCCGCACGACGCGGGCCGCGCGGTCCAGCTCGACCACCCCCTCACCTTCGCCATATCGCAACAGCGCCTCATCGACCCCGTCGCCAGCCGGCGCGCGGGGCCGGCGCAGGTTGGCGCGCACGCGGGCCAGCAGCTCGCCGGTGCCGAAGGGCTTGGTCAGGTAGTCGTCGACGCCGGCGTCCAGCGCGGCGATCTTGTCGGCCTCGTCGCTGCGGGCCGACAGCACGATGATGGGCACGGCCGACCAGCCACGCACATCGCGGATCAGCGCCAGGCCGTCGCCATCGGGCAGGCCCAGGTCCAGCACCAGCAGATCGGGCTGGCGCGTGCCAGCCGCCGCCAGCCCCTCGCGCTGCGTGCCGGCCTCGTGCACCTGCCAGCCCTCCGCCTCCAGCGCGCTGCGCACGAAGCGGCGGATCTGCGGCTCGTCCTCGATGACGATGGCAACGGGCATGGGTTTCATGCAGGGAGCGCCGGTGGTTCGCGGCGTGGCAGGGTGATGCGGAATTCTGCGCCACCGCCCGGCGCATCGTGGGCGCTGATCTCGCCGCCATGCGCCTGCACGATGGCCTTGCAGATCGCCAGGCCCAGGCCCACCCCGGGCGTGGCGGATTCGGGCTGGCCGCGCGTGAACTTGTCGAACAGCTGGTGCGCGCGGCCGTGCAGTGCTGGCGGCAGGCCGGGGCCATGGTCGCGCACGCTGAGCTGCAGGGCTTGCGGCAAGGCCTGCGCGGCCACCAGGAAGGGCGGCGCGCCATAGCGCACGGCGTTTTCCAGCAGGTTCACCAGCACGCGCTCCATCAGCACGGCGTCGCACTCCACCAGTGGCAAGTCGGCCGGCAGCGCAGTGTGCACGGACGCACCGCGCAGGGCCGGCTGCGCCGCGCGGATGGCTGCGCCCACGAGTTCTTCGATCGACTGCCAATCGCGCCGCAGGTGCATGTCGCTCTCCAGCCGCGCCATGTCCAGCAGATTGCTGACCAGCGCGTGCAGCGCGTGGGCCTGGGCCACGATGGCATCGGCGGCCGGGCCTTGCTCGGCGACGGGCAGGCCGCGCAGCGACTCGGCCAGCGCGATCAGCGCCGTCAGCGGCGTGCGTACGTCGTGCGACAGGGCATTGAGCAGCGCGTTGCGCAGGCGTTCGGATTCGATGTCGAGCACCGCCTGCTGCGCCACCTCGACGTAGTGCACGCGCTCGATGGCGATCGCGATCTGCCGCGCCAGCGTGTCCAGCTGCTGTGCCTGCTCCGGGATCAACAGCCAGCGTGGCTGGGCCGGGCGCAGCGCCAGCACGCCGCGCACGCGCATCGGCGCCTTCAGCGGGACGTAGTGCCAGGGCTGGGCCGCCAGCGTCCCTGTCGTCAGGCCGGCTGGCTGTGCCTGGCGCCAGGTCCAGTCCGCCACGCTGGCATCGAAGCCTGCAGGTGGTTCGGGCGGCAGCACCAGTTGCTCGGCCGCATTGGCCACCAGCACCAGCGCCTCGCCGCCGAAGTGGCGCTGCACGGCGGCGGCGCCCAGGGCCGCGACCTGGCTGCTCTGCAGCGCGGCAGACAGCTCACGCGTCAGCTCGAACAACGACTGCGCACGGCGCTCGCGGCTGGCCGACACGCGGGCCGCAAAGCGCAGGCCGGCCGTCAGCTGGCCCACCAGCAGACCCACGCCCAGCATGACGGCAAAGGTCAGCAGGTACTGCACATCGCTGACCGCGAAGGACAGCTGCGGCGCGACGAAGAAGAAGTCGAAGACCAACACATTCAACGCTGCGCCGAAAGCTGCCGGCCCGCGGCCGAAGCGCCAGGCCACGCCGACCACGCCGAGCAGGAACAGCATGACGATGTTGCTCAGCTCCAGCCGGCCTGCCAGCGGCGCTGCCAGCAGCGTCACGGCCACGCAGGCGGCGGCTGCCCAGGCGTAGCCGGGCCAGCGCGCAGCGGCGGGGTCGGCCTCATCGGTCGGCACCGGCGTGCGCGCCAGGCGCCGCGCGCTGGCGGTGTGGGCCACGCTGACGAGGTCCAGCGCCGGTGCCGCGCGCGCAAGTCGTTCTGCCAGTGGCCTGGCCAGCGGCGAGCGCCAGCGCGCTGCCGTGCTGCGGCCAATCAGCAACGTGGCGCAGTTGAGCCGCTGCGCCTGGGCCGCAAGTTCGGCCGCGACGTCCTGGCCGGTGCAAACGGCGGTCTCGGCGCCCAACTCCTCGGCCAGGCGCAGCACGGCCAGGATGCGGTCGCGCTGCGCGGCCGGCAGGCGGGCCAGCGCCGGTGTCTCCACATAGGCGGCATGCCAGCGCACGTTGAGCTGGCCGGCCAGGCGCGCGCAAGCGCGCACGGTCTGCGCCGCGCCTTCACCGGGGCCGACGGCGGCCAGGATGGCGCCCGAGGTGTTCCAGGCGGCCGGTGGTACGCCGGACTGCTCCACACGCCAGTCGCGCACGTCGTCTTCCACATGTTCGGCCGTGCGGCGCAGGGCGATCTCACGCAGCGCGATCAGGTTGCCCTTGCGAAAGAAGTGCTGCGCGGCGCGCTCGGCCTGCTGGGGCAGGAAGACCTTGCCGGCCGCCAGCCGCGCCGCGAGTTCGTCGGGCGTGGCGTCGACCAGCACCACTTCGTCGGCGTCGTCGAGCACGCTGTCGGGCACGGTCTCGTGCACGCGGATACCGGTGATGGCGCCCACTGTGCCGTTCAGGCTTTCCAGGTGCTGCACGTTCAGCGCGGACCAGACCTCGATGCCGGCGGCCAGCAGTTCCTCGACATCCTGCCAGCGCTTGGCATGGCGCGATCCGGGGGCGTTGTGGTGCGCCAGCTCGTCGACCAGCAGCACCTCGGGCCGGCGCGCCAGTGCGGCGTCCAGATCGAACTCGCGCAGCGCATTGCCACGGTGCGGCACGCTGCGCAGGGGCAAGGCTGGCAGGCCGGTGACCAGCGCCGCCGTCTCGCTGCGCCCATGGGTTTCGACCACGCCGATCACCACGTCACGGCCCGCCGCCAGGGCGCCCTGCGCGGCGGTGAGCATGGCCCAGGTCTTGCCGACACCGGCGTTGGCCCCGAAGTAGATGCGCAAGCGCCCGCGCTGGCCGCGCGCTGCGTCAGCGTGCAGCTGTGCCAGCAGCACATCGGGATCGGGGCGGACGGGGTCGGTCATCGAGCGCCGCAGGTTAGCGCAGCGGCGGCCGGCGGCCGCGCCGACGCCGCTCGCCATGCCGCACGATCAGCCAGGCGCAGGCCAGGGGCATGAACAGGGCGGCCAGCGCCAACAGGAACTCGGGCAGTTCGGCCATGGCGTGCTCAGCGGGCTGCGGCGTCCAGCGCCAGGTTCAACGCCAGCACGTTCACGCGCGCCTCGCCCAGCAGGCCCCACAACGGCGCCTCGGTGTGCTGGGCGACCAACTGCTCGACACGCTCGGGCGCCAGGCCGCGCAGGCGTGCCACGCGTGGCACCTGCCAGCGCGCGGCGGCAGGGCTGATGTGCGGGTCCAGCCCGCTGGCCGAGGTGGTGACCAGATCCAGCGGCACGGTGGCCTGGTTGCCGGGGTCGGCCGCGCGCAGCGCCGCCACGCGGGCCTGCACGGCATCGACCAGTGCCGGGTTCAACGGCCCGAGATTGGCGCCGCCCGACGCCATCGCGTTGTATGGCGTGGGGGCCGTGGCCGAGGGCCGGCCCCAGAAGTAGCGTGGTTCGCTGAAGTGCTGGCCGATCAGTGCCGAGCCGACGGGCTTGCCGTCCTTCAGCACCACGCTGCCGTTGGCCTGCTGCGGGAACAGGGCCTGCGCCGCGCCGGTGACGGCCAGCGGGTACACGAACCCGGTGATCGCGCTCAGCAGCACGAACAGCACCAGGGCGGGGCGAATGATTGTGGTCATGGTGGGTGGGCTTTCAAACAAGGCCGACAGCGGCCAGTACGAGGTCGATCAGCTTGATGCCGACAAAGGGCACGAGCAGCCCGCCCAGGCCGTAGATGGCCAGGTTGCGTCGCAGCAGCGCGGCCGCACCGACGGGCCGAAAGCGCACGCCGCGCAGCGCCAGCGGGATCAGGAACACGATCACCAGCGCGTTGAACACCACCGCCGACAGGATGGCCGAGTTGGGGCTGGCCAGCCGCATCAGGTTCAGCGCGGCCAGTTGCGGGTAGGTGCCGACGAAGATGGCCGGCAGGATCGCGAAGTACTTGGCCACATCGTTGGCGATGCTGAAGGTGGTCAGCGCGCCGCGCGTCATCAAGAGGGCCTTGCCGGTCTCCACCACCTCCAGCAGCTTGGTGGGGTCGGAGTCCAGGTCGACCATGTTGGCGGCCTCCTTGGCGGCCTGGGTGCCGCTGCCCATGGCCACGGCCACATCGGCCTGGGCCAGCGCGGGTGCGTCGTTGGTGCCGTCGCCGGTCATGGCCACCAGCTTGCCGCCGGCCTGCTCGGCGCGGATCAGGCGCAGCTTGTCCTCGGGCGTGGCCTCGGCGAGGAAGTCGTCGACACCGGCCTCGGCCGCGATGGCGGCGGCCGTGAGCTTGTTGTCGCCGGTGATCATCACGGTGCGGATGCCCATGCGGCGCAGCTCGGCGAAGCGCTCGCGGATGCCGGTCTTGACGATGTCCTTCAGCTCGACGATGCCCAGCACGCGCGCACCTTCGGCCACGGCCAGCGGCGTGCTGCCACGGCGCGCCACCTCGTCTGCGGCACGCGCCACTTCCGGCGGCAGCTGGCCACCCAGCGATTCGACATGGCGGCGCAGTGCTTCCACGGCACCCTTGCGCAGGGCCGTGCCGTCCGGCAGGTCGACGCCGCTCATGCGCGTCTGCGCCGTGAAGGCCACGGGCTGCGCGCCATCGATTGCGCCCTCGACGGCCTGCTCGACTGCGCCGCCATCGATGCGCTGTCGCTGCGCCAGCACCACGATGCTGCGCCCCTCGGGCGTTTCATCGGCCAGCGAGGCCAGCAGCGCGCCACGCGCCAGCCGCATGGCGGTGATGCCCGGCGCCGGCAGAAGCGCAGAAGCCTGGCGGTTGCCGTGCGTGATGGTGCCGGTCTTGTCCAGCAGCAGTACGTCCACATCGCCCGCGGCCTCGACCGCGCGGCCCGAGGTGGCGATCACATTGGCCCGCAGCATGCGGCTCATGCCGGCCACGCCCACTGCCGACAGCAGCCCCCCGATGGTGGTGGGGATGAGGCAGACGAGCAGGGCGACCAGAGCGGTCAGCGACACCACTGTGCCGGCGCCGGCGGCCTGCACGCTGAACTGCGAGAACGGCAGCAGCGTGACGGTGACGACGAGGAACACGATGGTCAGCGCCACCAGCAGGATGGTCAGCGCCGTCTCGTTGGGTGTCTTGCGGCGCTGGGCTCCCTCGACCATGCCGATCATGCGGTCCAGAAACGACTCGCCGGGGTTCACGGTGATGCGCACCACCAGCCAGTCCGACAGCACCCGCGTGCCGCCGGTCACCGAAGAGAAGTCGCCGCCGGATTCGCGCACCACGGGGGCCGATTCGCCGGTGATGGCGCTCTCGTCGACCGAGGCCACGCCTTCGATCACCTCCCCATCCAGCGGCACGGTGTCGCCAGCCTCGACCAGCACCACGTCGCCCAGGCGCAGGTTGCTGGCCTGCTCGGGCGTGAAGCCGCTGCCGTGGCGCGGCGCGGCCAGTTTCTTGGCCCAGGTGTCGCGCTTGAGGCCTCGCAGCGATGCGGCTTGCGCCTTGCTGCGGCCTTCGGCCAGCGCCTCGGCGAAGTTGGCGAACAGCACCGTGAACCACAACCACAGGGCCACGGCCAGCACGAAGCCGGCGTCGGCCGCGCCCGGTGCCTGCAGCCACAGCAGCGTGGTCGCAATGCTGCCCACGTAGACGATGAACATCACCGGGTTGCGCCATTGCACGCGCGGGCTCAGTTTGGAGAGGGCGCCGGCCAGCGCCGGCTTCAGCAGCGCGCCGTCGAAGAGCGTTGACGACTTGTGGTGGTTGGACATGACGGTTCTCACTTCCACAGCATCAGGTGTTCGACCACCGGCCCGAGCGCCAGCGCCGGCACGTAGTTGAGCAGCCCCACCAGCAGCACCGTGCCGATCAGGAGGCCCACGAAGAGTGGCCCGTGCGTCGGCATGGTGCCGGCCGTCACCGGCAATCGCTGCTTGTTGGCCAGCGCACCGGCCAGGGCCAGCACCGGCACGATCACGCCGAAGCGGCCCAGCCACATGGCCACCCCAAGCAGCGCGTTGTAGACGGGCGTGTTGGCCGACAGGCCGGCAAAAGCGCTGCCGTTGTTGTTGGCGGCCGAGCTCAGCGCGTACAGGATCTCCGAGAAGCCGTGCGCGCCGGGGTTGGCGATGCCGGCGCGGCCAGCCTCTGTGGCCACGGCCAGCGCCGTGCCCAGCAGCACCAGCAGCGGCGTGACGAGGATGGCCAGCGCGATCAGCTTCATCTCGCGCACCTCGATCTTCTTGCCCAGGTATTCCGGTGTGCGGCCGATCATCAGCCCCGCGATGAACACCGCCAGCACGGCGAACACCAGCATGCCGTACAGGCCCGAGCCGACGCCGCCGAACACCACCTCGCCCAGCTGCATCAGCACCATCGGCACCATGCCACCCAGCGGCGTGAAGGCGTCATGCATGGCGATGACGGCGCCGCACGATGCGGCCGTGGTGATGACGGCGAACAGCGCCGAGGTGGCGACGCCGAAGCGCAGTTCCTTGCCCTCCAGATTGCCGGCCGCGGGGTCAGTTCCGAGCGCGGCCAGCAGCGGGTTGCCCGCCGCTTCGGCCCACGTCGTCACCACGACGGCGGCCACGAACAGCGCCGTCATCGCCGCCAGCAGCGCCCAGCCCTGGCGGATGTCGCCGACCACGCGGCCGAACGCGAAGCACAGCGCCGCCGGAACCCAGAAGATCGCCAGCATCTGCACCAGGTTGGCCAGTGCCGTGGGGTTCTCGAACGGGTGCGCCGAGTTGGCGTTGAAGAAGCCGCCGCCGTTGGTGCCCAGCATCTTGATCGCCTCCTGTGAGGCGACCGGGCCGATGGCGATGGTCTGCGTGGCCGCGCCCTGCAGCGTCTGCACCTCGATGCTGGCGGCCAGGCTCTGCACCACGCTCTGGCCGACGAAGAACAGCGCCAGCACGCACGACAGCGGCAGCAGCAGCCATAGCGTGACGCGCAGCAGATCGACCCAGAAGTTGCCGACGCCGTGGCCGACTGCCTCACCGCGCGCGGCGAAGCCCCGCACCAGCGCAAAGGCCACGGCGATGCCGGTGGCGGCCGACAAGAAGTTCTGCACGGTGAGGCCCAGCATCTGCGTCAGATGGCCCATCGTGGACTCGCCTGCGTAGCCCTGCCAGTTGGTGTTGCTGACAAAGCTGATGGCGGTGTTGAAGGCCGAGTCGGGCGAGACGGCTGGCATGGCCGCAGGGTTCAGCGGCAGCGCGCCCTGCAGGCGTTGCAGCGCGTACAGCGCCAGCGCCCCAGTCAGGTTGAAAGCCAGCACGGCGAGCGCGTAGCCGCGCCACTGCATCGAGGTTTCGCGCTGCACGCCGGCCATGCGCAGCAGCGGTGTTTCCGCGCGCTGCAGCCAGGCAGGCAACCGGCCCTCGCACAGTGCGGCCAGCCAGCGGCCCAGGGGCCAGGCCGCCAGGCCCAGCAACAGCAGATACAGGCCCAGCAGGGCCCAAGCGTGCGAGTTCATGGCCTCAGAACTCCTCGGCGCAGATCAGCGCGTAGACGAGGTAGGCCAGCAGCAGCACAGCAATGAGGCCGGCCAGGCCGTAGAGGGCTTCGAGCGCGATCACGGCTGCGGCTCCTGTGCCCGATCGAGCTTTGACAGGCCAAAGGCCAGCTCCGCCACGGCCACCCACAGCAGCCCGATGGCGCCAATCCAGACGAAATCCATGCATCACTCCTGCAATCGAAAACACGATGCAGGCAGTGTGCGAACGCACGCCTCAGGACGGTGTAGAGACTCGCGCGGGCGGTATCAGGAAAGTGTCAAGGCGGCCGCCCGCATGCACGGGCGCGCGGGGCGGGCAGGCGCCTGGATGCTCAGATCTCAACCTTGGAGCCCAGCTCCACCACCGCGTTGTTCGGCAGGTTCAGAAACTGCGCCGCCGCGCTGGCGTTCAGGTGCATCTGCGCGAACAGCTTTTCGCGCCAGGGCGCCATGCCGCCGCCCAGCGTGGGCACGACCAGGTCGCGCGAGAGGAAGTAGCTGGTCGTCATCGGCTCCATCTCGCAGCCGCGCGTGCGCATCTGTTGCAGGGCGCGCGGCAGGTCGGGGTCGTTCTTGAAGCCGTAGTGCAGCACCACCTGCCAGCAGTCGTGGCCCAGCGCGTCGATCTGCAGGCGCTTGTCCATGCCGATCCACGGCCGCTCGTGGCTGCGCACGGTGACGAAGATGTTGCGCTCGTGCAGCACCTTGTTGTGCTTGAGGTTGTGCAGCAGCGCATTGGGCACGCTGCCGGGCTCGGCGGTCAGGAACACAGCCGTGCCGTCCACGCGGGCGGGCGGGCTGACGAACACCGATTCGAGAAAGCTCTTGAGGTCGATGGCGTCGGCGCGCAGCGCATCGTTCATCAGGCGCCGGCCGTCGTGCCAGGTGATCATCAGCGTGAATACCAGGCCGCCGATGAACAGCGGGAACCAGCCGCCGTCGAACAGCTTCATCAGGTTCGATGCCCAGAACGCGAAGTCGATCAGGAAGAACACGCCGGTGGCCATCACGCACAACCACAGCGGGTACTTCCAGCCGTGGCGGATGACGAAGAAGGTCAGAACCGTGGTGATCAGCATGTCGGTGCACACGGCGATGCCGTAGGCCGCCGCCAGATTGCTGGACGACTTGAACATCACCACCGCCAGCACGATCGCCAGGAACAGGCCCCAGTTCACGAACGGCATGTAGATCTGGCCGGCCGACTTCACGCTGGTGTGCTGGATCTGCAGGCGCGGCAGGTAGCCCAGTTGGATGACCTGCTTGGTGACCGAGAACGCGCCGGTGATCAGCGCCTGTGAGGCAATCACCGCGGCCATGGTGGCCAGGCCCACCAGCGGCAGCAGCGCCCATTCCGGCGCCATCATGAAGAACGGGTTCTTGACGGCTTCCGGGTTGGTCAACAGCAGCGCGCCCTGGCCGAAGTAGTTCAGCGTCAGGCACGGCATCACCACGGCGAACCAGGCCAGCCGGATGGGCCGCTTGCCAAAGTGGCCCAGGTCGGCGTAGAGCGCCTCGGCCCCGGTCACGCACAGCACCACGGCGCCCAGGATGATGAAGCTGGTGCCCGGGTTGTTCCACAGAAAGCGCAGCGCGTGGTGCGGGCTCAGCGCGCCCAGAATCTCGGGGTGGTGCCAGATGTGCGAGATGCCGAGCAGCGCGATGGCGATGAACCAGACCAGCGTGAGCGGCCCGAACAACTTGCCGATGCCGGCCGTGCCGCGCTTTTGCACGAAGAACAGCACGAAGAGAATCACCAGCGTCAGCGGGATCACCGCCTTGCGGAACGCCGGCGAGACCACCTCCAGCCCTTCGACCGCGGACAGCACCGAGATCGCCGGTGTGATGACGCCGTCGCCGTAGAACAAACAGGTGCCGAAGATGCCCACCAGCAGCAGCACCTGGCGCAGTTTGGGCTTGTCTTTGACCGACTGCGAGGCCAGCGCCAGCATGGCGACCAGGCCGCCTTCACCGCCGTTGTCGGCGCGCAGCACCAGCACCACGTACTTGAGCGAGACGATGACCGTCAGCGTCCAGAACAGGATCGACAGCACGCCGTAGATGTTGGCGTGTGTGAATGGCACATGGCCGGTGTGGAAGACTTCCTTGACCGCGTACAGGACGCTGGTGCCGATGTCGCCGTAGACGACCCCGATGGCGCTCAGGGTCAGCGCCGGGAGGTTAGAGGATTTGGAGCTTTGCACTGGCACGCGTCTCACCGCCTGCGGGCGGGCGACAACGCCGTTTTTGTGGGAAGGTCATTGTGCGCCGCGGCCCCTGGCTTGCAAGCAGCGCACGGCCGTGCATGGACCTCATGTTGCGATGCAGCAACTACGTACTGCACGCAAGCCCGTGTCAATACACTTCTGCGTCCGGGTCCGTGGCTTCCAGTTCGTAACTGGCCGCGACCATGGCCAATCGGCCGACCACGCCGTACATGTAGAAGCGGTTCGGGGCGCTGGCACCTGGCTTGACGCCTGGCTGAGGTAAGTGCGTACTCTCGGCAAACGCCAATGGCACGAAGCGGCTGCCCGGGGCGTTGAGGTTCTCGTCGACGCCACGGTCGGCATGCACGCGGTAGAAGCCGCCGACCACGTAGCGGTCCATCATGTAGACCACCGGCTCGGCCACGGCGTCGTTCATGCGTTCGGCCGTCAGCACGCCTTCCTGGATGATCACGTCCAGCGCCAACTGGCCATCCTTGGCGGCGGCCATCCGGTCGCGCGTCTTGGCGGTCAGCGCGTCGAGGTCTGCCACGTCGCGCACGGTCATGATGCCCATGCCCTGCGAGCCGTTGTCGGCCTTCACGACGACGAAGGGCTTTTCGTTGATGCCGTATTCCTTGTACTTGCGGCGGATCTTGCCGAGCAGCGCGTCCACATTGGTCTGCAGGCAATCCAGGCCAGCGCCGTGCTGAAAGTCGACCTCGCCGCACTTGCTGAACATCGGGTTGATCAGCCAGGGGTCGATGCCCAGCAGCTTGCCGAAGCGCTTGGCCAGTTCCTCGTAGCTCTGGAAATGCCGGCTCTTGCGCCGCACCGACCAGCCCGCGTGCAGCGGCGGCAGCAGATACTGCTCGTGCAGCTCTTCCAGGATGCCCGGCGCGCCGGCGGACAGGTCGTTGTTCATCAGGATCGTGCAGGGGTCGAAGTTCTTCAGCCCCAGCCGGCGCTTGTTGCGCACCACCGGCTCGAGCGTGACCGCTTCACCATTGGGCAGGGCGATGGTCGTGGACTCCTTGATGTCCGGGTCGACCGAGCCGATGCGCACGTTCAGCCCGGCCATGTGGAAGATGCGTTGCAGCTGCGCGACGTTCGCCAGGTAGAAGCTGTTGCGGTTGTGGTTCTCGGGGATCAACAGCAGGTTCTTGGCCTCGGGGCAGATCTTCTCGATCGCGGCCATGGCGGACTGCACCGCCAGCGGCAGCATGGCCGACGTCAGGTTGTTCCAGCCGCCCGGGTACAGGTTGGTGTCCACCGGCGCCAGCTTGAAGCCGGCATTGCGGATGTCCACTGAGCAGTAGAACGGGGGCGTGTGCTCCATCCATTCCAGGCGGAACCAGCGTTCGATGGCTGGCGTGGAATCGAGGATGCGCTGTTCGAGTTCGTTGATCGGGCCGTTGAGCGCTGTGACGAGATGCGGAACCATGCGGTAGGCCCTTGGCTATTGATGGAGCGAATTCTAGGAGGCTGTCGAGCATGCCCCAGCCGGCAGCCTCCTAGCGATATAGGGTGTCGGCCCTGGAAAAGCAAGCAGCCAACGCCGCATTCGGCAAGTTCATATGACGACCGTCATATTTTGTGCTACTGTTCGCCCCATGGACACAGCACCCAGCCGCAAGCAGATCACGCACGAGCGCATCGTCGAGAACGCGGCGCGGGTCATGCGGCAATCCGGCTTCTGGGGGGTGGGCGTGGCCGACATCATGAAGCAGTCGGGCCTGACGCACGGCGGCTTCTACGCGCACTTCGCTTCACGCGATGCTCTCCTGTGCGAGGCCATCGCCCACGCCGGGCAAGACAGCGCGGCGCGCATGGCCAAAGGCCTGGCGCTGCGCCAGTCGCGCGGCGCCAGCCCCATCCGTGCGCTGGTGGAGCAGTATTTGTCGGACGCGCATCTGGCCACGCCCGAGCGTGGGTGCCCCGTCGCCGCGCTGGCATCCGAAATGCCGCGCCAGGCGCCCGATGTGGCCGAGGCCGCCGCACTGCGCGTGCGGGCGCTGATGGCCACCGTGACGCAGGCGCTGCCCGCCATTGCGGCAGCCGACGCCGGCGCCGTGGCGGGCCAACTGGTGGGCGCCCTGCAGCTGGCGCGCGCGCTGGGCGACAACGCCGAAGGCCGCGCGCTGCTGGCCGAGACCCGGCGCCTGCTGCTGGCGCAGTACGACCACGGTGCGCCACATTGACCCGCATGGCGCAGCCGCACGCATTTGCAGGTCCTGCAATATGACGTTCATCATGTCAGCAAGCCGGCCAGCCGGCACCAACCCCAAGGAGCACTTCATGCAACTCGACAACGCCACCGTCCTCATCACCGGCGCCAACCGCGGCATCGGCCTGGCCTTCGCCCGCGAGGCACTGGCCCGCGGCGCCCGCAAGGTCTACGCCGGTGCGCGCGACCCGGCCAGCGTCACACTGCCCGGCGTCGAAGCGATCCGGCTCGATGTCACCAATCCCGAGGATGTCGCCGCCGCCGCACAGCGCTGCGGCGACCTCACGCTGCTGGTCAACAACGCAGGCATGGCGACCTTCGGCGGCTTTCTGGACAGCAGCATCGAGGCCGTGCGCGCGCAGTACGAGACCAACGTGATCGGCCCGATGCTGCTGTGCCGCGCCTTCGCGCCGGTGCTCGCGGCGAACGGGGGCGGCGCCATCCTGAATGTGCTCTCGGTCGCCGCCTGGATCAGCTCACCGCAACTGGCGGTCTACGGCTCGACCAAGGCCGCCGCGTGGTCGCTGACCAATGGTTTGCGCCACGAGCTGCGCGCGCAGGGCACGCAGGTGCTGGGCCTGCACATGGGCCTGGTCGACACCGATCTCACGCGCGGCATCGACAGCCCCAAGTCCACGCCCGAGGCCATCGTGCGCCAGGCTTTCGACGCGCTGCAGGCCGGCGCCGAGGAGGTGCTGGGCGACGAGGGTACGCGGCTGGTCAAGCAGGGCCTGTCGGCCCATCCCGGCGTGTACCTGGTGCCCGTCGAGCGCTGAGCGGGGGCCCCATGACCGCCGCCACTGCCGCCCCCATGGCGCGGCCCGCAAGCCACGCGCAGCAGGCGCCCAACGCGCGCACACAGCAGATGCTGCACGCGCCGCTGCTGCCCACGCTGCTGCGCCTGGCCACGCCCAATGTCATCGGCCTGTTCGCGATGACGATCATGATCGGCTATGACGGCTACATCCTCGGCCTGCTGGGGCCGGATGCATTGGCCGGCGTGGCGCTGGTGCTGCCGCTGTCCATGCTGATGATGCAGATGTCGGCCGGCGGCATCGGCGGGGCGACGACGGCGGCCGTGGCACGCGCGCTGGGCGCAGGCCGCAGCGAGGATGCGAACCGGCTGGCGCAGCACGCGCTGCTGGTGGCCCTGGTCATGGCGGCGTTGTTTATGGGCGCGCTGCTGCTGTTCGGCCGCACGGTCTATGGCGCGATGGGCGGGCGCGGCGCCGCGCTAGAAGCCGCGCTGGCCTATTCGAACGTGATCTTCGGCGGGGCCGCTGCCATCTGGGCCATCAACGTGCTGGCCGGCATCGTGCGTGGGAGCGGCAACATGCTGCTGCCCTCGCTGGGCCTGCTGGCCACCACCCTGGTGCACCTGCTGCTGTGCCCGCTGCTGGTGTTCGGCTGGGGCCCGGTGCCGGCCCTGGGCATTGCCGGCGCGGCCTGGAGCACGCTGGCCGTCAACATCGGCGCGGCGCTGGTGCTGGCTGTGCACCTGCTGCGGCGCCACGGCGCGGTGCGCCTGCAGGGCGCGCCCTGGCGCTTCAGCAAGAGCCTGCTGCAGGGCATCCTGCGCGTGGGCCTGCCGGCGTCGATGAGCCCGGTGATCAGCAATGCCTCGATTGCCGTGGCCACGGCTGTGGTCGGCAGCTACGGTACGGCGGCGCTGGCCGGGTATGGCGTGGCGGCGCGTCTCGAATACATCCTGGTGCCGATCGCGTTCGGCTTCGGCACCGCATTGACCACCATGGTGGCCACCAACATGGGCGCAGGCCAGGCGGCGCGCGCGTTGCGCGTGAGCTGGATCGGTGGCGCGCTGGTGGCGGCGATCACCGGCGCTATCGGCCTCACCGTGGCCGTCTTTCCTGCGCTGTGGATGAACCTGTTCACCGCCGACGCCACCATCCGCGACTTGGGCGCCAGCTACCTGCGCATCGTGGGCGGCGGCTACGGCCTGTTCGGTCTGGGGCTGGCGCTGTTCTTCGCCTCGCAGGGCGCAGGCCGCATGTTCTGGCCGCTGGCCGGCAGCCTGGCGCGGCTGGTGGTGGTGGCGGTCGGTGGCTGGCTCTGTGTGTCGGTGCTGCAGGCGCCGGCCACGGCGTTCTATGGCGTGGTGGCGCTGAGCCTGGCGGTGTATGCGGCCGTGATCGGTGGGGCGATCTGGCTGGGCAGCTGGGAGGCTGCGCCGCTCAGCGCCGCCAGAACGACGGCGTCAGCAAGGCCATGAAGCTCAGCAGCTCCAGCCGCCCCATCAGCATCGCCAGCGTGCAGACCCAGATCTGAAAATCCGTCAGCACGGCGAACGAGGAAGTGGGCCCGACGATGCCCAGCCCCGGCCCCATGCAGTTGACGCTGGCGATGACGGCGCTGAACGCGGTGACCGGGTCCAGGTCGGTCAGCAGCAGCACCATTGACAGCACGATCACCGTGGCGCCATACAGCAGCATGAAGGCGAGCACGGCGAAGATCACCGGCGCGTCGACCACCGCATGGCCCAGCTTCACCGGCTGCACCGCGCGCGGGTGCACCAGGCGGCGCATCTCGCGCCGCGCCTGCTGCAGCAGGATCAGCATGCGGACCATCTTGATGCCGCCGCCGGTGGAACCAGCGCTGGTCGCCACGCCCGACAGCAGCAGCATGAAGATGGGCAGGAACACCGGCCACAGCAGATAGTCCTGCGAAGCGTAGCCGGTGGTGGTGGCGATCGAGACCACGTTGAACATGCCATGGCGCAGGGCGTCCAGCGGCGGGTAGACGCCCTTGGCCCACAGCAACGCGGCCGCCAGCAGCCCGCCCCCGATCAGCACGGCCAGCGTGGCGCGCAGTTCGGGGTCGCGCAGCGCGACGCGCGCATTGCCTTTGCGCGCAGCGCTGAAATACAGCGCGAAGTTGCAGCTGGCGAACAGCATGAAGAGCACGCAGATGGCTTCGAGCAGCGGCGACTGGTAGTAGCCGAAGCTGGTGTCGTGTGGCGACAGGCCGCCCAGGCTCACGGTGGTGAACATGTGCATGATGGCCTCCATCGGCGGCATGCCTGCCACCCAGTAGGCCATCGCGCAGGCAATCGACAGCGTGGCGTACACCCCCCACAGGCCCTTGGCCGTCTCGGCAATACGCGGCGTGAGCTTGCTGTCTTTGATCGGGCCGGCGGCCTCGGCCCGAAACAGCTGCGCGCCACCCACCCCCAGCAGCGGCAGCACCGCCACCGCGAGGATCAGGATGCCCATGCCACCCACCCACTGCAGGAAGCATCGCCACAGGTTGAGCGACACCGGCAGTGTGTTGAGCTGCGACAGCACGGTGCCGCCGGAAGTGGTCAGCCCCGAGACGGCCTCGAAGTACGCGTACGTGAAGGTGATCGGCCGGCCGATCTGTTGCAGTGCCAGCATGATCGGCACGGCCGCCAACAGCGGCATCAGCACCCAGGCCAGCGTCACCAGCATGACGCCATGGCGTGGCTGCAGTTCGCGTTTGAAGCGCCGCATGCCACCCCACAGCAGCCCGCCGACCACCAGTGTGATCAGCATGGACGCCACGTAGGCGTCGGTCACGCCATCCTGCGCGACCCAGGAGACGCCCATCGGCAAAGCCATGGCCAGCGCCATGAAGCTGAGCATGACGCCCAGCACACGCAGGACGGGAAATACGTCGCGCATGCCGGCTTAGAAGAACGCGGCGCTCACGCGGAACAGCTTCTCGACCTCGCGGATCAGCCGCTTGCGCGGCACGAAGATCACCACGTGGTCGTTGCTCTCGATCACCGTGTCACCGGTCGGGATGATGACGCGGGGTGCGGCCTGCGGCGCGTGCGCCGCCTCGCCGTCTGACGCCGGGATGGCCAGGGGGTCGGGCAGGTCGCGCACGATCAGGCCGAAGTGCGCCTGCGCCGGCAGCCGCAGGTCGCGCACCTTGCAGCCGACCACGCGCGAGGTCTTGCGGTCGCCGCGGGCCACGATCTCCAGCGCCTCGGCCACGCCGCGGCGCAGGCTGTGCACGGCCTGCACATCGCCCTGGCGCACGTGGGCCAGCAGCTCGCCGATCATGGTCTGCGCCGGCGACAGCGCGATGTCGATCTGCGTGCCGTGCATCAGCTCGGCATAGCTGCGCCGGTTGATCAGCGCCAGCACGCGCTTGGCGCCCAGGCGCTTGGCCAGCAGGCTGGACATGATGTTGTTCTCGTCGTCGCTGGTCAGCGCCAGGAACAGGTCGACCGATTCGATGCTCTCTTCTTCGAGCAGGTCTTCGTCGGTGGCGTCGCCCTGCAGCACCAGCACCTCATGCGGCAGCAGGCTGGCCAGGGCGGTGCAGCGCGCGGGGTTCACCTCGACCACCTTCACGTTGTAGCCAGGCTCTGCCTTGGCCAGTTCCAGCGCCAGCCGGGTGCCGACGCGCCCGCCCCCGGCGATCATGATGCGTTCGACGCGGCGCTTGCCCCGGTGTTCGTCGCGGTGCAGCGCCAGCAGTACGTTGGGGATGTCGTTGCGCGCGGCCAGCACGAAGACCTCGTCTCCGGGCTCCACGCGGGTCGAGCCTTCGCAGGCGATGAAGCGGTCGGGCTCATCGGCGAAGCGGCGGTAGATCGCGACCACACGCATCGGCACGTCGGGCACGCACTCGCGCAGCTCGGCGATGCTGTGCGCCACCAGCGGCGCGCCGGCCACGGCGCGCACCGAGACCAGGCAGGCCAGGCCGCCGGCGAACTCGCGCACCTGCAGCGCCTCGGGGTACTCGATCAGCTTGAAGATGTAGCGCGTGAGCGATTCTTCGGGGCAGATCACGCGGTCGACGGCGAAGCCTTCCTTGTCGACCAGCGCGCTGCCGTGGCCATAGGCGCTCGAGCGCACGCGGGCGATGCGGGTGGGTACGTTGAACACACGGTGCGCCACCTTGCAGCACACCAGGTTGGTCTCGTCCAACGCGGAGCAGGCGATCAGCAGGTCGGCATCCCTGGCGCCGGCTTCCTCCAGCACGCTGGGGTCAATGCCGTTGCCCACCACGCCGCGCAGGTCGTAGCGTTCTTCCAATGCGCGCAGGCGACCAGCGTCGGTATCGATGACGGTGAGGTCGTTCTGCTCGGAGACCAGGCCGTCGACCACGCTCTCGCCGACACGGCCAGCGCCCAGGATGATGATTCTCATGATGTACCGGGCGAGCCGGTCAGTTCCGCACTTCCCCGTTGCCCAGGACGACGTATTTGAGGGAGGTCAGGCCCAGCAGGCCGACCGGACCACGCGCGTGAAACTTGTCGGTGCTGATGCCGATCTCCGCGCCCAGGCCGTATTCGAATCCGTCGGCAAAGCGCGTGCTGGTGTTGACCATCACGCTGGCGGAATCGACTTCGCGCAGGAAACGCTGGGCATGCATGTGGTCGCGCGTGAGGATGGCGTCCGTGTGGTGGCTGCTGTAGTGGTTGATGTGGGCAATGGCGGCGTCCAGCCCGTCGACGATCTTCACGCTGATGATGGGCGCGAGATACTCCTCGAACCAGTCCTGCTCGGTGGCGGCCACGATCTGGGCGCCGGGCACTGTGCTTAGGATGGCCGCCGCCTCGGCGTCGCAACGCATCTCCACGCCTTTGGCGGCGTAGACGGCGCCGATCTTCGGCAGAAAGGCCGCCGCCACGCCGCGCGCGACCAGCAGGCCCTCGGCGGCGTTGCAGGGGCTGTACTTGTTGGTCTTGGCGTTGTCGGCCACGGTCACGGCCATCGCGATGTCGCAGGGGTCGTCCACGTAGACATGGCAGTTGCCGTCCAGGTGCTTGATGACAGGGACCTTGGCCTCGCGGCTGATGCGCTCGATCAGGCTCTTGCCGCCGCGCGGAATCACCACGTCCACATGCTCGGGCATGGCAATGAGCTGGCCCACGGCATCGCGGTCGGTGGTCTGCACCAGTTGCACCGCATCGGCTGGCAGGCCGGCTTCTTCGAGCGCTTGCTGCACCAACCGGGCCAGCGCCTTGTTCGACTCGATGGCCTCGGAGCCGCCGCGCAGGATGCAGGCGTTGCCGCTCTTGATCGACAGGCTGGCGGCCTCGATGGTCACGTTGGGCCGGCTCTCGAAGATCATCGCGAAGACGCCGAGCGGCACGCGCATCTGGCCCACGCGGATGCCACTGGGCTGCTGCTGCATGCCGCTGATCTCGCCAATCAGGTCGGGCATGGCGGCCAGCTGCTCGCAGCCTTCGGCCACGGTGTCGAGCACCTTGGGCGTGAGCTTGAGCCGGTCGACCATCGGCGCGGCCAGGCCGGCGGCTGTGGCGCGGGCGATGTCCCTGGCGTTGTCGATCTGCAGCGCCTCGGTGCTCTCGCGCAGCAGGCGCGCCAGCGTGCGCAGCGCGCGGTTCTTGGTGGCGGCAGAGGCGCGCGCCATGGCGGCAGAGGCCTGCCGGGCCTGCAGGCCCAGCGTTTGCGTGTATTCGGCAACGTTCAGCGCGTTCATGGGCGCGATTCTGACGCAGTTGCCAGGGTGCCGCCCAGAGGGCACGGGCTCAGCGGGCCGGTGGCGGCCGGCAGACGCGGCACAGGGCCAGCGCCAGCCGCTGCAGGGCCTGCCAGCCATCGGTGGGCCAGTCCGGGTATTTGAGGCCCTTGACGATGCCGTCGACCTGGTGCGCCGCCTGCAGCAGCCGCCCCAGCGTGGGGGCGGTCAGCCGTGGCAGCACGCGCTCGAACAGCTTCTCGCGTGGGCCCCAGACGCGCTGCTCGCGCAGCGCCATCGGCAGCGGGCGCCCGGCGTCCATGGCGTCGCGCACGCGCTTCAGGGCGCGGATGTCTTCGGCCAGCGTGTAGTGCACCAGCACGGCGGCTTCGCCCTCGGCCTGCAGGCCCGCCAGCATGCGCTGTGCGCGCAGCGTCTGGCCGGCCAGCACGGCCTCGGACAGCTTGAACACGTCGTAGCGCGCCACATTCAGCACGGCGCTTTCGATCTGCGCGGCCGACAGGTCGCCGGGCGGGTACAGCAGCGCCAGCTTGTTGATCTCCTGGTGCGCGGCCAGCAGGTTGCCCTCGACGCGGTCGGTGAACATCTGCAGTGCGCGCTGGCCGTCCTCGCCGGCCGCGACCTGCTGGCCCTGGGCCTTCAGGCGCTGGGCGATCCAGCCCGGCAGCGCGGCCCGCTCTACCGGGTCGATCTGCACCGTCACGCCGTGGTTCTCGAGCGCGCCGAACCAGGCGCCGGTTTTCGTCGCGCGGTCCAGCTTGGGCAGGCTGACCAGCAGCAGCGTGCTGTCGTTGCCGGGCGCCGATTCGGCCATGCGCTGCAGTGCCGCGCTGCCGTCCTTGCCGGGCTTGCCGGAGGGGATGCGCAACTCGATCAACTGCTTGTCGGCGAACAGGCTCAGCGAGCCGCCGGCGGCCAGCACGCCGGCCCAGTCGAAGTGGGCGCCGGCCACGGTGAACACGCTGCGCTCGGTATGGCCCTGGGCGCGCGCGGCGGCGCGGATGGTGTCGGCCGCCTCCTGCAGCAGCAGTGGCTCGTCGCCGTGCAGGGTGTACAGGTTGCGCAGGCCGCGCTGCAGGTGTTGCGAGAGTTGCGCCGGCGCCAGTTGCATGGCGGCGAGTTTACGGCTCGCGTGTGCCGGCGCCGCGGGCAGGCAGCCCGGCCAGCACCTGCGCGAACACGTCGACGCCCTCGTCGATCAGCGCACGCGTGATCGTCAACGGCGGCGCGAAGCGGATCACGGTCTCGTGCGTCTCCTTGGACAGCACGCCCGCCTGCGCCAGGCGCAGGGCCACCTCGCGTGCGCTGGCCTGCGCCGGGTCCAGGTCCACGCCGGCCCACAGCCCGCGCCCGCGCACGGCGCGCACCAGGTGGGGAAAGCGCTGGCGCACCTGCTCCAGCCGCTGCAGCAGGTGCACGCCCAGCTCGGCCGAGCGCTGCACCAGTTGCTCGTCTTCCATGACCAAGAGCCCTTCCAGCCCGACGGCCGCCGCCAGCGCGTTGCCGCCGAAGGTGGAGCCGTGGCTGCCGGGGTTGAACACGCCCATCAGTGCGCGGTCGGCCAGGAAGGCGCTGACCGGCAGCAGCCCGCCGCCCAGCGCCTTGCCCAGAATCAGCCCGTCAGGCCGGATGCCCTCGTGCTCAAACGCGAACCAGCGCCCGGTGCGGCCCAGGCCGGACTGCACCTCGTCGGCGATCAGCAGGATCTCGTGGGCATCGCACCAGGCGCGCAGTGCTGCGAAGAACCCCGGTGGCGGCAGCACCACGCCGGCCTCACCCTGGATCGGCTCGACCAGCACCGCGCAGGTGGCGGGCGTCGTGGCGGCCCGCACGCTGGCGATGTCGCCGAAGTCGAACCAGCGAAAGCCCGGCGTCAGCGGCCCGAAGCCGGCGCGGTACGACGGTTCGCTGGAGGCGCTGATGACAGTCGTGGTGCGGCCGTGGAAGTTGTGACGCGCCACCAGGATCTCGGCGCTGCCGTCGGCAATGCCGCGCACCTGGTGGCCCCAGCGGCGTACGGCCTTGATGGCGGTCTCCACGGCCTCGGCACCGGTGTTCATCGGCAGCGCCTGGTCGAAGCCGGCCAGCGCGCACAGCTTGGTGAGAAACGGCGCCAGCGTGTCACCGTGGTAGGCCCGCGAGGTCACGGCCACGCGCTGCAACTGGCGCATGGCGGCAGCCACGATGCGCGGGTGCAGATGGCCGTGGCTGACGGCGGAATACGCACCCATCATGTCCAGGTAGCGCTTGCCGTCGACGTCCCAGACGTGGCAGTCCAGCGCGCGCTCGACGACGATCGGCAGCGGTTGGTAGTTGGGCGCGCAGACGTGACGTTCGGCCTCGATCAGGGTCTGCGACAGGGGGATGGGGTGGCGGTCCATGGGTTGCTCCTTTCCAGCCTCCAGTCTAGGAAAAGAGGTCTGGCGGGCGCGGCCGATCTGGGTGGCCTCGGCAACCGCGATGGGCCGAGTTGCGCGCCTCGCGCTTCCGATTCGGAAGTGGGTTCAAACCGGAGGAAAGCCGCCGAACTCCTTGACCGTCTGCAGCTCGGTATTGGTGGTGATCTTCTCGATGCCGAGCGTGGCGTCTTCCAGCCAGACGTTGACCAGCCGCTGGTACTGCGTCAGGTCGTGGCAGGCGACGCGCACCAGGTAGTCGTAGCGGCCGCTCAGCAGGTAGCAGGCGACCACCTCGGGGGCAGCCTGCATGCGCGCCTCGAAGCGGCGCGAGGCGGCCTGGCGCTGGTCCTTCAGCGCGATCTCGGCGAAGAACACGATGGCCGGGCCGATGGCGCCGCGGTTGACGACGGCCCGGTAGCCGCTGATCAGGCCCTGCGCCTCCAGCTTGCGCACGCGGTTCAGGGTGGCGCGGGCCGACAGGTGCACCGCCTCCGACAGGGCTTGCGCGCTGGCCCGCCCGTCGCGCTGCAGCAGCTCCAGGAGGCGCAGGTCGATGCGGTCGAGTTCCATCGGCCGCGCCTGGTCAGGCGGGCTTGACGGCCGCCAGCCGGCGCATGATCTGCTGCACGATGTCGGACTGCATGTTGCGGTAGAGCAGCGCTTCTTCGGCGTCCTTGGCCAGCACCTGCGACTCGTTGAAGCTGATGTCGCGCTGCTGCAAGATCTCGACGTCGGGGATGAAATCGGCGCCCTGCTGGGTACGCACGCGAAAGCGAAAGCGCAGCCGCAGCTGCAGTTCGCGCACCTGGCCCGAGGACGTCAGGCCGACGACCACGCGCTCGCGCTGGTCGAGCGTGGGCGTAAGGCGCACTTCGGCCTGCGCCGCGCGTGCCGGGTCGGTGATGACCTCCACGCGGCCGGTGCCGGCCAGGTTGCGGCGCAGCTCGTTGCCCAGCGGCGAAGCCTCGGGCATGTCGACATAGATCGAGTTGAAGGCAAAGCGTGGCGGCTCGCGCAGCTTGAAGCCGCAGGCGGCCAGCGGCAGGGCCAGCGCGCCGGCCAGCAGCGCGCGGCGCTGCGGCAGACGGGGCGTTGCGGTAGGCAGGGCGCTGCGCATCACAGCACCACGTTGACCAGGCGCCCGGGCACCACGATCACCTTCTTGGGCTTGGCGCCTTCGGAGAATTTGGCAAACATCTCGTGCGCCAGCGCTGCGGCCTCGATCGTCGCCTTGTCCGCCCCGGTCGGCACGCGGATCGCGCCGCGCAACTTGCCGTTGATCTGCAGCATCAGTTCGACCTCGTCCTGTGCCAGCGCGCCGGCGTCGACCTGCGGCCAGGGCGCATCGAGCAATTCGCCGAAGCGGCCGTCATAGCCGAGCTCTTGCCATAGCGCCTGGGCGATGTGGGGCGTGGCGGGGTACAGGCAGCGCAGCAGGATGCCGAAGCCCTCGGCCAGCGCGATGGGCGCGCCGGCGGCGTCCAGGGCCTTGAAGCTTTCCAGCGCGTTCAAGAGCTTCATGGCACCGGAGACCACAGTGTTGTACTGCATGCGCTGGTAGTCGTAGTCGACCTGCTTGAGCACGCTGTGGATCTCCAGCCGCAGGGCTTTGACGTCCTTGTCGAACTTCACGTCGGCCAGCTTGCTGGCGCCGGCCGCACCGGCCAGCGCGCCCGAGAAATCGCTGCCCGCCAGCTTCACGCCGAAGTTCCAGACCCGGCGCAGGAAGCGGTAGGAGCCCTCGACCGAAGCGTCGTTCCATTCCAGCGTGGCCTCGGGCGGCGCGGTGAACATGGTGTACAGGCGGGCGGTGTCGGCGCCGTACTTTTCGATCATGTCTTGCGGGTCGACACCGTTGCGCTCGCTCTTGCCCATCTTGCCGACGCCGCCGTATTCAACGGCGGTGCCATCGGCCGCAGTGCCGCCAACGATGCGGCCCTGCGGGTCCAGCGTGGGCGTCACTTCATGCGGCGGGTGGTAGTGCTTGCCACCCTTCTCGTCGCGGTGGAAGTAGATGTGGTTGAGCACCATGCCCTGCGTCATCAGCTTGGTGAAGGGCTCGTCGATAGTGACCAGGCCCAGGTCGCGCATGACCTTGGTCCAGAAGCGCGCGTACAGCAGGTGCAGGATGGCGTGTTCATCGCCGCCGATGTACTGGTCCATGCCGCTGCCACCCTTGGACAGGTGTTGGTCCCGCATCCAGTAGGCCGCGCCCTCGCCGACCATCGCGGCATCCAGTTGCGGGTCGCAATAGCGCATGAAGTACCAGGACGAGTCCACGAAGGTGTCCATGGTGTCGGTCTCGCGCCGCGCGGCCTTGCCGCAGACGGGGCAGACCACACCGGCGTGAAAGCCCACGTGCTTGTTGAGCGGGTTGCCGCTGCCGTCGGGCACGCAGTCCTGCGGCAGCACCACCGGCAGGTCTTTCTCAGGCACCGGCACGGCGCCGTGTTCGTCGCAGTGGATGATGGGAATCGGCGTGCCCCAGTAGCGTTGGCGGCTCACGCCCCAATCGCGCAGGCGCCAGGTCACCTTCTTCTCGCCCAGGCCCTTGCCGGCCAGCATGCGCGCCACGGCATCCACCGCGTCCTTGTATTCCAGCCCGCTGAAGATGTCGGAGTTGATGGTCACGCCGCGCTGCTTGTCGCCGTACCAGTCGTGCCAGTGGTGGTAGTCATAGTGCTCGCCATCCATGTGCACCACCTGCACGATGTCCAGGTCGTACTTCAGCGCGAAGGCGAAGTCGCGCTCGTCATGTGCAGGCACGCCCATGACGGCGCCGTCGCCATAGCCCATCAGCACGTAGTTGCCAACCCACAGCGGCACCTCGCGGTGCGTCACGGGATGCGTGACGAACAGGCCGGTGGGCATACCTTCCTTTTCGCGCAGCGCCAGCTCGGCCTCTGTCGTGCCGCCCTTCTTGCACTGCTCGATGAAAGCGGCCAGGGTCGGGTTGGTCAGTGCGGCTTGCATGGCCAGCGGGTGCTCGGGCGCGACCGCGCAGAAGGTCACGCCCATGATGGTGTCGGCACGCGTGGTGAACACATACATGCGGCCGTCGCCGATCAATGCGCCGGCGTTGTCGCAGATGTCGTGCGTGAATGCGAAGCGCACGCCCTCGCTCTTGCCGATCCAGTTGGCCTGCATCAGCTTGACGCGCTCGGGCCAGCCCGGAAGCCGGTTCTGCACGTGGTCCAGCAACTCGTCCGCGTAGTCGGTGATCTTCAGGTAATAGCCGGGGATTTCGCGCCGCTCGACCGGTGCGCCGGTGCGCCAGCCCTTGCCGTCGATGACCTGCTCATTGGCCAGGACGGTCTGGTCCACCGGGTCCCAGTTCACGACCTGGGTTTTGCGGTAGGCAATGCCTTTTTCAAGCATCTTGAGGAACAGCCACTGGTTCCACTTGTAATAGGTCGGATCGCAGGTGGCCACCTCGCGGCTCCAGTCGATGGCCAGCCCCATCGCCTGCATCTGCTGCTTCATGTAGGCGATGTTGTCGTAGGTCCACTGCGCGGGCGGCACGCCGTTTTTCATCGCGGCGTTCTCGGCCGGCAGGCCGAAGGCGTCCCAGCCCATGGGCATCAACACGTTGTGACCGTTCATGCGCAGATAGCGCGTGAGCATGTCGTTGATGGTGTAGTTGCGCACGTGGCCCATGTGCAGCTTGCCGCTGGGGTAGGGCAGCATGGAGCAGGCGTAGAACTTCTTCTTGTCCTGGTCTTCGCTCACGCGGTAGGCGTCGCGCGCGTTCCAGTGCGCCTGGGCAGCGGGTTCGACTTCGAGGTGGTTGTACTTGTCTTGCATGAGGGCGTTGGGCGATCGCGTCGCGAAGGGGCCGCACGGGCCAGGATGCGTGGATTTTAGGCGCTCGACCCTGGCCGCGCGGGGCACGACCGGCACCGCCGCGAACGCCGCGCCGGGCCTCAGGGTCGGGGGCTGGCCGGGGCCTCGGCCACGAAGCCGATGCGGTTCAGGCCGGCCTGCTGGGCCAGGCCCATGACTTCGACCACGCGGCCGTAGGGCACGGCGGCATCGGCCCGCAGTTGTACCTCGGTGTCCGGGGCCTGCGCGGCACGGCGCACCAGGGCTTCGCTGAGCTGCGTGGGCGTGACCGTGCGCTCGTCCAAATGGATCTGCCCGTCAGGCGTGATCACCAGGCTGACGAACTGCGGCGGCGTGTCTGGCTTGGCCGCCGCGCTGCGCGGCAGGTCCAGCTTGATCGAGCTGGCCATCAGCGGCGCCGTGATGATGAAGATCACCAGCAGCACCAGCATCACGTCGACCAGCGGGGTCACGTTGATCTCGGCCATCGGGCGGTCACTGTCGCTGCGTTCCAGGCGGCCGAATGGCATGTCAGTCTTCTTGGGGCTGCGGCGCGAGCAGTTCGCGCAGGTCGCGCGCGAAGCCTTCGAGGTCGGCCTCGATGCGGGCGATGCTGCGGCCGAACCAGTTGTAGGCCAGCACGGCGGGAATGGCCACGGCCAGGCCGGCGGCGGTCATGATGAGTGCTTCGCCGACCGGGCCGGCCACCTGGTCAATGCTGATCTGACCGGAAGCGGAAATCGCCGTGAGCGCGTGGTAGATGCCCCAGACCGTTCCCAGCAGGCCGACGAAGGGCGCGGTCGACCCCACGGTGGCCAGCAGCGTCTGGCCGAACTGCAGCCGCTGCAGGCCGCGGTGCAGGGCATCGCGCAAGACGCGCGTGAGCTGCTGGTGACGCGCGCCGGCGCTGGCCAGCGTGCCCGGCGGCTGGCTGCGGGTGGCTTGCACCAGCGGCAGCAACAGGGCGGCGCGGTCGAACGCTGCGACACGCTCGGAGGCAGCCTCCAGCGAAGCGGACTGCCAGAACGCAGCCGTGCCTCGGACCACATCGCGCCCCGCGCGGCGCAGCAGCAGGAATTTCCAGAGGATCACGACCCAGCTGGCGACCGACATGGCCAGCAACAGCCAGGCCACCAGCCGGCTGACCGCATCGCCCCCGGTGAGCAGGTCCAGCGCGTTCATCGACGCGAACGCGTCATCCGTTCAGGCCCAGCACGTCGAACATGCTGAACAGGCCGCTCTTGCGGCCGGCCAGGAAGCGCACCGCGCGCAGGCTGCCGATCGCATAGTTCATGCGACTCGTGGCGCGATGCGAGATCTCGATGCGCTCGCCGGTGCCGGCAAACATCACCGTGTGGTCGCCGACCACGTCGCCGCCGCGCAGCGACTGAAAGCCGATGGTGGAGGGGTCGCGCTCGCCGGTCACGCCTTCGCGCGCATAGACGGCGCATTGCTTCAGGTCGCGGCCCAGCGCATCGGCGATGACTTCGCCCATCTTCAGCGCCGTGCCCGAGGGCGCGTCGACCTTGTGGCGGTGGTGGGTCTCGACGATTTCGATGTCATAGCCGGTGGGCATGGCCTTGGCGGCCATCTCCAGCAGCTTGAGCGTGACGTTGACACCCACGCTCATGTTGGGGGCCATCACGATGGCGATGTCGGCCGATGCAGCCTGGATCTCGGCTTTCTGCGCGTCGCTGAACCCGGTGGTGCCGATGACCAGGGCCACGCCACGGGCGCGGCAGGCCTGCAGGTGGGCCATCGTGCCTTCGGGGCGCGTGAAGTCGATCAACACCTGCGCCTGCTGCAGGCCCTGCGCCAGGTCGGCGGTGATCGTGGCGCCGCCGGGGCGGCCCAGGAAGGCGGCTGCATCGGTGCCCAGGCCAGGGCTGCCGGCTACGTCGAGCGCACCCGTCAGCCGGCAATCACCCGAAGCCAGCACGGCTTCGACCAAGGTGCGGCCCATGCGGCCGGATGCGCCTGCGATGGCGACGCCGTACGTAGTTGCGCAAGCGTCGTGAGAGAGGGGAGAAGAGGCAGTGGTCATCGCAATGGCTGGGTCAGGCATCCCGCTGCAGCCGAGCGCACAGGGCGCTCAGCGGCCCGGTGTTTCCAGCGGGGGATAGGTGGTCGGCAGGGGCGCGGTCGCGGGGGGAGACGCAGGCGTGGCCGCCGTGATGGACGCCGGCGGGGCGTACGCTTTCAGGCTGTCTTCGCTGGCCTGCAGCACCGGCACGGCCTGCGGCTTGCGGTTCGCGCCCAACAGTGCGACGAACTCGGATTCGCTGGGCATCGGGTCGCCCTCGACGCGCTCCATGACGTCCTCTTTGAAGTGGACTGTCAACTGACGCGCCTGGTTCTCGGTGCCCTGGCGCTTCATCGTGAACACGTAGTCCCAGCGGTTGCTGTGGAACACGCTCTGCAGCAGCGGCGTGCCCAGGATCTCGCGCACCTGGGTGCGCGACATGCCGGGCTTGAGGGCTTCGACCTGCTCTTTGGACACGAAGTTGCCCTGTACGATTTCGATCCTGTAGGGCACGATGGCGCTGGCGGCCTTGCGTGTAGCCTCGGTCACCGTGCTGCACGCCGTCAAGCCTGCGCAGGCGATCAACAGGCAGGTGCGGAGGCAGAAGGTGCGGGAAAAGGGCATGTGTACAGGCAGCGCTATGATCGCGCGATTGTAGCGGCCCCTCCTTTTTCGGACGGTGCGCCGACATCAGGACCAACCCATCGCATGGCCAATATCGACGAACTCAAGAGCACTGGTCTGAAGGCCACGCTGCCCCGGCTGAAGATTCTTGAAATCTTCCAGAAAGGCGAGTTGCGCCACATGACGGCGGAAGATGTGTTCCGCGTGTTGCTGATCGAGCGTTCGGATATTGGCCTGGCCACGGTCTACCGCGTCCTGACGCAGTTCGAGCAGGCCGGCATCCTGTCGCGCAGCCACTTCGAATCGGGCAAGGCGGTCTACGAGCTGGATGAGGGCCGGCACCACGACCACTTCATCTGCACCGTGTGCGGCAAGGTCGAAGAGTTCTTCGATGCCGAGATCGAAAAGCGTCAGCAGATCGTCGCCAAATCCATGGGTTGGACGGTGCAGGACCATGCGATGTCCTTGTATGGCCTGTGCGTGGAGTGCGCTGCCAAGCCCAGCCGGAACTGAGCGCAGACCGGGCCCTGGCCCGGCTCGGTTTCAGAGTTCGCCGTCCATCGCCTTGCGGTGGCGCTCGACGAATTCCTGGTAGGTGTCCACGCCGCGCAGTTGCAAGATGGTGTTGCGCACCGCCGCTTCGACCAGCACGGCGATGTTGCGGCCTGCCACCACCTGGATGATGACCTTGCGCACGGCAACGCCCAGCACATCCTGCGTCAGGGGCTCATAGGGCAAGCGCTCGTGTTCACGCTCCATGGTTTCGCGCCGCACCAGGTGCACGATCATGCGCAGGCGCATCTTGCGGCGTACAGCGGTCTCGCCAAAGATGCCGCGAATGTCCAGAAGGCCGATGCCGCGCACCTCGAGCAGGTTCTGCAGCAGCTCGGGGCAGCGCCCTTCGATGGTTGTCTGGTTGATGCGGTAGAGGTCGACGGCGTCGTCCGCCACCAGGCCGTTGCCGCGCGAGATCAGCTCCAGCCCCAGCTCGCTCTTGCCCAGGCCGGACTCGCCGGTGATCATGACGCCCAACCCCAGGATGTCCATGAACACGCCGTGCATCGAAGTGCGGTCGGCGAAGTGTTTGGACAGGTAGGCGCGCAGCACGTCGATGACGAAAGCCGATGACTCACCTGTGGCGAACATCGGAATCTGCGCCCGCTCGCACATGGACAGCAGCGCCTGCGGTGCGGTCTGCCCATCTGCGAGGATCAGCACCGGTGGCTCCAGCGTGACGATGCGTGAGATGCGGCGCGCGCAGTCTTCCGGCGTGGCGTTCGTGAGGTAGGCCACCTCACGCTCGCCCATGATCTGGACGCGGTAGGGATGGATGTAGTTCAGGTAGCCGACCAGATCCGCACCCGAGCGCGCGGCCCGCACTGCGACTTCGTCGAAGCGGCGTTCGGAGGCGCCGAGGCCTGCCACCCACTCCCAACGCAGCAGGCCGCGGAAGGCTTCGAACAGGACGTCGGCACTGACGACGGTGGGTTTCATGGCGATGGGGCAGCCGTCGGCCGGCTGTAGCGGGGCGGGATCGCCACAGGGCGCATCGTCAGGCGGGTTGGGCCGACTGCCAGGTGGCAATCAGTTCGTGCAAGACGGCGGCGTCAGCGCTGCTCTTCATCCTCTCGCGCAGCGGCGCATCGCTGAGCAGCTCTGCAATCTCCGACAGGATTTCCAGATGCTTTTGCGTGGCGGTCTCGGGTACCAGCAGAAAAATCAGCAGCTTGACGGGCTGCTCGTCCGGCGCATCGAAGCCGATTGGCTCGGCCAGTTGCACGACGGCCGCCATGGGAGCCTTCAGGCCCTTGATGCGCCCATGTGGAATCGCCACACCGTGGCCGAGGCCGGTGGACCCCAGACGTTCGCGTGCGAACAAGCTGTCTGTCACCAATGCGCGTGAGAGGCCATGGAGGTTTTCGAACAGCAGGCCCGCTTCTTCGAAAGCACGCTTTTTGCTGGTGGCGTCGACGCTCACAAGCACCTGAGCGGCGGGCAGGATGGACGCGAGGCGGTTCATATCGAAGGCGGATTATGCACGCCGTTACATAAAGTTGCAGGAACGAAAAGGCCGCCCTGATAGGCGGCCTCGATCTTGTCGGAAGGGCGCGCGGGAGGCGTGCCCGACCAACCGAGCCTACATCAAACGCTTGGGAGCGTCATGGTGGTGGTTTTGAATACGGTCCTTATGGCGGACAACTTGCCTGTCGAGCTTGTCCACCAGCTCATCGACGGCAGCGTAGAGATCAGCGTGTGCACTCTCCGCAAACATGTCATTTCCCTTGACGTGGATGTTGCATTCGGCGCGCTGCCGACTCTGCTTCTCCTTGAGCTTTTCCACCGTCAGCAAGACCTTGACATCGACCACCTGATCGAAGTGCCGCGTGATGCGATCCAACTTGTTGATCACATAGCTGCGCAGCGCGGGCGTCACTTCGAGATGGTGACCGCTGATCGTCAAATTCATGGAGCCTCCTTTTGCTGTTTCACCGGAACGGTCGAGTCACTATGCGCGCGATGGGGGCCAATTGCAAGAGACCCTAAACAAGCCCGGCGCAATCTGCTGACGCGCTTGAACAGCGGCCGGGAGAATGTTGCGGTGCGATAATTTGCGCCCTTTCCGTCAAGGAGATACGACCTTGGACACCTGCCCGAGTCGGTAGCTTTCGACGCCCTGTGAGCAGGGGTCGAAAGCGCGCCCCATTCGCTTCGCCTCTCATCCAGAACATCACAGGGAATCGCCTATGCTGAACATCTTTTCGCTGGTCAACGGGCGCTTGGTCCAGGAAGAAATCGAAGCCCTCGAAGAGCTCTCACAGTTCCAGCCGATCTGGGTCGACCTGGAGTCGCCCACGGTCGAAGAGAAGCGCTGGATCAAGCAGTACTACGGCCTGTCGATTCCGGAAGACGCGATGGACGAGGACATTGAGGAGTCCGCGCGCTTCTACGAGGAAGACAACGGCGAGCTGCACATCCGCAGCGACTTCCTGATCGCCGACGAGGAAGACCCGCGCTCGGTCCGCGTGGCCTTCATCCTGAACCAGCACAACGCCGAGCTCAAGAGCCGCGGCGTGCTGTTCTCGATCCACGACGAAGACGTGCCGGTGTTCCGCCTGCTGCGCATGCGCGCGCGCCGTGCGCCGGGCCTTTTGGAAGACGCCAAGGAAGTGCTGCTCAAGCTTTTCGACGCCGATGCCGAGTACTCGGCCGACACGCTCGAAGGCATCTACGTCGAGCTGGAGAAAGTCAGCGCGCAGGTGCTGGCCGGCGACGTGACCGACAACCTCGCAGGCGAGGTGCTGGGTGCCATCGCGCGCCACGAAGACTTGAATGGCCGCATCCGCCGCAACGTGATGGACACGCGGCGCGCGGTCAGCTTCATGATGCGCAGCCGCATGCTGAATGCCGAGCAGTTCGAAGAGGCGCGCCAGATCCTGCGCGACATCGAGTCGCTGGACAACCACACGGCCTTCCTGTTTGACAAGATCAACTTCCTGATGGACGCGACCGTCGGTTTCATCAACATCAACCAGAACAAGATCATCAAGATCTTCTCGGTGGCCAGCGTCGCCTTGCTGCCGCCAACGCTGATCGCCAGCATCTACGGCATGAACTTCAAGTTCATGCCCGAGCTGGACTGGCAGTTGGGCTACCCGTACGCGATCGCGCTGATGCTGGCCAGCGCGCTCGTGCCGATGTGGTACTTCCGCAAGCGCGGCTGGCTGAAGTAGCGGTCAATCGGCCAGCAGGGCCGCGACGATGGCCGCCGAATGCGGGCTGGCCACGGTGCGGATGAACGCCAGGAAGTCGCCATGCGCCGTGTCGTCGGCCCGATCGGAGACCGTGCGCACGGCGGCGAACGGCACGCCGAAATCGTGGCACACCTGGGCGAAGGCGGCGCCCTCCATCTCGACGGCCAGCGCCTCGGGCAGGGCTTGCAGCAACGCCCGGGCCTCGTCTGCACTGCAGACGAAGCGGTCGCCGCTCGCGACCAGTCCCTCGTGCACACGTGATTGCGGCAGCGCACGCCGCGCGGCTTGTGCCAGCGCGTCGCGCAGCACCGGGTCGGCGGCGAAGCGGCTCTGCCCGTACAGCGGAATCTCATGGCGCGGGAACAGCGGCGAAGCATCCATGTCGTGTTGCACAAAGGTGCTGGCCACCACCACATCGCCCACGCGCACACCGGCGCCCAGGCCTCCCGCCACGCCGGTGAAGACCACACGGTCCACCCGAAACCGCTCGACCAGCAACGTGGCCGTGGTGGCGGCGGCTACCTTGCCGATGCGGGCCAGCACGGCCACCACGTCGTGGCCGTGCAGGTCACCTTCCCAGAAGGTGCGACCGGCCACGATGTGGCGCTGCGCGCCGGGCATCAGCGCCAGGACGGCCGCGAGCTCCTCCTGCATCGCGCCGACGATGGCCGTTCGCATCAGGTCTTGTCGCGCAGTTCCCGACGCAGGATCTTGCCCACAGGGGTCTTGGGCAGGTCGTTGCGGAATTCCACGACGCGCGGCTGCTTGTAGCCCGTCAGGTTGGCCTTGCAGTGCTCGCGCACGGCGGCCTCGGTGAGGTCGGGTGCACTGCGCACGATCACCAGCTTGACGGCCTCGCCGGTCTTGTCGTCCGGCACGCCGACGCAGGCGCATTCGAGCACGCCCTCGAGTTGCGACACCACATCCTCGATCTCGTTCGGATAGACGTTGAACCCGCTGACCAGGATCATGTCCTTCTTGCGGTCGATGATGCGGAAGTAGCCGCGCGCGTCCATGGTGCCGATGTCGCCGGTCTTAAAGTACCCGTCGGCCGTCATGACTTTGGCGGTCTCGTCGGGCCGCTGCCAATACCCGGCCATCACCTGCGGGCCCTTGATCGCGATTTCGCCCGGCTGGCCGGCCGGCACGTCGTTGCCGTCGTCGTCCAGCAGCTTGAACCAGGTGCCGGGGATCGGCAGGCCGATGGTGCCGGTGTATTCCTTGCTGTCCGTGGGATTGCAGCTGGCCGAGGGCGAGGTCTCCGACAGGCCATAGCCTTCGCAGATCGGACAGCCGGTCTTGCTCAGCCACAGCTTGGCCACCGCGCTTTGCACCGCCATGCCGCCGCCGACCGACAGCTTCAAATGGCTCCAGTCGACGGTGTTGAAATCCGGGTGGTTGGCCAGGCCGTTGAACAAGGTGTTGACGGCCGGAAAGCTGTGGATCCGGTGCTTGGCCAGCTCTTTCAGCGTCCCAGGCAGGTCGCGCGGGTTGGGGATCAGCACCAGTTTGCCGCCGCTGCGCATGTTCAGCATCATGCTGACCGTGAACGCGAAGATGTGGTACAGCGGCAGCGCGCACACGCTGGTGTAGACCTCGCCCTCGGGCACGCGCCGGATGGCGGGCTGGTTCCAGGCTTCGGACTGCAGCACGTTGGCGATCACATTGCGGTGCAGCAGCACGGCGCCCTTGGCCACGCCGGTGGTGCCGCCGGTGTACTGCAGCAGCGCGATGTCGTCCGGCCCGATGGCCGGCTTCGTGAAGCTGGCACCGGCGCCGCGGCTGATGGCATCGTTGAAGCGCACCGCGCCCGGCAACTGGTAAGGCGGCACCATCTTCTTGACCTTGCGCACCACATAGTTCACCAGCGCACCCTTGAGCAGGCCGAGTTGGTCGCCCATGGCACACAGCACCACATGCTTGACCGGCGTCGCTGCGATGCACTGCGCCAGCGTGGCGGCGAAGTTTTCGATGATCACGATCGCCTTGGCGCCGGAATCCTTGAGCTGCCCTTCCAGCTCGCGCGGCGTGTAGAGCGGGTTGACATTCACCACCACGTAGCCTGCGCGCAGGATCGCCGCCACCACCACCGGGTACTGCGGCACGTTCGGCATCATGATGGCGACGCGGTCGTTGCGCGCCAGGCCCAGGCTTTGCAGATAGGCGGCGAACTTGCGGCTCAGCTCGTCCGTGCGGCCGTAGCTGACATCGCACCCCATGAAGCTGTAGGCGGTGCGGTCGGCGAATTTGGAGAAGCTCTCCTCCATCAGCGCCACCAGTGAGGGATATTGGGAGGCATCGACGTCCGCGGGCATGCCCTGTGGATAGCTGTCGAGCCAGATGCGTTCGGTCATGATGTCTCCTTGCAGGTCTGAGGCCAGCGCGCGCATTGTGTTCGCGAGGCCGCTTGCGCCGCGGGCCTTGCCCCCAGCATGCTCGGGGGCAAGGCCACGCGCCTGAAGTGCGCGTTACTCCACCGCCTTCACCATGTCCTCGACCACCTTCTTGGCGTCGCCGAACACCATCATGGTCTTGTCCATGTAGAACAGCTCGTTGTCCAGGCCCGCATAGCCCGCCGCCATCGAGCGCTTGTTCACGATGATGGTCTTGGCCTTGTAGGCCTCCAGGATTGGCATGCCGTAGATGGCGCTGCCCTTGGTGTGCGCTGCAGGGTTCACCACGTCGTTGGCGCCCAGGATGATGGCCACGTCGGCCTGGCCGAACTCGCCGTTGATGTCTTCCATCTCGAACACCTGGTCGTAGGGCACCTCGGCCTCGGCCAGCAGCACGTTCATGTGACCCGGCATGCGCCCTGCCACCGGGTGGATCGCGTACTTGACGGTGATGCCCTTCTCGGTCAGCTTGGCCGCCAGTTCCTTCACCGCATGCTGCGCGCGCGCTACCGCCAGGCCGTAGCCCGGCACGATGACGACCGTCTCGGCATTGCCCAGCACGAAGGCGGCGTCGTCGGCGCTGCCGCTCTTGACGGCGCGCTGCTGCTGCGCGCCGGCCACGGCCGTCGTCGCCTCACCGCCGAAGCCGCCCAGGATCACGTTGAAGAACGAGCGGTTCATCGCCTTGCACATGATGTAGGAGAGGATGGCGCCCGAGCTGCCCACCAGCGAGCCGGCGATGATCAGCATGCTGTTGTTCAGGCTGAAGCCGATGCCCGCCGCCGCCCATCCCGAGTAGCTGTTCAACATGGACACCACCACCGGCATGTCGGCCCCGCCGATGGGGATGATCAGCAGCACACCCAGCGCAAAGCCGAGCAGGATCACCAGCACGATGTCCATCCAGCTCTGGCTGTGCCAAAAGCCGAAGATGAAGAACGCCGAGGCCACGCCGAGCAAGGCGTTCAGCAGGTGCTGGCCCTTGAACTGCACCGGCGCACCCTGGAACAAGCGGAACTTGTACTTGCCCGACAGCTTGCCGAAGGCAATGACAGAGCCGGTGAAGGTGACCGCGCCGATGAAGGCGCCCAGCGCCAGTTCGATGCGGTTGCCGCCCGGAATGCTTCCACCCTTGGTGGTGATGGCGAACGCCCAGGGCTCGGACACCGCCGCCACCGCAATGAACACGGCCGCCAGGCCGATCATGCTGTGGAAGAAGGCGACCAGCTCGGGCATCTTGGTCATCTCCACGCGCTGGGCCGCCACGGCACCGGCGCCGCCGCCGACCACCAGGCCGAGCAGCACCCAGGTCAGGCCCATGGCGGAGCCGGCCAGCGTGACGATCATCGCGCCGGTGGTCAGCACGGCGATCGTCATGCCGATCATGCCGAAGACATTGCCGCGGATCGACGTGGTGGGATGCGACAGGCCCTTCAAGGCCTGGATGAAGCAGACGCTGGCCACCAGGTACAGCAGCGTGACGAGGTCCATGCTCATTTGGCTGCCCCCTTCTTGTCCTTCTTCTTGAACATCTCCAGCATGCGCCGGGTGACGAGGAAGCCGCCGAACACGTTGACCGCCGCCAGCGCCACGGCCAGCACGCCCATGGTCTTGCCGACAAAGCCTTCGGTCAGCCCTGCGGCCAGCATGGCGCCCACGATGACGATGGCCGAGATGGCGTTGGTCACCGCCATGAGCGGCGTGTGCAGCGCGGGGGTGACCGTCCAGACCACGTGGTAGCCGACATAGATGGCCAGCACGAAGATGATGAGGTTGGTGATGGTGGGGGAGACGATGTCCATGGTCAGGCCCTCGTAACTGCGTTGTTCTGGGTCATCAGGCAGGCCGCCACGATGTCGTCGTCCATCGGCACGGTGAAGCCGGCGTCCTTGGGCAGCACGAGCTTCAGGAAGTCGAGCACGTTGCGCGCGTACAGCGCCGATGCGTCCGCTGCGACCAGTGCCGGCAGGTTGGTTTCGCCGACGATGGTCACGCCGTGCTTGAGCACCGTACGGTCGGCTTCGCTCAGCGGGCAGTTGCCGCCGACGGTGCCATCGGCATTCGCCGGGCCTTTGCCGGCGGCGATGTCGACGATGACCGAGCCGGGCTTCATGGACTTGACCATGTCCTCGGTGATCAGCGTGGGCGCCGCGCGGCCCGGGATCAGCGCGGTGGAGATGACGATGTCGGCCTGGGCCACGCGCTTGGCCACCTCGACCTGCTGGCGTGCCAGCCAGCTCGGCGGCATGGGTTTGGCGTAGCCGCCGACGCCGACGGCCGCTTCCTTCTCTTCGGCGGTGTCGTAAGAGACTTCGATGAATTTGCCGCCCAGCGACTCGATCTGCTCCTTGACGGAAGGGCGGACATCCGAGGCTTCGATCACCGCGCCCAGGCGCTTGGCGGTCGCGATAGCCTGCAGGCCGGCCACACCCACGCCGAGGATCACCACGCGTGCGGCCTTCACGGTGCCGGCAGCGGTCATCAGCATGGGAAAGAAACGCTGGTACTTGTCGGCGGCCATCATGACGGCCTTGTAGCCGGCGATGTTGGCCTGAGACGACAGCACGTCCATGCTCTGCGCACGGGTGGTGCGTGGTGCGGCCTCCAGCGCGAAGCTGGTCAGGCCGGCTGCGGCCAGGCGGCCCAGGCCGTCCTTGTCGAACGGGTTGAGCATGCCGACCAAGGCTGCGCCGCTCTTCATGAGGGGCAGTTCTTCGGCGGACGGGCTGCGCACCTTCAGCACCAGATCGGCGCCGAGGGCGCCTGCGCGGTCGGTGATCTGTGCGCCGACGGCGGCATACGCCTCGTCGGTGACGCTGGCGGCAACGCCGGCGCCGCTTTGCACGTGCACCGCGTGGCCTTGCGCGATGAGCTTCTTCGCCGTCTCCGGCGTCACTGCCACCCGCGTCTCTCCTGCCGTGGTTTCGGCAGGTACTCCAATTTGCATGGTCATTCCCTTCCCTCGTTGTCTCCGATTGGGCGGGAGCTTACATGACTTCATCGCGCAGACCGATGGTCGAAACGCGTAGGCGCGGTTGCCTTCCGAACGTCGCGCTTCCTATGATCGGCACCATGCAAGCACGTTGGAAACCCAGTGTCACCGTCGCCGCGGTCATCGAGCGCGGCGGGCGCTTCCTGCTGGTCGAGGAGCACACCCCCGAAGGACTGCGGTTGAACAACCCGGCCGGCCATCTGGAGCCCGGCGAGTCGCCCGCGCAGGGCTGCGCGCGAGAGGCGCTGGAGGAAACGGCCCACCTGTTCCGGCCGACGGCGCTGATTGGCGTGTACCTGTCGCGCTTTCAGCGGCCCGCGACGGGCGAAGACGTGACCTACCTGCGCTTCGCGTTCTGCGGTGAGGTGGGCGAGGCCGTGGCCGACCGGGTTCTGGACGAAGGCATCGTGCAGGCGGTTTGGCTGACGCCCGACGAAATCCGCGCCAGCGTGGCGCGCCACCGCAGCCCCTTGCTGCTGCGCTGCATGGAGGACTACCTGACCGGGCGGCGGTTCCCGCTCGACACGGTATTCACCGACGGTTCCGTGTTGGCCGGCGCCAATGGATGAACCCGTTCAGTCCAGCCTAAGCGCCCGGTCTAGCGCCAGCCGGCCACCGCCGCGCCCGGCGAGATACAGCAGCAAGGCCGCCCAGCTCAGATGCGTGGGCCATGCATCGGGGTAGACGAAGATCTGGATCACCGCCGTCATGCCCAACAGCGCCAGTGCCGACAGCCGCGTCCCCAGGCCCAGCACCAGCAGCAGTGGCAACGCGTGCTCGGCATAGGCAGCCAGGTGCGCCGCGATCTCGGGCGGCACCACCGGCACCCGGTACTCGTTACGGAACAAGTCCAATGCGCTGTCGCTGACGGTCAGCAGGCCATCGACCTTGGTGCGGCCGGACTGGAAGAAGATGGCCGCTACCGCCAGACGTGCTGCCAGCGCCAGCAGGTCATGGGGAATGGCGCGCTGCAGCAACGCGGTGATGCGCTGCCAGGTGGGATGGCGTGGTGGGTGCGTTGCTGCGCTCATGGTCTCTCCGGAGGGTGTTCGGTGAAGGCGCCGGCCAGCAGCAGTTGCTGCAGCAGCGCGCCCAGATCTGCGCCGGGGTGGCGCTCCAACGTGTGTTCGGCCGCGTGGCCCAGCGTTTGCCCGCTGGCGCAAGCCTGCAGGAAATCGTGTGTGGAAGCGTCGACCGGCTGGCACTGCACGTGGTCGCCGGGCCGTGTCAGCAAGCCGCCGTCGCCGAGCCACGCGATCTCCGTGTCGGCGGGCGCGCCGGGGGGGCGGTGAGACTGCCACAGCGCAAATGCCGGCAGCGTGTCGAACCAGGCCCAGCGCGCCGCCGGGTGGGGGCGCAGCACGGTGTTGGCCAGTGCCTCGGGCGTCAGCCTCGCCAGGGCGGCGGGGTCGAGCACCGGCGCGTCGGCCGCCGCGTGGCAGGCACGCCAGGCGATGTCGAGCTGCGCGACCTCGGCCACGTAGGCCAGATCCGGCGGCAACAGGTCGACCAGGAAGGCGGGAAGGCCGTCACCGTAGGCCAGCAGGCGGCCGTCGCGCGGCGGTGCTGCGACCACATAGCGCGCTGCAGCGGCGCGGAACCAATCGGTGCCGACCAGCCGGTCCACCGTCGGGAAATTGGCCTGCAGAGCGTCCACGCAGCCTTTCATGACCGTGTTGCGGTAGACCGCGAAGGCCGCCTGCGTGCCGAGGCCCGGCAGCAGTTGGGGCACCTCGTCGTCGGGTGCCAGCAGTGCCTGGCAGAACGCCTGCTGAAAGTGGTGTTCCGGGTCGGTCACGCAAGCTCCTCCTGCGCCTGCAGCAGTTGCTGGGCCTGCGCGCGCTCATGCATCAAGGTGCCGAACGGCGGTAGTTGGGCGTCGCGCTCGATCAGCACCGGCCGCGGCCCGGCGCGCTGCAGGAAGCGCGCGCACAGCTGCCACACCGCAGGCGCCACCGGCGCGTCGTGCGAGTCGACCAGCAGCGCCGCACCCAGCTGCGGGTCTGGCGTGTGCCCGGCCAGATGCACTTCGCTGACGGCCTGGGCCGGGAAGCGGTCCAGCCAGGCCTCGGCGTCGAACCCGAGGTTGTGGGCCGACACGTGGACGTTGTTGATATCCAGCAGCAATGTGCAGCCGCTGCGTTGCACCAATGCGTTCAGAAAGTCGATCTCGTCCCAATCGTGCCCTTCCAGCCGCAGATAGTGCGACGGGTTCTCGATGGCAATGCTGCGGCCCAGCGCGTCTTGCACGCGGCCGATGTGGCCCGCGATGCGTGCGAGGGCGGCATGGGTGCGCGCAAACGGCAGCAGGTCGGGCAAGTGCACCCCGCCGATGCCGGACCAGGCCAGGTGTTCAGAAACCAACACCGGCTCTACACGACGGGTCAGTGCGCACAGTCGCGCCAGGTGCCCCGCGTCCGGCGGCGCCATGCCCGCCAGCGACAGCGCCACGCCGTGCAGCGACACCGGGTGGTGTTCGCGCACGGCCTGCAGCCAGGCCAGCCGCGGCCCGCCGTCCACCATGTAGTTCTCGGCGTGGACCTCGAACCACAGGCCTTCGGCCCGCGTCGCCAGAGCGGCATCGAAATGCTCGGGCTTCAGGCCGAGGCCGGCACCGATCGTGTGGCGGGCCATGGGCGATCAGATGGGCTTGAGCGAGCCCATGCCCTTGGGCGTCTTGATCGTGACGCAGGTCCCTGCGGGCACGTTCTTCCAGGCGTTGCCCTGGTAGTCCATCTTGGACGTGCCGGCGCAGCTGGTGCCGGCGCCGGCCGCGCAGTCGTTCTTGCCGGCCATGGAGACGCCGTAGCACTTTTCCATGGCGGGTTTGCCGTCAGCCATGGGCTTGGTCTGGGCGAGCGCAGTACCGGCGGCAGCGGCGGCGCCGAGCGCCAGGGCGGTGATGGCGAGAGAGCGGTTGAGCATGCGAGAACTCCTTGATGTTGAAGACGACAGCACCGGGCGGCGCAGTCCTACATGAATTCGGGCCGATGCGCAGAGGGGTTACAGCGCGCGGCACAATCCGTCCACTTTTTTCAGGCCCATGCTGTAACCGGATGGCCACCCACCGCGAATGAAACAAGCAAGTGCGCGCGATGTTGGCGAGGCGGAAACCCGTTTGCGCGGCCTGCTGCTGCAGGCAATGGACGGCGACGCCCGTGCCTACCACGTGTTCCTGCAGCAGCTGGGCGCGCACTTGCGGGCCTATCTGGGCAGGCGGCTGTTCGGCTGGCCCAACGATGTGGAAGATCTTGTTCAGGAATGCTTGCTGGCCGTGCACAACCAACGCCACACTTACCAGAGCGACCAGCCCCTGACGGCCTGGGTGCACGCGATTGCGCGCTACAAGCTGGTCGACCTGCTGCGCGCGAAGGCAGGCCGTGACGCCCTGCACGATCCGCTGGACGATGAACTCGAAGTGTTCGCCGCATCCGCCACCGAGGCCAGCGATGCCCGGCGCGACCTGGCCGTGCTGCTGGATACCTTGCCCGACCGGCACCGGCTGCCCATCGTGCACGTGAAGCTTGAAGGTCTTTCGGTTGCCGAGACTGCGCAGCGCACCGGCATGTCGGAGTCGGCCATCAAGGTGGGTGTGCACCGTGGCCTGAAAGCCCTGGCCGCACGGCTGAAAGGCGCGCCATGAAAACCGACGAGTTGATCGCGCTGCTGGCCACCGGCGTGCAGCCGGTGCCGCGCCGGGCCGCAGCCACGCGCCTGGGCCTGGCCCTGGTGCCCGGCGTTGCGCTCGCGCTGATGCTGGTGCTGGCCGTGTTCGGCCTGCGTGCCGACCTGGCGCAGGCCATGGCCGGCGCCGGCTTTTGGTGGAAGATGGCGCTTCCCTTGAGCCTGGCCGCCGCTGGCTTCGTGCTGGCGCAGCGCCTGGCTCGCCCGGGCGTGCGCGCCGGGGGCGCCGCGTGGGGGGCGCTGGCGCCTGTGCTGGTGATCTGGGCCGTGGCTCTGTTCGTGTTGTGGCGCGCGCCCGAGGGCACGCGCGCAGCGCTGGTCATGGGCAGCACCTGGCGCAGTTGTGCGCTGAACATCAGCTTGCTGGCGCTGCCGACCTTCGTGGCCGCTCTGGCCGCCTTGCGCTCGCTGGCGCCAACGCGGCCGGCGGCCGCCGGTGCCGCTGCAGGCCTGCTGGCGGCCGGCGTGGGGGCTGCTGCCTACGCCCTGCATTGCCCCGAGGTCGAGGCCCCATTTCTGGCCGTCTGGTACGTGGCCGGCATGGCGTTGCCAGTGCTGGGCGGGGCAACGTTGGCGCGCAGGCTGCTGCGCTGGTAAGGCGACGCCTGCCGGATTGCCCGCATGGCGGCACCGCCAGGGCGAGGCTGCAACAATCCCGTCGTCATGAAAAAACAGCGCGTGGTGGTGGGTCTGAGTGGCGGCGTCGATTCCGCGGTGACGGCGTACCTGCTGCGCCAGCAGGGCCACGAGGTGGTCGGCATCTTCATGAAGAACTGGGAAGACGACGACGACAGCGAATATTGCTCGTCCAACATCGACTTCGTGGACGCGGCCGCCGTGGCCGACGTGCTGGGCATCGCGATCGAGCACGTCAACTTCGCGGCCGACTACAAAGACCGCGTGTTCGCCGAGTTCCTGCGCGAGTACCAGGCCGGGCGCACACCCAACCCGGACGTGCTGTGCAATGCCGAGATCAAGTTCAAGGCCTTCCTGGACCACGCGATGCGGCTGGGCGCCGAGAAGATCGCAACCGGCCACTACGCCCGTGTGCGCGAACGCGCAGGGCGCTTCGAGTTGCGCAAGGGCCTGGACCCGGCCAAGGACCAGAGCTACTTCCTGCACCGTCTGACGCAGGCGCAGCTCGCCAAGACGCTGTTTCCGGTCGGTGAGCTGCACAAGACGGAGGTGCGCCGCATCGCCGCCGAGATCGGCCTGCCGAACGCGAAGAAGAAGGACTCGACGGGCATCTGCTTCATCGGCGAGCGGCCGTTCCGCGAGTTCCTGAACCGCTACATCGCCAGAGAGCCCGGCCCGATCAAGGACGACCGGGGCCGCGTGCTCGGCCACCACCAGGGGTTGAGCTTCTACACGCTGGGCCAGCGCCAGGGCCTGGGCATCGGCGGCGTCAAGGACAAGGGCGCGCCGCGCGGCGGCGGCGAACATGCGCCCTGGTTCGTCGCGCGCAAGGACATGGAACACAACACGCTGTGGGTGGTGCAGGGCCACGAGCACCCCTGGCTGCTCTCGCACGCGCTGCAGGCGGACAGCGCCAGCTGGGTGGCCGGTGCCGCCCCGGCGCCGGGCCTGTACGCCAGCAAGACGCGCTACCGGCAGGCCGATGCGCCGTGCCGCCTGGCCGAAGAGCCGCAGGGCGCCTTCGCATTGACGTTCGACAGCCCGCAGTGGGCCGTGACGCCCGGGCAGTCGGCCGTGCTGTACGACGGCGACGTCTGTCTGGGCGGCGGCATCATCGCGGCCGCCGCGCCATGAGCTGTCGCGCGTAGACGTGACAAGGGGGTGCCGGCTGTGCAGCCGGCACCCCCTTGTTGCAGGGCACGTCGTCCGTGGCGGTCAGAACGGGATGTCGTCGTCCATGTCGTCGAAGCCGCTCGACGCCTTGGGCGCGGGAGCCGGCGCGCGCGGCGCAGCGGCGGGAGGGCGGCTGGCTGGCGCAGGGCGGCGAGGCGCTTCGTAGCCGCCGCCGTCGTCCTCACCACCGCCCGCAGCGCCGGGGCCACCGGCACCTTGACGGCTGCCCAGCATGGTCATTTCGTTGACGTTGATTTCCGTGATGGACTTTTCCATGCCCGTCGCGTCGTTGTACTTGCGGCTGCGGATCGAACCTTCCACATAGACCTGCGAGCCCTTGCGCAGGTACTGCTCGACGATGTCGACCAAGCGCCCGCGAAACACCAGGCGGTGCCATTCGGTGGCCTCGCGGCGCTCACCGGTCTGTTTGTCCTTCCAGGTTTCGGTGGTAGCGACGGTGACGTTGGCCACGCGGTCGCCGCTTGGGAAACTGCGCACCTCGGGGTCACGGCCCAGGTTGCCGACGATGATGACTTTGTTGACGGATGCCATGCGGTGCTGCCTGGTGGTTGGAAGGAAAAGGGCGTCAATTGTGCCGCATGTCGGTTGCGCGGACCGGCGGCCGGCGGGCGCCCTGGCGCACCGCAGACCGGCCAGATGCCCATGCCCGGACGCCAAATGGGCGAGCAGCGCAAGGGCGCTGTGCGGATTATCATGTCGGGTTTTCCCGGGCGCGCAACTTGAACAACTCCACGGACGACGACGGCCCCTATCTCGCCGCGGCGCTGCAGCAGCAGCGCATCAGCATCCGTGGCGCGCGCACGCACAACCTCAAGAACATCGATCTCGACATACCGCGCAACCGGCTGGTCGTGATCACCGGCTTGTCGGGGTCCGGCAAATCCTCGCTGGCATTCGACACTTTGTATGCCGAGGGGCAGCGGCGCTATGTGGAAAGCCTCTCGACCTATGCCCGTCAGTTCCTGCAGCTGATGGACAAGCCCGACGTGGACATGATCGAGGGCCTGTCGCCCGCGATTTCCATCGAGCAGAAGGCCACGAGCCACAACCCGCGCTCCACCGTCGGCACGGTGACGGAGATCCACGACTACCTGCGCCTGCTGTTCGCGCGTGCCGGTACGCCCTATTGCCCGGACCACGATTTGCCGCTGTCGGCGCAGACGGTGGCGCAAATGGTCGACCATGTGCTGGCCCTGCCCGACGGCACCCGGCTGATGGTGGTGGCGCCGATCGCACGCGAACGCAAGGGCGAGTTCACCGACGTGTTTGCCGACCTGCAGGCGCAGGGCTACGTGCGCTTTCGCGTCGATGGGCAGGCGTTTGAATTCGACAATCTGCCCAAGCTGAAGAAGACCGAGAAGCACGACATCGACGTGGTGATCGATCGCGTCAAGGTGCGCCAGGGCGACGAAGGCGCCGGCGGCCTGCGCCAGCGCCTGGCGGAGAGTTTCGAGGCTGCGCTGCGGCTGGCCGGCGGGCGCGCCATCGCGCTGGAGATGGATGCGCCTGCGGAAGCAGACGGCACGCCGGGCGTGGCGCGCGAGCATTGGTTCAATGCCAAGTTCTCCTGCCCGGTGTGCGGCTATTCGATCAGCGAACTGGAGCCCCGGCTGTTCTCGTTCAACTCGCCGGTGGGCGCCTGCACCAGCTGCGACGGGCTGGGCGCGCAGGAGGTGTTCGATGTGACGCGTGTGGTCGCCTTCCCCACGCTGAGCCTGGCCAGCGGCGCCATCAAGGGCTGGGACCGGCGCAACGGCTACTACTTCGCGATGCTCGAAAGCCTGGGCCGCCACTACAGCTTCGACGTGGAGACCGCGTTCGAGGAACTGCCGGCCGCCGTGCAGCAGGCGGTGTTGCACGGCTCGGGCGAGGAGGAGATCAAGTTCAGCTACGTGATGGAATCGGGCCAGTCGCAGGGCCGCAAGGTCAGCAAGAAGCACCCGTTCGAGGGCGTGATCCCGAACATGCAGCGGCGCTACCACGAGACCGATTCCGCCGTCGTGCGCGAAGACCTGGCCCGCTACCGCAGTACCCAGGCGTGCCCGGATTGCCACGGTACGCGGTTGCGGCGCGAGGCACGCCACGTCAAGATCGGCGAGGGCGCGCAGATCCGCGCGATCTACGAGATCAGCCGCACCACGTTGCGAGAGGCCCAGGCCTATTTCGAATCGCTGACCATGCACGGCGCCAAGGCGGAAATCGCCGCCAAGGTGGTGCGCGAGATCGGCCTGCGGCTGAAGTTCCTGAACGACGTGGGCCTGAACTACCTGAGCCTGGACCGCAGCGCCGAGACCTTGTCGGGCGGCGAATCGCAACGCATCCGCCTGGCATCGCAGATCGGCTCGGGGCTGACCGGCGTGATGTACGTGCTGGACGAACCCAGCATCGGGCTGCACCAGCGTGACAACGACCGGCTGATCGACACCCTGAAACACCTGCGCGATATCGGCAACAGCGTGCTGGTGGTCGAGCACGACGAAGACATGATGCACGCGGCCGACCACATCATCGACATGGGGCCGGGCGCCGGTGTGCACGGCGGCCAGGTCGTGGCGCAGGGCAACTACGACGAAGTCAAGGCCAACCCGCGTTCGCTGACCGGGCGCTATCTGTCCCACGCACTGCGCATTGCCGTGCCAGCGCGGCGCACACCTTGGCTGCCGGTCACGCTGCAGACCGGCAAGGCGCCAGCCGGCGCGACGCTGCAGATGCTCAGCGTGCGCGGCGCGCGCGGCCACAACCTGAAGGGCGTGGACGTCGACGTGCCGGTGGGCCTCTTGACCTGCGTGACCGGCGTGTCGGGCTCGGGCAAGTCCACGCTGGTCAACGACACGCTGTATGCGGCCGCAGCGCGGCATCTGTACCGCGCGCACGAGGAGCCGGCGCCGCACGACGAGATCCTCGGGCTGGAGTATTTCGACAAGGTCATCAACGTCGACCAGTCGCCGATCGGCCGCACACCCCGCAGCAACCCGGCCACTTACACCGGGCTGTTCACGCCGATCCGCGAGTTGATGGCCGAAGTGCCGATGGCGCGCGAACGCGGCTACGGCCCGGGTCGCTTCAGCTTCAACGTGGCGGGCGGGCGTTGCGAGGCCTGCCAGGGCGATGGCGTGGTGAAGGTCGAGATGCATTTCCTGCCGGACGTCTACGTGCCGTGCGACGTCTGCCATGGCCGGCGCTACAACCGAGAGACGTTGGAGGTGTTGTACAAGGGCCGCAACATCGCGCAGATCCTGGACCTGACGGTCGAGGCCGCACACGACTTTCTGCAGGCCGTGCCGAACATCGCCCGCAAGCTGCGCACGCTGTTGGATGTGGGGCTGTCGTATGTCAAGCTGGGGCAGGCCGCGACCACGCTGTCCGGCGGCGAGGCGCAACGCGTCAAGCTGGCATTGGAGCTGTCCAAGCGCGACACCGGCCGCACCTTGTACATCCTGGATGAGCCCACCACCGGCCTGCATTTCGCCGACATCGATCTGCTGCTCAAGGTGCTGCACCAGCTGCGCGACGCCGGCAACACCATCGTGGTCATCGAACACAACCTGGATGTGATCAAGACGGCCGACTGGTTGATCGATATGGGTCCCGAGGGGGGCGACGGTGGGGGCACGGTTGTGACGGCCGGCACGCCCGAGGACATCGCCACCGATCCTCGCAGCCATACCGGCCGTTACCTGCAACGCTACCTGCAGGCGTGAAGCAGCAGGCTGGTCAGCCCATCTTGTCCAGGTGGCGCTGCACGGATGCGGCCACCGTGCGCAGGCCCCGCCAGCTGCGCCACAGAAGCAGGCCACGACGGAGCCACCTGCCGAGCTTGCGCGGGCGGCGCAACACAAACACCAGCGCCAAACTGCCCATGGCAAGCGGGTGCTCGCGCACGAAGCGCTTGGCACTTTCGAATGTCTGCACGACGCGCTCACCCCACTGCAGCGCATGGGCAACGGGTACGAACTGCATCGCCAGCGTTGCGCGCTGGGTGGCGATGCGTTCGACCAGTCGACCGCGCTCGCGTTGCAGGTCAGCGAGGCTTTTCGTCGCCATGTCGGGCACGCTGAGCGGCAGACTTCAACTGACGTAGATCGTCCTGCAGCTCGGACACGCTGGCAGCGAACGGGTGGTCTTGCTCGGCATACGACCGCTGGACCGAACGTCCGAGCCAGAGCGCGACGCCGAGGAACACGACGATCAGCACAGCCAGCACCGCAATGCGTTGGTCCCACAGCAGCACCAGCAGCAAGACCGTGGACAGGGCCAAGGCCGCGCACAGGCAGAACGCGGCAAGAGCGGTACGCACCAACGCCGTGAGGGCGCGGTGCTTCTCGATCAGAATTTCGTTACCGATCAGTTGCAGGCGCGTCTGCGCCGCCAACAGACCGGTTGCGAGGATGCGGCGCAGCGCGCCGACCGGTCCGCCGCCTTCTACTTGGGCCACGGTGCTGTCCTGCGGGCGCCCTCAGGGACGCACACGGGCATCAACGGCGGCTGAGCGCCAGACCGAGCACCAGTCCGGCGGCTGCGGCGACGCTGATGGCGGTCCAGGGGGATTCGTGGACGTAGTCATCAGTGGCGCGGGCCGCAGCCTTGGTCTTGGCCAGCAGTGCCTCCTCTGCATCGACCAAGCGCAGCTTGGCGTCGTGCAATCGAACCTGGATGCGGGCGCGCAAGTTGGTGACCTTTTCGCCCGCCTGGTCGGCGGTCGCGCTGAGCATTTCCTCAGCGTCGGAGATCACAGACTTGATGTCGCTGACCAGTTGTTCTTGTGATTCAACGGACGTGGTGTTTGCCATGGAGATCTCCCTTCTTTAATGGTGTCGATGGACGGGTGGCAGGTTATCAGATACGACCCCGCCTCGACCGCTTCCTCGCGTATGCAAAGGGCTATTTTTGAGTTGCAAGACTACACTGAAGCCCAGCGTTCGGCCCAGAACGGGGAGATCCGGTGAAAGACAAGGAGCATTTCTGGAACGTCGACTTGCTGGTGCTGTTGCGCCAGTGGTGGCAGGACGTGTCCGCCTTCGCGCTGGCGGTCGTACTGTTCCTCGCCATGTCGCTGCCGGTGGTGATTCCCACCTTGATCCTCTGGTACCTGGCGTCGATCAATTTCACGGTGGCGCCGCCGACGCCTTGAAGCCGGGCTTCTCAGATATCGAATTCCTGGCCGGCTTCCAGCCAGCGGATGTCGTGGCGGGCATGTGCCGACGCGGCATCGGTGCGGTCGAATTGCTCGATCTCGGCCATGATCAGCACCGTTTCCGATGGCTTCGTGTGGGTGATGTAGATGGGCAACTGTCGACCCGGGGTCAGGTTGTTGAGTTCGTCGGCCAGGGCCATCGGTGACAGGTGCAGGCTGCGGCGGGCCAGGTCCTGTTCGCGGTTGCTGAATGCAGTCTCGATGACCAGCATCGCCACGTCCATGTGTTCCAGCCGCTGCCACAGCGCTGGATTGCGCTCCGTGTCACCCGTGAACACCCAGTGCGGGCCGCCAGCGGACACCGCATAGCCGCACGCCGGGACCGTGTGCACGGCCGGCAGGGCCTCGATCATCTTGTGGCCGATTTGAACGCTCTGGCCGACTTCGATCTCATGGAAATGGACGAACGGAGAGGACTCCGACGGGATCCGGCTGAAGTCTGGCCAGATCACGTTGTTGAAGATGTGGGTGCGCAACGCCGCGATGGTGCCAGGCAGAGCGTGGATCTGGATCGGGCCGGTGCGCTGGGAGGCGATCGCATCGACCATCAGCGGCAGAGCGGCAATGTGGTCGAGGTGGGAGTGGGTGAGAAAAACGTGGTCGATCTCGCGCATCTCGTCCAGAGAGAGATCACCGACGCCGGTTCCCGCGTCGATCAGCACGTCCGAATCCACCAGGAACGACGTGGTGCGGCAGTCTTTCGCGATGGCGCCGGAACACCCCAACACGCGCAACTTCATTCGCATCCTAGGAAGTGGAGGAGACGGCACTGAGCGCGCTGTGCCGTGGCACCGTAGGCTACATGCCCGGCGCCGATTCTGTAGCGGTTTGCAGGGTCTCGTCCACCCCGTTTGACGCGCTGCCGGGTCGGCGTGGCAGCGCTCACATCGTCAAGCCCTGGTCTGGCCACGAACTCAACCGGCGCAGACAAATTGCATTTGCGTGCCAGCAAGCTGGAGCACGTCGCCATTCTTCAAGCCCATCGGCGCGGCACCGACGGCTGCACCGTTCAGCAGCGGCGGGTTGGACCCCTCGACATGGACCACGACATAGCCCTCAGGCTTGCGCGTGATCGCCGCCACGGCGATGCCGGGCTTGCCGATCGTGGTCGTGACCTTGACCAACGTGACCTCTCGGCCCGCCGCCGAACCCGACATCACGCGAATCGAGGCCTGAGCAGACGGCGCCGTCTCGACTGCAGTCGGGTTGATGGCGTCGAACGCCCGACGTTGAGGTGTGGGCGGTTCCATCCGCGGTGCGAGCGCCGCTCGTTGCGACAAGCCGCTCTCCTGCGCGTCGTGCAGGAATTTGATCTTGTACTTGCCGATCTCCAGCATGTCGTTGTGCCGCAGCACCTGCTTGCGGATGGCCTTGGCGTTGACGTAGGTGCCGTTGGTGCTGTTGAGGTCTTCCAGCTGGACCTCGGTGCCCGACAGCAGCACCACGGCATGCTCACCGCTGACGGCCAGGTTGTCGATGACCACGTCGTTGTAGGGCCGGCGTCCCAGCGTCGTGCGCTCCTTGGTGAGCTGGACCTCCTTGATGACGACACCGTCGATCGAGACGATCAGCTTCGGCATGCTCTGCTCCTGAGTCTGTTCATGCGTGTCCAGTTTCGTTCCCGTCTATGCCTGGGTGCGCAAGAGCTTGTCCATGAAGCCCTTCTTGCGGGCACCCGCGATTGCATGCACCAACAGCACGGTGATGTTATCGCGGCCTCCGTGGTCGTTGGCCGCATCGATGAGGCGGCTTGCCTTGTGCGCGAGCGAACCTGGCGCCGACATGGCCTCGGCGATGACGCTATCGTCCACCATGTCGGACAGACCGTCGGAGCACAGCAGATACAGATCCTCCGCAACGACCGCGAATTCGTTGATCTCCGTCTCCACGCCGTCGTCGATGCCCAGCGCACGCGTCACCAGGTTGCGATGGGTCGAAAAGGCCGCTTGCTCGGGGCTGATCAGTCCGGCATCGAGCTGCTCCTGCAGCAGTGAATGGTCTTTGGTGATCTGCGCGAGCTGGCCTTGGCGCAGGCGATAGCAACGTGAATCGCCGATATGCGCGACGCAGACCCGGTCGTCCTGGAACACCGCCACCACGATGGTCGTCCCCATGCCGGCGTACTCGGTGTGGGCCTGAGAGGCATTCAGCACGGCCAGATTGGCGGCCCGTACGGCGGCGTCGACGGCGCGAACGGTGTCCCGGGAAGTTGCCGGAGCACCGTCCGGATCCAGCCAGCGTTGCAGCTCGGTTTGGGTGACGCTGGTCGCCATGCCGCTTGCGACTTCCCCCGCGTTGTAGCCCCCCATGCCATCGGCCAAGATGCCGATGCCGCGTGCCTCGTCGAAGTAGACGGCGTCTTCGTTGTTGGCTCGCCGCAGTCCCGTGTGGGTGTGCGAGCAGAACGCGTATTCCATGAGGTGCGCGGAGTCGATGTCTTCAGCGTGGCGTGGCGGGAGATTGGCGGCCATGTCGGAGGGCTCGCCGACCGCCACTTTGGGTTGCAAGCTGCCAGGCAGCAGTCCACGAACACGCCGCAGGCGGCGCATCATAGACGGGCGCCGAGCCGACTTGGCCGCAGTGCTGCAGCCAACGCAGCGCTGCGCCTGCCGAGTGCTCTGGTTTGCATGGCCGTCTTTTCGCCTTCTTGTCAGTCTTATGTGCACCGCGCGCCATCTGGCCTATGTTGGCACCATGCCTGTCAGCCCAGGAGGCGGCGCGCAGTGCGGCGATGTAAAGCCGACATTCTGTTACGCTTCTACGCGAATCTTTCAGCTGTGAGCGAATAAATTTCGCGCCAATCACCTGCCGGGGTTCATGGCGGGGCGTGCGGCCCTTGGCGTTATACGGCGCAGCGGGCGTACCCCCGAAACAAAAAAAGCGCCCGAGAGGGGCGCTTTGTTGCGTGCGGCTGTCGCGCCGTCAGATCTTGCTCTTGAGCAGCTTGGCCAGCTCGGAGAAATTGCGCGTCACCGTGAAGCCGCACTCTTCCATGATGGCCAGCTTGGCGTCCGCCGTGTCGGCACCGCCGGAGATCAACGCACCGGCATGCCCCATGCGCTTGCCCGGTGGCGCCGTCACGCCGGCGATGAAACCGACCACCGGCTTCTTCATGTTGGCCTTGCACCAGCGGGCGGCGTCCGCCTCGTCGGGCCCGCCGATCTCGCCGATCATGATCACGGCGTCCGTATCAGGGTCGTCGTTGAATGCCTGCATCACGTCGATGTGCTTCAGGCCGTTGATCGGGTCGCCGCCGATGCCGACCGCGCTGGACTGGCCCAGGCCGATTTCGGTCAACTGCGCCACGGCTTCATAGGTCAGCGTGCCGGAGCGGCTGACCACGCCGATGCGGCCTTTGCGGTGGATGTGGCCGGGCATGATGCCGATCTTGATCTCGTCGGGCGTGATCAGGCCCGGGCAGTTGGGGCCCAGCAGCAGCGTCTTTTTGCCGCCGGCCGCTTCCTTGGCCTTCATCTTGTTGCGCACTTCCAGCATGTCGCGCACCGGAATGCCTTCCGTGATGCAGATCGCCATATCGAGGTCGGCCTCGACGGCTTCCCAGATCGCAGCGGCAGCGCCCGGAGGCGGCACGTAGATCACAGACACGGTGGCGCCGGTCTGTGCGGCGGCTTCCTTCACCGAGGCAAAGATCGGGATGTTGAAAATCGACTCGCCGGCCTTCTTCGGGTTCACGCCTGCCACGAAGGCGTTCTCGCCGTTCGCGTATTCCTGGCACTTTTCCGTGTGGAACTGACCGGTCTTGCCGGTGATGCCTTGCGTGATGACCTTGGTGTCTTTGTTGATATAGATGGACATGAGGGCTCCTTACTTGACCGAGGCCACGACTTTTTGGGCCGCATCGGCCATGGTGTCGGCGCTGATGATGGGCAGGCCCGAATCGGCCAGCAACTTCTTGCCCTCCACTTCGTTCGTGCCCTTCATGCGCACCACCAACGGCACCTGCAGGTTCACGGCCTTGCAGGCCGCGATCACGCCGGTGGCGATGGTGTCGCACTTCATGATGCCGCCGAAGATGTTGACCAGGATGGCCTTCACGTTCTTGTTCTTCAGCATGATCTTGAAGGCTTCGGTGACCTTCTCGGGAGTCGCGCCACCGCCTACGTCCAGAAAGTTGGCCGGCTCGCCGCCGAACAGCTTGATGGTGTCCATGGTCGCCATGGCCAGGCCCGCGCCGTTGACCAGGCAGCCGATGTTGCCGTCCAGGCTGATGTAGGCCAGGTCGAACTTGCTGGCTTCCACTTCGGCCGCGTCTTCCTCGTCCAGGTCGCGCAGGGCGACGATCTCGGGGTGGCGGAACAGCGCGTTGCTGTCGAAGTTGAATTTGGCGTCCAGCGCCATGACCTTGCCCTTGCTGTCACGGTTCAGCGGATTGATCTCGACCAGCGAGGCGTCCGTCTCCATGTAGCAGGTGTAGAGCTTCTTCAGGATGTCGACGGTCTGCGCGGTCGAATCGGCCGGCATGCCGATGCCGTCGGCGATCTGCTTGGCTTGCGCGTCGGTCAGGCCTTCCTTGGGGTCGGCGAACACCGTGATGATCTTCTCGGGCGAGGAGTGGGCCACTTCCTCGATGTCCATGCCACCTTCGCTGGATGCGATGAACGCGATCTTCTGCGTGGCGCGGTCGGTCACGGCCGAGACGTAGTATTCCTTGTGGATGTCGGCGCCGTCTTCGATATAGAGGCGGCGGACCTTCTGGCCTTCGGGGCCGGTTTGGTGCGTCTTGAGCTGCATGCCCAGGATTTCGCCGGCGATGCGCTTGACGTCTTCGACGCTCTTGGCCACCTTGACACCGCCGCCCTTGCCGCGGCCGCCTGCGTGAATTTGCGCCTTGACCACCCACACCGGGCCGCCGAGTTTTTGGGCGGCCTCGACCGCCTCCTGCACCGTGTATGCCGGAATGCCGCGGGGCACCGGTACGCCGAACTTGGCAAGAATTTCCTTGCCTTGGTACTCGTGAATCTTCATGAGTAAATCTCTCGGAAGAAGGTTGGGAACGGGGAAGAGGCGGGAGGTGCTCTGCTGTGTGTTGTCCAAGAGCGACGGTGGCTTGACAACCGGGCGGCGGACAGTCGCGGACTGTATCATGGTGCGCTGCACCAATTGCGTGCTGGCAGCTTGTCAACACACTACGTCACTCTAGCGAAACAATTGCACCATGGCCAAGGTTTTCATCGACGGCGAAGCCGGCACCACCGGTCTACAGATCCGCGAACGTCTGCAGGGCATGCCGCAGATCGAACTCGTCAGCATCGCGCCCGAACTGCGCAAGGATGTGAACGCCAAACGTGAATTGATGGGCACCGTCGATCTGGTGGTCCTGTGCCTGCATGACGATGCGGCGATCGAATCGGTCGCGCTGATCGACCAGTTGCCGGGCAAGAAGCCCAAGATCATCGATGCCTCCACGGCCCACCGCGTGCACCCGGCCTGGGTGTTCGGCTTTCCCGAGCTGGTCGCCGGCCATGCGGCTGCTGTCGCCAAGGCAGACCGTGTCGCCAACCCGGGCTGCTATGCCACCGGCGCCATTGCCATGGTGCGGCCGCTGGTCGATGCTGGGCTGTTGCCGGCCGATTTCGCCATCGCGCTGCCCTCGGTCAGTGGGTATTCCGGCGGTGGCCGCACCATGATCGAGGCCTACGAGAGGAACGAGGCGCCGCTGTTCGAGACCTACGCGCTGGGCCTCAAGCACAAGCACATCCCCGAAATCATGCACTACACCGGCCTCACGCGGCGCCCGGTGTTCATCCCCTCAGTCGGCAACTTCCGCCAGGGCATGCTGGTGCAATTGCCGCTGCATCTGGACGACCTGCCGGGCAAGCAGCGCGCGGCCGATCTGCAGGCCGCGCTGGCCGCGCACTACGACAAGAGCAACACGCCCGAGCAATTCGTGCGGGTCCTGCCCCCCACGGACAGCGGCAAGCTGGATGCGCTGGCGTTGAACGACACCAACGAGTTGGAGATCCGCGTGTTCTCAAACGAGGACGCGCGCCATGCAGTCGTCATCTCCCGTCTGGACAACCTGGGCAAAGGCGCCAGCGGCGCCGCAGTGCAAAACCTGAAGTTGATGCTCGGGCTCTGAGCCCCTGGCGGCACCCGTGACCGGTCGGCCCAACCCGGCCCGAAGGCGTCACTCGTCGTCGCGGCCAGCCCGCAGCACCCGCGCTACCACCGAGCCGCTGAAACCGCGGGCCAGCAGAAAACGCATCTGCCGGGCCCGCTCCTTGGCGTCGGCTGGCTGCGTGTCGAACCGGCGCTGCCACAACGCGCGGGCGCGCTCGAGCTCAGTGTTTTGCAGGCCTGCCAACGCCTGCGCAATGGCCTCGGGTGCGATGCCCTTGTGCTGCAGCTCCTGACGCAGTCGCAGCGCGCCCATGCGTGGTGCACGCTGGTGGATGACGGACTCCACGACCCGCGCCTCGCTGATGAAGCCTTTGGCCTGCAAATCATCGAGCGCCCGGGCAATGGCGCCTGCTTCTTCCTCGAACCGGGCGAGCTTGCGCTCGAGCTCGCTGCGCGAGTGCTCGCGCTGGCTCAGGTAGCGCAACGCGCGCCCCTTGAGCGACAGCGTGGGCCGCGCCGCGCCGGGGCTCACAGCTGGACCTTCGCAGTGCGCACTGTGGTGCGCGCTTGGGTGAGGCGACCCGGCGCGGGGCTCACGGCGGTCCCTTGGTGCTGCGCACGGCGGTGGCTGGGCGTCCTCGGGCGGCCGGGCGACACTCAGGCCGCAGCGGCGACCACGTCGGCCGGCAGCAGCGCGATGCCCAGGCTCTCGCGCACCTTGTTCTCGATCTCGCGCGCCAGGTCACGGTTCTCGCGCAGGAACTCACGCGCGTTGTCGCGGCCCTGGCCGATCTTCTCGCCGTTGTAGGCATACCAGGCGCCAGACTTGTCGACGATACGCGCCTCCACGCCCATGTCGATGATCTCGCCCTCGCGCGAAATGCCCTCACCGAACAGGATGTCGAACTCGGCCGTCTTGAACGGAGGCGCCACCTTGTTCTTGACCACCTTGACCTTGGTCTCGTTGCCGATCGCGTCGTCGCCCTTCTTGATGGTGCCGGTGCGCCGGATGTCCAGCCGCACCGAGGCGTAGAACTTCAGCGCGTTGCCGCCGGTCGTGGTCTCGGGGCTGCCGAACATCACGCCGATCTTCATGCGGATCTGGTTGATGAAGATGACCATGCAGTTGGTCTTCTTGATCGTGGCCGTCAGCTTGCGCAGCGCCTGGCTCATCAGCCGGGCCTGCAGGCCGGGCAGCGAATCGCCCATTTCGCCTTCCAACTCGGCCTTGGGCGTCAGCGCGGCGACCGAGTCGACCACGATCAGATCGACCGCGCCCGAGCGCACCAGCGAATCGACGATTTCCAGTGCCTGCTCGCCGGTGTCGGGCTGGCTGATCAGCAACTCCTGCAGGTTAACGCCCAGCTTTTGCGCGTACTGGATGTCCAGCGCGTGCTCGGCGTCGACGAACGCGCAGGTGCCGGCCTGCTTCTGCATCTCGGCGATGACCTGCAGCGTCAGCGTGGTCTTGCCCGACGATTCCGGGCCGTAGATCTCGACCACGCGGCCACGCGGCAGGCCGCCGACGCCCAGCGCGATGTCCAAACCGAGCGAGCCGGTGGAGACGACCTGGATGTCCTCGATCACCTCACCCTCGCCCAGCCGCATGATCGTGCCCTTGCCGAACTGCTTTTCGATCTGGGCCAGTGCGGCTTGCAGGGCCTTGGCCTTCTCGGCTTGGGCGGCGGTGGTCTTGACGGGTGCATCCATGAGAAAACTCCTTGAAATCAATGGCTTGAAGAATGCATCCGGTGCCTGCAGAAGGCCTTGTCTGGATGCTTGAACAGTAGTTTACGGCAGCATTGAAAAACAAAACCCCGTTTTTTAGTCAGTTTGTCTTACTATTTGAAGCCATGGAATCGGTCTCTGCAGAAGCTTGGCGCACAACCCATCTGGGCCGACTGATGGGCGATGCGCTGCGCCGCTTCGACGCTCGCGTGCTGGAACTGATGGCGCATGACGAACAGGTGCCGCTGGCCTTGTCCAACCTGGCGGCGCGGGCCCAGGTCAGCGCCGCCCACGTGCACATCACGCGTCATCTGGACAGCGGCGGCACCCGCCCCAGCGAGCTGGCGGCGCGTGCCGGCATCAGCAAGCAGGCCATGGGCGACCTGCTGGACCAGTGCGAAGCCTGGGGACTGGTGACACGGGAGCCCGACCCGCTGGATGCGCGCGCCCGGCGCGTGGTCTTCACCGCGAGCGGCCACGCGTGGCAGCAGGCCTTTCGCAGCGCCATCGCGCAGGCTGAGCGGGAGTTTCGCGACGCCGTGGGCGCCGAGGTGGCCACGGTGGTCGCGCTGGGGCTGGAAGCCTATGCCTCCTAGAATCCGCCGGCCCCGCCAACCCGATGGAGACCCGATATGCGCATCCTGATTGCCGAAGACGACCAGGTGCTGGCAGACGGGCTGCTGCGCGCACTGCGTAGTTCCGGCGCGGCGGTGGACCACGTGGCCAGCGGCACCGAGGCCGATGCCGCGCTGCGCACCAGCAGCCAGTTCGACCTGCTGATCCTGGACCTGGGCCTGCCCAAGATGCATGGCCTGGAGGTGCTCAAGGCCTTGCGCGGCCGCGGCTCCAGCCTGCCGGTGCTGATCCTCACGGCGGCCGACAGCATCGATGAGCGTGTCAAGGGCCTGGATTACGGCGCCGACGACTACATGGCCAAGCCCTTCTCGCTGCAGGAACTGGAGGCCCGCGTGCGTGCCTTGACCCGGCGCGGCATGGGCGGCACCAGCAGTGCCATCCGCCACGGCCCGCTGGAATACGACCAGGCCGGACGCGTGGCCACCATCGACGGCAAGATGGTCGAGCTGTCGGCACGTGAGCTGGGCTTGCTGGAAGTCCTGCTCCAACGCGCCGGCCGCCTGGTCAGCAAGGACCAGCTGGTCGAGCGCCTGTGTGAGTGGGGCGAGGAGGTCTCGACCAATGCGATCGAGGTCTACATCCACCGCCTGCGCAAGAAGATCGAGAAAGGCCCAATCCGCATCGCCACGGTGCGCGGCCTGGGCTACTGCCTGGAAAAAATAGCGACGTGAAGATCTTCCAGCGCGAGCAGCGGTCGCTGTTCGGCGAGATCCTGGACTGGATGCTGACGCCGCTGCTGCTGCTGTGGCCCGTCAGCCTGGCGCTGACCTGGCTGGTGGCCCAGGGCATCGCCGGCAACCCGTTCGACCGCGCGCTGGAATACAACGTGCGCGCGCTCGCCCAGCTGGTGGCGGCGCCGCAGCCGGGCCGTGCGCAGTTCAACCTGCCGCAACCGGCGCGCGAGATCCTGCGCGCCGACGACTCCGACGAAGTCGTCTACCAGGTGCTGGGCGCTCGAGGCGAACTTTTGGGCGGTGACCGCGACCTGCCCTTGCCGCGCGACATGGACCAGGCCTTTCCGGGCGAGGTGCGGCTGCGCGACGACGAGTTGCGCGGGCTGGAGGTGCGCGTGGCCTACGCCTGGGTGGCGCTGGAGCCGCCGGGCTCGGCGCCCGCGCTGGTGCAGGTCGCAGAGACCCGCGAGAAGCGCTCGGTGCTGGCCGCCGAGATCATCAAAGGCGTGATGCTGCCGCAGTTCGTCATCCTGCCGCTGGCCGTGCTGCTGGTGTGGCTGGCGCTAGTGCGCGGCATCAGGCCTCTGAATGAGCTGGAGGAGCGCATCCGCGCGCGCAAACCCGACGACCTGTCGCCGCTGGACGAGCGCGCCGTGCCGCTGGAGGTGGCGCCGCTGGTCTCGTCCGTCAACGACTTGCTGACGCGGCTGAAGGATTCCATCGCCACGCAAAAGCGCTTTCTGGCCGACGCCGCACACCAGCTCAAGACACCGCTTGCCGGGCTGCGCATGCAGGCCGACCTGGCGCAGCGTGAGGGCGCCGGCACCGACGAGCTCAAGCAGTCGCTGCAGCAGATCCGCCGCTCCAGCATGCGCGCCACGCACACGGTGAACCAGCTGCTGGCAATGGCACGCGCCGAGAACGGCGGCGTTCCTATCACGCGCCAGCCCTGCGACCTGGCGCGGCTGGTGGTCGACGTGGTGCAGGAAGCCCTGCCGCGCGCGCTGGAGCGGCGCCTGGACCTGGGCTACGAAGGTGCCGCGCCCGGCACGCCGGGCATGCTGCTGGAGGGCAACGCCACCCTGCTCAAAGAGCTGGTACGCAACCTGGTGGACAACGCCATCAACTACACGCCCTCGCGCCCCGGCCACCCGGGCGTCATCACGGCCCGCGTGCGGGCTGGCGCAGGCGGCCCGCTGTTGCAGGTGGAAGACTCCGGCCCCGGCATCCCCGCGACCGAGCGGGATCTGGTGTTCCAGCCGTTCTACCGCGCGCTGGGCACCGATGCCGATGGCTCCGGCCTGGGCCTGTCCATCGTGCGGGAGATCGCAACCCAGCACCAGGCCACGGTGACGCTGCACGACACCCATCCGGACCAGACGCCGCCCGGCACGCGCGTGAGCGTGCAGTTCACCGCGCGTGCATGAGCGCCGCGCGGCCGCCCGAAGGCGCTCGCGTCGAAGCCGCAGGAAAAGGGACGCCAGCGAGCGCCGCGCCGGGCCTGCCCGAGCAAGCGCGCGCCGCAGGCGAAGCCGAAGTAACGCCGGTGAGCGCGCGACGCCCCATCAGCCGCCTGCGGGCTTGAACAGGTTGAGCTGCAGGCGCTCGCGTTCCATCGCGCGGGCCACGGGCGGGTGGGCCGCCACGCGCTGCACGTAGGACCACAGCAACGGCAGCCCTTGCGGGTCGATGCCGGCGATCGTGCCCCAGCGCGTCAGCGTCAGCGCGTAGGCGTCCAGCGGGCCGAAGTGCGCACCTGCCAGCCAGCCGCCGGTCGCCGCGCCCGAGCGCTGCACCAGCGTTTGCAGCTCCTCCAGCAGCTGGCGGTACTGGCCCGCGTTGAAGCTTTTGAGCTTGGCCTGCACATCAGCGTCATCGCTGTACTTGTGCGGCATGAACACATGCGTGAATGTGGGGTGCACGGTGTTGTTCATCCACGCCAGCAGCTCCATGGCGCGGGCGCGGGCCAGTGGCGCCTGCGGCAGAAAGTGCTGCTCGGGGAACAGCGCATCCAGGTAGGTCACGATGGCCACGATCTGCGTGATCACCTCCTCGCCGTGCACCAGCACCGGCACCTGGCCGCGCGGGTTCAGGCTGCGGAAAGGGGCGTCGTCGTTCTCGCGCTTGTGCAGCTTCACGAGCTGCGGTTCGAAGGCCGCGCCGCTGGCCTCCAGCAAGGTGTGCGGCACGAAGGAACAGGCGCCAGGGCCGAAGTACAGCTGCAAAGTGCTCATGACATGCGTCCTTGTTCAACAGGGGGTCAGGGGGCGGGGCGCCAGTGCCCGCACGCGGGCCGCGAGCGCCTCGTCGGCGGCCGGCAGGCGCAGCGTGGCGTCTGGCGCGTCGGGGTTCTCCGGCACCACACGGGCGGTGCGCACGCCGCGGCGCGACAGTTGGGCCAGATGTTCCTGGGCGCCCGCGACCGTGCTGAACACGCCCAGCGACAAGCCGGGTGACAGCGCCGCCTGCCCGATGGGCGCGGTTTCCACACGCAGCGCGCGCAATTCGGTGCGCTTCTTGTCCAGCGCCTCGGCGTCGGCATAGCGGCCCATGTAGACGATCCAGCGATTGGGCTTGCCGCCACCCTCCAGCGACCAGGCACCCGCCGGCAGCGCGGCCGCCGTCAGCGCCTGGCGCAGCGCCTCGGCCTGTACCGCGTCGAACGGTCCGGCCTGCAGGCAGGCGAGCGGGCTGGTGGGGCTGGACGCCGCCGTGCCCGGCGCGCTGCCGCCCGCCAGCGGTGCCGAAGCGGCCAGCGCTGCCGATGCGTCCGGCACGCCGGCCTGCATCACCTGCAGCGTCTCGGGCCGGATCTGCTGCGAAATCCGTTGCGGCTCGCGCGCCGGCGCCGGTGCCAGGCCGATCGGCGCCAACAGGCCATGCGACCAGCCGTAGTACAGGGCGTTGGCCGCCAACAGCGCAATGACCGTGGAGCGCAGCAGCATCGTCTCGTCAGCCTGCGACCGGCCGCACGCTGACCTCGGCGCTGGTCACGCGCTGCAGCCCGGTATCGGTGCGCAGCAGCAGGGCGCCGTCGTCGTCCACGCCTTCGCCCAGGCCCATGGTGCCGTCGGACAGGCGCAGCGCACGGCCCTTGAGCAGGTCCAGCGCCTCGAAGCCGGCGCGCAGCGGCGCGAAGCCCTCGCGCTCGAACGCCTGCACCGTGCGCACCAGCGGCGCGGCGATCGCGCGCAGTGCATCGCCTGCATCCCAGTGTGGCCGCAGCTCGCTCAGCCATGCCGGCGCCGTGGCCAGGCCGGCACCGTCGCGCGGCTGGATGTTCAGGCCGATGCCGATCACTGCGTGGCGCACGCCCTCCACCGCCGTGGTCTCGATCAGGATGCCACCCAGTTTGCGATCGGCCAGCCACACGTCGTTGGGCCATTTCAGCCGCAAATCCGGGTGCAGGCTGCGTGCCACGGCCAGACCGACCGCCAGCGACAGGCCAGCCCAATCCTGTGGCGCCAGCGGCAGCGCCAGCGTAAAGCTCAGCGATGCGCCGGCCTCGCCCTGCCAGGGCTTGCCCATGCGGCCACGCCCGGCGCTCTGGCGTTCGGCCACCAGCAGGGTGGGTTCGCCGCGCCCCGCACGGATGCGGCGCATCAGCTCGCTGTTGGTCGAATCGATCTCGGGCAGCACCTCCACCGTGAAGCCGGGAAGCAGCGGGGCCACGGCTTCCCAGATGTCCTCGGCCGGCCAGCGGATAGTCATGTGGCCCCCACGCTCCCCGCTGCGCGAGGTTCGCTGCCCCCCGAGGGGGAGCGCGCTTGCTTGGGGCGGCCCGGCGCTGCGCTCACCGCCGGTGCCCTCGCTTCGGTGCCAGCAAAGTGCCCCGGCAGCTCTTGGCGCCGCACCAGCAGGGGTACTCGGCCTTGAGCTTCTTGGTGTAGCGCTCTTCAATGATCAGGCCGTAGTCGTAGTTCAGCTCTTCGCCGGCGCGGATGTCGCGCAGCGCCTTGATGAAGACGCGCCCGTCCTGTTCATCGGCGATGCAGTTAGGCTCGCACGCGTGGTTGATCCAGCGCGAGGAATTGCCGCCGAACTTGGCGTCGATGACGCGGTCGGCATCGACGTGGAAATAGAAGGTGTGGTTGGGGTCGCTCGGGTCGTGCGGATGGCGATCCTGCGCTTCCTGCCAGGTGACGATCTCGCCCACGTACTCGATGATGGTCTCGCCCTCGGCGATGTCCTGCACGGCGAACACGCCCTTGCCGTGCACACCCGATCGGCGGGTCTGGATGCGGCGTTCAGGCCGGCTGGGCTGTCGGGCGATTTTTGAAGCCAAGGCGAAACTCTGTTAGTTTAAAAAAAGCATGTGCGCGCAGGCGCACGCGAGATCGCTGCGAATTGTAGGAGGCGCGATGCCACGGACGCACCAGTGCCCGGGCCGTGCAATCGCATGGGCACCGTGCATTACATTCGGCAAAATTTTTCGGCGCTGGCCTGTGACCCGCACGCGCCAGACCTTGAAGGAACCGCGAAACAACTATGACCAAGACCTTGGTGATTGCCGAGAAGCCTTCGGTTGCGCAAGACATCGTGCGCGCGCTGACGCCTGGCGCCAGCAAGTTCGAAAAGCACGAAGACCATTTCGAGAACGACCAGTACGTGGTGACCAGCGCGGTCGGCCACCTGGTGGAGATCCAGGCGCCCGAGGAGTTCGACGTCAAGCGCGGCAAGTGGAGCTTTGCGCACCTGCCCGTCATCCCGCCGTACTTCGACCTCAAACCCGTGGACAAGACCAAGTCGCGGCTGAACGCGGTCGTCAAGCAGGCCAAGCGCAAGGACGTCACCGCACTCGTGAACGCATGTGATGCGGGGCGCGAGGGCGAGCTGATCTTTCGCCTGATCGAGCAGTACGCCGGTGGCGCCAAGCCGCTGAACAAACCGGTCAAGCGCCTGTGGCTGCAGTCGATGACGCCGCAGGCCATCCGCGACGGTTTCGGCAAGCTGCGCAGCGAGGCGCAGATGCAGGGCCTGGCTGATGCGGCGCGTTCGCGTTCCGAGGCCGACTGGCTGGTCGGCATCAACGGCACGCGGGCCATGACGGCCTTCAACTCGCGCGACGGCGGCTTCTTCCTCACGACGGTCGGCCGGGTGCAGACGCCCACGCTGTCGGTGGTGGTCGAGCGCGAGGAGCAGATCCGCAAGTTCGTGAGCCGCGACTACTGGGAAATCCACGGCATCTTCCAGGCCGAGGCTGGCCAATATCCCGGCAAGTATTTCGACCCGGCGTGGAAGAAGGCCGGCGCGCCAGTGCTGGCCAATGGCGAGCCCGACGCCGAGCAACGTGCCGACCGCGTGTGGAACGCGCGCGACGCGCAGGTGATTGCCGAGGCCGCACGCGGAAAGCGCGCCACTGTCACCGAAGAAAGCAAGCCCACGACCCAGGCCAGCGGCCTACTGTTCGACCTGACTTCGCTGCAGCGCGAGGCCAACGGCCGCTTCGGCTTCTCGGCCAAGACCACGCTGGCGCTGGCGCAGAGTCTGTATGAGCGCCACAAGGCGCTGACCTACCCGCGTACCGATTCGCGCGCGCTGCCCGAGGACTACCTGCCGGTCGTCAAGGACACGATGAAGATGCTGGCGGGAAGCGGCATGAAGCACTTGGCGCCATTCGCCCAGCAAGCCATCGACGGCAACTATGTGAAGCCCACCAAGCGCGTGTTCGACAACGCCAAGGTGTCGGACCACTTCGCCATCATCCCCACACTGCAGGCCCCCAGCGGCCTGTCGGACGCCGAGCAGAAGCTCTACGACTTTGTGGTGCGGCGCTTCCTCGCGGTGTTCTTCCCTAGCGCCGAATTCCAGGTCACGACGCGCATCAGCACCGTCGAGCACGAGGCCAAGAAATACGCCTTCCGCTCCGACGGCAAGGTGCTGGTCAAGCCGGGCTGGATGGCGATCTACGGCAAGGAAGCCGTGACCGAAGAGGACGAGAAAGACGGCAAGAACCTCGTGCCCGTGAAGCCGGGCGAGCAGGTACGCGTCGAGTCCGCCGACGTCAAGGCGCTGAAGACCCGGCCGCCTGCGCGCTACAGCGAAGCAACGCTGCTGGGTGCCATGGAAGGCGCGGGCAAGACCATCGACGACGACGAACTGCGCGAGGCCATGCAGGACAAGGGCCTGGGCACGCCCGCCACGCGCGCAGCCATCATCGAAGGCTTGCTCAACGAGAAGTACATGCTGCGCGAAGGCCGCGAACTGATCCCCACGGCCAAGGCGTTCCAGCTCATGACGCTGCTGCGCGGCCTGGGCGTGGAAGAGCTGTCGCGCGCCGAGCTGACGGGCGATTGGGAATACAAGCTCGCGCAGATGGAAAAGGGCCTGCTCAGCCGCGACAACTTCATGCGCGAGATCGCGGCGATGACGGAGCACATCGTCAAGAAGGCCAAGGAATACGACCGCGACACCGTGCCCGGCGACTATGCGACGCTGGCGGCGCCGTGCCCGAATTGCGGCGGCGTGGTCAAGGAGAACTACCGTCGCTACGCCTGCGTGGGCAAGGCCGGCGCGGAGGCCTGCGGCTTCTCGTTCACCAAGTCGCCAGCCGGCCGCACCTTCGAGATCACCGAGGCCGAGGGCCTGGTGCGCGACAAGCACATCGGCCCGATCGAGGGCTTTCGCTCCAAGGCCGGCTGGCCGTTCACGTCCGAGATCATCCTGAAGTTCAGCGACGAGGACAGCAACTGGAAGCTGGAGTTCGACTTCGGCGACGACAAGGATGCCGGCGAGACCGGTGAGATCGTCGACTTCGCCGGCCAGGCGTCGCTGGGCAAATGCCCCAAGTGCGGCGCGGCGGTGTTCGAGCATGGCGCCAACTACGTCTGCGCGAAGTCCGTGCCCACGCTGGCGCAGACCGTGCCCGACTGCGACTTCAAGACCGGCAAGATCATCCTGCAGCAGCCCGTGGAGCGGGCCCAGGTCGAAAAGCTGTTGGCCACCGGCAAGACCGACCTGTTGGACAAGTTCGTCAGCATGCGCACGCGGCGCTCGTTCAAGGCCTTCCTGGCCTGGAATGCGGAGGAGGGCAAGGTGACTTTCGAGTTCGAGCCGCGCGCCTCCAAGTTCCCGCCGCGCAAGACGGCGGCCGGCGTGCCGGCTGGCAAGGCGCCGGCGAAGAAGGTGGCGGCCAAGGTCGCCAGCAAGACCGCCGCCGCCAAGCCTGCAGCCGCCAAGAAGGCCGCGCCCCGCAAGGCCGCAGCCGGCAGCGGCCTGAAGCCCAGCGCGGCCCTGGCCGCCGTGATCGGCCCCGAGAACGTGCTGCGCACCGAGGCCACCAAGAAGATCTGGGACTACATCAAGGTCCAGGGCCTGCAGGACCCGGCCGACAAGCGCAGCATCAAGGCCGATGCCAAGCTGCTGGCCGTGTTCGGCAAGCCCAGTGCCACGATGTTCGAGCTGGCCGGCATCCTGGGCAAGCACCTGGCCGCCTGAAGCGCAGCGCGCGTCTGGAGCTTGTCGGCTCGTTTCGGAGTGTGTCCGGCGCGCGGGGCGGGCCGGGTGCTGGCGCACGCTGTTACACCCGCCGGCGCAAACGCCGGCGCGCCGTAAGCTGACCTTAAGACGGCCCACCGAGCATGACTTCACCGTATCGATTGCATACGGGGGAGCTACAGACATGTTTGTTCGACAATCGACGTGGGCCGCGACTCTTGCGCTCACATTTGCAGCGGTCGTTGCACCTGGCCTGGCGCAGGCACAGGGCAACACGGCGTCCAACCAGTTCTGGTGGCCGCAAAAGCTGGACCTCTCGCCCTTGCGTCTGCATGGCGCCGCGTCCAACCCGATGGGTGAGCGCTTCAACTACGCCGAGGCCTTCAAAAAGGTCGACCTCAAGGCGCTGAAGAAGGACATCGGCGCCGTGATGACCACATCGCAAGACTGGTGGCCGGCCGACTATGGCCACTACGGCCCGTTCTTCATCCGCATGGCCTGGCACAGCGCAGGCACTTACCGCACCTGGGACGGGCGCGGTGGTGCGGGCGGTGGCCAGCAGCGCTTCGAGCCGCTCAATAGCTGGCCCGACAACGCGAGCCTGGACAAGGCGCGGCGCCTGCTGTGGCCTGTCAAGCAGAAGTACGGCCGCAGCGTGTCCTGGGCTGACCTGATGGTTCTCACCGGCAATGTCGCGCTCGAATCCATGGGCTTTCGGACGTTCGGTTTCGCCGGCGGGCGCGAGGACGATTGGGAAGCCGACACGGTCTACTGGGGGCCTGAAGCCAAGTTCATGGACAGCAAGCGCTACACGGGCGACCGGATGCTCGACAACCCGCTGGCTGCGGTGCAGATGGGGTTGATCTACGTGAACCCGGAGGGCCCCAACGCCAACCACGACCCGGCTGCTGCAGCGCGCGACATCCGCGAGACCTTTGGTCGCATGGCCATGAACGACGAGGAAACCGTCGCGCTGATCGCGGGTGGCCACACCTTTGGCAAGGCGCACGGTGCGCACGACCCGTCCAAATGCCTGGGCCCTGAACCGGCCGCCGCGCCCGTGGAAGCCCAGGGCATGGGCTGGGCCAACAAGTGCGGCACCGGCAAGGGCGCCGACGCGATCACCAGCGGCCTGGAAGGCGCGTGGACCGCCAAGCCGACGCAGTGGACCACGCAGTACCTGTCCAACCTGTATGCGTTCGACTGGGTGCAGACGAAGAGCCCGGCCGGGGCCGTGCAGTGGGTTCCCAAGAACGCCGATCAGGTCCTCACCGTACCGGACGCGCACGACGCCGCCAAGCGCCACGCGCCGATCATGTTCACGACCGACCTGGCGTTGAAGGTCGACCCGAGCTATCAGAAGATCACGCAGCGCTTCCTGGCCGATCCGGCCGAGTTCGAACGCGCGTTCGCCAAGGCATGGTTCAAGCTGACGCACCGCGACCTCGGCCCGCGTGGCCGTTACCTGGGCGCCGAAGTCCCGAAAGAGCCGCTGATCTGGCAAGACCCGATTCCCGCTGTCGACCACAAGCTGGTCGATGCCCGGGACGTCGCCGCGCTCAAGTCCAGGATCCTGGCATCGGGGGTGTCGGTACCCGCGCTCGTGCGCACCGCCTGGGCGTCTGCGGCCACCTTTCGCGGCACCGACATGCGCGGTGGTGCGGACGGCGCGCGCATCCGGCTGACGCCGCAAAAGGATTGGGCGGCCAACAGCCCGGCCGAACTGGCCCGCGTGCTCGACGCTCTGGAGCGCATCCGCAGCGACTTCAACGCGGCGCAGAAGGGCGGCAAGAAGGTGTCGCTGGCAGACCTGATCGTGCTGGGCGGCGTAGCTGGCGTCGAACAGGCGGCCAGCAGGGCCGGGCACACGGTGAGGGTGCCCTTCACGCCGGGCCGCATGGACGCATCGCCCGAGCAGACCGATGCGGCGGCATTCACCGTGCTGGAGCCTGGGGCCGATGGCTTTCGCAACCACTTCGGCGCCGCGCAGCGCCTCTCGCCGGCGGAAATGCTGGTCGAACGCGCCAACCTGCTGACGCTGACCGTGCCGGAAATGACCGTGCTGGTGGGGGGGATGCGCACGCTCAACGCCAACGTGAATGGTCTGGCGCACGGTGTGTTCACCCAGCGTCCCGGCACCCTGAGCAACGACTTTTTCGTGCACCTGCTCGACATGTCCACCGTGTGGGCCAAGTCCGACCAGGCCGAAGGTCTGTACGAGGGCCGTGACCGTGCCAGCCGCAAGGTCAAGTGGACGGCAACGCCGGTCGACCTGATCTTTGGTTCGAACTCGGAGCTGCGTGCCGTCTCCGAGGTCTACGCGGCGTCCGATGCGAACGGCAAGTTCGTGCAGGACTTTGTTGCCGCGTGGACGAAGGTCATGAACCTGGGCCGTGTCGGCTTGCGATGACACCACCCGCCCGGGGCTGCATGCAGCGCCTGCCGCCGCAACGCCGCAGACGCTGACGTTCTGTGACGGGGGGCTTGCGTGCGGCGCGTCCGCATAATCGCCCGCCATGGACAGACTGAAGCAGCTGGAATCCTTCGTCTCGGTGGCCGCGCGCGGCAGCCTGACGGCGGCGGCCAAGGCCGAGGGCGTGGCGCCGGCCATCATGGGCCGGCGGCTGGATGCGCTGGAGGAGCGGCTGGGTGTGCGCCTGTTGGTGCGCACCACGCGCCGCATCTCGCTGACGCACGAGGGCAGCGCCTTTCTGGAGGATTGCCAGCGCCTGCTGGCCGATCTGGCCAACGCCGAGGCCAGCGTCAGCGCCGGCGGCGTCAAGGCCAGCGGGCATCTGCGCCTCACGGCGCCGGCCGGGTTTGGCAGGCGCCACGTGGCGCCGCTGGTGCCGCGCTTTCGCGAGCTGCACCGGGAGGTCAGCATCTCGCTCAACCTGTCGGACCGCGTCGTCGACCTGGCCGCCGAGGGCTTCGACTGCGCCGTGCGCGTGGGCGACATGCCCGATTCCTCGCTGGTCAGCGTGCGCCTGGCCGACAACCGGCGCCAGTGTGTCGCCACGCCGGCCTTCCTGAAACGTCACGGCACGCCACAACGGCCGGCCGACCTGGCGCATTTCGACTGCCTGAGCCTGTCGTCCGACGCTTCGCAGACGCGGGGCTGGGCCTTTCGCGTGCCCGCTGTCGGCGGAGGGCGCGAGCTGATCCACCTGAAGCCCGGCGGCCCGCTGGACTGCTCGGACGGCCAGGTGCTGCACGACTGGTGCCTGGCGGGCTGGGGCATCGCCTGGCGCAGCACCTGGGAGGTCGAGGCCGACGTCGCCGCCGGCCGGCTGGTGGTGCTGCTGGAAGAGTTTGCCGCCGCACCCAGCGGCATCTACGCCGTGTTTCCGCAGCGCAAGCACCTGCCTCTGCGCGTGCGGCTGTGGATCGACCATCTGAAACTCCACTACGGCCAGAGCTCGTACTGGAGCGGCCAGCCCGTTCCCCCTTCCAAGGAGTCACGACATGCTGCTTGAAACCCTGCTGGCCTACGTCCATTGGCTGGCCATCTTCACGATGGTGACCTTCCTCGCCAGCGAGGCCGCGCTGTGCCGCGTCGAGTGGATGAACGCGCGCATCGTTGAGCGGCTGGCACGGGTCGACCTGCTCTACGGCATTGCCGCCGTCGTGGTGCTGGTGACGGGGCTGGTGCGCACCTACTGGGGTTCCAAAGGCGTGGGCTGGTATTGGAGCAACCCGCTGCTGCACACCAAGCTTGCGCTGTTCGTGGTCATCGGGCTGGTGTCGATCAAGCCGACGCTCACCTACCTGCGCTGGCGCAAGGCCCTGCGCGCCACCGGCGCGCTGCCGACCGACGACGAAGTGCGCCGCACGCGTAAGACGGTCATGGTGCAGGCACACGTCATTCCGCTGGTGGCGCTGCTGGCGGTGTTCCTGGCGCGCGGTTTCGGCAAGTAGAAACGCCGACGGCCCCTTACGGGGCCGTCGAGGCGGGGACGGGCTGGCTTCAGGCCTTGTTGCACTCCGACAGGTACTTGTTGCGCTCATCGCCCTTCAGACCCTTGGCTGCGGCTTCCTTGCTGCAGGTGCCGAGCTTGGAGACCGGCTTGTCGCCGGGGGCCGCCGCTGCCGTCTCGCCCTTGTTGCAGCTGGACAGGTACTGATTGCGCTCGTCGCCCTTGAGGCCCTTGGCTGCCGCCTCCTTGCTGCACGCGCCGAGCTTGGAGCCGCTCTTGGCGGCCTTCTCCGCCGGTGCGGCTGCGGCGGTCGTGCCCTTGTTGCAGGCGGAAAGATACTGATTGCGCTCATCGCCCTTGAGGCCCTTGGCCGCGGCTTCCTTGCTGCAGGCGCCCAGCTTGGAGCCGGGCTTGGCGTCCTCGGCGGCGTGGGCCGTGCCCACGGACAGGGCGAACGCGGCGGCCAGGATCAGGGAGGCGATGTTGAACATGTTGTGTCCTTCTGGAGAGTGGGGGGGGAAAGTGCTTGCTACAGTGCGCAGCTCGACTCTAACGCCAGGCAATGGCTACGGATGACGGCTTTTGAGGGCGTTTGTCACACGTTGCGTCAGCCGTTCGAGGATGGTCTGCGCGGATTCCTCCAGCCGCTGGCGCCGGTGGCGCAGTTCATGCCAGCGTCTTCATCTGTCATGGGTTTGGCAACCGGTGTTTGAACGATAGCCCGGCTGGCACAGAATGCGCCGCACAGCGACGCACCCCCGCGCCGTTCCACCCTGGAGACACGACCATGAAGACCCTTCTCGCATTCGCACTTGGCTGCACTCTCAGTCTGGCGGCCTCGGCGCAGGCCTGGCCCACCAAACCCCTCAAGCTGGTGGTGCCCGCACCGGCCGGCAGCTCGCTCGATTTCATCGCCCGCACCCTGGGCGACAAGCTGCGCGACCGCTGGCAACAACCCGTCGTCGTCGACAACAAGCCCGGTGCCGGCGGCATGCTGGGCATGGGTCTGGTGGCCAAGGCGCCGGCTGATGGGCTGACGCTGGGCGTCGGTTTCAACGGGCCCATCGCGTTCGGCCCGTTCATGTACAAGAAGATGAGCTACGACCCGGCGCGCGACTTGATCCCCATCGTGCTGACCTCGTCCCAGCCGAACGTGTTGGCCGTGCCGACCGCCAACCCGGCGAAGACCCTGCCCGAGTACGTGGCCTGGGCCAAGCAGCAGGGCGGCAAGGTCAGCTACGCCTCGGTGGGCGCGGGTAGCTCCTCGCACCTGACGATGGAGCTGTTTCGCAGCACCGCAGGCTTCGAGGCCACGCACGTTCCGTTCGCCGGCTCGCCGCCGGCCGGGCTGTCGGTGGCCTCGGGCGAGACGCATGGCTTGTTCGCGGTGGCGCCAGCGCTACTGCCCTTGATCCAGAGCGGCCGCATCCGCCTGCTGGCCACCACCAGCTTGAAGCGCGTGGAGGGCGTGGCCGATGTGCCGACCGTGGCCGAGCAGGGCTACCCGGGCTTCGAGGCGCTGGCCTGGAACGGCCTGTTCGCGCCCACCGGCACGCCGCCCGAGGTGGTGGCCCGCATCAATGCCGATGTCAACGCCGTCATGCAGGAAGCCGGCGTGCGCGAGGCCTTCGCCAAGCAGGGTCTGGTCATCGGCAGCGGCACGCCGGACGCCTTCAAAAGCTTCATCGCCGAGGAAGGCACGAAATGGGGCGCGATCATCCAGAAGGTCGGCATCACCGTCGATTGATCCGCAGCATGCAAGCCCTGCAGAAAACCCGCGCCGCGGCGGGTCTGGAACTGGTCGACGTGCCGAGGCCCGTTGTGCCGGCCGACTCCGACGACGTGCTGGTGCAGGTGCGTGCCACCGGCATCTGCGGCAGCGATCTGCATGTGGACGACTGGACGCCCAGCTACGCATTCATCGCCCCCAGCATCCCGGTCACGATCGGCCATGAATTCGTCGGCGTGGCCAAGACCGGCCCGCTGGCCGGCCAGCGCGTGGTGGTGCGGCCGTCGGTCACCTGCGGCGTGTGCCCCGCCTGTGCCGATGGCCGGCATGACGCGTGCGAGCGCCGCCGTGGCATCGGCATGACGCGTGATGGCGCCTTCGCCGCTTGGGTGCGTGTGCCGCAGCGCAACTGCGTGCCGGTGCCCGACGCACTCAGCGACGAACTGGCCGCGTTGACCGAGCCGCTGACGATCTCCATGCAGGCGCTGCGCATCGCGGGCGACGTGGCTGGGCTGCGCGTGCTGGTCATGGGGCCTGGCACCATCGGCCAGGGCATCGCGGCGCTGGCGCGGCGTGCCGGGGCGGCCCAAGTGGTGGTCAGCGGGTTTGACGACGCGGCGCGCTTCGATGCGCTGCGCGCCATGGGTTTCAACGCGCTGGTGGATGTGAAAACGCAGTCGCTGGCCGAGGGCACGCACCCCTTCACGGGTGGCGCGCCGTTCGACATCGTGTTCGAAGCCACCGGTGTGCCAGAGACCATCGCCGAGGCGCTGGCGCTGCTGCGCCGCAACGGCATCGTCGTCGTCACCGGCATCCATGCGCGGCCGTTGGCGCTGGACCTGACGCCGCTGGTGCGCAACCAGCAGCAGCTGCGCGGCTCGTTCCGCCCGCCCGAGTCCGACTGGCCGCTGGCGCTCGCCCTGCTGGCCGAGATGGACACCGTGCTGCGTCCGATGGTCAGCCATGTGCTGCCGCTGTCGCAGGCGAGGGAAGGCTTTGCGTTGGCACACGGCAAGCATGCCAGCAAGGTGCTGCTGCGCCCGCAGGCGGGCGATGCCTGAGCGCGCTGCCGCCACGGCCTTGCTCGCGCTGTGGAACGGCGTCACGCCGGAACTGGAAGCCGACTACAACGCCTGGCATGCCCAGGAACACGTGCCCGAGCGACTCACCGTTCCCGGCATCCTGTGGGCGCGGCGTTTCGGCGCGACCTGGCCGCAGACCGGCCCCCGCTATCTGACGTTGTACGGCCTGCGCGACGCCCAGGTGCTGCAGGAAGATGCCTACCAGCGCCTGCTGCGCGAGCCCACGCCCATGAGCGCGCGGATGCGCCCGCACCTGTGCCACTTGTCGCGCTGGGTCTGTGTCCTGCAGGCGCCGCAGGCCGCACCGGATGGCGAGGGCCTGCGGGTGCAGACCTTCGACGCGGACCCGGCGGTGCCGATGGCTGCCATGGCTGTGACGGCTGCGATCGCAACGCAGGGCCCGCACGCGTTGGCCGCGCAACGCCTGCCCGACGCCGCGCCGCTGCCCTGGCTGCAGAGCGGGCAGGAACACGCGGTGCATGGCGAATGGCTGCTGGCCACGCCGCTGGCGCACCGGCCCAGCGCCGGTGAGCCGGGTGCCCTGGTCTACGCCGCGCTGCCCATCGGCCCTGGCTGACACGCGCATGGGGCCGACCTCGGCAAACCCCTGGCAGGGTGCCACCTAAAATCCACCGATGTTTTCCGTCAAACAAGAATTGCTGTCTGCATTGGGTGCAGCGCTCGAACAGGTGTCGCCGGGCGCCGGCGCCCGCGCCGCCTTCGAGACACCCAAGGTGGCAGCCCATGGCGACTACGCCTGCACCGCGGCCATGCAGCTGGCCAAACCGCTCAAGCTCAACCCGCGCCAACTCGGCGAGCAGCTGCGCACCGCCTTGCTGGCGCAGCCGGCCGTGGCTCTGTGGGTCGACTCGATCGACATCGCCGGCCCCGGCTTCCTGAACCTGAAGCTCAAGGGTGCAGCCAAGCAGCAGGTGGTGCGTGAGGTGCTGCAGCGTGGTGAGCGCTTCGGCGTGCAGCCCGGCAACGGCCGCAAGCTGCTGGTCGAGTTCGTCTCGGCCAACCCTACCGGCCCGCTCCATGTGGGCCACGGCCGCCAGGCGGCGCTGGGCGATGCCATCTGCAACCTGTTCCAGTCGCAGGGCTGGGACGTATTCCGCGAGTTCTATTACAACGACGCGGGCGTGCAGATCGCCACGCTGGCCAGCTCCACGCAACTGCGGGCCCGGGGCTTCAAGCCCGGCGACGCCGAGTGGCCGAGCGGCGAGAACGCGCCGGCCTACAACGGTGAGTACATCGCCGACATCGCCAGGGATTTCCTGGCCGGCAAGGCCGTCAAGGCCGACGACCGCGAGGTCACGGCCAGCGGCAACATCGACGACCTGGATTCGATCCGCGAGTTCGCCGTGGCCTACCTGCGCCGCGAGCAGGACCTGGACTTGAAGGCCTTCCAGGTGCGGTTCGACAACTTCTATCTGGAGTCCAGCCTCTACACCAGCGGCAAGGTCGAGGGTGCGGTCGCCCGCATGCAGGCCTCCGGCAAGACCTACGAGCTGGACGGCGCGCTGTGGCTCAAGTCGACCGACTACGGCGACGACAAGGACCGCGTCATGCGCAAGGCAGCTGGCGGCTACACCTACTTCGTGCCCGATGTGGCCTACCACATCGCCAAGTGGGAGCGCGGCTTCACCAAGGTCGTCAACATCCAGGGCACGGACCACCACGGCACCATCGCCCGCGTGCGCGCCGGCCTGCAGGCGGCCGATGTCGGCATTCCCGAGGGCTACCCCGACTACGTGCTGCACACCATGGTGCGCGTGATGCGCGGCGGGGTCGAGGTCAAGATCTCCAAGCGCGCCGGCAGCTACGTGACGCTGCGCGACCTGATCGAGTGGACCAGCACGGACGCGGTGCGCTTCTTCCTGCTCAGCCGCAAGCCCGACACCGAATACACCTTCGACGTCGACCTGGCCATCGCCAAGAGCAACGACAACCCGGTCTACTACGTGCAGTACGCCCATGCGCGCATCTGCTCGGTGCTGACGGCCTGGGGCGGCGACCGCGCCAACCTTGCGGCCGTAGACCTGGCACCGCTGCAAAGCCCGCAGGCCCAGGCGCTGATGCTGCTATTGGCGCGCTATCCGGACATGCTGGCCAGCGCCGCCACTGAATTCGCCCCGCACGACGTCACCTTTTACCTGCGCGAACTCTCGGCCAGCTACCACAGCTATTACGATGCCGAGCGCATCCTGGTCGACGACGAGGCCGTCAAGGCCGCCCGTCTGGCCCTGGTCGCCGCGACCGCGCAAGTCCTGCGCAACGGCCTGGCCCTGTTGGGGGTCAGCGCCCCCGAGAAAATGTAGAGATGAAGCAATCGGAACAACGCAAGCGGCCCGCCAAGGCCAGTGGCGCCAGCCTGGCCCAGGCCCCGCGCCGCCAGGCGGGCGGCACCCTCGTCGGGTTCATCGTCGGCGTGGTGGTCGGCCTGGTGGCGGCGCTGGCCGTGGCCGTGTATGTGACCAAGGTGCCGATCCCGTTCATGAGCGGCAAGACCCAGAGCCGCAACGCCGACCATGACGCCGCAGAGAGCCGCAAGAACCAGAACTGGGACCCGAACGCCCCGCTGCACGGCAAGAACCCCGCGCGCCCGACGGCCCCACCCCCGGCGCCGGCCTTCGTCGCGCCCGGGCTGCCGCCTCCCGTCGACCCGTCGGCGTCGAGCGAGCCGGCTGCCCGCCCTGGCACGGCCACCCGCCCGTCGCCTTCGTCCGACCCGCTGGGCGACCTGGCCCGTGCGCGCAGCGCCAACCCGGCACCGGCCGCGGTTGCAGCGCCTGCGGCCGATCCGTTCGAATATTTCATTCAGGCCGGCGCATTTCGCACCCCGGAGGATGCCGAAACCCAGCGCGCCCGCCTGGCGATGATGGGCTTGGAGGCCCGCGTGACCGAGCGCGAGCAGGCCGGCCGCACCGTCTACCGCGTGCGCATGGGCCCCTACAAGAACCGCGACGACGCCGAGCGGACCAAGGAGCGCCTGAGCGACTCTGGCGCCGACACGGCGCTGGTGCGCGTGCAGCGCTGAAACTTTTTGTCGTCGGCCCCTGTCACAAGCGGCCAAGGAGTGAAATCAATGAAACGTCGTGAGTTTTCCAAGGCCGGTCTGGCCGTGTCCACACTGGGCATGGCGACGGTGCCGCTGGCCCAGGCCCAAGGCCGGGCGCCGCAGGCCGGTACCGACTATCTGGTGCTGGACAAGCCCGCCGGTGTCGAGGCTCCAGCCGGCAAGCTGGAGGTGGTCGAGTTCTTCTGGTATGCCTGCCCGCACTGCAACACATTCGAGCCGCGGCTGGAAGAGTGGGTCAAGCGTCTGCCCAAGGACGTGGCGTTCCGACGTTCGCCGGTGGCCTTCCGTAACGATTTCGTGCCTCTGCAGAAGCTTTATTACACGTTGGAGGCGCTGAACCTGGTGGAAACCCTGCATCGCAAGGCCTTCTACGCCATCCACATCGAGAAGCAGCAGCTCAACCGGGACGAAACCGTGCTGGCCTGGCTGGTCAAGCAGGGCGTCGACAAGGTCAAGGCCGAGGAGACCTACGCCTCGTTCGCCGTCAGCACCAAGGTGCGCAAGGCCACGCAGCTGCAGGACGCCTACAAGCTGGCCGGCGTGCCAGCCATGGGCATCCACGGGCGCTACTACACCGACGGCACGCTGGCGCAGTCCATGGACCGCGCCCTGGTCATCACCGACCAGCTGCTGGCCGAGCAGCGCAAGGCCAAAACCTGACCATCCGCTGCGCGGTTTGCGTAGAAACGACAAGGCCCGCTCGTGCGGGCCTTGTCGTTTTTGCGGCCCAAAGTGGCCGCTACAATGCGCCAGCAAGTTTCGTGCCTCATATGCAAAACCCATACGCTCTCTTTCTCGTCTGTGCGGTCCTCGGCCTGGCCACCGGCTTGGCGCAGGCCGAGCGGGCGGACCGCGACAAGCCCATGAACATCGAAGCCGACGCCATGCGCTATGACGACCTGAAGCAGACCAACGTGTTCACCGGCAACGTGCTGATGACCAAGGGCACCATCGTCACGCGGGGCGCCCGGGTCGAAGTGCGCAAGGACGCGCAGGGCTACCAGTTCGGCGTGGTCACGGCCGAGGCAGGCAAGCGCGCCTTCTTTCGCCAGAAGCGCGAAGGCGTCAACGAATTCATCGAGGGCGAGGGCGAGGTCATCGAATACGACGGCCGGGCCGACAAGGTCACCTTCATCCGCCGCGCCGTGCTGCGCCGCTATGTCGGCACGCAGTTGAACGACGAGGTCACCGGCGCGGTGATCGTCTATGACAACGTGTCCGAGGTCTTCACCGTCGATGCCGGCAAGCCCGGCAGCCCGGGTGGCTCTGGCCGTGTGCGTGCGGTGCTGACACCCCAGCCGTCGGCCAGCGCGCCGGCCGCGCCCGTGGCGCCGACCCAGCCGCTGCGCCCCAGCATCCGGCTGGACGGTGGGACCAAATAGCGTGGTGGAGCCAGACAGCAATTTCACCAGCTCCGGCAGCCGGCTGGTCGTGCGCCACCTGGAGAAGTCCTACGGCAGCCGCAAGGTCGTCAAGGACGTCTCGCTGACCGTCAACGAAGGCGAGGTCGTCGGCCTGCTGGGCCCCAACGGGGCCGGCAAGACCACGTCGTTCTACATGATCGTCGGCCTGGTGCGGGCCGATGGCGGCGCCATCTCCATCGACGGCCAGTCGATCGAGCACATGCCCATCCACCGCCGCTCGCGCCTGGGGTTGAGCTATTTGCCGCAGGAGGCGTCCATCTTCCGCAAGCTTACGGTCGAAGAGAATGTGCGGGCCGTGCTGGAGCTGCAGGAGACGCCCGAGGGCAAGGGCTTTGGCCGCCACGAGATCGAAAAGCGCCTGACCGCGCTGCTGCAGGACCTGCGCGTCGAGCACCTGCGTGAGTCCTCGGCGCTGTCGCTCTCCGGCGGCGAGCGCCGGCGCGTGGAAATCGCCCGCGCCCTGGCCACGCAGCCGCGCTTCATCCTGCTCGATGAGCCGTTCGCCGGCATCGACCCGATCGCCGTGATCGAGATCCAGCGCATCGTCAGCTTCCTGAAATCGCGTGGCATCGGCGTGCTGATCACCGACCACAACGTGCGCGAGACGCTGGGCATCTGCGACCACGCCTACATCATCAGCGATGGCTCCGTGCTGGCCAAGGGCACGCCGTCCGAGATCGTCAACAACGCCGAGGTGCGACGCGTGTACCTGGGCGAGCACTTCCGAATGTGAATATGGCCCCCACGCTTGTCACTTCGTGTACTGCGCTGCCCCCCGAGGGGACGCTCGCGCCTTCGGGCGGCCGTGCGGCGCTCGGCACTTCATGAAACAAGGCCTCTCCCTCCGCGTCTCGCAGCACCTGGCGCTGACGCCCCAATTGCAGCAGTCCATCCGGCTGCTGCAGTTGTCCACGTTGGAGCTGGCGCAGGAAGTCGAGCAGATGCTGGACGAGAACCCCTTCCTCGAAAACTCGATGGAGGAGGCACCGCGCGAGGATTTCGGGCTGGCCCAGTCCGATGCGCCGGTGCGCGAGGAAGACCGCGACGCCGAGGCCATCGGGCCGAGCGGCCAGGATTACGCCAGCGAGACCACCGCGGACAACCGCAACGAGTCCGAGTCGCCGCTGACCGGCCAGGACGACGCCCCCGACTGGGAGGGCGACGGCACGCACGATGTCGCGCCGGACGATGGCGAGTGGGGTGGCGACGCCCAGCCGCGCAAGAACAACCTGGGCGACGAGGGCGAGACCGACGCCACCGAACTGGCGCGCAGCCAGGAATCGCTGACCAGCTTCCTGCACCGCCAGGCGCTGGCGCTGCGCATGTCCGAGACCGACACCGCCGCGCTGCGCTTCCTGATCGAGTCGCTGAACGAAGACGGCTACCTGGAAGACACGCTGGACGAGCTGGCGCGTGGCTTTTCCGAAGGCGACCCCGAGGCGCAGGAAGAGCTGGTGCACCGCTTCACCGTGGCGCTGCGGCTGCTGCAGAGCCTGGAGCCGGCCGGCGTCGGCGCACGCGACCTGGGCGAATGCCTGACGCTGCAGATCAAGGCCCTGCCCGAGTCCCAGGTCTCGGCGCCGCTGCGACGTACCGCATTGCGCATGTGCCGCCAGTCCATGGATCTGCTGGCACGGCGCGACCTGAAGCGCCTGGCCCATCTGTGCGGCGACAACGAAGCCGGCATCAAGGCCGCGCTCACCTTGATCACGCGGCTGGAGCCCAAGCCCGGCCGCAAGTTCGTCGACGTGGAACGCAACATCGTGGTGCCCGACGTGATCGTGGTCAAGATCGGCCGGGGCACGCAGGCGCGCTTTCGGGCTCAGCTCAACGCCGAAGTCATGCCGCGCCTGCGCGTGCACGACATCTACGCCAACGCGCTGAAGCAGCACAAGGGCGGCGGGCGCGAGGCCTCCAACACCGCCGCGCTGCAGCAGCGCCTGCAGGAGGCGCGCTGGTTCATCAAGAACATCCAGCAGCGCTTCGACACCATCCTGCGCGTCTCCAACGCCATCGTCGAGCGGCAGAAGAACTTCTTCACCCACGGCGCGTTGGCGATGCGCCCGCTGGTGCTGCGCGAGATTGCCGACGAGCTGGGCCTGCACGAATCGACCATCAGCCGCGTGACCACCGCCAAGTACATGTCCACGCCGTTCGGCACCTTCGAGCTGAAGTATTTCTTCGGCTCCTCGCTGGGCACGGAGACCGGGGGCAACGCCTCCAGCACGGCGGTGCGCGCGCTGATCCGGCAGTTCGTCGACGCCGAAGACAACCGCAAGCCGCTGTCGGACAGCCAGATCTCCGAGATGCTCAAGGAGCAAGGCATCGAATGCGCCCGCCGTACCGTCGCCAAGTACCGCGAGGCACTGCGCATCGCCCCCACCAATCTGCGCAAAGCCCTGTGAGGTTCCGGTGAGCGACTTTTCCCTGTTCCTGCCCTGCGCCGCCGGCGTCGAGGAGTACCTTGCGCAAGAGGTGCATGCGCTGACCGGCCGTGCCGGCCAGGATTTGCTGACGCTGCGCGGCGGCGTGCGCGTGCGCGCCGGCTGGCGCGAGGCCATGCAGCTGAACCTGCACAGCCGTCTGGCCCAGCGCGTGCTGATCGAGCTGGCCCACGCGCCCTACCGCACCGAGCACGACCTGTACGCCATCGCCAGCGAAGTGGCGTGGGAGATCTGGTTCACGCCCAAACAGACGTTCAAGATCGAGACCACCGCCCAGCACAGCCCGCTGACCAGCCTGAACTTCGCCACGCTGCGGCTGAAGGACGCGATCGCCGACCGCTTTCGTGCTAAGGCCGGCGGCGTGCGCCCCAGCATCGAGACGCAGTGGCCCGACTGCCGGGTGTTCGCGCACCTCACGACCGACACCTGCACGCTGTACATCGACACCAGCGGCGAGGCGCTGTTCAAGCGCGGCTGGCGCCAGGACAAGGGCGACGCGCCGCTGAAGGAAACGCTGGCCGCCGCCATGCTGGCTGCCAGCGGCTGGTGGAACCCGGAGACCGGCGAGGTGTCCGCGCAGCCGCTGTACGACCCGTGCTGCGGCAGCGGCACCATCGCCATCGAGGCGGCGCAGATTGCGCGCGGCATCCCGGCCGGTGCGCTGCGGCGCTTCGGTTTCGAAAAGCTGCTGCCGTTCCAGCCCCACGTCTGGGCGGCCCTGCGCGCGCAATCCACGCCGGCGCCGCCTGCGGCCGGCGACGTCCTGCCCGTGGTCGCCTATGGCAGCGATGTGGCCCACCGCATGGTCGACTTCGCGCAGCGCAATGCCGAACGTGCCGGCGTGGCCGATGCCATCGAGCTGCGCGGCGGCGATGCCCTGCAGCGCATGCCGCCGGCTGCCAGCGGCGTGATCCTGCTGAACCCGCCGTACGGCGAGCGCATCGAGGTTGGTGGCGTGGCCCGCGCTGGCGCCCGCGAACAGGCCGAGACCGATGACGGCGGCGCCTTCTTCCCGCAATTGGCCACGCACTGGAAGAAGCACTACGCCGGCTGGACGGCCTGGGTGCTCACGCCCGACCTGCAACTGCCCAAGCGCATGCGGCTGAAGGAATCGCGCCGCGTGCCGATGTGGAACGGCCCTATCGAGTGCCGGCTGTTCCGCTTCGACATGGTGGCCGGCTCGGCCCGCCCGCGCGCGGCCGCTGCCGGCCCCGCACCCGAGCCGACCTGACGGACGCCCGGATGCAGGCCGCCACCGCGCCCCGCGCCGTGGTGCTGGACACCAACGTCGCGCTCGACCTGCTGGTCTTTGGCGACCCGTCCACGCAGGCGCTGCGCGAGGCGCTGGCCAGTGGCGCGCTGCACTGGCTGGGTCTGCCCGGCATGCGCGATGAACTGGCCCGCGTGCTGGGCTACCCGCGCGTTGCCGACTGGATGCGCGCACGCGCGCTGGAGCCGGCCACTGTGCTGGCCGTGTACGACGCCGCTTGTCGCCAGTGCGCCCCGGTGGCCGGCGCGCCTGTGCGCTGCGCCGACCCGGACGACCAGCCCTTCATCGACCTTGCGCTGGCCCACGGCGCCGTGCTCCTCAGCAAGGACCACGCGGTACTGGCCACACGCCGCGCGCTGGCCACGCTCGGTGTCGCAGTGTCACAACGCTTTGTTACCAATCGCATTGGCTGCTGAGGTCGCTAGCAGCGCATTCGTCTGCCGGCGCTGGCACACTGTCGCCAACTTTTGATACAAAAGTCGCGCGGTGCGGTCTATGCCGTGCCCCTGCAGCCGATCCGACATGGCGTCGGGCTGGTTCGTCTTTGCAACGCCCCAAAGGCACGGTTTCCAGATGTCTCAGCCGATTCCCTCTTCTGCCGCCTCCAACCCGGTCGCGGCGACCACCACCGCCATGCAACCCGAGGACTTCGATCAGCTCGATGATCTGCTGGATGGTCTGCGTGACCGCAGCGCCCAGGTGCCGCAATGGGAGTTCTGCGAAGGCTTCATGGCCGCGCTGATCTGCAGCCGCAGCCCGATCCTGCCGGCACAGTACTGGCCCGTGCTGCTCGATTCGGACGAGAGCCTGGCCACGCTGTTCGGCGACGCCGCGCGCCTGCAGCAGTTCGAGCAGCTCTGGCTGCGGCGCTGGCGCGAAATCTCCGCCGGCCTGGACGCCGAGGTCGACACCCTGGACGACGAGCGTGCCTACTGCCCGCAGGTGCTGGACGTGCGCGGTGCCATCGCTGCCATGCCCGAGGACGAGCGCGCGGCCGCGTTGGGCGAAGCCGACGAGGACGGCACCGAGCCCGTGCTGCCAGCGTTCGCGCAGATCTGGGCGCTGGGCTTCATGTTGGCCGTGGAGTCCTGGCCCGACGAGTGGATCGTCTCCTCGCGCGACAAGGAAGCCGCCCGCTGGCTGGAAGAAGCCCTCGGCACACTGGCCAAACTGTGCGAGGACGACGCTGGCCCGGCCGAGGTCTCGGCCTTCGAGACCGACGACGGCGAGGACGGCCCGCCCAGCATGTCGGCCGCGCGTCTGGAAGACTTCGGCGAAGCCGTCTGGGCCGTCTACGACCTGCGCCAGATCGGCAAATCGCTCGGCCCGCGCGTGGCGCAGGTGCGCCGCGACAGCGCTCCGGGCCGCAACGACATCTGCCCCTGCGGCAGCGGAAAAAAGTACAAGAAGTGCCACGGCGCCGGCTGACGCCTGCGCTGTCGGCTCCCCCTTCCCGAGTCCGCCGAGGTTCGCACCGTGCTGTCCCCCCGTTCCATCGATGCTGTCATCACTTTTCGCAACAGCCAGGGTGAGGTGGTCCGTGGCCTGCTGACCAACTACCAACGGCGCTCGCTGGTGATGGAGATCTACAACCCCTACTCCATCGTGCAGGTCAGCGAGGTGCTGAGCGAGTTGACCGTGCGTTCGGGCGAGCGGGCGGTCTACCGCGGCAAGGCCGTCGTCGTGAGCCTGCTGAACACCGGGTTGATGGCGGTCGTGTCGGTCACGCTGACGGACGAATGGGACGAGCTGTCCGTCATCGGCCACGGCCCGGCCTCGTACGCGCTGCAGGCCCAGGCCTTCGTGGAGGACTGGGACGCGCGCTTCAGCATCGACCAGGACTACCAGGTGGCCGTGAGCGAACTGCGGGCCTACCTGTCCGACGTGTCGCGCTGGATCGACCAGGCCGACATGGCCGCCACCTTGCCCAAGGACGTCGACGGGCGGCTGCGCAAGGACGTGTTCTTCGAGATTGCGGAGCCGCTGATGCGGCGCGCGCGTGTGTACTTCGATCGGCTGGAGCATGTGTCGCGCCTGGTGCCCGAGTTGCTGCAGGCCACGCACCGCACGTTTGCGCAAACGGCGATCCACCCGCTGATCCTGCGTGCGCCGTTCGTCTACCGCACCTTCGCCAAGCCGTTGGGTTACGCCGGGGACTACCAGATGGTCAACCAGATGCTGGAGGACCCGCGCGATGGCGCCAGCACCTACTTCCAGATCATCAACGCGCTGTTTCTCAACGCCGCCGTGGCGCGCGCGCACCGCAACCGCATCGACATCCTTGTCGACACGCTGGCGCAGTTGCCAGCGGATCGCCCAGCCGACGCGCCGCCCGTGCGCGTGCTGAACGTCGGCTGCGGCCCCGCCGTGGAGATCCAGCGCCTGATCGCCGAACACCCGACGCCCGAACGCCTGGCCTTCACGCTGGTGGACTTCAGTGAGGAAACGCTGCGCTACACCCGCCAGAAGATCGATCACGCCTGCGCCCAGCGTGGCGTGCAGGTCGACATCACGCTGGTCCAGGAGTCCGTGCACAACCTGCTCAAGCGCGGTGCGGGCGATCGCGCCGGGATCGGCAGCGACTTCGACTTCGTCTACTGCGCCGGCCTGTTCGACTATTTGTCCGACAAGGTCTGCCACCGCCTGCTGCAGTATTTCTCTGCGCGCACCCGGCGCGGCGGCGGCCTGCTGGTGACCAATGTGCACCGCGCCAACCCCGAGCGGGGCGTGATGGAACACCTGTTGGAGTGGCACCTGATCTACCGCGACGAAGACAGCATGCGCCGGCTGGCACCAGACGGCAATCGCGTCGAGCGCATCTGGACCGATGTCACCGGCGTCAACGTGTTCATGCAACTGCACAACACGGGATGACGCCCGTGAACCCGCAAGTCCATCTGGACTACGAGCGTCAATTGGCCGCCTTCCGCCTGAAGTACAGCCGTGCCGGCTGTGCGGTGGGCTGCGTGCTGGTGGCCGGTGGTGTGGCGCTGGACCTGGCTTTCTATCCGGATCAGGCCAGGCAGCTGTGGCTGGCGCGGGCCGGCGCGACAGTGCTGATGCTGCTGGCGCTGGGGCTGCTGTTCACGCCGTTCGCGCCACGCAACGTGCGCGCGTTGACGCTGCTGTGGCTGGTGCTGCCGCAGCTCATGATCAGCGGGATGATCTACGCCACACAGGGCGCCGGCTCGCCCTACGTGTTCGGGCTCAGCCTGGCGCTGTATGCGGCCGGCATCATCATCCCCATCGGCATGCTGCAGGCCATCGGCCTGGGCGCGTTCACGTGCGTGGCTTACGTCGTGGCCTGCGTGGCGCATGCGGGCGGTTGGGGGCCGCCCAGTCCGGAACTGGTCGGCAACACCTTGTTCCTGCTGTTTTCGTCCACCATCTCGGCTGGCTGCACCTACTTCAACGAAGGCGCCCGCATGCAGCTGTTCGCGTTGCAGCACGAGGTCTCGGTGAAAAACGCATCGCTGCAAAGCACCAACGATGCACTCGCACAGATCAAGGGCCACATGATGCAGCAGGAGAAAATGGCCGCGCTGGGCACGTTGTCCGCCGGCCTGCTGCACGAGGTCAACAACCCCGTCAACTACAGCATGATGGCGCTGAACATGGCGCTCATGGATTCCGTCGTGGCCACCAGCCCGGAGCTCAAGGAAAGCCTGACCGACGCCAAGGAAGGCATGCAGCGCGTGCAGAGCATCGTCACCGACTTGAAGACCTTCGCCTACCAGAAGCCCGGCGGCGAGAGCAACCGCATCTTCCTGTTCGAGAAGGCGCTGCGCTCGGCCTTGCGCCTGACCGGCTTTGAGCTCAAGGGCATCGAGGTGCAGACCACCTTGCCCATGGACACCCACGTGCTGGGCAACGAGCCGGCCATCATCGGCGTGCTGGTCAACCTGCTCGGCAACGCCGCCATGGCCCTGCACAAGGCCCAGCGCCAACAGCCCGACCTGGCGATGCGCATTGCCATCACCGCCACGCGCGAGACCAGCCGCCTGCTGGTGCGCGTGCGCGACAACGGCACCGGCATCGCGCCCGAGAACCTGACGCGGGTGTTCGAACCCTTCTTCACCACGCGCGATGTGGGGCAGGGCCTGGGCCTGGGCCTGGCGGTCAGCTACAGCATCGTGCAGCGGCACGGTGGCCTGCTGGCTTGCGACAGTGAAGAAGGTCTTTGGACCGAGATGCGCTTCGACCTGCAGCTGGCCACCGCCTCGGCCAGCGCGCCAGCACCGCTCGCGGCGGCGACCCCCTGAGAAAAAGAGACAAGGAGAGCGGCCATGCATCTACCCACGCCGGACCAGGAAGCCCACACCCTGTTGCTGGTCGACGACGACGCGCAATCGCGCAAGTGGTTCGTCCGCACGTTTGAGAACGAGTTCCGCATCGACGCCGTCTCCGGTGTCGACGAAGCGCTGCAGTTCCTGCGCCTGCACAACGCCAAGGTCGCGATCCTGGTCACCGACTACCGCATGCCGCAGCGCAGCGGCATCGAGTTGCTGCGCATCGTGAAACGTGAATACCGCCACCTGGTGCCCCTGCTCTACACCGCCTATGCCGACAAGGACATGGCCATCACCGCCGTCAACGAAGGTTCGGTGTTCCGCATCCTGGAAAAGCCATTGGACGAGCCGGCCGCCCGCCAGTGCCTGCGCGAGGCGCTGGCGCTGCAGCGGGCCCAGGCCCGCGAGCGCGCGCTGCACGAAAGCCGGGCCACGGCCATGCGCGAGACGCTGGGCTTCCTGGCGCACGAGCTCAACACGCCGCTGGGCACCGTGCGTGGCTACATGAGTGCGCTGCGCGACCGCTACCAGGCCCTGGAGTCGACCAACGGCCGCGCCGTGTTCCGCGAGCAGCGGTCAGGTGAGATCGTGGCCGCGCTGGACTCGGCCGAGCGCCGCGCGCTGTATTGCCAGTCCCTGGTCAGCACCTTCGTGCAGTCCGCGCGCGATGCCTACCCCGGCGCCCGCGCGCACAGCGTGGGCGCCGGCGCCCTCGTCAAGGCGCTGATGGATGAATACCCGTTCGATGGCGCAGAGTACGACTGGGTCAGCGTGCGCCTGATCCGGGACTTCTACCTGCCTGGGCGGCGTGACCTGCTCTATCTCGTGCTGTGCACGCTGACCAAGAACGCGCTGCAGGCGCTGCGCGGGCGCGCCGAGCCGTCGCTGCACATCGAACTCGGTCTGGGCGGGCTGCCCAACCTGCCGTCGCAGCCGTGGATCCGCTTCGTCGACAACGGGCCGGGCATCCCGCCGGAAATCCTGTCGCGGCTGACCCTGGAGCCGGTCACCACGCGGGCCTCCTCGGGTGGGCATGGCATGGGCCTGATGTTCTGCCGCCGCGTGATGCAGTCGATCGGCGGGGGCATCGAAATCAACTCCGAACCCGGAGAGGGCAGCACCGTGACCTTGAACTTTCAGGGCAGCGAGGAATCGAGAACATGAGCATGCAACCCCAGAAAATCCTGTACGTGGATGACGAGGCCATGGCGCTCAAGTACTTCGAGCGCCTGGTGAACCCGTTGGCCCCGGTGTTGACAGCGTCGTCCGTCGAGGCCGGCAAGGTCATGCTGCGCGAGCATGGCGACGAGATCGCCGTGCTGGTGTCCGACCAGCGCATGCCCGGTGCGCTGGGCAACGAGCTGCTGCGCTACGCCCGCGACCACCACCCGTCCATTGTGCGCATGCTGACCACCGCCTACTCCGAGCTGGGCGAGGCCATCGAGGCCATCAACTCCGGTGAGATCTACCGCTACATCACCAAGCCGTGGGACCTGGAAAGCCTGCGCGCCGACCTGAAGAACGCGCTCGAGCTGGCCAGCCTGCGCGCCGAGCGCGACACGCTGCTGCGCGAAAAGCTCATGGTGCGCCAGGGCCAGCTGCTGGCCACGCGCGCCACGCAGATCGCCATCGCCTGCGCCGGATTCGTGCGGCCCGACTACTCCGAGCGGCTGGACGGCTACCTGCGCGCCGCCACCGTGGCCGGGTGCCGCCCGCCTGCGATCGACTGGCGCAAGATGGACCACGCCGACCTGATGCAGGCCGAGACCGCGCGCAGCGTGGCCATCGGTAACGAGCTGGCGGCCTGGGGCCGCTGGTTCGCCGACCAGGGCAAGAGCCGCCCGCCGTTGGCCGTGCTGGACGAAGCCTTTGCTGGCGCGGCCGAGATCCACGAAGGCCGGTTGCTGGTGCGCGACCGCACGGCCCTGGTCTGGCCGCTGGAGGCCCCCACGGCCGAGCCCGTCAGCGCCGCCGGCACCGCCTGGCTGGCCTGGCTGCTGTGGGCCGACACGGGCGCCACGCTGCAGCCGCAGGCCGACGGCCGCTGGCTCGTCGTGCCCGGCCCGCTGCCGGCGGCGGGCAGCCTGGCGGCGGACTGGATGGCGGCGGCGATCGAAGACATCGAACAAGCCGGCACAGACTAGGACCCGGACCGTTCTGGCCGGGCGCAGGCCTCGTGCCGCAGCAGGCGGGCGATCCGCCGGCCGCTATCCGGCCACGTCCTCGCTGCGCACGCGCGCCAGTTCCATGCGCTCTACCACCTCGCGCGCCAGCAGCTTGAGTGCCTCCAGCCGCCGCGCATCGGCCCGGCGCGGCACGGTGTCGACCACGCAGATCGTGCCGATCGCGTGGCCCCAGGAGGTGACCAGCGGCGCGCCGGCGTAAAAGCGGATGCGCGGGGCCTGCAGCACCATGGGGTTGTGCGCGAAGCGCTCGTCCCGCGTGGCGTCGTGCACCACCATGACCTGGTCTGGCCGCTCGATCGCATGCGCGCAGAAGGCCACCTCGCGTGGCGTCTCGGTGGCGTCCACGCCGATCCTGGACTTGAACCACTGGCGCTCGGCATCGATCAGCGAGATCAGGGCAATGGGCGCGTCGAACAGCGTGGCCGCGATGCGTGTCAGCGCGTCGAACTGGTCGTGCGGCGGCGTGTCCAGAATCTGCAGCGCATCCAGGTCGGCCAGGCGCGCCTGCTCGGCGGTGGCGGCGTCACCGGCGGCGGGTGTCCGCGGCGCGGCCAGGGCGCGCCGGCTGGCCGCCTCGCCACCGGCGATGACGCCGTCCAGCGCATGCGCCAGCGCATCCAGCGTGTAGGGCTTGGGCAGCAGCGCAAAGCCATGGTCGCCGTCATCGGCCAGCACACTGCTGTAGCCGCTGCACAGCAACACCGGCATGTGCGGGTGGCGCCGGCGGATCTCGCGCGCCATCGTCAGGCCGTCCATGTGGGCCATCATCACGTCGGTGAACACGGCGCGAAAGCGCGCTGCATCCTGCGCCAGCAGGGCCAGGGCTTCTTCGGCGCTGGCGGCCATGGACACCTCGTAGCCCAGCTCCATCAGCGTGGCTTCGGCCGCAGCGGCGACCTCGGGGTGGTCCTCCACCACCAGCAGCCGGCCCCGGGCCACGGCGCCGGCTGCTGCGCCGGGCGCGTGCGCGTGTGCGTGTGCGTCTTCCTCCTGGGCTTCACGGTGCGCCGCCGGCAGGTACAGCGTGAAGGTGGACCCCTGGCCGGGCACGCTGTGTGCGCGCACGTCGCCGCCGGACTGGTGGGCAAAACCGAACACCTGCGACAGGCCCAGGCCCGTGCCTTTGCCGACCGCCTTGGTCGTGTAGAAGGGTTCGAACACGCGGTCGATGCGCTCGGGGTCGACGCCGCTGCCGGTGTCCGTCACCGCCACGGCCACGAAATCGCCCGCCACGGCCGGGTGCCCGCGCAGTGCGGGAATGCCGCGCACCCGGCGTGTGTCGATCACCAGATGGCCGGGCCCGTCCACCGCGTCGCGCGCGTTCGCGGCCATGTTCACCACAGCCGTGTCGAACTGGCCGGGGTCGGCGTCGACCCAGCAGGCCGGGCCGTCGCTGGTCAGCGACAGCGCGATGCGCGCACCTACCAGCGTCTGCACCATCTCGCCCATCGCAGCGATGTTGCGGCTGGCGTCGAACACCACGGGCTGCAGCGCCTGGCGCCGTGCGAAGGCCAGCAGCTGGCCGGTGAGCCGCGAGGCGCGCGCCACGGCGTCGGCGATCGAGCCCATGAAGCGCTGGCGCCGGTCCTCGGCCAACTGGGGCCGCTGCAGCAGCTGGATCGAGGTGCTGATGATGGTCAGCAGGTTGTTGAAATCGTGCGCGATGCCGCCGGTCAGCTGCCCGACAGCCTCCAGCTTCTGGCTTTGGCGCAGCTGCTCTTCGGCCTCGCGCAGCGAGGCTGCGTGCTCGCCGGAACCGGTGACGTCGCGCCCGGAGGCAAACAGCATGCCGTCGCCCCAGTTGGCGCTCCAGGAGATGGTGCGCCAGCCGCCGTCCTGGTGGCGCCAACGGGCCTCGAAGGTCGGCGGCACCCGGCCAGCCAGTAGCGCCTCCATGCTGGCGCGCGTGCGTTCACGGTCGTGCGGGTGCACGAGGTCGAACAGCGGCTGGCCGATCAGCTCGCTCTCGGTGCGGCCCAGCACGCGTTCCCAGGCCGGGTTCACGGCGGTGATCTCACCGCTGTCGGTGGCGGTGAGCAGCAGGTCGCGCGAGAGCTGCCACAGGGGATGCGGGGCGGCGCTGGCCACCGGTTCGGCTTCGTCCGGCTGGAGATGTTGGTCGTTGTTGTGGCACAGCATGGTCATGGTCATCACCTGCGCACCACAGCGTGGGCGCGCGGTGCCGTTGCATTGTGATCCCAGATGCGAGGGGCGGCCGCCCGGCATCCGCAAAACGGCCGATGACGCAGCGCAGCATCGCGCGCAACATGGCGGGCTTGTACGGCGGGCGCGCCGCCGGCACTGGTCAACACCCCCCACAGGAGAAGCCATGGCCCCCTGGTTCTGGTGCTGGGCACCGCACTACCACTTCCCCTTCAGCGGCAGCGTCGCGCAGGACATCGAGCCGAACACGACCTGGTTCGCCGACCTGATCCACCCCGGCGCCGGCAATGCGCGCGTGGAGCGCCAGGCGTTCGACAAGGCGTCCTACGGCACGCAGCTGGAGTGGATCACCGAGATGCTGCTGGACGCCGCGCGCGAGCACCCGCCCGCCTCGCTCAAGGCCCAGCAGGCGCGCGACTGTCTGGCGAAGCTGAAAGCCGACATCGCCGACATCAAGGCCGCCGAGCACGAGGCCGCCGCCGAGCGACTGGCTGCGCACGTGCAGGCCCTGCGTGCGCGCGGCGGGCCGGCCTATGCGGCGTTCGTCGCGCGTGTGGGGCCGCTGGCGGGCTGAAAAGGGGCGCTGAGGTCGGCGCGCTGCGCTTGCCCAAGCCCCGTCAGGCGCCCCTGCGCTCCAGCAGCCGCACCAGCGTCGTCAGCGCCGCGTTCACCGGCGTGGCGATGCCCAGCGCCTGGCCGCGCTGCACGATCAACCCGTTCAGGTGCGCGATCTCGGTGGGCCGGCCGCGCGCCAGGTCCTGTGCGGTGGAGGACGACTGCGTCGGCATGGTCTCCGCGATGCGGCGCACGGCGGCACGCACATCGCCCTCGACGACCACCCGCTCGGCCGCCGCCACCGCCAGGCATTCGTCGAGCACCTGGTCGATCAGCTGCGGCACGCCCTCACCGCGCGCCAGCGCGCCATAGGGCAGCCGCGTGATGGCCGACAGCGCGTTCCACGCGCAGTTCAGCACCAGCTTGGCCCACAGCGCGCCCTGCACGTTGTCCGAGCTGGTCACCGGCACGCCGGCCGCCGCGAAATCGGCCACCAGCGCCGGCCCGATGGAGCAGGGCGCGATCACCAGCTCGCCGCGGCCGTGGTGGCGCACGTGGCCGGGGCCGGCCATCTCGGACGCCACATACACCACCGCGGCCGCCACCTCCTGCGGCACCACCGCGCGCAGCCGCTCGGCGTTGTCCACGCCGTTCTGCAGACACAGCAGCACTGCGTGCGGCGCCAGGTGCGGCGCCAGCGCCTGGCCGGCGGCGGCGGTGTCGGGCGACTTCACGCAGAACAGCACCAGATCGGCGCCGAGCACGGCCGCAGGCTCGGTGCTCGCTTGCATCGGCACTTGCACATCCAGCCCCTGCATCTGCAGCCGCAGGCCGTGCTGCTGCACCGCCTGCACATGCTGCGGCCGCCCGATCAGCACCACGTCATGCCCGGCGCGCGCCAGCATCGCGCCGTAGTAGCAGCCCACGGCGCCTGCGCCCATCACGGCAACCCGCATCGCATTTCTCCTTGGTGTCGGTGGATGGGAGCGCTTCAGCGTTCGAACAGCGCGTTCAGATCGCCGCCCGCCGCTGCGCCCTCGAACCCGTCGAAGCGGCCCTCGTGCGCCAGCACGGTCGCCGCCCGCATGAAGCCGCCCCAGGCCGCACGCGCCAGCGCACCGCCCACGCTGACGCGGCGTACGCCGAACGCGGCGATGTCGGCCATGGTCAGGTCGCTGGTGCTGCCGACCAGCAGGTTCACCGGCTTGGGCGCCACGGCCGCCACCACCGCGCTGATCTGCGCGCGCGTGCGGATGCCGGGCGCGTACAGGCAGTCGGCACCCGCTGCGGCGTAGGCGCGCAGCCGGGCGATGGTGTCGTCCAGGTCCGGCCGGCCCACGATGAAGTTCTCGGCCCGGCCCACCAGCAGCGTGCCACCACCGGCCGCGTCGATGGCCGCGCGCGCGGCGGCCAGGCGCTCCACCGCTTCGGCCACGGGGTACTGGGGCCGCCCGGCGTCGCCCGTGCCGTCCTCGATCGACAGGCCGGCCACGCCGGTGGCCACGGCCAGCCGCACGCTCTCGGCCACGTCAAAGGGCGTATCTCCGTAGCCGTCCTCGAAGTCGGCGTTCACCGGCAGCTCGGTGGCGGCCACGATCTCGCGCAGGTGCGCCAGCACGGCGTCGCGCGGCATGGCGCCGTCGGCGTGGGCCTGCGACCAGGCGTGGCCCGAGCTGGTGGTCGCCAGCGCCTGGAAGCCCAGGCTGGCCAGGTAGCGCGCGCTGCCGGCGTCCCAGGGGTTCGGGATCACGAAGCAGCCTTGCTGGTGCAGCGCGCGAAACGCGGCACGCCGCGTTTCAACGGGTGGGGTCATGGGGGATCTCCAATCGGGTCGGGCGCCGTGCTGGCAGGCGCAGTATGGTCGCCGATCACGGCCCCCGCCGGGGGCAGCGGATCGAAAGGATAGGGATGCGCCACCGCAACCGTCGACGCTGGCTCGCACTGGCCCTGGTCACCCTGGGCGCTGCCGCTGCCACCGCAGCCTCTGCGCAGACGCCGGACACCAGCTGGGACGCGCTCGCCCCGGCCGGCATCGTGCTGTTCCGCCACGCCCAGGCGCCTGGCGTGGGCGACCCGCCGAACTTCAAGCTGGGCGATTGCGCGACCCAGCGCAACCTCAGCGCCGAGGGGCGCGACCAGGCCCGCGCGCTCGGCGAGCGCTTCCGTGCGCGCGGCGTGCAGGTGGGGGCCGTGCGCAGCTCGCAGTGGTGCCGCACACGCGAGACGGCCGAGCTGGCCTTCCCCGGCCAGGTGCGCGACGCGCCGGCCTTCAACTCGTTTTTCGGCCAGTCGGGCAGCGCCCCGGCCCAGACCGCTGCCGCACTGGCAGAGCTGGCCGCCTGGCGCGGCCCCGGCGTGCTGGTGGTCGTGACGCACCAGGTGAACATCACCGCGCTGACGGGGGTGTACCCGGCGTCGGGCGAGGGCGTGGTGGTGCGGCGCAAAGCCGGTGGCGCTGCAGGGGTGGACGTGGTGGGGCGGATCGCGCCGTGAGGGCGCGCCGGGCTCAAGGTGCAGGCTTCGCCTGCGGCTTGCCTTTTTGCACCATGTAGATGCCACCGGGAACGACACCTCGCCCTCCATCACGTAGCCAATCTCCACGGCGGCGGTCAAGCAGACCAGGCGCTGAGCCGCGCCTGGCACTCGGAACCGGGGAGGCGCGCTCCATGTGTGAGCATGGCCTGCAGACCGTGGCGGGCTTGCGCTGGGCTGACAACCGCGTGCGACACCAGCTGGTCCAGCAGCCATAGCGCGCCAAAGACCTGCAATCCGTCCTGCTGGGCCTGCTTTCTCAACCGCCCATCGCCAGTCAGCAGAGGTCGTCCGGTGTCCTGGGCAAGCAGATAGCAGGAAACGTCAGCCACCGAGCTGTTGTTGTGCGCGAGCTTTAGTTTGAACAGGCGCTGCATAGCCGACTCGTCCATGGTTTCCACCAGAAGGCCGAAGCCGATCAACACCCCGTGCTCGATATCGTGCAGCTCCTGTAGCACGAAGTCCGTGCTACACAAACTGAACGGCAGCTAGAACAACTGCTCCAGCAGCCCAGCGTGGCGAAAGTCGATCCAGATGTTGGTATCGCTGACGTAGACCACACGGCTCATTCGTGCTCCGCCAGCCCCCGCAGGGCAGGCTCCAACTCGTCGATCCGCCGCTGCAGAAACTCTGCAGCCCGCGACGGGGTGAATAGGTCTTCCGCCAGAGCCCAGAACACTAGCGATTCGAACCGGCGCGGCCGTTCCGCGAGCAAGGGCTCAGGCTCCGCCGAGCGCCAGCCTTGTTGGCTGAACTGGATGAAGATCGACCTGTAGCCCGCGTCGCTGAGCAGGTCCAGGTCCTTCAGTCGTCTCAGCGCGACCTGCATGGAGATGCCATAGCGCCGCTTTGCATTGAGCAACTCTGCCGGATGCAAGCGCGAGCGCTTGTGCCCGCCGAAGTCTAGGACGACCTGCTCCGCTGGGTAAAGAAATGCCCCGGCAAAGCGATGACAGCACGACTCCTTTTCCTTCTCTGGCATGGCATCTGGCAGCGCCATGATCCAGTGGCCAAGTTCATGCGCTGCCGTGAAGCGCATGCGTTCTCCGGGTCGCGTGGCGTTGAGCGCGATCAGCACATGCGCACCGTCGTGCGTCGCAGCGCACGCACCATCGAAGTCTTCGGGGCCCTCCAGCAGCGCCACCTTGATTCCGTGCTCTTCCAGCAGCTGGGTAAGGTTGGCAATGGCGTCACCGCCGATCGACCATTCATCGCGCAGGCGCTTGGCGGCAGCTTCTGCGTTGTCGACCGAGGTCACCGCAATCGCATGGGCCGGTGCCGGCTGTGCCCTGACATCGGCCGCATCGAAGCATCGCTCCAACGCGATGTAGCGCTCGAGGTGCTCGCGCATCTGCTCTTCGACCTGGTCCTGCCGGTACTTCGGCATCTTGGCCAGCTTTCTGAATTCCAATGGCGCCAGCGTGACCGCATCTGAGCGGAAAAAGTACTCGGGCTTGACGGCAAGTGCTTGGGACAACTGCAGCAAGCGGGTCGAATTGGGCACCGATTCGCCCTTCTCGAACTTGTTGAGCGCTTGCTTGCTGATGTCGCCCAGCTGCTGCGCCAACGCCTCCAGACTGAGCCCCCGCAGCACGCGGGCGCGTCGGATGCGGTCATGCATCATGGTGGACCTCCTTGGTTGACGAATTCTATTCGCCACGGAGATTTGTCAACCAGCGCGCCGGCCTAGTGCCCTGCTACTTCCCGCTGAACCGCGCCGCCCGCCGCTCCACGAACGCCCGCACGCCCTCTGCCGCATCCTCGCTGTTCGCCAGCTTGCGCTGCACGTCAATGAACTCCGCAGCCGCCGCCAGCGGCCCGACCTCCACCGTCTTGCGCACGCTTTGGCGCGTCGCCACCACGGCCATCGGCGCCTGGGCGGCAATCGCCTCGGCAATGCGCAGCGCCTCGTCCAGCTGCGTGCCCGCCGGCACCACCTTCTGCACGAAGTTCAGCCGCAGCGCTTCGGCTGCATCGAACACGTCGGCCGTCAGCAGATGCAGCAGCGCGTTGCCGCTGCCCGCGCGCTCGGCCATGCGCAGCGTGGCGCCGCCGGTGGCCATGATGCCGCGCTGCACTTCCAGCTGCGAGAAGCGGCAGTCGTCGGCCGCGATGACGATGTCGGCCGCCAGCATCAGCTCGATGCCCAGCGTGTAGGTGATGCCTTGCACCGCCACCACCATGGGCTTGGTGCGGCGGCGGTAAGGCGGCTGGCCGAGGTCAACCGGGTCGACCTGGCCGTCGGCATACGCCTTCTCGCCGCGCTGCATCAGCGGCGCGAAGCTGGGCAGATCCAGCCCGGCCGTGAAGTGCGCGCCCTCAGCATGCAACACGCCCACGCGCAGTGCGGGGTCGTCGTCCAGCCGGCTGTAGGCATCGGAGAGCGCGCGCAGCATCGGCGGCGTGAAGCCGTTGCGCTTGGCCGGGCGGTCGATGCCGATCAAGAGGATGTGGCCGCGCTGTTCGCAGACGATGCGGCCTTCGGGGGGTGTCGCGTGTTCCATGGGGTCACCTGTCTCCTGGCGTTAGCGCCCGCGTCGCGATGCGTCGCCCGCAGAAACGCAGACGCGCCGACGCGGCGGGCGGTGCATTCTGTGCGCAGGGTGATGGACGGTGCGACGCCTTTGCGACGCCCGTGCGGCCCGCCGGCTGAGGGCGCCGGGTTGGGGCGCGGCGGGCGCCCCGCGGTTCAGCCGCGCGGGCGCAACTGGCGCCGACCCCAGCCGATGGCGACCAGACCGAGGGCCACCAGGGCCAGGCTGGCCGGCTCGGGCACTTGATGCAGGAAGCCACGGATCTCACCGCCCGGGAAGGTCGTGGTATGGATGTTGAGGTACGCCCGTCCGGCATCGAAGCCGGCGATCAGCGCGCCCTCGGCGTTGCCGACCACGCCGCCCCCGAAGTTGGTGAGGAAGCCGGCCGTGTACGTCGATGGGTCGCTCAGGTCCAGCAGCATGGAATAGCTGCCGTCGTTCACGGCCGTGGGGAATCCGGGCAGTGTGCCCGGTGTGACCGCCACGCCGATCGTGCCCTCGCCCGGCATCAGCGTGCAGCAGTGGATGTGGGCCACGGTGGTGGTGCCGGACAGGCCGCTCCAGTCGGTCGCGATCTGCAGCGTGTGCGCCACCGAGTCGTAATCGACGGTGACGCTGCCCGATCCGGTGGCGCCGGCAACCTCGGGGGCCAGCGGGCTCTGGTACCGGATGAGGGCAGCCTCGCTCGGCTGCGCCAGGGTGACCAGAGCCGCGCTGATTGCTACGGCCAGTGGGAACATCGGCATCGTGTCTCCTCCTTTTGGATGGAGGCGCCATAAGCAATATTTGCGCCTCAGCCAGCGCACCAGGCGGAAATTATTCACGAAATCATCGACTTACTGCGTTGTACGGGGCAGCAAAGTGCCGCATCGACTGGCGCGTCAGACGCGCAGTGGCAATTTTTTCGACGCTGTGTGCCTTCCCAGTGCGGCCGGGTGTTGAGCGCTCACCGCAGCGCATCCAGCCAGCCGCGTGGGCTCAATACGCGTACACGCCGCGCCCGGTCTTGCGGCCCAGGCGGCCGGCGGCCACCATCTCCTTGAGCAGCGGGCACGGCCGGTACTTGCTGTCGCCGAACTCTTCCAGGTAGACGTTCATGACCGCCAGGCACACGTCCAGGCCGATCATGTCGGCAAGGGCCAGCGGGCCGATGGGGTGGTTGCAGCCCAGCTTCATGCCGGCGTCGATGTCTTCGGCGGTCGCCACGCCTTCGGCGAGCACGAAGAAGGCCTCGTTGATCATCGGCACCAGGATGCGGTTGACGACGAAGCCCGACGCGTTCTTCACCGTGATGGGCGACTTGCCCAGTGCGGTCGCCAGCGCCTGCACGGCAGCGTGCGTGGCGTCGCTGGTCTGCAGGCCGCGGATGATCTCCACCAGCGCCATCATCGGCACCGGGTTGAAGAAATGCATCCCGATGAATTGCTCGGGCCGGCTGGTGGCTGCGGCCAGCTTGGTGATGCTGATCGACGAGGTGTTCGATGCGATCAGCGCCTCGGGCGGCAGCACGCTTTCTGCCTGCTTCAGGATCTTCAGCTTGAGCTCGTAGTTCTCGGTCGCGGCCTCGATCACCAGTTGCGCGGCGGCCAGGTCGGCGTATTGCGTGCTGGTGGTGATGCGGCCCAGCGCGGCGGCCTTGTCGGCCTCGGTGATCTTGTCCTTCTTGATCAGCCGGTCCAGGCTGCCGGCCACGGTGGCCACGCCCTTGGCGACGGCATCGTTCGAGATGTCGACCATGACGACGTCGATGCCGCTGGTCGCGCAGGCCTGTGCAATGCCGTTGCCCATGGTGCCGGCGCCGATGATGCCGACGGTGCGGATGGTGTTGCTCATGTGGGGAAGCTCCTGTGATGGTGGGAAATCGGGTGGCGCGCCATGTTGCGCTGCAGCAATGCTGGCATCATAAAGTCGGGCTGCAGGCACCAGCCTGTTGCGCGGCCGTGCCCCGCACCCAGCGCCAAGCAACTCCTGTGCGCACCTGTGCCCGTCCCGACAGACCCTGATGAACAGCTTTGACTACCTGGTGATCGGCGGCGGCTCGGCCGGCTGCGTGCTGGCCGGGCGCCTCAGCGAAGACCCGCGCGTGCAGGTGGCGCTGATCGAGGCCGGCCCGCCGGACGGCAGCGCGCTCATCCGCTGCCCTGCCGGCATCGCCCTGCTGGCGCGCACCGGCGGCGCCAACTGGCGGCTGGCCACCGTGCCGCAGCCCGGGCTGAACGGGCGCTGCGGCTACCAGCCGCGCGGCAAGGTGCTGGGCGGCTCCAGCGCCATCAACGCGATGGTCTACGCGCGCGGCCACCGTGCCGACTACGACGCCTGGGCCGCCGCCGGCAACGCGGGCTGGTCGTACGACGAACTGCTGCCGTACTTTCGCCAGAGCGAGTGCAACAGCCGCGGCGCGGACGCCTGGCACGGCGACGACGGGCCACTGCATGTGGCCGACCTGCAATCGCCCAACCCCACCAGCCTGGCCTTTGTGCAGGCGGCGCAGCAGGCCGGCCTGGCGCCGAATGCCGACTTCAACGGTGCCGAACAAGAAGGCATCGGCTTCTACCAGGTGACCCAGCGCGGCGGCGAGCGCTGCAGCGCCGCCACGGCCTACCTCAAGCCGCACCTGGCGCGGCCCAACCTGCAGGTGGTGACCGGCGCGCAGGTGGTGCGCATCGTGCTGGAGGGCACGCGCGCCGTCGGCGTCGACTACCACCGCGACGGCCTGGTGCAGCGCCTGCACGCGCGGCGCGAGGTGCTGCTGGCGGCAGGCGCGCTGCATTCGCCGCAGCTGCTGATGCTCTCGGGCATCGGCCCTCGCGCGCATCTGGTCGAGCAGGGCGTGGCCCTGCGGCACGCGCTGCCCGGCGTCGGTCTGCACCTGCACGACCACGTGGACTTGGTGCTGAGCCTGCGCGCGCCGGGCGCGCGCGATGCCCTGGGCCTGTCACCCGGCGGCGCGCTGCGGGCCGCGCGCGGCGTGGTGGATTGGGCGCGCCACCGGCGCGGCCTGTTGACCAGCAACCTGGCCGAGGCCGGTGGCTTCGTGCGCAGCCAGCCGAGCGAGCCGCTGCCCGACCTGCAGTTGTTCTTCGTCATCGGCCAACTGGTGGACCACGGGCGGCGCGTGCTGCCGGGTCACGGCTATTCGCTGCATGTGAGCGTGCTGCGCCCGGCCAGCCGCGGCAGCGTGCGGCTCGAGGGCAAAGACCCGGACCAGCCGCCGCAGATCGACCCCAACTTCCTGGGCGAGCGCGAAGACCTGGAATGCCTGCTGCGTGGGCTGCACATCGCCCGCCGCATCGTGGCCCAACCGGCGCTGGCCGCGCTGGGCGGGCGCGAGCCGCGCGCGCTGGCCCGCGCCCGGGGCGATCTGGCGCTGGAGGCCTACCTCCGCGAGCACGCCGACACCGCCTACCACCCGGTGGGCAGCTGCCGGATGGGCCCAGGCCCGCTGGACGTGGTGGACCACCGGCTGCGCGTGCACGGCCTGCAGGGGCTGCGCGTAGTCGATGCGTCGGTGATGCCCAGCATCGTCGGCGGCGGGCTGAATGCCACCGTGGTCATGCTGGCCGAGAAAGCGGTGGCCATGTTGCGCGAGGACGCGGGGTAAGGCGTCGGCGCGCCTTGCGGCCCAGCGGCTGGTAGCGAGCGCTGTGCCTGGCTGAACGCTCGGCCCACGCTCACATGTGACCACATGTGACGCACATGCACGCGCTCGGGCAAGCAGACCCGCAGTCGCATGAGCGTTCGAGCGGTCAGGCCCGTGCGAGTGCCTGCACGTCCGGCGCCAAACCCACATAGCGCCCACGTGGCCGGATCACCTGCGCCTCGCCCAGCTGCTCCAGGCTGTGCGCCAGCAGCCCCACGCTGCGCGCCGTGGCGAACAGGCCGAAGGCCGCATCCGCCGGCAGCCGGTGGTGCGCCACCAGCGCGGCCAGCGCCACGTCGATGTTGGGCTGCAGGCCGGTCAGCGCGGTGGCCTTGTCGATGAAGCGCGCGACCACCGGTGATGGCTCGCACAGCGCCAGCAGCGCGGCGGCGCGCGGGTCGCCATCGGGGTAGAGAAAGTGGCCGAAGCCGGCCAGCGGCAGCCCGGCCGACAGATGGTGCGCCAGCACCGCGTCTTCCCCCAGCCGCTGCACGTCGGCAAACAGCGCCTGCACGCGGCCCGAGGCATCGCCATGCAGCGGGCCGGAGAGGGTCGTCAGCCCCGCCAGCAGGCAGGCCGGCAGGGAAGCCCCGGTCGACGCGGCAATGCGCGCGGCAAAGGCCGAGCTGGTCAGCTCATGGTCCAGCAGCAACACCATGGCCGTGCGCAGCAACTCGGCCACCGGGGCCGGCTGCTGCCACCCCGCCGCAAAGCGCAGGTGCAGCGGCTGCCCGCCCGGCTGCGCGCCGAAGGCATTGGCCACCTGGCCGACCAGGCCCTGGCATTCCAGGTGCAGCACGCGCGTCAAGCGCCCGCGCGTGGAATGCCCGGTCGCCGCCAACGCCCCCAGCGCCGTGAACGCGGCCACCCGGCCCGGCTGCTCGACCGCTGTGGCGCAGGCGAAGTCGACCGGCTGCGCCGCGTCCCACAGCAGCCGGGCCGCGTCTTCCAGCGTGGCGGTGCGGGCCAGGGCGATGGCGTCCTGCCCCCGGTAGTGCGGCCGCCCGCGCACGAACGAGCTGAGCGCCGTGGGGATGCTCGGCTCCGCGCCGAACAGCGTGTTGGCGGCCAATGTTTCGTGCTTGCGGCCGGCCTGCTTGCGCTTGGCCAGCCCGGCCACATGCTCGGCGCGGTACAGGCTGCGCCGGGAATCCGCCGGGTCGGGCGTCACCTCCAGCTTGCCTCGGCTCACGTAGGCATACACCGTTTGCGGCCGCACGCCCAGCAGGCGGCAGGCCTCTTCCATCGAGATCCAGGAAGCCATGGGAAAGCGCTCGTTGATTTATATACATTGATTTTAATCGTCAAGATTGCGTTGAAAATCAATGATTGATTACGATCGGTTCAACGCCGCAGCCGCCGCCGTTCCCTTCGGAGACAAGCCCATGCAACCCCAAGTCCTGCAACTCAACCCCATCCTGATCCCCTCGGTGAACGAGCAACTGGCCGCGCGCTACACCGTGCACAAGCTGTTCGAGGTGCAGGACCAGGCGGGGTACCTGCGCGAGCACGGCGCGCACATCCAGGCCGCGATCACCGGCGGCCACACCGGCATCCCCCGCGCCATGCTGGAGATGCTGCCGGCGCTCAAGGTGGTGGCCGTCAACGGTGTCGGCACCGACGCGGTCGACCTGGCCTACTGCCGCAGCCGCAGCCTGGCCGTCACCGCCACGCTGGGCGCGCTGACCGAAGACGTGGCCGACCTGGCCATCGGCCTGTTGATCGCCGCCTGCCGCAACCTGGCCGCTGGCGACCGTTTCGTGCGCGATGGCGAGTGGGAGTTGAAGCCCCAGCCCAGCGCCATCCCCCTGGCGCGCCGTTTCAGCGGCATGCGCGTGGGCATCGTCGGCATGGGCCGTGTCGGCCGCGCGGTGGCCCAGCGCGCTGCGGGCTTCGGCTGCCCCATCCTCTACACCGACCTGCGCGCCATGGACGACGTGCCCCACACCTTCGTGGCCGACCTGGTCGACCTGGCCCGCCAGTGCGACGCGCTGGTGCTGTGCGCCGCCGCCGACCAGGCCGAGGGCATCGTCAATGCCGCCGTGCTCGATGCCCTCGGCCCGCGCGGCTTTCTGGTCAACGTGGCCCGGGGCCGGCTGGTCAACGAAGCCGACCTGACCGCAGCGCTGGTGGCCGGGCGCATCGCCGGCGCCGGGCTGGACGTGTTCGTCGACGAGCCGCGCGTGCCGCTGGCGCTGCGCCAGTGCGAGAACGTGACGCTGCAGGCCCACCGCGCCAGCGCCACCTGGGAGACCCGCACCGCCATGGCCGAGATGGTGCTGGCCAGTGTGGACCAGGCCATCGCCGGCGAGCGCCCGGCCATGAGCCTGACCACCTGAGCGCGCGAGCGCAGCCGCGCGACACCCACCACGCGGCCGCCGCCCGCCGCCACCCCCGCAACCAGACCGGCGACCCCAAGCCGCTTGCGACCTGCACGCCTCGAACCCCTCACGGAGACATTGCCTTGACCACCAGCCGTACCCCTCTGGCCTGCCAACCCGCCCAGCTCGCCAAGCCCGCCAAGCCCGCCAAGCTCGCAGCCACGCTCGCCATCGTCGCCTGCGCGCTCGGCGCACTCACCAGCGCCCCCGCGTTCGCCCAGACCTTCCCCGCGCGCCCCGTCACGCTGGTCGTGCCCTTTCCACCCGGCGGCGGCACCGACACCGGTGGCCGCGTCATCGCCGAGCAGCTCAGCCGCCGCTGGGGCCAGCCGGTCGTCGTCGAGAACAAGGGCGGCGCCGCCGGCCAGATCGGTGCGGACTACGTCGCCAAAGCCAAGCCCGACGGCTACACCCTGCTGCTGGGCAACATCGGCACGCAGGCCATCAACCCGTCGCTCTACGCCAAGCTGCCCTACGACGCCGACAAGGCCTTCGCCCCGGTCTCGCTGGTGGCCGAGTTGCCATTAGCCATGATGGTCAACCCCGCGACCCCGGCCAGGACGGCGGCCGAGTTCATCGCGCTGGCCAAGTCCAAGCCCGGCCAGCTGAGCTACAGCAGCTCGGGCGCTGGCGGTGCGCCGCACCTGGCGGCCGAGCTGTTCAAGGACCAGACCGGCACCTTCGTGCTGCACGTGCCCTACCGTGGCGGCGGCCCGGCGATTGCCGATTTGCTGGCCGGCCATGTGCAGTTGTCGTTCATGACGGTGCTGGAGGCCTCGGGCCATATCAAGGCCGGCAAGCTCAAGGCCCTGGCCGTCACCGGCGCCCAGCGCGTCGCCGCCTTCCCCGATGTGCCCACGCTGGCCGAGGGCACGGTGCCCGGCTTCAACGCCATCTCGTGGATCGGTCTGCTGGCCCCGGCCGGCACGCCAGCCGAGCTGGTGGAGAAGATCTCGGCCGATGTGCGCGCCGTGCTGGCCGATGAAGCCGTCAAAGCCCGCTTCGTCGCCCTGGGCGGCGTGCCGCGCGCGACCCTGCCTGCCGAGTTCGGCAAGATGATCGCGGACGACAAAGCGCGCTACGCCCAGATCATCCGCAGCCGCAAGATCACGGTGGAGTGACATGACGGTGCCTGTCCCCACCGCCCCCGCGCCCACCGCGCTGGCGGTGGCAGGCGCCACCGCCGTCTTCCCGGTCTGCCGCAGCACATGGCCGTGATGCCCAGCGCCAAGCCCTTCGTCAGGCGCGGCTGAGCCACACGGCAAGACGATCGTTCCACCCGCCCATCCACCCGCAAGAGGAGACACCATGCACCGCAAGACCCTGCTGAAGACCATCGCCGCCACGGCCGCAGCCGCCGCCATCGCCGCGCTGGCCCTGGCACCCACGCTGGCCAGCGCCCAGGCCTACCCCAGCCGCGCCATCAAGATCATCGTGCCGGCCCCGCCCGGCGGTGCGATCGACATCATTGCCCGCGTCGTCGGCGACAAGCTGGCCGCCTCCATGGGCCAGCCGGTGATCGTGGACAACAAGCCCGGTGCGTCCAACAACCTGGGCACCGACCTGCTCGCCAAGTCGCCGCCCGACGGCTACACCATCGGCATCGTCGGCGGCAGCCACAACATCAACAAGTTCCTGTTCAAGAACCTGGGCTGGGACCCGGAGAAGAGCTTCGAGCCCATCGTCTACACCCACGTGGTGCCGCTGGTGTTCGCGATCTATCCGCAGATCCCCGCCAAGACGCTGCCGGAGTTGATCGCCTGGATGAAGGCCAACCCCGACCAGGCCAAGGTCGCCACCTCGGGCCGTGGCAGCGCGCAGGAGATGGCGGCCGAGATGTTCCGCATGGCCGCCGCCACCGACATGCTGCTGGTGCCCTACAAGGGCTCGGCCGCCGCGCATCCGGACTTGATGGGTGGCCGCACCGCGCTGTACATCGACACCATCAGCGCCATCCAGTCGCAGGTGAAGGCCGGCAACGTGCGCGCTGTGGCCGTGTCCACCGCCAAGCGCACCGCCGCGCTGCCCGATGTGCCGACCGCCGACGAGCAGGGCCTGAAGGGCTACGACGCGAACACGAATGGCGGCATGCTGGCACCGGCCGGCACGCCCAAGGCCATCGTCGACAAGCTGAACGCCGAGATCAACGCGGCGTTGAAGATGCCCGACGTGCGCGCCAAGCTGGAGGCCGCCGGCATCGAGATCCAGGGCGGCACGCCGCAGGACTATGCGGCGCTGATCAAGTCGGACCTGGCGAAGTGGAGCAAGGTGGTGAAGGCGGCGGGGATTGCGTTGGAGTGAGTGGGGTGGGGGTTGTTGAGACCGTGGCGCCAGACGGCCTGTGGGCTCGCGTGGTCGGCTGGGAGGTGCGCAAACTCGCCTGACAATGGCGCTGCGATTGCCCCGCGCGAGGCCACATCCCCATGAACGACGTAGAAATCGAACAAGCCGTCTCCGACCTGGCGCTGCACACGAAGATGACGGCGGTAACCGCCAAGACGGCGCGCGCGAACAAGGCGTCAAGCAATGCCTACGGAAAGTCGGCAGCGTGGCCGCATGCGGAATTTGTGCAAGCCCGCTTGCACAATTTCCCTGGTACCACCATCAGGCACTGCTGGACAAACTGCCTGGCCCGCAGACGCGAAGCTGGTATGCGGCCAAGGCCATCGCGCACAACTTGTCGCGCGACATTCTGGTCATCGAAACCCGTTTGCTCGAGCGCAGCGGCCAAGCAGCCACCAACTTCCCCGCCACACTGCGCCGCGGCGCAGTCCGACCTGGCACGTGAATCGCTCAAAGATGCTTATCGCTTCAACATCTGGGCCAGTTGAGCTTCTACCTGACCGCCGTGGACGAATAGGTCAATCATCCGCAGGACGGGCCGACCATCGGGCCGCTGCTGTGCAAGAGCGAGAACAAGGTGGTGGCCGAGTACGCGCTGCGCAACCTGAACAAGCCGCTGGGCGTGGCGGACTACCAACTGGTGGAGCCCCTACCCCGGAACTGCGGACCAGCCTTCCCAGCATCGAGCAGATCGAGCGCGAGACGGCAGACGATGGGATTTGATCGGGTGTTGATTGCCTTGGTCCAACAGGCTGTTGGACGAGTTGGTTCGGCCGAAAGAGTGTTCTCTTGGAGTGCAGCATGTAGGGCTCAGCCCCCACGTTCCTGCCGCAGATCGGGCTTCGCCTTCGGCTTCTTGCGCGCCACCTTCTTCGCATCGCGCTCCGCATCCCGCACCCGCGCCTCTTCCTCCCACCCCACGAACTCCTCCACCGTCTCCAGCGTCACCGCCCCCCAGGCCCCGCTGCGGAAATCGTGGATCGCGATCTCGGCGGCCTTCTGCAGATGCGGCCGGCCACCGGCCAGCAGCGGCGCGCGCTTGCGGCCGATGCCAGCCAGCACGGCTTCGTCGTTCCAGCCGCTCATGTCCTCGATCGCATAGCGCGCCTGCAGCCGGTCCGGGTGGTGGCGCAGCATCTGCGTGAGCAGCGCCAGCGCCACGTCTTCATCGTCGTAGGCATTGCGGCCCACCGCGCCGCTGGCCGCCAGGTGCTGGCCGCTCTGCTCGATGGCGATGCGCGGCCACAGCATGCCGGGCGTGTCGTACAGATAGAAGTCGTCCTCCAGCACGATGCGCTGCTCCAGCTTGGTGATGCCGGCCTCGTCCCCCGTCTTGGCGGCGCGCTTGCCGCGCAAGGTGTTGACCAGGGTGGACTTGCCCACGTTGGGTACGCCGCAGATCAGCACCCGCATCGGCTTGACCATGCCGCCGCGCAGCGGCGCGAGCGCGCGGCAGGCGGCCACCAGCTGACGTGCCGGCGCCGTCTCGCCCGCGTCAAGCGCCAGCGCCTGGGTGCCGGGCCGGGCCTGCAAGTGGGCCAGCCACAGGGCCGTTTGCGCCGGGTCGGCCAGGTCCTGCTTGTTCAGGATCTTCAGCGCCGGTTTGCCGGCCGTCAGCTCGGCCAGCAGCGGGTTGGCGCTGGAACCGGGCAGCCGCGCGTCCAGCAGCTCGATCACCACGTCGATCTCCGGCATGCGCTCCACGATCGCCTTGCGGGTCGTGTGCATGTGACCGGGGAACCATTGGATGGACATGAGTGGGCTTTCGGGCGAGAGGCGGGACGGGGATTGTCGCGGCGCGGCGCAGACCCGTTTGCGCACGCTCATGAACTCGGCGCACGGCGCTGGTGCACTTTTGCAGTATTTGCAACCACTTTGCGCACGATCAACGGGTATTTGCGGATGTTCTGGCTGGCATGCAATCTGCATGATGTCAGCTGTCGACAGATGACAAACAACTTCCGGCAGACAACCACAGGCTTCCAGAACTCCATGACCACCGCCACCCGCAGCCCTACCTTGCACGCGCTTGCCCCTTCGCAGACCACACTGCAGGTGTCTTCGGGCCACGCGCCGTCGGACGCCGAGCGCCAGGTCCGTGAAGACTTGGCCGCAGCCTACCGGTTGGTGGCGCTCTACGGCATGGACGACAGCATCTACACCCACATCTCCGCGCGCGTGCCGGGCACGGACGACCAGTTCCTGATCAACCCCTTCGGCATGCTGTTTCGCGACATCACGGCAAGCTCCCTCGTCAAGATCGACCTGGCGGGCCACATCGTCGAGCCCAATGGCTACGACGTGAACCCCGCCGGTTTCACCATCCACAGCGCCGTGCACGCCGCCCGGCACGACGCCGTCTGCGTGCTGCACACCCACACGGTGGCGGGCGTGGCCGTGTCCTCTCTGGCCGGTGGCCTGCAGCCGTGCAACCAGTGGGCGTTGCAGTTCCACAACCGCGTGGCGTATCACGACTACGAAGGCATCGCGCTGAACCATGCCGAGCGCGAGCGCCTGGTGGCCGATCTGGGCGCCACGCACCGCGCGCTGATCCTGCGCAACCACGGCCTGGTGACGCTGGGCCGCAGCGTGGCCGAGGGCTTCATCCTGATGCACAACCTGGAGCGCGCCTGCCGCGTGCAGATCGCCGTCCAGGGCACCGGCCAGGCCATCTACCCGGTGCCCGAAGAGGTGTGCGAGCTGACCGCGCAGCAGTACGCCAGCGGTGACACCAACCGCCTGGCCGCCGTGCCCACCGACCCCTATGCCCGCGAATGGCGTGCGCTGCTGCAGCGGCTCGAAGCGCCGACCAGCGCCTCGTTCCGCGACTGATTCCCGCTGACTCCTGCTCCCCCACATCCCCACTGAAAGGACCGCCACGATGCAACGCCGCCACCTGCTCCAAGCCAGCTCCGCCGCCCTCGGCCTGTCGATCGCCGGCGTGCCTCTGCACAGTCTGGCGCAAGCCAAGAAGGGCGTGGTCAATGTGATGGTGCAGCCCGAGCCGCCGGGCCTGATGATGGGCATCGTGCAGAACGGCCCGACGCAGCTGATCTCCGGCAACATCTACGAAGGCCTGCTGCGCTACGACGACAAGCTGCAGCCGCAGCCCCAGCTGGCGACCTCGTGGACGGTCAGCCCCGACGCGCTGACCTACGTCTTCAAGCTCAAGCCGGGCGTGAAATGGCACGACGGCAAGCCCTTCACCTCGGCCGACGTGGTGTTCTCGTGCGACGTGTTCCTACGCAAGACGCACGCACGCTTCCGCGCCAGCCTGGCGCATGTGGAATCGATCAAGGCGCTCGACACGCTGACGGTCGAATTCAAGCTCAAGCAGCCGTTCGGCCCGTTCATGGGCATCTTCGAGAACGGCACCATGCCCATGGTGCCCAAGCACCTGTACGAGGGCACCGACTTCCTGACCAACCCGGCCAATGCCACGCCCATCGGCACCGGCCCGCTGAAGTTCAAGGAATGGGCCAAGGGCAGCTACATCCACCTGGTCGCCAACCCCGACTACCACCAGGCCGGCGCCGTCAATGTGGAGAGCGTGTACTTCCATGTGATCCCTGACGCCGCCGCGCGCGCCGCCGCATTCGAATCGGGCAAGGTCGACATCGCGCCGGGCGGCACGGTCGAATACTTCGACGTGGGCCGCTTGGCCAAGCTGCCGGGTGCCGCCGTCACCACCAAGGGCTGGGAATTCTTCGCGCCGCACAGCTGGCTGTGGATGAACAACCGCACCGCGCCGATGAACAGCGTGAAGTTCCGCCAGGCGGTGTGGACGGCCATCGACCGCGAAGCCATGGCCAAGATCGCCTGGTACGGCTACGCCAAGCCGGCCACCGGCCCGTTCAACAGCAACATTGCGCACTACAGCGCCGACGTCACCAAATACCCGCGCGATCTGGCCAAGGCCAAGGCCCTGCTGGCCGAGTCCGGCTACAAGGGCGAGACCATCCGCCTGCTGCCCCTGCCCTATGGCGAATCGTGGCAGCGCCAGGCCGAGATCGTGCGCCAGAACCTGACGCAGGCCGGCATCAAGATCGAGACCGTCGCCACCGACGTGGCCGGCTGGAACCAGCGCTGCAACGAGTGGGATTTCGACCTCGCCTTCACCTACGTCTACCAGTACGGCGACCCGGCGCTGGGCGTGGGCCGCAACTACACCAGCGACAACATCGCCAAGGGCTCGCCGTTCAACAACGTAGCCGGCTACGTGAACCCCAAGGTCGACGAGCTGTTCGCCGCCGGTGCGCGCGAGAGCGACCCGGCCAAGCGCAAGGCCATCTACCTGCAGGCGCAGAAGATCCTGGTCGATGAGGTGCCGGTGGCCTGGCTGCACGAGATCAACTTCCCAACGCTGTACCGCAGCAAGATCCAGAACGTCGTCAGCTCGGGCATCGGCCTGAACGACAGCCTGGGCCGGGTGAAGCTCGCGTAACAACCCCCAGTCTCCGCGCTGCGCGCTCCGCCAACCCCGTTGCGCTGCGCGAAGGGGGCCGAGCCCGGACACAAAAGGTCCAGTGGACCATTTGTGCCTGGCGAGGGGCCGGGCCACTGGCCCGGCGCGGCCTGCAAGGCCTCCCCAGCGGACTGGCAGAGCCAGGGCCAAAGGTGCCTTGGCCTGGCCTGCTCGCGCCCTTCGGAACAGCGCCGTGCCACGCGGTGCGCCATGGAATCCAAGCGATGAAACGACTCCAGTTCATGTCCGTGCGAATCCTGCAAGGCCTGTTGGCCCTGCTGGTGATCGCCACCGTCAACTTCATGCTGGTGCGTGCCGCGCCGGGCGACCCGGTGTCCATCATGGCCGGCGAGGCCGGGGCGTCCGACCCGCAGTTCGTGGCGCAGTTGCGCGCGCAGTTCGGGCTGGACCAGCCGCTGCCCGTGCAATTGATCAATTACCTGGGCCATGTGGTGCAGCTCGACCTGGGCTACTCGTACCGCCAGCAGCAGCCGGTGGTCGATCTGATCCTCGACCGGCTGCCCGCCACGCTGCTCTTGACCGGCACCGCCTTCGCCCTGTCGCTGGCCATGGGCATCGGCCTGGGCGCGCTGGCCAGCCGCTATGCCGGCCAATGGATCGACAGCGCCATCACCGTCGTGGCGCTGGTCTTCTACGCCACGCCTCTGTATTGGCTGGCGATGATGGCCGTGCTGGTGTTCACCGTGCAGATGGACCTGCTGCCCGCCTTCGGCTTCTTCACCGTGGGCGCCGATCTCACCGGCATGGCCCACGTGTTGGACATCGCCAAGCACCTGATCCTGCCGGCCGGCACGCTGGGCCTGTTCTACATGGCCGTCTACGCCCGCATGACGCGCGCCGCCATGCTGGAGGTGGCGCAGATGGATTTCGTGAAGACCGCCCGCGCCAAGGGCGTGCCGCCCGGCCGCATCCAGCGCAAGCACATCCTGCGCAACGCGCTGCTGCCGGTGGTCACGCTGGCCGGCATCCAGGCCGGCGGCATGATCGGCGGCGCCGTGCTGACCGAGACCGTGTTCGCCTGGCCCGGCATCGGCCGGCTGATGTTCGACGCGCTGCTGCAGCGTGACTACAACCTGCTGCTGGGCTGCTTCCTGTTCACCGCGGCCATGGCCGTGCTGTTCAACCTGATCACCGATTTCGTCTACACGCTCGTGGACCCGCGCATCGAGCTGAGCTGAGGAGCCCCCATGAAAAGCAACTTCTGGCGGCGCTTTTGCCGCAACAAGGGCGCCGTCTTCGGCCTCATCGTGCTGATGCTGGTGGCGCTGGTCACCGTGCTCGGCCCCTTCATCACACAGAACGACCCGTGGGACATGGCCGGCATGCCGTTCGCCGCGCCCCTGGCCGAGCAGGGCATGCCGCTGGGCACCGACACCATGGGCCGCGACATCCTCTCGGGCATCGTTGCCGGCGCGCGCGTGTCGCTGCTGATCGGCGTCGTCTCCACCGTGGTGTCGCTGCTGATCGGGGTGGGCGTCGGCGCCGTTTCTGGCTACTTCGGCGGCTGGGTCGACGCCACGCTGATGCGCTTCACCGAGCTGTTCCAGGCGATTCCCAGTTTCGCGCTGGCCATCGTGCTGGTGGCCATTTTCGAGCCCTCGGTGCAGTCCATCGTCACGGCCATCGCGGTGGTGTCGTGGCCGCCGGTGGCGCGGCTGGTGCGCAGCGAATTCCTCACGCTGCGCCAGCGCGACTTCGTGGCGGCAGCGCAGCTGGCGGGCCAGTCCACGCCGCGCATCATCTTGACGCAGATCTTGCCGAATGCGGCCTCGCCGATCGTCGTCATGGCCTCGCTGATGGTGGCCACGGCCATCCTGCTCGAATCGTCGTTGAGCTTCCTCGGCCTGGGCGATCCGAACCAGATGAGCTGGGGCTACATGGTCGGCTCGGCCCGCTCGGTGCTGCGCCAGGCCTGGTGGATGGCGGTGTTCCCCGGCCTCGCCATCTTGCTGACGGTGCTGGCCCTGAACCTGGTCGGTGAAGGCCTGAACGATGGCCTGAACGCGCGCGCCGATGGGAGAGGGAAATGAAGATGGAACCGATCGCCCCACCCGTGCTCGACATCCAGGCCCTGGACATCCGCCTGCCCTTTGGTGCCGACCGCGCGCTGGCCGTGCAGGGCGCCTCGCTGCAGCTGCTGCCGGGGCAGACGCTGTGCGTCGTCGGCGAATCCGGCTCGGGCAAGTCGATGATCGCCAACGCCATCATGGGCCTGCTGCCGCGCCCGCAGGTCGAGCCGGTGGCCGGCCGCATCCTGTTCGACGGGCACGACCTGCTGCAGTTAAGCGAAGACCAACTGCGCACGCTGCGCGGCCGGCGCATGGGCATGGTGTTCCAGGAGCCGATGACGGCGCTGAACCCTGTCATGCGCATCGGCGAGCAGATCGCCGAGGTGTTCGATGCGCACGTGCAGATCGGCAGCGCCGAGAAGCGCCGGCGCATCCTCGCGGCGCTGACCGACGTCGGCCTGCCAGAGCCCGAGCTGTTGATCGACAGCTACCCGTTTCGCCTGTCGGGCGGCCAACGCCAGCGCGTGGTGATCGCCTGCGCGCTGGTCCTGGAGCCCGCGCTGCTGATCTGCGACGAGCCCACCACCGCGCTGGACGTGACCACGCAGGCGCAGATCTTGAAGCTCATCCGCGAACTGCAGCAGCGCAAGGGCACGGCCGTGCTCTTCATCACCCACGACTTCGGCGTGGTGTCCGAGATCGCCGACCACGTCGTCGTCATGCAGACGGGCGAGGTGGTTGAATCCGGCCCCGCTGCCGCCGTGCTGGCGCGGCCGCAGCATGCCTACACGCGCAGGCTGATCGCCGCCATCCCGCAGGGCACCATGCGTGCGCCGGCCGACGGGCGCGATGTCAACCACGTCCTGCAGGTGCAGGACTTGCGCAAGACCTATGTGACCGGTGGCAGCCTGTTCAAGAAGGGCCGGCGTGTGGAGGCGGCCAAGGGCCTGTCGTTCGACGTGCGGCGCGGCGAGACGCTGGGCCTGGTCGGCGAATCCGGTTCGGGCAAGTCCACGGTCGGTCGCTGCATCGTCGGCCTGGCGCCGTTCGACAGCGGGCGCGTGCTGTTCAAGGGCCAGGCCATGCAGCCGGGTGCGCAGTACCGCGCGCAGGCGCAGGGCAAGATCCAGATGGTGTTCCAGGACCCGTACGCCTCGCTGAACCCGCGCCACCGCATCGGCGCGGCCATCGCGCAAGGGCCGATTGCGCAGGGCCTGTCGAAAGACAAAGCCATGGCCCGGGCGCATGAACTGTTGCAGCTGGTGGGCCTGGGCCCCGAGGCGGCAGACCGCTTCCCGCACGAGTTCTCGGGCGGGCAGCGCCAGCGGATCGGCATCGCCCGCGCACTGGCCATGGAGCCGCAATTGCTGGTGGCCGACGAGCCGGTGTCCGCGCTCGACGTGTCGGTGCAGGCTCAGGTCTTGAAGCTGTTTGCCGAGGTGCGCCAGCGCTTCCAGCTGGCCATGGTCTTCATCACGCACGACCTGCGCGTGGCCGGTGAGATGTGCGACCACATCGCCGTCATGCAGCGCGGCGAGATCGTCGAGTATGGCGAGACGGCCAAGGTGCTGGCCGACCCGCAGCACGCCTACACGCGCACGCTGATCGAGGCGCAGCCGAGGTTGTCGGCGGCGGCGCTAGAGGCGGTGGCCGCATGAGTGGCGACCGGCCACCTGAAGGCGCCCGCGCCGCAGCCGCAGCCGCAGGCATCGCCACCCGCCGCTGCATCGCCCTGGTGTCGGACCAGATCGCCATGGACTACCTGGTGCCGGCCTTCCGCGCGCGCTTTCCGCAAGCCGAACTGCGCTTGGCCGATATCCGCGTGCAGCAACTCGGCCACCTCGACGACATCGACACTGTGGTCTGCTGGTCGCCGCCGCCCGGCCTGCTGGCGCGCATGCCGCGCCTGCGGCTGGTGCAGTCCATCGGCGCCGGCACCGACCACATCACGCGCGACCCGTCGTTGCCCGACGTGCCGGTCTGCCGCATCGTCGACCCCGAGATGGCCGCCGGCATGAACGCCTATGTGGCCTGGGCCGTGGTGCACGGCCAGCGCCACATGGGCCGCTACCTGGACAACCAGCGCCGAAGCAGGTGGGAGGAAGCGCCCATCGTGACGCCGGGCCGCCACCGCGTCGGCGTCGCCGGCCTGGGCGTGCTGGGCCAATCGGCGGCCCGCACGCTGGTGGCCATCGGCTACGCGGTGCGCGGCTGGAGCCGCTCGCCCAAGGCCGGGTTGCCGGCCGGCATCGAGGCCTTTCACGGCGACGCCGGCCGCGCTGCGTTTCTCGCCGGCTGCGACACGCTGGTCTGTCTGCTGCCGCTGAACGACGGCACGCGCGGCATCCTGAATGCCGACCTGTTCGCACAGTTGCCGCAAGGCGCGCGCCTGGTCAACGCCGGCCGGGGCGCGCACCTGGTGCAGGCCGATTTGCTCGCCGCGCTCGACAGCGGCCGCCTTGTCTCGGCCGTGCTGGACGCCTTCACCGAAGAACCACTACCGTCCGCCCACCCGTACTGGCAGCATCCGCGCATTACGGTCACGCCGCACATCGCCACGCGCACCGGCCCCGAGGCCATCGCGCGTCAGACCCACGACAACCTGGCGCGTCTCGAACCCTGTCGCGCCGACACCGAAGGAACCCGATGACCCAACCCCTGAGCACCGGCGACAAAGACGTCGCCACACACCTGCACTCCTACACCAACCTCGCCGCGCTGCCGCACACGCCGCCGCTGGTCATCGTGGGGGGCGACGGCATCCACGTCATCGACGACCAGGGCAAGCGCTATGTGGAGGGCATGTCCGGCCTGTGGTGCGCCTCGCTGGGCTTCTCGAACCAGCGGCTGGCCGATGCCGGCGCCAAGGCTTTGAAGACGCTGCCGTACTACCACACGTTCAACCAGCGCACCAACGTGGCGGTGGCCGATCTGGCCGAGCGGCTGCTGGCGCTGGCGCCGGTGCCGATGGCCCGCGTGTTCTTTGCCAACTCGGGCTCCGAGGCCAACGACAGCGCGGCCAAGATGGTCTGGTACTACCACAACGCCATCGGCCAGCCGGCCAAGAAAAAAATCATCGCGCGGCGCAATGCTTACCACGGCGTGACGGTGGCGGCCGCCAGCATGGGCGGGCTGGACAGCAACCACCGCGACTTCGATCTGCCGATCGCGCGCTTCCTGCATGTGGACTGCCCGCACCACTACCGCTACAGCCAGCCCGGCGAGACCGAGCAGGACTTCTCCACACGGCTTGCCGCGCAGCTGGAAGAACGCATCCTGGCCGAAGGCCCCGAGACCGTGGCCGCCTTCATCGCCGAGCCGGTGATGGGCGCAGGTGGCGTCATGCTGCCGCCGGCCGGCTACTTCGAGAGGGTGCAGGGGGTCTTGCGCAAGTACGACGTGCTGATGATCGCGGACGAGGTGATCTGCGGGTTCGGCCGCACCGGCAACATGTTCGGCAGCACCACCTACGGCATCCAGCCCGACATCCTCACCTGCGCCAAGGCGCTGTCGTCGGGCTACGTGCCGATCTCGGCGGTGATGGTCAACGAGAAGGTGCACAGCGCGATTGCTGCGCACAGCGGCAAGCTGGGCAGCTTCGGCCACGGCTACACCTACTCGGGCCACCCGGTCGCCTGCGCGGTGGCGCTGGAGGCGCTGAAGGTCTACGAGGACGAGAAGATCGTCGAGCACGTGCAGGCGCTCGCTCCCGCATTTGCGGCCGGCTTGCAGTCGTTCGCTAGCCGGCCCTGGGTTGGCCACGCGCGCAGCGTGGGCCTGATCGGCGCGCTGGAATTGGTGGCCGCCAAGGCCGCACGCACGCCGTTCGCGCCCGAGCACAAGGCCGGCTTTCGCCTGGCCACGATCGCGCTGGAAGAGGGCCTCATCGTGCGCGCCATGGGCGACACCATGGGCCTGTGCCCGCCGCTCATCATCACGGCCGCCGAGCTGGCCGATCTGTTCGCGCGCCTCACGCGTGCGATGGACCGTTTCGACGCGGAAATGAAGGGTTGACCATGCAAGCCTTCTTCTCCGACGACCAGCTGCTGCACGACCCGCAGCAGTTCATGCGCCTGGGCCGCATCTGCAAGCCCACCGACCTGCCCACGCGGGCCGAGGCACTCATGGGCACGCTGGGCGCACGCGGCATCACCGTCAGCACCCCGCCGGATGCCGGCCGCGCTGCGCTGGAGCTGGTGCACAGCGCCGACTACCTGGACTTTCTGCAGACCGCCTACGAGCGCTGGCAACAGCTCGGCAGCCCGGGGCTGGAACCCGGCATCGAGGTGCTGCCCAATCTGTCGCCGCACGGGGCCCGGCTCGGCCCGTGCCCATCGCCCTCGGTCATCGCGCAGACTGGCTGGTACATCGGCGACCTGGCCTGCCCGATCGGCCCGCACACCTGGCGCTCGGTACTGCGTTCGGCCCATGCCGCGCTGGCGGCGGCCGAGACGGTGCGGGCCAGGGGCGGCGTCGCCTATGCGCTGTGCCGGCCTTCGGGCCACCACGCCCAGCATGCGCGCGCCGGCGGCTTCTGCTACGTCAACAACAGCGCGATCGCCGCCGCCACGCTGCGCCAGACGCACGCCCGCGTGGCCGTGCTGGACATCGACGCCCACCATGGCGACGGCACGCAGCAGATCTTCTACGAGCGCGCCGATGTGCTGACCGTCTCCACCCACGCCGACCCGGCCGGCTACTACCCCTGGTACACCGGCTACGCGCACGAGCGCGGCACCGGCGAAGGCGAGGGTTGCAACCTGAACCTGCCGCTGGCCCATGGCAGCGGCAACGCGGCGTTCGCCAGCGCGCTGGACACGGCCGTGGCCGCGATCGAGCGCTTCCAGCCGCAGGCTCTGGTGATGCCGCTGGGCTTCGACACCTACAAGGACGACCCGATCAGCGTGCTGAAGTTCGACATGGAAGCCTTCCGCCTGGCCGGTGCCCGCGTGCGCGCGCTGGGCCTGCCCACCGTGGTGGTGCAAGAGGGCGGCTACATGGTGGGCGCCATCGGCGCGGCGCTCGATGCGTTCCTGGAGGGGCTGCAAGGGTGAGCGATGCGCCGGGCGGCCCCCAGCACGCGCGCACCGCAGGGCAGTGCGCGCAGGGATTCCCATGAGCGCTGTCCAGCGGCCTGCAGCCGCGCCACGCAGCGACAGCGCGGCCACGGGCATCGCGCTGTTCCTGTGCGCACTCGTGCTGTTCGCGGCCTACGACGCCTTCGCCAAACAGATGGTGGCCAGTTACGCGCCGGCCGTCGTCAACCTGGGCCGCTACACCGCCATCGGCACCATCGCGTTGGTGCTGCTGCTGCGCCACGGCGACCTCAAGCTGTGGCGCCAGCCGCACCAGAAGCTGCTGACGGCGCGCAGCGTGGCACTGGGCATCGTGGCCACCTGCTTCATGACCGCGCTGGTGACCATGCCGCTGGCCGAGGCCACGGCCATTTACTTCACGGCGCCGCTGATCATGGTGGCGCTGTCGCCCTGGCTGCTGGGCGAGCGTGTGGGCCGCGCGCAATGGACGGCGGTGCTGCTGGGCTTCGCCGGCATGCTGTGCATCGTGCGACCGGGCGGCAGCCTGCCGCTGGTGGGCACGTTGCTGATGGCGGTGTCTGCGGTGTGCTATGCGCTGTTCCAGGTGCTCACGCGCCGGCTCTCCGGCCTGGTGGCGGCGCCGGTGCAGTTCGCGCACATGGCGCTGGCCTGCCTGGTCATCACCAATCTGCCGGTGCTGTTCATGCCGCAGATCGTGATTCCACCGTGGCCCGAGATGGCGCTGCTGATCGCCGGGGGCGCCGTGAGCGGCAGCGCGCAGCTGTTGCTGCTGGCCGCGTTCCGCCGTGTCGGCGCGGCCACGCTGGCGCCTCTCAACTACGTGCAGCTGCTGCTGGCGGTCTTGATCAGCACGCTGTGGTTCCAGCGTCCGCCGGACGCCCTGGCGCTGGCCGGCATGGCGCTGATCGCGGTCGCCGGGGTGTACCTGGCGCGGGCGCGGCGGCCGGCATGATGCACGCTACAACAAGAGAGACAGGAAACCCACCATGACATTCAGCCGGGCCGAAGCCGCCCCAGCACCCGCGTTTTCCTCGATCCAGATGCCCGATCTGGTCGGCGTGGTCGAGGCGCAGCTGCAGGAGGCCATCCTGTCGGGCCGCATCGGGCCCGGTGAGCGCATCGTCGAGGCCGAGCTGGCGCGCCAGATGGGCGTGAGCCGCGCGCCCGTGCGCGAAGCCGCGCGCCGCCTGGAGAGCCTGGGCCTTCTGGTCTCGCGCCCGCGCCACGGCTTTGCGGTGCGCACGGTCTCGTCCAAGCAGGTCAACGACCTGTACGAGGTGCGCATCCAGCTCGAACTGCTGGGCGCCGCGCTGGCCTGCCAGCTGGCCAGCGATGCCGAGCTGGCAGCGCTCGATGCGCGCGTGGACGACATGGTGGCACGCGCGGAAACGCTGGCGTCGCGAGAGCGCGTGGCGCTCGACCTGGACTTCCACTTTGCGATCAGCGCGCTCTCGGGCAACCACTACCTGCACCGGCTGTTCGACAACCTGCAGACCGAGGTGCGCATGTTCCTCGCGCTGAGCGAAGACAGCTACGGCGACCTCAAGGCCCTGGCCGAAACGCACCGCCCCATCGCCCACGCGATGGCCCGGCGCGACGTGGACGCCGTGCAGCACGCGCTGCGCTTTCATCTCGAGGACGCCAAGGCCCATGCCAGCGGCCTCTTCACCAAATCGTGAGATGACCGCCCACGCACGCGTTGCCATGGTGAGCGGCGGCAACCGCGGCATCGGCCTGGCCATCGCGCGCGCGTGCGTTGCACCGCGCTGTGCCCGGGCTTCGTCGCCACCGACATGGCGGCCGGCCTCACGCCGGAGCAGCTGCGCCACGCCACGCAGCCGGAGGACGTGGCCCGCATCGCGCGCATGGCGCTGGAGCTGCCGGCCTCGCCAGCGTGGCCGAGATCCCCATCAGCTGGACCGTCGAACCCCAATACTGAAAGCCCACCATGCACGTCATCTACAGCGACCAGCACACCGGCCACGACCCGCAGCAGTTCATCGTCCGCGGGCGCCTGAAGCGCAGCAACGAGCAGCCCGAACGCGGCACGCTGCTGCTGAACGCCGCCCGCGCCCAGGGCCACGTGGTCGTGGCGCCCGACGACCACGGCCCCGGCCCGCGCGCGGCCATCCACACACCGCAGTACCTGCGCTTTCTGGAGACGGCGTGGGAGCGCTGGCAGCTGCTCGAAGGCGCGTCCGACGAGGTCATGCCCAACGTGCACCCGTTCCCGGGCCAGCCCTTCACCTACCCCGACAGCCTGGTCGGCCAGGCCGGCTACCACATGGGCGACATGGCATGCGCCATCGGCCAGCACACCTGGCACGCCGCCACCTGGTCGGCCCACGTCGCCACCCACGCCGCGCAGCTGGTGCTGGACGGCGAGCCCGCCGCCTATGCGCTGTGCCGCCCGCCGGGCCACCATGCGTATGCCGACCGCGCCAACGGCTTCACCTACCTGAACAACGCGGCCATCGCCGCCCAGCACCTGCGCGGCCGCTACGACCGCGTGGCCATCCTGGACATCGACGTGCACCATGGCAACGGCACGCAGGGCATCTTCTGGCGCCGCAGGGACGTGCTGACGATTTCGCTGCATGGCGACCCGCATTTCTGCACGCCGTTTTTCACCGGCCACGCGCACGAGGTGGGCGAGGGCGAGGGCCTGGGCTACAACCTGAACCTGCCGCTGCCGCGCGGCACGCAGGACGAGGCCTTCCTCGCCGCGCTGGCCACCGCCCTGGCCACCATCCGCGCCTATGCGCCCGGCGCGCTGGTGGTGGCGCTGGGGCTGGACGCGCACGAGCACGACCCCTACCAGGCGCTGGCCGTCAGCACGGCGGGCTTCGGCCGCATCCTCGGCGAGATCGCGCGGCTGGGCCTGCCGACGGTGCTGGTGCAGGAGGGCGGGTACCTGTCCGAAGACCTGGGGCCGAACCTGGCGAGTGCGCTGGGTGGGTTTGAGGGGGCGGCATGAGCGCGCGGACGAGGGGCCCCGCTTGCGGGCATCGGCCCAGCGAAGGCGGCTGGGGCGCTGACGGCCTGATGCCGATGATGGCGCGGTCGAATGGAGGCGCCGCTTGATGGCGCACGACCTCGACGCCGCCATCCGCGCGGCCTTGCCAGAGGCCGCCGTGCTGACGGCGCCGCCCGCTCCCGTCGCGACGGCATGGGCCTCTGACCTGCTGCTGCGCCTGTATGGCCTTCAAGGCGAGCTCACACCGCTCACGGGCGAGCGCGACGCCAACTTCCTGCTGCAGCCGGCCGATGGGGGCGCGCGCTGCATGCTCAAGCTGTCGCACCCGGATGAAGACCCCCTGGTCGCGGATTTTCAGACCCAGGCGCTGCTGCACATTGCCGCCACCGACCCCGACCTGCCGGTGCAGCGCCTGCAGCCGGACCGGCACGGCGCGCCGTCCGTCCAGATCGAAGACGCCGAAGGCCGCACCCGCGTCGCCCGCGTGTTCAGTTACCTCGAAGGCCTGCCGATGCCGAACGCGCCACGCTCGGCCGCGCAGCGCACCAACGTGGCCCGCATGCTGGCGCGGCTGGACCAGGCGCTGGCCGGCCTCACGCACCCGGCTGCCGCCCGCGAACTGCCGTGGGACATCCAGCGTGCCGACCGCGTGCGCCCGCTGCTGGTCCACGTGGCCGACCCGGCGCGCCGTGCGCTGGCGCAGGCCGCGCTCGACGGCTTCGAGCAGCGCACCAAGCCGCAACTGGCCGCCTTGCGCCGCCAGCCCATCCACAACGACTTCAACCTCTACAACCTGCTGGTCGATGCGGCCGACCCCGCGCGCGTGGCCGGCATCCTGGACTTCGGCGACATGGTGCATGCGCCGCTGGTGACGACCTGGCCGTCGCGGCCTCCTACCACCTGGACGCGCAGGGCGACGCGCTGGCCACCATCGCGCGGTTCGCGGCCGACTACCACGCGGTGTCACCGTTGACGGAAGCGGAAACCTTGGCGCTGCTCGACCTGGTGCGCGCCCGCCTGGCCATGGTGGTCGCCATCAGCGGCTGGCGCGCTGCCCGCCAGCCCGACAACGCGGGCTACCTCATGCGCAACAACGCCGTCTCGTGGGCGCGTCTCGCAGCCTGCGCAGACCTCACGCCGGAGCAGGTGCAAGAGGCCATCTACGCAGCCTGCCGGGCCCAGGAGGCTACCCATGCCTGAGACCACCAACGCCGACATGCTGGCCCGCCGGGGCCGCCTGCTGGGCCCGGCCTACCGCCTGTTCTACGACGAGCCCTTCCACCCCGTCCGCGGCGAAGGCGTGTGGCTGTACGACGCCGCCGGCACGCCCTGGCTGGACGCCTACAACAACGTGGTCTGCGTCGGCCATGCGCACCCGCGCGTGGTGGACGCCATCGCCCGCCAGGCCGCCACGCTGAACACGCACACGCGCTACCTGCACGAGGGCATCCTCGACTACGCCGAGCGGCTGCTGGCCACCATGCCACCGGAACTGGGCCACGCCACCTTCACCTGCACCGGCAGCGAGGCCAACGACCTGGCCATGCGCATCGCCTGCGCGCACAGCGGCGGCACGGGCCTCATCGTCACGCGCTTCGCCTACCACGGCGTGACCTCGGCGCTGGCCTGCGCCTCGCCGTCACTGGGCAAGTACGTGCAGCTCGGCGACCACGTGCGGCTGGTGGATGCGCCAGAGGGTGGTGATGCCGACACCGGCCCGCGCTTTGCCGATGGCGTGCGTGCGGCCATCGCCGATCTTCACGCGCACGGCCTGAAGCCGGCCGCGCTGCTGGTCGACACTGTCTTCTCGAGCGACGGCGTGTTCACCGATCCGCGGGGCTTCCTGCGCGAGGCGGTAGAGGTCGTGCGCGCGGCCGGCGGCGTGTTCATCGCCGACGAGGTGCAGCCCGGTTTCGGCCGCACCGGCGAATGCTTCTGGGGCTTTGAGCGCCACGGCGTGGTGCCCGACATCGTGACCATGGGCAAGCCGATGGGCAACGGCCACCCGGTGGCCGGTCTGGCGGTGCGGCCAGGCGTCATGCAGGCCTTCGGCCAGGCCAGCCGCTACTTCAACACCTTCGGCGGCAACCCCGTCTCGATGGCTGCAGCGTCGGCCGTGTTGGATGTGATCCAGCACGATGGGCTGCAGCAGCGAGCGCTCGAAGTGGGCGGCTACCTGCGCGAACGCCTGGCCGCGCTGGGCCAGCGCCACGCGCTGGTGGGCGAGGTGCGCGGCGCCGGCCTGTTCGTCGGCGTCGAACTGGTCACCGACCGCGCCACGCGGACCCCGGCCACGGCCGAGGCCGCGCGCGTGGTCAACGGCCTGCGCCAGCGCCAGGTGCTGCTGAGCGCCACCGGCCCCGGCGCCAATGTGCTGAAGATCCGCCCGCCGCTGGTGTTCCAGCGCGAGCATGCGGATCTGCTGGTGGAGCGGCTGGACGAGGTGCTGGCGGGGCTGGGGTGACGGGGCATGCTTGATGCACCGTCAGTGCGCCATGCCGGAGGCGCCGTATGTGCTCGGCGCGTTCAGGTCTTCAGGCGCTCAGCCCCTGAACCGCTTGCGCGTCATCGCCAGCGCCACCCAGAACGCGACCACGGCGTAGCCCACCACCACCAGCCCATGGCGCAGCGCGTGCTCCGGCCAGCGGTCCATGAACAGCGGGCGTACCAGCTCCACGGCGTTGGTCAGCGGCAGCCAATCCGAGATCAGCCGCACGATCTCGGGCAGCTGCTCGCGCGGGAAGAACACCCCAGACAGGAACATCATCGGCGTCAGCACCAGCGTGAAGTAGTAGGTGAAGAAGTCATAGCCCTTGGCCAGCGCGTTGAACACCAGCGCGATGGCGCTGAACATGATGCCGGCCGCCAGCAGCACCGGCAGCGCCACCAGCAGCTTCCAACTGTGGCTGATGCCCAGCGCGAGCATCACGCACAGGATGGCCGTCACGGTGAAGATGGACTTGAACGCGGCCCACAGCAGCTCGGCCAGCACCACGTTGTCCAGGTTCACCGGCGCGTTCATGATGCCCTCCCACGTCTTCTGCACGTGCATACGCGAGAACGCCGAATACAACGCCTCGAACGAGGCCGCGTTCATCGCGCTCATGCAGATCGAGCCCGAGGCCAGGAACAGGATGTAGGGCACCGTCTCGCCCCCGACCTGCAGCTGCCCCACCAGCGCACCCATGCCGTAGCCGAAGGCCACCAGCCACATCAGCGGCTCGGCGATGTTGCCGACCAGACTTGGGATGGCCAGCTTGCGCCAGACCAAAAGGTTGCGAAGGAAAACCGGCCACCAGCGGGAAGACAGTTCGGGTGCACGCCAGATGTTCATGCTCATGCTCATGCTCATGCTCATGCGTCTTCCCGAATCTGCCGGCCCGTGAGTTTGAGGAACAGATCCTCCAGATTCGCCGGCCGGTGCAGCGTGCGCATCTGGGTGTGCACGCCCAGCGCTGCGAGCAGCGGCTTGGCGTCTGCGGTATAGAAGAACACGGTCTCGCCGCTGACCTCCACACGCGCTGCCAAGGCACGCAGCGGGGAGTGGGCCGCGTCCTTGGCCAGTGCCAGTGCGCCGTTGCCATAGACCTCGACGACATCGGGCTCCAGATGCTCGGCGATCAGGTCGCGCGGCCTGCCTTCAGCGATTTTCCTGCCGTGGTCGAGCACGAGCAGGCGCGAGCACAAGCGCTCGGCCTCGTCCATGAAGTGCGTGGTCAAGAGGATGGACTTGCCCTGCTGCAGCAGCAACTGCAGCCGCTCCCACATGAGGTGGCGGGCCTGCGGGTCCAGCCCGGTGGTGGGCTCGTCCAGCAGCAGGAGGCGCGGGTCGTTGACCAGCGCGCGCGCCAGGCTCAACCGTCGCCTCATGCCGCCGGACAGCTCGACCGGCCTGGCATCGGCCTTGCTCGTCAGCGCGCCGAACTCCAGCAGTTGGGGAACGCGTGCGGCGATGGTGGCGCGCGGCAGGCCGAAGTAGCGGCCGTAGACCAGCAGGTTCTCGCGGCAGCTGAAATCCGGGTCCAGCGTGTCGGACTGCGACACCACGCCCAGCTCGGCCTTGATGGCCAGCGCGTCCTGCGGCATCTGCAGCGCGCGGCCATCGGCGGCGTGGTAGGTGATGCGGCCGGCGTCCGGCGCCGTCTGGCCCAGGCACATGCGGATGGTGGTGGTCTTGCCGGCGCCATTGGGGCCGATCACGCCCAGGCATTCGCCCGGGGCGATGGAGAACGACAGGTCGTCGACCACGGTGGCTGTGCCGTAGCGCTTGGTGAGCGTCTGCACGTCGAACAGGGGGGAGGGCATGCGGGGATTGTGGGCCAGCTTGTCGCCGCTTGCCCGGCTGCGGATAATCACTAACAGTTAGTGAAAGGAGATCACATGCCGACCAGCGTGGCTCTGGGTGAGCACTTCGAAACCTTCGTCAAGATGCAGATCGCAAGCGGCCGCTACAACAACGCCAGCGAGGTTGTGCGCGATGGCCTGCGCATGCTGCAGGACCACGACGCGCAACGCGAGGCCAAGCTGCAGCGACTGCGAGGCGACATCCAGGCCGGCATCGACAGCGGGCCCGCCACGCCGCTGGACATGCACGAGGTGAAGGCAGAAGGCCGGCGCCGCCGTGCTGCACGCGTGAGCGCCGCCGGGGGCTGAGCTTGCCGCAAGTCCGCAAGCGGCCATCGGCACATGCCGATCTGGCGGATATTTGGGCTTACATCGCCGATGACAGCGAGCAGCAGGCCGACCTGTTCATGGACATGCTCGACGGCAAGCTGGCCTTGCTCGCCACGCAGCCTGAGATGGGGCGCGAACGGCTTGAGTTGGCGCCCAAGCTGCGGGCGTTTCCTGTGAAGCGCTACGTGGTGTTCTATCGGCCCATCCGTGATGGCATCGAGGTGCTGCGCGTGTTGCACAGTGCGCGGGATGTGACGCGGGCGAAGTTCGGCGTGTCGCGCAGGTGATGCGGGGATCGGCGCTGTGACAACTTTCAGGGGCGCGGCGACCGTCGTCCATGCATGTGTTTCGCTCGACCTGGAGGTCGGCATCGAGGACAGCCGCATCCACCAACTGGCGGCGGTGCGCGGCGACGACGGCCAGGCTTTCGTGCAAGCGCACGGCGACCTGCAGGCCGCACTCTTGGCCCTTGAGGCCCACGCCCAAGGCGCCACCTACCTGCTGGGCCACAACCTCATCGCCTTCGACGCGCCGCATCTGGCCGCCGCGCGACCGCACAGCGCGCTGCTGCGCCTGCCCCGCATCGACACGCTGCGCCTGAACCCGCTGGCCTTTCCTCGCAACCCGTATCACCACCTCGTCAAGCACTACCAGGACGGCGCGATCCGGCGCGGGCAGCGCAACGACCCGGAGCTGGATGCGCGGCTCACGCTGCAGCTGCTGCAGGACCAGGTGCTGGCGCTGCGCCAGGCCGACCCGCAGCTGCTGCTGCTTTGGCATGGGCTGGCCGCGCGCGACGCGGACGGTGCGGGCACGGCGCAACTGTTCGCGGAGCTGCGCGCGGCGCAGGGCTCTGCCGAACTGCGGGTGACACCGGCACCCGACGACGCCACGCTGCAGAGCGCGCTCGCCACCTTCCTGCAAGGCCGCGCGTGCAGCACCCGCGCACACGATCCAGCCCTGCTGCTGGCGGCCTGGCCCCTCGCCTACGCGCTGGCCTGGATCAGCGTGGCCGGTGGCAACTCTGTCATGCCGCCCTGGGTGCTGTACCAGTTCCCGCAAGCTGCCGCCCTGGTGCGCGATCTGCGCGACCGCGCCTGTAACCAGCCCGACTGCGCCTGGTGCGCCGAACACCACGACGCCCAAGCCGTGCTGCGCCACTGGTTCCCCACCCTGCAGGGCTTTCGCCCCGAGCCGGCCGACGACCAGGGCCGCCCGCTGCAGCAGCGCATCGTGCAGGCCGTGCTGGCCAGCGAGCCGGTGCTCGGCATCCTGCCCACCGGCACCGGCAAGTCCATCTGCTACCAGTTGCCGGCGCTGGCCCGCTACGACCACACCGGCGCGCTGACGGTCGTGATCTCTCCGCTCGTCGCGTTGATGGCCGACCAAGTCGCCGGGCTGGAGGCGCGCGGCATCAGCGCCTGCGCCGCGCTGAACGGCCTGCTCTCCATGCCCGAGCGCGCGGAGGTGCTGGAGCGCCTGCGCCTGGGCGACATCGCCATCCTGCTGGTCTCGCCCGAGCAGTTGCGCAGCCGCGCGCTGCGCACCGCCCTGCGCCAGCGCAGCATCGGCCTGTGGGTGATGGACGAGGCACACTGCCTGTCCAAATGGGGGCAGGACTTCCGCACCGACTACCGCTACGTGGGCCGCAGCATGCGCGAGCTGGCGGGGCCTGATCCCGTGCCGCCGGTGCTGTGTCTGACGGCCACCGCCAAGCCCGATGTGGTGACCGACATCGTCGACTACTTCCGCACCAGCCTGGGTGTGGAACTGCAGGTGCTGGACGGCGGTGCGAAGCGCGACAACCTGGACTTTGCCGTCATTCCCACCAGCGGCGCGACCAAGTTGGAGGCCATCCACCAGTTGCTCACGCACGACCTGCAGCCGGATGCGAAGGACGGCGCCATCGTCTACGCCAGCTCGCGCCGCGGCACGGAAGAGATCGCCGAATTCCTGCGCGCCAAGGGCTGGGCGGCGGGGCACTTTCATGCCGGCCTGCCGCCCGAGACCAAGAAGAGCACCCAGCAACGCTTCATCGCCGGCGAGCTGCGCGTGATGGCCGCCACCAACGCCTTCGGCATGGGCATCGACAAGCCCGACGTGCGGCTGGTCATCCACGCCGACGTGCCCGGCTCGCTGGAGAACTACCTGCAGGAGGCCGGCCGCGCCGGGCGTGACCGCAGCGCGGCGCGCTGTGTGCTGCTCTATGCCGAAGACGACGTGGAGCGGCAGTTCAAGCTGTCGGCCCGCTCGCGGCTCACGCAGGGCGAGATCCAGGCCATCCTCAGATCATTGCGCCGGTTGGAGCGGCGGCGCCGGCCCGGCGACACGGTGGGCGAGATCGTCGCTACGGCCGGCGAGATTCTGCGTGAAGACGAGAGCGCCGAGTTTCAGCGTGACCAGCTCAGTGACGACACCCGCGTGCGCACGGCCGTGGCCTGGCTCGAAGAGGCGCGCCTGCTGTCGCGCGAAGAGAACATCGTCAGCGTCTTCCCCTCCTCGCTGCGCGTGCCTTCGCTCGACGCCGCGCGCGAAGCGCTGGTGGCGCATGGCATCGTTCCCCCGTACCGCACACAGCTGCTCGACATCATCGGCCTGCTGCTGCAGGCCGACCCGGACAAAGGCGTCTCCACCGACGAGTTGATGGGCGTGGCCCGGCTCTCGCCCCAGGGCGTGCGCAAGGCGCTGTTCGACCTGGAGCAACTGGGCATCTCCAGCAACGACCTGGCGCTGACGGCCTATGTGCACCTGGGCGTGCCCAACGCGTCCGTCAAGCGGCTCGAAGAAGCCTCGGCCATGGAGGCGGCGCTCATCTCGGCCCTGCGCATCGCCGACCCCGACCTGGAGCCCGGCCAGCACGCCACCCTGCACCTGCGCAAGCTGTGCCAGGCTTTGCAGGACGATGGCCACTCGCAGGCCCTGCCCGAACGCGTGTGGCGCCTGCTGCGCAGCCTGGCTGCCGACGGGCGCGACGAAGACCGTGGTAGCGGTGGCGACAGCCTCGCCCTGCGCCGGCTCGACCCCGAGACCGCGCGCGTGGAGCTGCGCCGCCCGTGGTCCCGCATCGCCGAACTGTCCGAGCGCCGTCGCGCCGCTTCGCAGGTGCTGCTGGCGCACCTGGCCCAATGCGCAGGCGGCGCGCGCGGCACCGACCTCTTGGCGAGCACCACACTGGGCCGGCTTACCTCTGCCCTGCGCGAAGACCTCGTGCTGGCCTCCAGCACGCCCAACCTGCCACGCCTGCTGGACCGCGCGCTGCTGTGGCTGCACGAGCAGGAGGTGTTGCGCCTGAACAAGGGCCTGGCCGTGTTCCGCCCGGCCATGACCATCCGCCTGGCGCAGGAGAAGCGCAGCTTTGCCAAGGCCGACTTCCAGCCGCTCAAGATGCACTACGACGAGGTGGTGTTGCAGATCCACGTGATGGCCGAATACGCCCAGCGCGGCCTGGCCGCCATGGCCGATGCGTTGCGGCTGACGCTGGACTACTTCCGCATGGAGCGCGCGGACTTCCTCACGCGCTGGCTGCCGGGGCGCGAGAAAGAGACCGCGCGCGAAACGCTGCCCGCCTCCTGGCGCGCCATCGTCGAAGCGCTGGACCATCGCCAGCAACAACGCATCGTGGCCGACGAGCGCGAGATGACCAGCGTGCTGGTGCTGGCCGGCCCCGGCTCGGGCAAGACGCGCGTGCTGGTGCACCGCATCGCGTACCTGCTGCGCGTGCGACGAGAAGCCGCCAGCGGCATCGTCGCGCTGGCCTACAACCGCCACGCCGCGGTGCAGATCCGCCAGCGGCTGCACGACCTGGTTGGCGATGACGCGCGTGGCGTGACGGTGCTGACCTGCCACGCACTGGCCATGCGCCTCACCGGCACGCGCGTGCAGGCTGGCAGCCAGCCCGATGAGGGCTTCTTCGACGGCGTGATGCGCCGCGCCACGGCGCTGCTGGAGGGCCAGGGCCTGGCGCCCGAAGACGCCGACGCACAGCGCGAGCAGTTGCTGGCCGGCTTTCGCTGGATGCTGGTCGACGAGTACCAGGACATCGGCCCCGCGCAGTACGCGTTGATCGGCGCGCTGGCCGGCCGCAGCCGCCAGGGCGAGGACACGCGCCTGTCGCTGTTCGCCGTGGGTGACGACGACCAGAACATCTACGCCTTCGCTGGTGCCTCGGTGCAGTTCATTCGCCAGTTCGAGGCCGACTACAAGGCCGGCACCGAGTACCTGGTCGAGAACTACCGTTCCAGCGCGCACATCATTGCCGCCGCCAACCGGCTCATCGCACCCGCGCCCGACCGCCTGAAGGCCGCGCACCCCATCCGCATCGACCGCAAGCGCCGGAACGCGCCACCCGGTGGCCGCTGGCAGGCGCTGGACCCGGTGGCGCGCGGCCGCGTGCTGCGGCTCACACCGGCGCACGACGGCGACGTGCAGGCCGTGCAGGCACTGGACGCACTGCGCCGACTCGCCGCGCTGGACCCGGCGTGGGACTGGGCACGCTGCGCCGTCATCGCCCGCAGCTGGAAGCAGCTGGAGCCGCTGCGCGCCTACGCCGAGCACCTGGGCCAGCCGGTGCAGTTGGGCCGCGAGCAGATGCCGCCGTTCTGGCGCCTGCGCGAGACGCAGGCGCTGCTGGAATGGCTGCGCGCCGACGACGGCCTGCTGTTCGTGGCCGCGCCCACCGTGCAGACCTGGCTGGACCAGCCGCCACACACCGGCCCCTGGTGGAATTTGCTGCGCGAGGCGTTGGACGCCTATGCGCTGGAGACCGCCGGCGCCGAGATGCCGCCATCGCACCTCGTCGAGTGGCTGGTCGACTGGGGCCGCGAGCAGCGCCGCCGCCAGAGCGCGCTGCTGCTGACCACGGCCCACGGCGCCAAAGGGTTGGAGTTTGACCACGTGGTGGTGCTGGACGGCGGCTGGTCGCCGGGCGTCAGCGAGCCCGAAGACGTGCTGCGCCGCCTCGCCTACGTGGCCGTGACGCGGGCGCGCGAGACGCTGACGCTGGCGCGCCTGGCGGCCACACGGCGATCGGTGTTCGATGTACTGCACGAAGCCGGCGTCGCGTGCCTGGACCAGCCCGCGAGTGCGCCCGTCGAGCTACCGGCCGCCATGTCGCGCCGCACACTGGCGCTGACACCGGCCGATGTGGACCTGAGCTTTGCCGGCCGCCACGCCGCAGGCCATCCGCTGCACGCTGCCATCGCGCGCCTGGCCGTGGGGGATGCGCTGCAGCTGCGCATGCGCGATGAACGACGCGAGCTGTTGGATGGCACGGGGCAGGTGGTCGGCCGCCTGTCACGCGGTTGCCAGCTGGACCCCGCCGTGCCCGTCGTTGCCGTGCGCGTGCGCGCCGTGCTGGTGCGCCGGCGCGAGGACAGCGAAGAGGCGCACCAGGAGGCGCTGCGCTGTGATCGCTGGGAGGTGGTGCTGGCGGAGGTGGTGGTCCAGGCCGCTTGAACACCGCATGCGCTTGGACACTGGTCGCCGTGCGCCCGTCGACGGGAAAGCGGCGCGACGACTGCCGGCTCAGCCAATGGCGAACCGTGCCCGCAGCCCCGCCAGCACCTCGTCCAACGGCCCACGCAGCGCGTGCAGGTCGGGATCGTCGATGTCCAGCGGCTCACCGGCCGCGCGTGCGGCCTGCAGGCGCTCCTCGGCGCGCCGGGCTGCCTTCGCCAGCGCCAGCGCCCCCACGGTGCCGGCGTTGGACTTGAGCGTGTGCGCCAGGCGCTCGGCCGTATCCAGGTCACCGGCCGACAGCGCTTCACCAATGTTCTCGATCACGCCCGCCTGCCCGTCCAGGAAGCTGCGCAGCACGCGCTCATAGAGCTTGGCCGAACCGTTGCAATAGCGCAGCCCCGCCTCGGTGTCCACGCCCGGCAGGCCCCCGCCCGGCGCCGCAGGGGCAGGCGCAGCCGGTGCTGCCGCCATGCTTGGCGTCGATGCGGGCAGGGGTGCCGGTGGCAGCGCAGGGGCCGGTGCCGGTGCCGGTGCCGGTGCCAGCGCAGATGCGGGTACGGGTACGGGTACGGGGACGGGGACGGGGACGGGGACGGGGACGGGGACGGGCGCCCGCGCGGGTCCATATGCAGAAGCAGGTGCAGGTGCAGGTGCAGGTGCAGGTGTACGTGCGGGGGCCGCAGCGGGATTCGGCCTGGCGGCGCGCCAGCGCGCCAGCGTGGCACACAGTACATCGAAGTCGAATGGCTTGGACACGAAATCGTCCATGCCCGCGGCCAGGCAGCGTTCGCGGTCCTGCTGGGTGGCATGGGCCGTCATGGCGATGATGGGCAGGGCGCGCCAGCGCGGTTCTGCGCGGGCCAGCGCAGTGGTCTCATAGCCGTCCATCCCCGGCATCTGGATGTCCATCAGCACGGCCTCGAACTCCTGCTCGCGCAGGCGCTGCAGCGCTTCTTCGCCGCTCGAGGCGATGGTGATCAGCACACCGGCCTCCTCCCCCAGCAGATGCGAGGCCACCTCCTGGTTGAAGTCGTTGTCTTCGACCAGCAGCACCCGCATGCCGGCGATGCCGCGCAACGCCGGGGCGGCCGACACGGCCGCCGCCGACCCCCGGGCCGGGCGCAGCAGGCCCATCAGCGTGTCGACGATCTGCGAAGCGCCGAAGGCCTTGGGCAGGTAGGCGTCGATGCCCGGCGCACGCTGGCGGTCGTGCGCCCGGGCGGCACTGACATCGGCTGTCAGCAGCACCACGTGCACCTCGCCTGCCGGCCCCAGCGCCGCGCGGATGCGCTCGGCCGCGTGCGTGCCGCCGCGGCCGGCCAGGGCTTCATCCAGTAGCACGATGCCGAAGCCCTGGGCGGCGACGTCGGCCTGGTGCGCCAGCGCCAGCGCTTCGTCGACCGAGCCCGCCAGCGCGGCGCGCATGCCCAGCGAATCCAGCACGGCGCGCGCGTGTTCGCGTGCATCGGCGTGCGCATGCACGACCAGCAGCCGCTGGCCGCGCAGACCCGGCAACGCCGTTTGCGCTGCCGCCCCTTCCACGACGTCGAACTGCGCGGTGAAGCTGAAACGGCTGCCTTCGCCGGGCCGGCTTTCCACGCGGATCTGCCCGTCCATCAGTTCCACCAGCTGCTTGCTGATCGCCAGGCCCAGCCCGGTGCCGCCGAAGCGTCGCGCATGCGAGGTGTCGGCCTGGGTGAAGGCCTGGAACAGTTGATCGACCTGCGCTGGGGTCATGCCGATGCCCCGGTCGGTGACCGAGAACTCCAGCTCCACCCGTGGGCCGGTGCGCGCCATGTGCAGCACCGCGACCACGATCTCCCCGTGTTCGGTGAACTTGATGGCGTTGCCGCACAGGTTCATCAGCACCTGGTTCAGGCGCAGCGCGTCGCCGGACAGGCCCGCCGGCACGGCCGCATCGATGGCGATGCGCAGCGACAACCCCTTCTCCGCCGCGCGTGCGCCGAGCAGCGAGGCCACATCGTGCACCACCTGCGCCAGATCGAAGGGCTGGCTCTCCAGCTCCAGCTTGCCGGCCTCGATCTTGGAGAAATCCAGGATGTCGTTGATGATGCCCAGCAGCGATTCGGCGGCGACGATGGTCTTGTCCAGGTAGCTGCGCTGCTTGCCCTCCATCGGGCCACGCAGGGCCAGCCGGGTCATGCCGAGGATGGCGTTCATCGGGGTGCGGATCTCGTGGCTCATGTTGGCCAGGAACTCGCTCTTGGCGCGTGTGGCCGCCTCGGCCGCGTCGCGCGCGCCCTCCAGTTCGGCATTGGCCTGGGCCAGCGCCCCGGTGCGTTCGGCGACCTTGCGTTCGAGTTCTTCCTGGTGGCGCTGCTGCGCGGCGGCGGTGTGCTGCCCTTCCAGATCCTGCGCTGCCCGCACCGCCAGCACCTGCAAGACCGAGTGCACACGCCCCGGGTGGTGCAGCGCGCGTTTCCCGGTGGCCACGATGTCGCCGAGCGGCTGGCCCTGCGCATCCCACAGCGGCACCCTCACCAGGCTCTCGGCCTGCCACAGCGCCAGCAGCGTGCTGTCCGGGCAGCGCTGGCGGGCGCCCTGCGCCACGATCTGCGTGCCAGATTCGGCCAGCACCGGGCAGCCCAGCAGGGCCTGTGCGTCGGCCGCGTGCACGGCCAGCGCGGCGTCACCGGCCACGGCCTGCAGCACCTGCACCCCGCCGGCATCGGTGCGGCCCAGCAGCATGGCATGGTCGAAGCCGAAGGTTTGGCTGACGAACCCCAGCAGCTCGCGGCCGAATGCACCTTCGCTCTCGGGCCCTGCACCGGCGCGCTGCGCGACGAAGTACAGCGCCGACTCCATGGCCTTGCGCGCGCTGACATCGGTGATCGTGGCGCGCAGGATGCGCTGGCCTGCATAGGGCAGCAGCACCAGGCGCGTCTCGCAGTGGATGTCCTCGCCCAGATCCTCACGCACCACGATCCGCTCGACTTCGACCAGTTCGCCCGCCAACACGCGCTGCTCGGCCTGCTCGCGCGTCACTGTATCGGGCCGCGCGGGGCGGTAGAAGCGCTCGAGCCCGCCCTCGGTCAACTCGGTCAGCGTGCAGCCGAACAGGCGCAAGGCATTGGCATTGGCGTCCACGACCCGGCCGGCGTCGATGTCGTAGGACAAGATGGCCTCGGGCGCTGCCTCGGTCAACACGCGGGCACGCGCCTCGCTGGCCTGGGCCGCCTGCTCCGCCAGGCGCCGCTTGCGCGCCTGCATGGCCAGGGCCAGCATCTGCAGGGCCATCAGCGTGAACGCGCCGATCACGCCGATCACCTGCCAACGGTACTGTTCCCACAGCGTCGGGGGTCGGTCCAGGAATGCGCTGCCCGGCGGCAGCTGGTCCGGGTCGATGCGCCAGCGCTGCAGCTGCGGCCAATTGAAGGTAGGGACGTAGACCGGCTCGATGCGTGTCACCTGCTGCTGCAGGCGCAGGTCGCCGCGCAGGTAGTCGGTGGCCACCGTGCCCAGGCGCTTGCCGTAGGTCTCGGTGCTCAGGACAGAGCCGCCCAGGACGGCATGACGCAGGAACGAGTCGGCCAGCGCGAAGACCGGCACCGGCGCTTGCGCGCTCACGGCATTGGCCACTTCGACGGGGATCTTGGTCACGCCATAGTCGTCACCGAAGTACGGCGCCAGCAGCACGACGGTGTCGGCGCCGGCTTGCCGCACGCGCGCCAGCATGTCTTCGTAGCGCAGCTGGTCGGTGTATTCGATCTGCAGCTGGGATTCGAGCGGTGCCAGCTCCGCACGCGCCAGCCTGGCATACGGCGTATCGCTCGCGCTGCCGCCGACGACCACGATGGCGCGCCGTGTCGTGGGCAGGGTGGCCATGGCCAGGCGCAGCGTACCGGCGTAGTCCGGCCACCAGGGCATGTGGATCATCCGGCTGCCTTGCAGACGATCGACCTCTGCAAAGCGCCGCACGTTGGTCATGAGGACGGCGCCGGGATACAGCGAGCGGCCTTCGTTCAGCGCATAGTCCAGCGCCGGATGCCCCTGTGCGAACAGGATCGCGACATTCAACTTGCGTGCGCGCGCCTGCAACAGAGGCGTAAGCGCTGCGCGGTGTTCGGTCGAGGGGTGGCGTTCCAGGTCCAGGTACTCGACCTGCACGTCCGACACGCTCAAGCCGGCGTCGCGCACGGCCGACAAGATGCCGCTTTGGGTGGCCTCCACCACCGGGTAGCCCACATGCTGGGAATGCAGGATGACGATGGTGCGCTTGTCCGGCACGGGCTGCTGCGCCGGGGTCTGCGCCAGGCAGGCCGGCGCCAGGAGCCCGGTGATCCAGGCCAACAAAAGCCATCGAAACAGAGAGGCAGCGCGCGCGATCGGACGCTGCTTGGTCGGTCTTCCTGGCATGGAACGTCCCCTCGCTCAGCCCTCAGACAAGCGGCCGATCAACGCCTGCGCCGCAGCCGGGGCTCTCTCCTTGGCCCCGTTGATGAACAACATGAACACGTCACGCGGCTTGCCGCTATCCTGCGCCGGCGCCACCAGCGGTGCACCGGCCGGCGTCACGCCACGCGCCCAGTCGCGCGCGACGTCGGCCCAGCGGCCCAGCAGATCGTCGGCGTAGCCGGTGGTGCAATCGGCCTGTGAACGCATCAGCCGCGCGTAGACGAAGTCGCCCGTCACATCGGCGAAGCTGGGAAACTGCTCCGCATCGGCAAAGACTGTGGCGCACCCGTAACGCCGCGCCAGCGCCAGGTAGGCCGGCGTCATGAAGCTGTCATGTCGCACATCCAGCACATGGCGCAGCGCCAGGCCATCGACCTCAAGTGGCAGCAGGGCGAGGAATGCCTCGAAGTCCACCGGCTCGAACGACTTGCTCGGCGCGAACTGCCAGACGATGGGCCCCAGCTTGGGGCCCAGTTCGGACAAGCCGCTGCCGATGAATCTGTGGATGGAATCGCCCGCCTCGGCCAGCACGCGCCGGTTGGTGGCCATGCGGTGGGCCTTCAGCGAGAAGACGAAGCCGTCTGGCGTCTCGTCGCGCCAGCGCGCAAAGCTCTTGGGGGACTGGGTGCTGTAGTAGGTGCCGTTGATCTCGATCGCGGTCACGGCGCGGCTGGCGAAATGCAGCTCCTGGCTGTGCGGCAGACCAGCAGGAAAGAACCGCCCGCGCCAGGGCGCGAATGTCCAGCCGCCGATGCCCACGCGGATGCGCTGCGTGACCGAGGTGTCCATGTCTGTTTTGGTTCTTGGAAGCGGCGAGCATACGCGCCGCGAGGGCTGTCTGTGTCTGAATTCGTAATGCGGCGAAGCGCCGGCGGCCCGTGCGGCGGGCGGGCGCTCAGGTGCTCAGCGCACCACCGTCTCCAACCACTGTGCGATCTCGCCCGCCGCCGCGTCCGTGGCTTCAGCCAGCGCGCGCACGCCGCCGGGCGCGTCGGCCGTGGCGGCCGGGCGCTGCACGATGAAGGGGCGCTGCGCCAGCAGCTTCTCGCCAGCCGGCAGGTTGTCGATCAGCGTGACGCGCAGGCGCACCAGGCCGGCGCTGGAGGTTGGCGCCGTGAACAGTTGGCTGAATTCTTCCAGCTCCACGCGCAGCACCAGCGGCTGCTGACCGTCGGTGCGCATCAGCGAGGCGCTTTCGCCGGCGCCCAGGATGGCGCGGCGCTGGCTGAGGTGTTGGCGCAGGCGCTGGCGCACCAGTTGCGCCGGCGGCATGCTCCAGCGCGCCTGCGCGTAGGGGCGCAGCTGCTGCGCATCGGCATAGGCCAGGCGGTACAGCACGCCGGTGGCGGCCTCCAGCGGGCCAGCGGCCTCGACGTCGGACAGTGCCAGCGGCGGCAGCGGCGCGCGGCGGTCGCTGGGTGCGCTGGCCACCGGGCCTGGGCCGAAGTCGTACAGCGCGGGGCGCTGCGGCGTGTCGGGTAGCACGGAGCAGCCCGCCAGCACGGCGACCAGCACGAACAGGCCCAGCACGGCGGTGACGCGCGTGCCGGTGGCGCGGCGTGCGCCCACCGACCCCTGTGCCGCCAGGGGCAAGGGGCGCATCGACGCAAGTTGCGCTGCGGTCGGGTTCGGTTTCATCGTGTTCCTCCTGGGGCCACAAAGCCCTGCTCGCCAGGCCCCGGCTGCACGGCGCCGCTGCCGAAGATGAGCGATTGCGGGTTGTCGTTGATGCCGTTGACGGTGCGGCTCAGTTGGCGCGCGGCGCGCGAGGCGTCTTCGGTCACGCGGTTCACGCGCGGCAGCGTGGCTGCGCCAAAGGTCTCGACCACGCGCGACAGCGCGGCCGTGCCCTCGGCCAGGCGGTCCAGCGGGCCGTCGGGCTGGTTCAGCCGGTCGGCCGTCTTGTCGATGTTGCGTGACATGCGGGCGACGTCATCGGCCGCCTCACGCACGGATTTCAGGCTGCTGCTCACCTCGCTGGTCATGGCCGGCACGCTGGCCAGCGCCGGGTCCACGCGCTGGCGCATGGTGGTTTCGATCTGCGCCGTCAGCCTGTTGATGTTGGCGGCGGCCTCGGAGATGCGGGCCGTGGCCTCGGCGGTGTTGTCCAGCACGGCGCCGACCTTCTTCAGGTTCTGCTCGCCCAACAACAGGTTCACGTTGTCCATCAGCGTCTGCACCTTGGACAGCAGCACCGGCGCCTGGTCGGTCAGCTCGCCCAGGCGCGAGTTGCGTAGCGGCAGGCGCGGCACGCCGCTGGAGCCGGGGGCCAGCTTCGCCTGTGCCTCGCCGGCATCGTCCAGCTGCACGAAGGCCAGGCCGGTGATGCCCTGGTAGCTCAGCGTGGCAAAGGTGCTGGGCGACAGCGGCGTGGTGTCGTCCACCGACAGGCGGATCACCACGTTGCCGGTCACGTCCGGGTCGAAGCCGATGTAGCTCACCTTGCCGACGGCCACGCCCTTGTAGCGCACCGGCGCCTGCGGCTGCAGGCCGGTCACGGATTCGCTGGTCGACATCTCGTAGGTGTGGCTGCTGCCGCTGTCGCGCCCCAGCCAGACGGCCATGGCCACGAGCAGGGCAGTGACCACCAGCACGAAGATGCCGGCGGCCAGGGCGTGTGATTTGTTTTCCATGTCAGTGTTCCTCAGTGGGCGGCGCAGGCGGCGCCGCCACGATGTGTTCGAGCGGCGTCATGGCGCGGCGACCGCGTTCGCCCTGGAAGAAGTCGCGTGTGAACGCATGGTCGAAGTGCGCCACCTCGGCCGGCGGGCCGGTCACGATCACGCGCTTGTCGGCCAGCACCAGCACGCGGCTGGCCAGCGCGAACAGGGTGTCCAGGTCGTGCGTGACCATCACCACCGTCAGCTTCAGCTCGGCGTGCAGCGAGCGCAGCAACTCGACGAATTCGTCCGAGCCGTTCGGGTCCAGCCCGGCGGTGGGCTCGTCCAGCAGCAGGAGCGGCGGGTCCATCGCCAGAGCGCGCGCCAGCGCCACGCGCTTGACCATGCCGCCGGACAGATCGGACGGCATCTTGTTCGCATGCTGCGGCCCCAGGCCCACCATCTGCAGCTTGACCAGCGCGGTGTCGCGCACCAGGTCGGCCGGCAGCTTTTGCAGCTCGCGCAGCGGGAACGCGATGTTCTCCAGCACGCTGAAGGCCGAGAACAGCGCACCTTGCTGGAACAGCATGCCCACGCGGCTGGCCGCGCCGCGCCGGCCCAGTTGCGCGGCCGGCTCGCCCAGCACCGTGACATCGCCCTTGTAAGGGCTCTCCAGCCCCAGCATCTGGCGCAGCAGCACGGTCTTGCCGGTGCCCGAGCCGCCCACCAGCGCCACGACCTCTCCGGCGTCGATCGACAGATCCAGATCCTGGTGGATGACGACCTGCTCGCGCCCCCTGCCGAACGCCGTCCACAGGCCGCGCACGTCGACGATGGGAGATGTTGCTGCGCTGGCCGTCACGTGCGCACCCTTCGACCTGCGGCCTGTCCCGCCAAGCGCGAGCGAGCGTGCTTGGGGCGGCCGGGCTCTGGGCATGTGGCCCCCACGCTCCCCGCTGCGCGAGGTTCGCTGCCCCCCGGGGGGGCGTCAGCTTGCTTGGGGCGGCCCGGCGCTGCGCTGGCCGTCATATCCCCACGCTCCGGAACGCCACGGCGAATATCGCGTCGACCACGATCACCGCGGTGATGGCCGTGACCACGGCCGAGGTCGTGCCCTTGCCCAGGCTTTCGGTGTTGGGCTTGACGCGCAGGCCGTAGTGGCAGCCGATCAGCGCGATGAGGATGCCGAACACCGCCGACTTGCTGACCGCCAGCGCCAGGTTGGCCGCGCTGACCGCGTCGGGCAGCGCCCCCATGAAAAACGCCGGCGTGATGCCCAGCGCCAGATCGGCCGCCAGCATGCCGCCGGCCAGCCCGGCGATCGTCGTCCAGGTGGCGATCAGCGGCATGGCGATGGCCAGCGCGATGGCGCGCGGCATCACCAGCCGAAAGCCGTGCGGGATGCCCATCACGCGCATGGCGTCCAGCTCTTCCGTCACGCGCATCACGCCGATCTGCGCCGTGATGGCCGAGCCCGAGCGCCCCGCCACGAGGATGGCCGCCAGCATCGGCCCCAGCTCGCGCACCAGCGAAACGCCCAGGATGTTGACGATGAACGACTCGGCGCCGAACTGGCGCAGCTGCAGCGAGGTGAGGTAGGCCAGCACCACACCGATCAGCGCGCCCACCAGCGTGGTGATCGGCAGCGCCATGGTGCCCATCTGGTAGAGGTGGCCCGAGATGTCGCGCCACGGGCCCTGGTGCGGACGGCGCAACAGCTGCCACATGTCCAGCGCCAGCTGGCCCACCAGGCGCACGCCGTATTTGACCTGCGCCAGGCCTTGCAGCACAGCCACGCCCAGTGCGTCCACCTGCTGCGCGAAGCCGGTGGGCGGCGGGGCTTGCGGTGAGGTGGTGAACTGCGCCACGCGCTCCAGCATGCTGCGCTGCTCGGGCAGCAGCTGCAGGCGCTGCGGCCAGTCGCGGCCCCAGTGGTTCCACAGCAGCTGTGCGCCCAGATGGTCGAGCCGCTCGACGCCCTGCAGATCCCAGCCGCCGGCTGTCGGTGCGGCCAGGCCTCGGTTCAGTTGCGCGAGGATCCCGGCGCGGGCCAGCTCCGCCGCCACCCAGTGCCCGGACAGCCGAGCCACAGCGCCTTCAGGCTGGTCCTGCCGGGTGATGCGCGGGGGCTGGGGGGAGGGTGCATCCATGCAGTATTGCGGGCGGCGGAATGGGTGCGGGATGGGGGAGCGCGCATCGTACCAAGCCGTTTCTGTACTTGGTCGTAGGACCACAGCGGGTTCGCGCCCCCTTTGCGCACAGTTCAGGACGACTGCCCCGAGCGTGCGGGTCCACTCTCAGCACACAGTTTTCCTCAACGTTGGGGACGGCCGCTCAGGATCTGCGACGCAAAGCGACGCGATCCCAGCGATGCTTGGTTGCCTGCCCGTGTCCCGCGCGCCGCTCGCCACATGACCTTCACGTTAAGCGCGCGCAAGGCACCCCAGAGCAATTTGTCCGATACGCGCCCGGCGTTCTGAACGCGGGGCAGTCATCTCGCAGCCCTGCGTCTGTTGCAAGTGGGCAGAGAATTTCGTGTGCAGATCAAATCCGGAGGACGCCAGCATGCTCAGAAAGTACATCGTCTACCCGATCATCACAGGTGTCGTGGGCGCACTTCTCGGCGGGCTCGGCGTTGAGCTTGTCAAGGGTAAGTTGCTTACGACGGCTTCGGCTGATGCCGCGAGCATCGTGGAACTCAGTACACGCTCTCTCGCCATCATCGACAAGCTAATTCAACGGGGCGACGCACTTCCGGTGGAAGCCACGCAATTGCGTGACACGATTGCCAGCGCCCAGGCAAACGCATCAACGCTGCAGAGAACGCTCGCGACCGCAGGCCGCGTGCTGCCGGCTTCGAGGGAGTCAGCACCGTCCCAGATCTCTGCGCCGGGCATGGGTCCCATCGAGTTGGATACCAACCGGCGTGGGTCCGACATGGGCAACTTCACACTGACGCGCGCGTCACCTGCGGACTGCAGAGCCATCTGCAGTTCGGTTTCCGACTGTCTTGCATGGACATATGTGAAGCCGAACATTCAAGGGCCCGCGCCGCGCTGTTGGATCAAACGTCAGGTCCCGCCTGCATCCAAGGATTCGTGTTGTGAATCGGGGTTTCGCATTGAGCCCGCACGGTGACGAAGAACGGTTTTCTGGTCCACATGCCCCGCAACTTTTCGGTTCTGACGTGGTGCGTTCCGCGCCGCACGGTTCTGCAGCAGACGCTCCGCCAAGTCCGAGACTTCGTGTGTCACTACACGGCCGGCGCACTCTTCTGCCAACAAGCATCGACGATGCTGCGCAGAGCCCGCAGTGGCCGCTGAAGAGGTGGATCAGCCTTGGTCCAGGCTGAGTCTTTTTGGTGGTCTGAGCTGGTGGTAGAGGCTTTCGCAACTGGCGACCAGTCGATGCACCGTCTGGTGCAGGGCATGTCTCTGGGGTAGCACAGTTATTCGTTAGCGGCAAGCGCCAAGTACCTCAACCATACAATCGCGCCCCCCTCGCTGCCCCTCTGCGCATGGACAACACCGCGGCACGCCAGCACTTCCACGACCAGCTGCTCCGGCGGCATCTCGCTGCCATCTTCGGCGACATCGAAGAGGCCTCGTTCGCGCACCTGCGCCAGCATTTGCGCTGGGTCGAGATCGACGGCGGCCAGACCCTCATGACGCAGGGCGAACAGGGAGATTCCATGTACCTGGTGGTCAGCGGCCGGCTGCGCGCCTACGTGCGCGGCGACGACGGCGCCGAGCGCATGGTGGGCGAGATGGCGCGCGGCCAGACCGTCGGCGAGATGAGCCTGTACACCGGCGATCCGCGCGCGGCCACTGTGGTCGCGGTGCGCGATTCGGTGCTGGTGCGGCTGGCCAAGTCCGAGTTCACCCAGCTGCTGGAGAGCAGCGCCCAGGTCTCCATCGCCCTCACGCGCCAGATCGTGCGGCGGCTGCAGGGCGAGGGCCGGCACAGCCAGCAAGACCGGCCGGTGGCCATGGGCCTGGTGCCGATCACGGACGGCGTGGACCTGGCAGGCTTTGCAGCGGCGCTGGCGCGCGAGCTGGCCGACTGCCTGCGCGGCAGCCGCGTGCGGGTGGTGACCGGCGAGGACATCGCCAACTTGCTGCGCGAGGCCGGCGTGGCGCTGGACGACCCACTGCCCGAGGCGCGGGCCGAGGCCAGCCACCGCGTGGCGTTGCTGCTGGACGAGATCGAGGCCACGCACGATGCCATGCTGCTGCTGGCCGATGCCCTGCCCACGGCCTGGACGCAGCGCTGCTGCCGCCACTGCGATGAGCTGCTGCTGCTGGCCGACGCGACGCAGCCGCCCGTGCTGCACCAGACCGAACAGCGCTTTCTGACGCACCGCCCGCCGCGCACCGAAGTGGCCGAGATCCTGGTGCTGCTGCACCCGGCCGACAAGACCTCGCCGCGCGGCACGGCCGAATGGCTGGCCCGCCGCCCGCTGGCCGGCCACCTGCACGTGCGCCCGGCGCTGGCCACCGACATGGCGCGGCTGGCGCGCATGCAGTCGCGCACCGCCATCGGGCTGGTGCTGGCCGGTGGCGGCGCACGCGGCTTCGCGCACCTGGGCGTGTACCGCGCGCTGCTGGAGCAGGGCGTGCCTGTCGACTGCGTCGGCGGCACCAGCATCGGCGCCGTGATGGGGGCGTATGTGGCCTCCGACCAGCCGCTGGACAAGGTGATGGACAACGCGCGCCGCGCCTTCGCCGTGAACCCCACCGGCGACTACAACCTGTTCCCGCTGCTGTCATTGTTCAAGGGGGTGCGGCTGCGCGGCGTGCTGCAGCGTGCGGTGCGCGAGCTGGTGGGCTTCGACGCCGACATCGAAGACCTGTGGAAGCCCTACCACTGCGTGGCCACCAACTACTCACGCGCCAGTGAGCAGCGGCTGGCGCATGGCAATTTGGTGCAGGCGCTGCTGGCCAGCATCTCCATCCCCGGCGCGCTGCCGCCGGTGGTGCGCGACGGCGAGCTGCTGTGCGATGGCGGCACCTTCAACAATTTCCCGGTCGATGTGATGCGCCGCATGCGCGGCGTCGGCACCGTGATCGGCATCGACCTGAACACCCGCAGCGCGGTGCAGCCGGTGCGCGAGCAAGACATGCCCGGCACCATCAGCCTGTGGCGCGACCGCCTGCGCCCCCTGGCGCAGCGTCGCTACCGGCTGCCGCTGCTGCCCACCTACCTGATCACGGTGACCGGCCTGTACAGCATGTCGCGCCAGCGCCAGGCGCAGCAGAACTGCGACCTGTACTTCCACCCCGCGCTGGAGCGCGTCGGCATGCTGCAGTGGAAGAGCATCGACCAGATCGTCGCGCGCGGCTATTCACATGCCAAGACGGTGATGGCGGCGCTGGATGCGGGCCAGCGGCGGCGGCTGGGGTTGGCGGTGGACTCGGGCGAGGGCGCGCAGCCCCCGGCGTTGGCGCCGCCTGACGTCTGATCGTCAGTGCGGCGCCGTCGCGTCCCGCGCATACAGATGCACCTTGCGCGCGCCCAGCGGCACCAGGCCCTGGAAGGCGAAATCCAGCCGCGACAGCAGCCGTGCCGAGCGCTGGTTGGTCGGCGCCGTGATGGCCAGCACCCGCGCCAGCCGCAGCGGGCCGAAGGCATGCCACAGCACGGCCTGCGCCGCCTCCTGCGCGTAGCCCTGGCCCTGGTAGGGCCCCAGCAGCGCAAAGCCGAGGTCCGGCGCCGGCAGCGTGTCGCGCCGCACCAGGCCGCACAGGCCCAGCGGTGCGGCATCGCTGCGGCGTTGCACCAGCGTCATGCCGAAGCCGTGCGCGGCGTACGGCGTGAGGATGTGGCTGCGGATGTGCTTGTGCGCGTCCTGCAGCGTGCGCACCTGGCGGTCGCCGATCTGGGCCAGCCAGCTCGGGCCGTTCAACAGCGCCAGGTAGAACGGCGCGTCGTCCAGCGTCAACTGGCGCAGCAGCAGCCGGGGCGTCGAGACGACCGCGCCGTCCATCAGAACTCCTGGATGCGCGCCGTCACCACGCCGCCCTCGATCCACAGTTCGGCCGCCGCGATCGGCAGGGTGAAGCGGCGTGGCCCGCAGCTGCCGGGGTTTACATACAGCACGCCGCCTTCGCGCGCGATGTGCGGCCGGTGCGAATGGCCGGTCACGACGACCTGCACGCCGGCGGCCGAGTCCAGCCGCAGCAGCGCGATGTCGTGCAGCACGCACAAGCGCATGCTGTCGATGTCCACGAGGGCCGTCTCGGGCAGGCGCGTGGCCCAGGGGCCGTGGTCGTTGTTGCCGCGCACGGCCGTCAGCGGCGCCAACGCGGCCAATTGGTCGAGGATGGCCGGCTCGCAGATGTCGCCAGCGTGCACGATGTGGTCGCTGCCGCGCAGGAAGTCCAGCACCGCCGGGCGCAGCAGGCCGTGGGTGTCGGAGAGCAGACCGATGCGGGTCATGGTGTCCGGCTCACGGGCGCACCCTTTGGCCTGCGGCCTGTCCCACCCAAGCGGGGGCGCGCGTGCTGGGTCGGCGCTGCGCTGTGTTCATACGTCCACCGGGTAACCCAGCTCCACATCGCAGATCGGCAGTCCGCCGCGCACCGCGAAGTTCTCGGGCGGCAGCTCGTGCAGGCGCACCAGCACGCACACTGGCGGAATACCCAACGTGGCCAGCCGCGTGACCAGCAGCCGGTACAGCCGGCGCTTGGCCGCCAGTGAGCGCCCGGGCAGCACGAAGATGCTGATGTTGGTCAGGTACTCGGGTGCCGGGCAATCGGTGCGCCCCAGGAAACGGTGCGGCGGGTGCACGGTCAGTGTCAGGTTGCGGTGCACCGGTGAGACGCGGAACGCCTCGACGATGCAGGCGTGGACGATGTCCAGCAAGCGGCTTTCGTCCTCTGGGCTGTAGGAGCGGCGGATCTCGACGGTGGCGCTGGGCATGCGGTGGGTGGTGGCGCTGGTGGGCAGACGCGCAATTCTCGCCCGGCCGGTCAGTGGCGAAAGCGGTTGCCCAGCGCGAACAGCACGCCGCCCACCACGACGAAGCCCAGCGTGATGCCCGCCGCGTACAGCGCCACGCCGCCGTAGCCGCCGGCCAGCGCCGGGTTCAGGAACGGGTAGGGGTACCAGCCAACCATGGCGCCGCGCGCCAGCGTGTAGGCCAGGTACAGCGCGGGGAACACCAGCACCGCCGCCAGGTGCCGGGGCTGCAGCCGGGTGTGCGGCGGCGCCAGCCACCAGTCGGCCACCACCACCACCGGCATCACCAGGTGCACGACGGTGTTGACCCAGGGCCGCAGGTCGCCCAGATCGACATCGCGCAGCAGCGCACCGAACACCAGCCCGACCAGCGCCATCTGCACCGCGGCCGCGCCGCGCAGCAGATCGAAGCCGGGCCGTCGCGTGAACGCCGCGCCCGACGCCGCCGCCAGCAGCACCAGCGCCGCGAGCAGGTTCGAGAGGTTGGTGAAGTAGCTGAAGAAGTTCAGCGGGCTGTACCCGGCACGCAGGTGCAGCACCAGTTGCCAGCCGACCGCCCCCAGCGTCAGCAGCGCGAAGGCCAGGCGCAGGGCGCGCAGCGGCGGCGGGGTGGTGGTGGGCATGCGCGGTGGTGTCGAGCGTGTGCAGAGGGCGGTGCGGCGCATTCAAGTACAGGGCGCCAAGCAGGGAGCGCGTTACGCCGCGCGTTCCAGCCGTGCTGCCAATTCTTCGTGTTGCTGCTTGAACTTTCCGGGGTTCTTGCGCAACTGGGCCAGGTTGCGCAGCTTCCATTGCAGCGCGGGCAGTTGCGCCAGATGAGGATAGGGCAGCAAGTCCCATTCCGGCGCGGCGCGCACCATCGACAGCAGAAATTGCCGATGCCGTGGCCGCAAGGCGCGCGGCAATTCTTCGACCAGGCGACGCCGGGTCGCCAGCAGATCGTCGAGATGCACCGGAACCGAGGTCATGCCTATGAACTCGTTCTCGAACACCACTTCGAGCGGCTTCTCGTTCGGAAACAACACTTCATGCACCGGTCGATGGTGGCCGGCCAGGTAGACCACGAAGCAGTCCAGCAAGGCGTCGCTCCACCCATTGTCAGCCAGCATCAACTGCATGTCGAACAGGTCGCGCGGATGCTGCCGATCCAACGCCGCCACGAGCTTACTGGCATAGAGCTCAGGCGGCGCCAGCACGGGCACCTCCACATTGGCCGAGAACATCTGTTGCGCCGCCAGACTTAGCGATCTCCGCTCGGGCGGCAGCACCGTGCCACGAAAGACAAAGTTCACCTCGACCTTGACCTCCGCCTGCGCGCTGCGTACGAACAACTTGGCCTCGTTGCCCTCCTTGGCTTTGCGCAGCACGGCATCGAATCCCAACGCTTCGATGCGCGCCTGGGCAGCGGCCAGTTCTTCGCCGATGGCGCGCAGGGCCTCGTCCCGAGGCAACGCGTGCGGCACGAAGACCACGTCGATGTCCACCGACAAGCGCGGCATGTCCTGCATGAACAGGTTCAATGCCGTGCCGCCCTTCATGGCGAAGGCTGTCGTATCGAAGACCGCTTCGGACACGTTGAGCAGCAACTGCACCGTGCGGATGTACTGCGCGTTCATGCCGGTCGCTTCAGATTGAGTCGCTCGCCGGTCTTGGTGGCCGACACCCACCGGCGCCCACCGCCCAGGCGTTCGCTGTGCGCACGCGCCAGGTCCTTCCACGGCAGTTCCAACTCATCGGCCAAGGTATGGGCCAGCCGCGCCACTTTGATGCGCGTGAGGTGGGCCAGCAGGTCCTCCAATACGTTCATGCGCAGGGACCTAGCGGCCTCGACCAGATGCCAGGCCTCTTCCAGGCCTTGCGACTTACCGACATCGCTCAGCAGTTCCAACAGGGCACGCTCGGGCGTAGACACCGCCACGTCGGGCCGGCCGTCCGGCAGCGGCGCGAGCCCCGACGAGGCTGGCAAGCCGTCGTCGAACAACTGGGTCGCCTGGTAGTGAGCCGGGAACGTCGCCGTGAACCATAGAGGCAGCTTGGCGGGTTGGTCACCCCAGAGGCTCAAGCGTTCCGTGAAGGTCAGGTTGTGCCGCACACCGCGCCATGCCAGGGCCGTCTTGCCCCCCACGTGCAGCCCTGGGACCGACTCCGCCAGCAGGGCCAGGGCGGCGTCGCGGTCCAGTTTGTCGCCGGGCAATAGGTAGGTGCCGCGCCCCAAGCGCTGAAGCCAACCGCCTTCCGCCAGCCGCGCCGCCTGCTTGGCGCCGAGTCCGCCTGCACGTAGCAAAGGTGTGGACAAGGGCGTACCCCGCGGGATCTCAGCCAGCAACTGACGGAATAAAAAACTTGGCGAAGATCCCATCGGATGGACTTTAACGCAATAATTTCATGTCAACTACAGCACATTCACCACGACGTTGAGGAGACCGGCAGCTGTCGAGTCCGCTGTTCCGCATAAAAAATCAAATAAAAATCTCACAAGGTGCGAGTTAGAAGAAGATTTTTATGCCGCCTCCCGACTGTGAGGTGGGGCTTTCGGCCCCCTCCCACACAGTAGCGACTTCGCGATCTGGAGCGTGTCGAGAGCTGCCAGGCATCGCCGATCCCACGGCCGCCGCCGCCCCATCACCGCTGCCGCATCACCGCCGTCGGATCGCCCAGCGCCGCGTTCAGCGCCACGGCCTCGCGGGCCAGGGCCTGCACGGTGTCGCGCTCCAGCGGCGTGTTCTCCAGCAGCGCCAGCGTCGCCATCTCGAACTGGCCGCCAGGCTTGAGCCGCGGCTCCAGCGCGGCCATGCGCTGCCCACGCCACAGGCCGAACAGCACGCGCTGGGGCTCGGCCCGCAGCAACAGTGCCGGGCCGTTGGAGAGGTAGACCAAATGGCCCCACTTGATGACCTCTTGCAGCGGCGCCGCCTCCAGCACCGCCGCGCGCAGTGCCGCCACCTGGCGTTGCTGCCAGCCGTCCAGCGCGGCGACGTAGGCCGCGCCATCGGCCGATGTGGAACCGCTGTTCGGCATCATGGTGTGCCGGCCTGCTGGGCCGCCACCTGTTCGCGCAGCCGGTCCTCCAACGCGCGCAGCTCGGGCGTCAGCGCCGCGCCGAAATCCTCCGCGTCGAACACCTGGCGGATTTCCAGCTCGGACTCACCTGGCATCGGGTTCGGGCAGCGCTTGGCCCAATCGATGGCCTCCTGCAGCGAGGCGCACTTCCAGAGCCAGAAGCCGGCAATCAGTTCCTTGGTCTCGGCGAACGGGCCGTCGACCACCGTGCGGCTCGCGCCCGAGAAGCGCACGCGCGCGCCCTTGGCGCTGGGGTGCAGGCCCTCACCGGCCTGCATCACGCCGGCTTGCACCAGCGCTTCGTTGAAGCGGCCCATCTCGGCCAGTTGCTGCTCGCTCGGCATGACGCCGGCTTCGCTGTCGGCCGATGCCTTGACGATGACCATGAATCGCATGAGGGGTCTCCTGGAGGGGTTGAACAAGCGCGTCGATGCCACGACGAAGCAGGCGGCGCGGATTCGACACGCGGTCGCCCCAGCGCGCCGGTAACGTGTCAGGCGGTCAGAGGCAAACGGTCGGCCAGGCGTGCGTCGCCGTACGTGCGCAGCACCTGCGCGATCACCACGTGGTAGCCGGCCAGCCATTCGGCCTGGCGCTGCTTGGCCTGCTGGTGGTCCGGGTGCCGCACCAGCTGCTGCAGTGCGTCCAGGCTGTCCCAGTAGTAGACGTTCGAGACCAGGCCGGTGGTCGGGTTCTCCCAGGTCTCTTCGCCGAGGTAACCGGGAAGCGCGCGCGCCATCTCGGCGATCTGCTGGTCGAGCCGGTGGAACGCGTCGTCGAACGTGCCGGGCGCGAAGATGAAGGTGGATGTGTACATGAACGGCGGCCCGGTGTTGTGTGGCGGGGAGCCGCTTCGTAGCTGTGCATGCGAGCTGTCGGACCTGTCAGGGAACCGCCTTCCCACAGGTCAATGTGGTCACCACCGCCACCAACACGAGTGCGTAGTCGTCTTCGGAGCCATGCGACTTCACCGCACTGATGCGATCCGCCTGCGGATGCGGGACGCTTCCTGTGCATCCCCTACCGCGTCCGCTGCCCGCAACTGTATGCCCAGCCAGGCCAGCAGCGGGCGGCGCCAGCCCTGCGCCGACGCTGTCTCCACTGCCGCCGCCACGTCGGCCGGCGCCATGCGCGTCTGCCGCAGCAGTACGGCTGCGCCGATGAGCCGCGCGAGCGGGTCCTGCAGCGCGGCGGCCCCGCCACCGCCCGCGGCCATGGCCTGATGCTGCGCCGGCAGCAGCGGCACTTGATCGGTAGGCACACGGCCGTACAGGTACGCGGCATACGCGCGCTCGGCCGGCTCGGCATCCACCGCCAGCGCCTCGTAGGCAGGGCAGCCCGCCAGGTCCAGACTGGCCACACGCGCGGCGCACAGCACCAGCTCGGCACGCGCCAGCAGGGCCGGCTGGCCGGTGGCGCCGAGGGCGCGGCGCGTGCGCGTCATTTCGGCCTCGGCCACGCGCGCGTCGCCTGCCAGCGTGGCGGCCACGGCGGCTTGCAGTGCGGCGTGGGCATCGCCCTGCCACGCGGGTACGGCCGGCTTGCTTGCGCAACCGGCCAGCAGCGCGCCAGCCAGCCAGACCCACGCCATCGCGAAAGACAGCCGGCGCGTCACGGCAGTTTGATCTCGCTCTCGCGCGCGAACGGCCACTTGCGCTGCACCTCGCCCAGCAGCGCGTCGATGCGGCGCAGGTTGCTCTCGACCTCGGCGCGCAGCGGCGCCAGGTCCTGCGTGGCCTCGCGTGCGTTGGCGCCCACGGCCTGGGCTTCGACCAGCACAGCGTCCAGCTTCCTCAGGCTGGCCTGGGCGTCCGTCAGCAGCGCGTTGAGCTGGCGCACCATGGCCTGCGCGTCGTCGACCACACCCGCTTTGCCGAACAGGCGCGCATCGGCCCGGCCCACGAGCGTGTCGGTGCGGCCCAGCAACGCGTTGGCACGGTCCAGCGCGGCGATCAGCTTCTTGGCGTTGTCGTCGCCGCCCAGCGTGGCGCCCAGCACGCCATAGCGGCCCTGAAAGCCTTCGGTCAGTGCGCGCACGTTGGCCAGGCTGGTGTCGATGGCCGAACCTTCCTGCGTCATGCGCTCCAGATTGCCGGTCAGCGCCTGCAGCGTGGCCACCAGCCGTGGGATCTCGGCGCTGACATCGCCGCGCAGCACCGGGCGCTCGGCGCCGGGCGCAAGGGGTGGATCGGTCAGCACACCGGTGAACGCGCGCAGCTTCGCATCGCCGACCAGGCCGCGCTCCAGCGTGTAGATGCTGCTGCTGCGCAGCCAGCCGGCGTCGTTGGCGGCCACGTCGACGACGATGCGCACCCGGGCGTCTTCGGCCAGTTCGATGCGGCGCACGCGGCCGATGGGAAAGCCGGCGAAGGTCAGGTCCATGCCGACGCTGACGCCTTCTGAATCCTCGGCCATCAGCCGCAGCTCCTGCGTGCGCTCGAATGTGCCGCGCGCATACAGCACATAGGTCACGGCGGCGCAGACCACCAGCAGCACCAGGGCCAGCAGCAGGCCGGCCTTGAACTGCACATGGGCCGGCGCGTGGTCCGTCGGTTCGGGGTCTTGCAAGGGCGGCGTCATGCGTACTTGAGCGCCAGCGACGCGGATTCGACCAGCAGCAGCACCACGAACACGCGCAGCGTGCCGCTGCGCATCGGCATGCGGCCCGGCTGCGGCCGCTGGCCCTCCTGCAGCGCACTGGCCAACGGCACCACGGCCACGGCCAGGCTGAACAGTGCGATCTTCAGCGCCAGGCCCACGGTGATGGCCGGGTCGAACACGCGGCCCACCATGCGCGTATAGGGCGCCAGGCCCCAGGGCGAAAGCCCATAGACGGCGGTATAGGCCAGCACCAGGGCCAGCACCGCGCTCACGGTGGCCAAGGCCAGCACCGAAAACGCCAGCGCCAGCACGCGCGGCACCAGGTCGTGCCGCCAGCGGTCCGCGTGCAGCGGGCCTTGCAGCGCGCTGCCCTGCGGCGGCAGGATGTCACCGACCACGGCCGCGCGCAGCAGCACGATCAAGGCCGCCGCCAGCGGGATCAGTTCCAGCACCAACACGCGGACCACCATTTCCAGCGCGAAGGTCGACAGGCCGTAGCTCTGTGCCGTGACCACCACGATGCGGATCAGCGCCACGCTGACCAGAGCGCTCAGCACCGCGAACCAGGGCAACGACAGCCAGGTGGTGGCGTGGATCCAGCGCGCCGTGGCGGCGCGGCCACGCGCATCGTGGGTGGAAGGCGACAGCGCAAACACCAACGCCAGCGCGCCGAAGAACAGCACATCCCACCACGCGCGCAAGCCGTATCCGATGCGCGCCCACCACGTACCGTGGCCGTGGAACGAGGGCGTCGACAAGGTGGCCAGGGGCATCGGGCGATGATACAGAGCGACCCCGTTTCCCCTGTAGGCTCGACGCTCTATGCACCACCTTCGGCTTTGCTTGCGGACTGAGCGCCTTCGGGCGCCCGGTCAAGGCGCATTCGATGGCCTTCGTGCTGCGCACTGCAGTGCTGAGCCTCTTCGGGCGGCCGGGCGGCGCCCATGGGAGTTGCGTCGGCTTCGCTGGCGGTGCGATCTTGCTGGGGGCAGCCCGGCGCGGCGCTGATGCTGACCATCGCCCACGCCGTGCGCCACGAGCTGTTGGTGAAGAAGAGCCGCTTCATCGCCTGCGTGCAGCCGATCGCCGGCCGCGGCCCGGCCCAGCAGGTGGTGGCCGCGCTGCGGGTCGAACACCCCGGCGCGGCCCATGTCTGCTGGGCGCTGTTGGCGGGCGGCGATTCGGCGGCGGTGGACGATGGCGAGCCCGGCGGCACGGCCGGCCGGCCCATGCTGCATGTGCTGCGCCAGCAGGATCTGGACGGCGTGCTGGCCACCGTGGTGCGCTACTTCGGCGGCATCAAGCTGGGTGCAGGCGGGCTGGTGCGGGCCTACACCGATGCCGTGGCCCAGGCACTTCTGGCGGCCGACAAGGTGGCGCTGGTGCGCCAGGTGCCACTGCAATGCGTGATGCCTTATGCACTGGAGGGCACGGCGCGCCGCGCCTGCGAGGCGGCCGGGGCCCGGCTGCTGCAGGTCGACCACGGCCCGCTGGTGCGCATGCAGCTGGAGATCGCCGAACCCGAGGCGCCGGCGCTGCAGCGGCGCCTGACGGACCTGGGCCAGGGCCGGCTGGTCTGGGAAAGCGCATCGCCATTGCGATAGGTCAAGGCGTGGCGCGCGCCGCGTGCCCACACTGGGCGCCATGAGCTGGCTCGATGGTTTTCCCCTGGTCCCCGCGGCGCGCAGTGCCGCTGCGGGTGAACTCCTGCTGGCGCGCTTCACAGAGCCGACCGAAGCGCTGTTCCTGCGCAGCGGCCAGGCTGCGGCCGGCCTGCGCGTGCGCGGCGCGCTGCGGCACCGCGTGTTGGCTGTCGAACAACCAGGCTGGCTGGACGTCGGCACCGTGCTGCTGGGCCAGGGCGCCCTGTGCGACTGGGTGGCTGAGACGCCGGTGCAGATGTGGTGCTTCGACGCACAGGCGCTGCGCGACTGGCATGCCACGCAGCCGGCAGCCGCCAGCGCGCTGGTGCACGACCTCGCGCAGGCACAGCGCCACCAGGCCGAGGCGATGCTGGCGCTGCTGATGCAGGGCACTGAGGCACGCTGCGCCCAGTGGCTGTTGCAGCACGCCCACAGCGCTGCCGACGGGCGTGTCGCCATCGAGCTGCAACAGCGCAAGCGCACCATCGCCGCACACCTGGGCATGGCGCCGGAGACCTTCTCGCGCGCGTTGCGCCAGCTGCGCGAACGCGGCCTGATCCTGCAGGACGGCATGCGCCTGCAGCTGACCGACGTGGATGGGTTGCAGCAAGTGGCGGCCGGCTGAAAGCATCACCGGCAGGGGCTGCAACTGAGCAGCACCCCTGGGCTCACCTGCACCTGCTGTGGCGAGCGCGGCACAACCAGGCCGCGTGCCGCGTGGCGTCAGCGCAAGATCAGCAACGGCACCTGGCACATGCTCAGCACCTTGGTGGCGACCGAGCCCATGAGCAGCTTGCCCAGAGCGCCGTGGCCATGGCTGCCCATCATGAGCAGGTCGTACCCGCCCTCGGTGGCGTAGTGGGAGATCTCGTCGCCTGGGTGTCCGACCTTGAACTCGAACTGCGCCTCCATGCGGTGCAGCGTGAAAAACGCGCGCACCGGGTCGAGCACCTTCTCCGCCTCTTCCTTGTAGTAGCCGTGCACGGTGTCGTGGTCCAGGTAGGACGCGGCGCGTTTGGGCACCTCGGGCACGACGGTGATGACGGTGAACTGGTTGGCCGCAGCCAGCCATTCGTGCGTGGCCAGATAGTCCAGCACGCGCTGTGTATGTTCGCTGCCGTCGGCGGCAATCAGAATCTTCATGGAGCATCTCCTTCTTGGGTTGATGAACACCGGGTTGGCGGGCGAGTATGGCCCGCAGATCAGCCGTCGTCTTGATCTCCCTCATGTCGACAGGCCAAAGCCACAATCATGCATGACCATGCCCGTCACCCACACGCCCGACACGCTGCAGCGCTGCGCCTGGTGCGGCGCCGACCCGCTCTACCAGCACTACCACGACACCGAATGGGGCGTGCCGCAGCGCGACCCGCGCATGCTGTGGGAGATGCTGATGCTCGAAGGCTTTCAGGCCGGGCTGTCGTGGATCACCGTGTTGAAGAAGCGCGAGGCCTTTCGGGCGGCGTTCGACGGCTTCGACCCGCGCCGGGTGGCGCGCTACGACGAACACAAGGTCGCCGCGCTGCTGCAGGACGCCGGCATCATCCGCTCGCGCGCCAAGATCGAGGCGACGATTGCCGGCGCGCAGATCTACAACGCCATGGCCGATGCCGGCGAGAGTTTCGCGGACTACTGCTGGGCCTTCACCGACGGCCAGGTGCTGCGCAGCGACGGCGTGCACGTCGCCACGTCGACGCCGTTGTCCGAGCGTGTCTCCAAGGAGCTGAAACGCCGAGGCTTCAAGTTCGTCGGCCCGACCATCGTGCACGCCTGGATGCAGGCCATCGGCATGGTGGACGACCATGCGCTGCACTGTTTCCGGCGCTCTGCCGGGGCCTGATCGGAGCCATCGTGGGAACCGGCGCCGCCGCGCCGGGTCCATCGTCCTTTGCTTTTGCCAACCAGGCCGCCGCCATGCTCCGCACTCTCAAGGACTTGTTCGACACCTTCACCATGCCGAACGCCGACCAGTCACCCGCGCAGCGCGCGCACGAGGAGCAACTGGCTGCCGCCGTGCTGCTGGTGGAGGTGATGCGGTCAGATTCATCGGCCGGCCCGGTGGAGCATCAGGCCGTGCTGTCCGCACTGCGGCGCAAGTTCGCGCTGGCCGACGACGAGCTCGAACGCCTGGTGGAGCTGGCTGCCACCGAGGCGCACCGGCTGTACGACTACCACCGCTTCACCAGCGTCTTGAACGAGCGCTTCACGCAGCCGCAGAAGATCGCGCTGGTCGAGGCGCTGTGGACGGTGGCCTATGCCGACCTGCAGGTGCAGGCCAACGAGCACCACGCCATCAGCAAGATTGCCGGGCTGCTGCATGTCACGCACGGCGAGTACATTGGCGCCAAGATGCGGGCCAAGGAAGTTTCCGGCGGGGTGTGATGGCCGCTCAACGCGGCAGCCGCACGTAACGGGCCCTCAAAGCGGCAGCAGCACGCATCAGCCGGCTCAACGCGGCCATAGCGCCCACAGCTTCAACGGCTGCTTGAGCCGCCCGGCGATGTCGCCGGCCTCCAGCCCCCAGCCGGCAAAGTAGTCAGCCCGCACCGCGCCGACGATGGCGCTGCCGGTGTCCTGCGCCAACACGAGCCGCGCCAGCGTGATGACAGGGCCCTGCGAGGCCAGCCACACCGGCGTGCCGTAGGGGATGCTGCGCGGGTCGACCGCGATGGAGCGGCCTGGCGTCAGCGCCACGCCCTGGGCGCCGCGCGGGCCGAAGGCGGCCTCGAATTCGGGCAGCGGCTCTTCACGAAAGAACACCATGCGCGGGTTGCTCCACAACATGTCGCGCACGCGCTGCGGGTTCTGCAGCGTCCAGGCCTTGATACCGGGCCAGGTGGCGTCGCGAATGGCGCCCTGGTCCAGCAGCCAGCGGCCCACACTCTTGTACGGCTGGTCGTTGGTGGCGGCATAGGCCACGCGCACCAGGCGTTGCTGGCCATCGGCCTCGGTCACGCGCAGCCGGCCAGAGCCCTGGATCTGCAACACCAGCGCGTCCACCGGGTCGGCCAACCAGGCGATCTCGCGGCCGGCCAGCTGCGCCTGCGCCTCGGGCAGCGTGTCCATCTCCTGGCGCGTGTACCAAGGCTTGCGCTGCGCCAACGTGGTGGGCGGCTGGTACAGCGGCACGCCGAAGGCCGCGCTGGGCGTGCGTGTGGCCTCGAACAGGGGCTCGTAGTAGCCGGTGAGCAAACCGTCGCTGGGGGGGCTGCCGGGCAGCGGCTCGATGCGGTAGGGCTGCAGCCGCGCGACCATCCAGGCGCGCTGTTCGTCCAGCGTGGCGATGCTCATGCGGCGCACCTCGGGGCACAGCGCGGCCCAGGTGCCACCAGGGCGCTCGCAGCTGCGCATCCAGGCGTTCCAGGCTTCGTGCAGCGCGTCCGTGGAGACGCCGGGCAGCTCGTTCCAGCGCACTGCCACCCAGCGGCTGCGGCCCTGCACGATGGGCGGCGGCAGGGGGGCGATGTCGCCCGGGAAGTCGGCCACGGGCGGCAGCTCCGGATAGGGCGCGGGGCGTGTGGTCAGCGGCGGTGCGGGGCTGGGAGTCGGGGTGTCCCGCGGCGGGGAATGGCTGGTGCAGGAGACGAGGCTTCCTACAATCGCCGCGCATCCCACCCACCTGGAGAGTCGGTTCATGGTCCTGATTTTGCTCGAAGCCCTCGGCGCCCTCTTGCTGCTGGTGGGCATCGTCTGGTGGACCATGTTCTCGGGGCGCGACAAAGGCGAGCTACGCGACACGCCGCCGCCAGAGCCGGGCGCCGATACGCCGCGCAAGGACTGAACGCACAGGCGACCGGCAAACGTACAAAGGGCCGCTCACGCGGCCCTGGTGGCACCCGGGTTGGCCCGGCGCGGCGGTCGTGGCGGGTCAGCGCAGGCCGAAGAACGACAGTATGGCGATGACGACGACGACCAGGCCAACAATGTAGATGACGGAATTCATGGTGCAAACCTCTTGGGGTGGAAGATGCGTCAAGCATCGTCTCCTTGCGGCATCCGCGCTGTAGTCGGCCGGCGGCGGCGCTTGTAGGACAGGCATGGAAAGCTGGCGTCATCCGCCACACAGATGTCTGCGGCAGGTCCGCGATGCAGTTACAGCCGGCGCAACAGGTTGGCCAATTCCACCGCGGACTTGACCTCCATCTTGTCGAACACGCGCGCGCGATGCACCTCGACCGTGCGCACGCTGATCGCCAGCTGCTCGGCGATCAGCTTGTTCGGCAGGCCCTCGACCACCAGCCGCATGACATCGCGCTCGCGCTCGGTCAGCTCGTTCACGCGCGAACGCAGCTGCGTGCTGCCGCGCAGCGCCGAGAGCCGCTGCGCCGACTGCGCCAGCGCCTGTTCGATGCGGTCGACCAGCGCGTTGTCGGAGAACGGCTTCTCGCAGAAGTCGAAGGCGCCGTGCTTGACGGCGTCCACCGCCGTGGGCACATCGGCATGACCGGTCAGAAAGATCACCGGCAGGTCGGCCGCCAGGCCCTGCGCGCAGAGCTTGTCGAACAGCGCCAGCCCGCTCATGCCGGGCATGCGCACGTCCAGCAGCAGGCAACTGGGTTGGTGCAGCGTGAAGCCGGCCTGCAGCACGGCGTCGAAGGCTTCGGCGCTGTCGTAGGTCTGGCTGAGCAGCCGACGCGAACGCAGCAGCCAGGACAACGCGTCGCGCACGCCGCAGTCGTCGTCAACGATGTGGACCAGCGCGTCCTGAATGGGTTGCATGCGTTCCTCCGCTCTCAAACCGTGACGGGTGGCGCCGGCTGCGACTGCATCGCGGGGGCCGCCTCCGGCACTTGCGCCGGCAGCGTGAAGCGAAAGATGGTGCCGCGTGGCTGGTTGGCCTCGTGCCCGAGAAAACCGCCGTGCTGCTCGACCACCGTGCGGCACAGGCTCAGGCCCAGCCCCATGCCTTCCGCCTTGGTCGTGAAGAAGGGCGTGAACAGCTGGGCTGCCACACGCGCGTCGATGCCGTGGCCGAGGTCGGCCACCGAGAATTCCAGCCAGCCATTGGGCCGGCTGGCGCCCTGGCGTGCGCCGGCATGGGTCACGCCCAGCACCAGTTCGCGGTGGTGCAGTTCGGGCGCGTCCATGGCCTGCATGCCGTTGCGCACGAGGTTCAGCAGCACCTGTTCGACCATGGTGCTGTCGCAGCGCACCAGGGGCAGGCCGGGCGCGATCTCGGTGCGCACGCGCACGCGCAGCTTGTGTGCCTGCAGGCTGACCAGTGGCCAGATCGCGTCCAGCAGCACCTGCGGCGCGACGGCTTCGTGCTCTTCGTCGCGCCGGCGCACGAAGTCGTGCACGCTCTTGATGACGCGGCCGGCGCGCTCGGCCTGCTCGGCGATGCGGCGCATGGCCATGCGCATGTCGGCGGCGCCGGCGGGTGCGTGCTCCAGCATGTTCAGCGTGCCGGTGGCGTAGCTGGAGATGGCGGCCAGCGGCTGGTTCAGCTCGTGGCTGAGCAGCGATGCCATCTCGCCCACGGTGGCCAGGCGCGCCGTGGCCTGCAGCCGCTCCAGGCTGGCGCGCGAGAGTTCTTCCACGCGGCGCTGCTCGCTGATGTCCAGAAAGGCGCTCATCCAGCCGGTCTGCACGCCCTGGGCGTTGATCAGCGGCGCCTCGATGATCAGCACCGGAAAGCGCGTGCCGTCCTTGCGCTGGAACACCGATTCGAAGCCCTCGCGCGGCGGCAGGTGGCCGGCCAGCCGGATCGCCTGGCGCTGCTCGTATTCACCGACCAGCTCGGGCGGCCAGTAGGGGGCCGGCGTGTCGGTGCCCCACAGCTCCTCGGGCGTGAAGCCGACCATGCTGCAGAACGCCGGGTTGACATAGGTGATGCGCCCGTCCAGGTCGCGCGCGCGCAGGCCGGTCAGCAGCGAATCCTCCATCGCCTTGCGAAACGCCAGCGCATCGGCCAGATCACGCTCGGCGCGCTGGCGCCGGCGCATGTCCTTGGCCAGCAGCACCAGCACCGAGACCAGCGCGATCGACATGCCGGTGACCAGCGCCGTCAGCACGTTGGGCAGCAGGTCGGGCGCGCCGCGCCAGCTGTCCAGCCGCAGCAGCATGGTGTTGCCCGGCAGGTCCAGCAGCTGCTGGGCGGTGAACACGCGCGCGCCGCGGCGCGAGGAGCCGTGCAGCGCCAGCCGCGTGCCGTCGGTCTCGACGAACGAGGCTTCCTGGCTGCGCGTGAGCTGGTGCCCGATGAGGTCGCTCAGGATGTCCTGCAGCGAATAGGTGGCCAGCACATAGCCGGTCAGCCGGCCGCTGTCCGTCAGCGGCAGGCACAGGTCCATGACCTCCAGGCCCAGGCCGTCGGCCTGCGGCAGGAAATAGCTCGACGAATAGGAAGGGCCGTTCAGCCGCCGCGCCGAGGCGCAGGTCAGCGCCACGTCGGAGTGCGAGCTCTCGCGGCCCAGCCGGGCGAACACCGCCGGGCGGTAGGGCGTGTCGAGCTCGGTCAGGATCTGCAGGCCGGGGCTGCGCCACTCCACGCGCATCAGCTCGCGCCGGTCGCGCAGCATGGCTTCGGCCCGCTGGTGCCAGCTGTCGGTCGAGGGCTCGGCCGCGTGCAGCGACTGGAAGGTCTGCACATTGCGCCCCAGCGCGGCCCGCACATCGACCACGGCGTCCGCGGTGTCGCGCTCCACCTTGTTCTGCACCTGGCTGGCTTCATAGCGCCCGGCCAGCCAGACCAGCGTCACCAGCACGCCCACCACCAGCGCGATCAGCAGCGACCACAGCGACCAGCGCCGCCAGAGGAACTGCAGCCAGCGCCAGGGGGGCAGTCTGTCCAGCATCACAGCAAGCGGTGGTCCAGCGCCGGCAGCTGACGCCGTGTGGCGGCCAACCGTTGTGCATCCATCTCGCCCAGCACGCAGCCCGCGCCCTCGTCCTGCTCGGCCAGCACCAGCCCCCACGGGTCCACCAGCATCGAGTGGCCCCAGGTGCGCCGGCCGTTCTCGTGCAGGCCGCCTTGCGCGGGCGCCAGCACATAGGCCAGGTTCTCGATGGCGCGGGCGCGTAGCAGCGTGCCCCAGTGCGCCTGCCCGGTCGTGTGCGTGAAGGCGCTGGGCACCAGCAGCAGGTCGGCGCCGGCGGCCGCGTACTGGCGGTACAGCTCGGGAAAGCGCAGGTCATAGCAAACCGACAGGCCCACGCGCCAGACGCGGCCGTCCCGCGCCGTCAGGTCGACCAGCGTGGGTGTGTTGCCGCGTTCCAGCACGCGCGCTTCGTCGTAGCGCTCGTTGCCGTTGTCGAAGCGGAACAGATGGATCTTGTCGTAGCGTGCCACGCACGCGCCCGAGGGGCCGAAGACCAGCGCACTGTTCGTGACGCGCGCGCCATCGGTCCCCGCCGCTGTGCGCAGCGGCAGCGTGCCGCCGACGATCCACAGGCCCAGCGCGCGCGCGGCGCCGGCCAGGAAGGTCTGGATCGGCCCGTCGCCGAACGTCTCTTGGATGGCCAGCTTGTCGGTGTCGCGCGCGCCCAGCAGGCAGAAGTACTCGGGCAGCACGGCCAGCTCGGCCCCAGCGGCGGCGGCTTGCTCCAGCAGTGCCCGCGCCTGCGCGAGGTTGTCGGCCACGCGGGTGGACGAGACCATCTGCAGCGCGGCGATCTTCATGGTGTGGCTCTCGTCGGTGCGGGGTGGCGGGTGGTGGCTGCGTCGTTGGCCAGCTCGGTGCGCGTGCCGTCGCGGCCCACGCGTTCTATGCGCGGGTCGCTCCAGGTGCCGTCGATGTGGAACTGCTGCGTGGCCGCCTCCATCAGCGGGCGGCGCAGCAGCCACTGCGCCAGGAAGGTGCCCACGCCGATGGCCGGGTTGATGACCGAGGCCACCAGCGAGGCGGTGCCGGCGTTGATCTCGGGCACCACGACGACGCGCAGGTCCTGCGTCTCGCGCACGAGGTCGGCGCTGCCTTCCAGCAGCACGGCGGCCGAGACGCCCTTCATCTGCAGGTTGTTGGTGCTGGCCCGGCCCTGCGCCACGCGCACATCGCCGCGCACGAAGTCGAAGGCGAAGCCCTCGCTGAACACGTCGCGGAAATCCAGCGTCAGCCGGCGCGGCAGCGACTGCAGGCTGAGCACACCCAGCAGCCGCGCGGGGCCGGCGTCGGCCTTGAGGAACTGGCCGTCGGCCACGTCCAGATGGAAGGCGCCGTCCAGCGTGGCGTTATCCAGCGCCAGCGGCGAGCCGGCCCAGGAAATCTTGCCTTGCAGATGGCCATCGCCGCGGCGGAACACGCCGTCCATGCCCAGGCGCGCGAGCAGCGCGCCGGCGTCCTGGATGTCCAGCCGAAAGTCCATCGCCGTGTTGCGCGCGTGGCCGGGCGCGCGCACCAACCAATCGCCGGTGGCGGTGAAGCGCGCCTCGGGCATCGTCAGCTGCAGCTTGTTGAGCCGCCATTCGGCATTGCCGCGGTTCACGGCGTCGACCTCGACGCGCCCCAGCTTTTTGCCACGCAGCTCGAAGTCTTCGATCACCACGTCCAGTGCCGGCACGCTGGCGGGTTGCTGGTCCAGCAGCGTGGTGACTTCGTCTTCTTTCCCCGCAGCAATGACCAGCCGCGCCAGCCGCGCATGCACCCGGCCCGAGGCCGCGCCCTGGCCGGGGCGGTATTCGACATAGCCGCTCATCTCCTGCGCGTCGACGTTGGCGCGCCAGGTCTCGCCCTCGCGCGAGCCGCCGACCACCAGCCGGTGCAGCGTGCGCCCGCCGTAGCTGAGTTCGCTGGCGCGCAGGGCGAAGCGGTCGGGCAGGTAGCTGGCGTCCAGCGCCGGGCCGTTCGTGGTGGTGGCAACTGCGGGCGCCTGTGCCGACGTGGGCGAGGGAGAACGTGCGGGTGCGGAGTTGGGCGCGTCCGCCGTTGCGGTCGAGGTCGCCGGGGAGGATGTGGGCACCGGTGCGGCTGCCGCAGGTGTCAGCCCGTCCAATGTGGCGCGCCAGGCGTCCAGCGGCGCGGCGTCCAGGCGCAGGTTGGCTGCCACGCCCTGCGCCGGCAGCGGCGCGGTTTCGTCGGGCAGCAACCCGAAACCGATGGCGCCGCGCAGCACCCGTGGCGTGGCACCGCTGATGTCGCGCACGTAGGTGGCCGACAGCAGCTGGCCCAGCTGCAGCGACAGTTGGTCCGTGCGCGGCGTGGTGCCCAGTGGCGCCAGCGCTAGGCGCAGCGGCAGCAGCGCTTCGGCCGTCTTGGCCAGCGGCGCCGGCAAATCGAGCGCCAGGCCCTGCAGGGTGCTGTCCAGTGCGAACACCGGCGCTCCCTCCAGCAGGCCCAGCGTCACGCTGTAGGGGGTGCTGCCGCTGGCGCGCTGGGCCAACTGTGCCACCTGGCCCAGCTCTGGCGACAGGCGCAGGCCCTCGGCCGTGGCCGTGCCCTGCGCGCGCATCGCCAGCTGATCGCCACGCAGGCCACCGTCCAGCCGCGCGTCGCCGCCGAACACGCGGGTCTGCAGGTTGGCCACGGCGAAGCCGCTCTCGCTGAAGCCCACAGCGCCGTGCGTGCGCGCCAGCAACGGCGTGCCCGGGCGCAGGCGCACATCATTGCCGGCCAGCAGTACGCTGCCCTGCACCTTGCTGCGCGAAAGGTCTGCCAGCGGCAGTGCGAGCTGCAGCTTCAGGTCGGCCGATCCGGTGGCGCTGGCCTGGGCCAGTTGCCCGGCGGTGATCTGCGCCAGCGGCGAGCCGCCAACGGCCGCCAGCATCTGCTCCAGCGGGCCGCGGCCCTCGGCGCGCACGGCGACCTCGGTGTGGCGGAAGTCGGCGATGTCGGCCTCGGCCCGCGTCACGGTGAAGCCGGCCACGCCAGCCAGCTGGCCGCTGGCCTCGCGCACCTGCATGCCGTTACGCTCAAACACCAGGCGGCCGGCAGTCTGTGTCAGCGCCGGCCAGGGCGGCTCGCCGGCGCCTTGCAGACGCGGCGGCACATAGGCGTAGTGCACGCCCTGCACCTGGGCGGTGATGTTGAATTCGCCGAGCTTGGGGTTGGCATAGGGGAAGTCGTACAGGTCGCCGCGCACCTTGAAGCGCACGCTGCTGGCCTGGCCGGCCTGTACCGCGTCGCGCACGTAATGCCGGGTGTCATCGCCAAGGGCTAGCGGCAGGTAACGGTGCACGCGCGTGGCGTTGGCCCGCTGCAGCGCGCCCGACAGATCCAGCGTGCCCGGGCCATGGACACGGCCGTCGTTGGCCGGGTCGGGGCTGCTGTGCCAGACGGCCTGCAGCTCGCCGGCGGCATCGGCGTTGGCAAAGCGCAGCTGCGGCACCTGCACGCGCAGTCGTGCGCCCTCGTGGCGCCACTGCAGTTCGGCGTCCAGCCGCGCCATCGGCACCAGCGGCTCCTCGAACACGCCAGGGAATTCCAGCGCGCCGCGCTCGATCGCCACAGTGGCCTTGCCGCCCGCCTGCGTCAGGTCGAAGCGCAACTCAGCCCCCCGCACGCCGGGCCGGCCCATGGGGTGGTGCAGGTCGGGCCGGCGCGGGGCCGGCACGCCGGCGGCCAGCGCCAGATCGCGCACGTGGCCGCGCACGCGCCAGCTGGCGGGCGCCTCGATGCGGCCCTGCCAGCTGGCGTCCAGCCCGTCGACCTGGCCCTGCGGCGCCAGCTCGGCCAGCCGGGCCTGCAGGCCTGCGGACAGTGGGACGCGGGTGGCTAGCTGCGCCAGCGCCGCCAGGTCGATGCGGTCGGCGCGCAGCACGCCTTGGCCGGGCACCCGGCTTTCGCCGCGCATGTAGCTGAGGAACACGTCACCGTCCGTCCACGCCGTGCCATCGGCGGTGGTGAAGCGCAGCTGCTCGGTCTGCAGCTCCATGCCGCCGGCCAGTTCGCGCCCACGCAGCCGGCCCCGCAGCACGGGCAGCGACAGCGGCGCCAGGTCAGGCCGCAGCCGGGCGCTGGCGCCCTGCAAGTCCACATCCAGCGTGCCGCCCCACACATCGCCATGCACCACGTCGGCCCAGGCGCGCAGCGCGCCGTGGCCGGCCAGCAGTTCGGCCCCGCCGATGCCGCCGGCCTGTGCCACGAAGGGTCGCAGACGGGCGAAGTCGATGCGCGGGAAATCGGCGTACACCGGGCCATCCCAGGCGCGCCAGTTGCCGCGGCGCGGGTTCAGCAGCGACTGGCGCATGGTGGCCCGCACGCTGAAGCGCTCGCCCCAGGCATCGGGGGGCGTGGCGTCCAGCCGCAGGTGGTGACGCCGCGCGCTGTTGCGCAGCACCAGGTCGGCGTCGCGCAGTTCGACCGTCTCGGTGCCCTGCTGTGCGTCGGTCCAGCGCACCCGGGCCTGGCGCACCACGACTTCGCGCTGTGAGAACAGCCAGTCGGCGGCCGGGTGGCTGCTGCCGGGGCGTGCCGCGTCGCCGCCGCCCAGGTCGATGCCGGCCACGCGCAGGTGGCCTGCGGCCGTGCGTTCGATGTCCAGCACCGGCGCGTCGATCACCAGTTGCTCGAAACCCAGTCGCGCCAGCGACCGAGGCGACAGCATGGCCACCATGTGCGCGATGCGCAGGCCCTCTTTGCCCTGGCCATCGTGCAGCACCACATCGGTGAAGGTGAAATCGGGCACTAGCTTGCCATCGCTGGCGGTGATCGCGCCGATGCGCACGGAAACCCCCAGCAGTCTGCCGGACACGGCCTCGACCTGCGGGCGGAATTCGCCGATACGCGGCACAATCCAACCGTGCAAAACAGCCCAGGCCGTGCCCAACAAGAGCCAGAAACCCAGCACCAGGCCAAGCACCCAGGGCGCCGTAGCGGCCGCCAGCTTGAGCAGGCGTGAGGGGCTAGGCGTCGGGTCTGTCATTGCAAGCAGGATGGGGCAGGAATTATGACCCGCGCCCCCGGCCCCGGTTCCTTCAGAGACAGTGACCCTTTGACCAGTCCGACACCCCCGAACCGCCCCGACGTGCAGGCCTGCGGCCCTGCCGATCCGGCACCCCATCTTCCTACCGATGCGAGCGCTCTGTCCGGCGGTTCGCGCTTCGTGCAGCGGCTGCGACGGCGCTACGCGGCCGAGTTGGCCCTGCTGCCCGAGGGCCCGCCCCGCCGCGAAGCCATGCGCGCCACACTGCAGGCGCTGCGCGACCAGGGCCACGCCACCAGTGCCGCGCTGCGCATGCTGCGCCAGCTGGTCATGGAGCGCCTGGTCACGCTGGACTGCGACCGCCAGGCGCCCCTGGCCGTGGTGACCCGCGCCGTCACCGACCTGGCCGAACTGGCGTTGGACGCCGCTTGCGAACAAGCCGAACGCGAGCTGGACGCCCGCCACGGCATGCCCTGCGGCCCGAGCGGCGCACGCGCCCACATGTGGGTCATCGGCATGGGCAAGCTCGGTGCGCGCGAGTTGAACGTCTCCAGCGACATCGACCTGATCTACGTTTACGACCACGATGGCGAGACCGCCGGCGACGCCGACGGCCGGGGCCGCACCAGCAACCACGAATACTTCGCCAAGGCCGTCAAGATCATCTACAGCCTGGTGGGCGACACGACGGAGCACGGCTTCGTGTTCCGCGTCGACCTGGCGCTGCGCCCGCACGGCAACTCGGGCCCGCCGGCGGTCTCGATGGGCGCGCTGGAGGACTATCTGCAATCGCAGGGCCGCGAATGGGAGCGCTTCGCCTGGCTCAAGAGCCGCGTTGTGGCGCCGCGCCGCTGTGTCGAAGACGGCGGGGCGCAGGCGCTGCGCGGCGTGGTGCTGCCCTTCGTCTTTCGTCGCTACCTGGACTACAACGTGTTCGACGCGCTGCGCGTGCTGCACCGGCAGATCCGCGAACACGCGCAACGCCGCAGCGCCGGCCACCCGGAGCGCGCCAACGATGTCAAGCTTTCGCGCGGCGGGATCCGCGAGATCGAGTTCACCGTGCAGCTGCTGCAGGTGGTGCGCGGCGGCCAGTTCCCCGAGCTGCGCACGCGCCCCACGCTGGACGCCCTGCAGCGCCTGGCCCGCGCCGGCCTGATGCCGCAGGCCACGGCCGATGCGTTGGCCTGCGCCTACGAGTTCCTGCGCCGGGTCGAGCACCGCATCCAGTACCTGGACGACCAGCAGACCCATGTGCTGCCCAGCGGCGACGAAGACCTGGCCTGGATCGCCCACAGCATGGGCTACGACTCGTGCTGCCCGTTCCTCACCGAGCTGGACCAGCACCGCGAGCTGGTGGCGCAGGAATTCGACACGCTGCTCGGCGGCGCTGCCACCCCCGGCTGCACCGGTTGCAACGGCGGCGTGAAGCCGCAGCGCGGCGAACGCGCGCCCGCGCCTGATTTCGACAGTGTCGTGGAGCGCCTGGCGCCGCCGTTCCGCGCGCGCATCGAAGCCTGGCGCGAACACCCGCGCGTGCTGGCGTTGCGCGACGAGAGCCGCACGCGGCTGCTGCGCCTGGTGCAGCGAACTGCCGCCTGGCTGCAGGAAGACGCGCCCGACGATGAAGCCGCCGAACGCCGCCAGCAGGGCGCCGTGCGCTGGGCCGACTGGGTCGAGCCGCTGCTGCGCCGCGAGAGCTACCTGGCGCTGTTGCTGGAGCGCCCGGCCGTGCACGACCGCCTGCTGCGCCTGTTGAGCGCCGCGCGCTGGCCCGCCCGCTACCTGCTGCGCCACCCCGGCGTGATCGATGAGCTGGCGGCCAACACCATGCTGGCCGACCGCTTCGCGCCAGAGGTGTTCGAGAACGAACTTGAAGAGCGCCGCAGCGCGCTGGCCCGCACCGGCGAGGACGACGAAGAGGCCCTGCTCAACCTGCTGCGCCGCGCGCACCACGCCGAGGTCTTTCGCACGCTGGCGCGTGATGTCGAGGGCGCCTTGACGGTCGAGCAGGTGGCCGACGATCTCTCGGCGCTGGCCGATGTGATGCTGCGCGTGACGGCGCGCTGGTGCTGGCAGCGCCTGCGCAACGCGCACCGGCCCGAGCCGCAGTTCGCCATCATCGGCTACGGCAAGCTGGGCGGCAAAGAGCTGGGCTACGGCAGCGACCTGGACATCGTCTTCGTCTACGAGGACGACGACGAGCGCGCTCCCGAGGCCTATGCCGCCTTCGTGCGCAAGATGATCAACTGGCTGACGGTGAAGACCGGCGAGGGCGATCTGTTCGAGATCGACACCGCGCTGCGGCCCAACGGCAGCTCCGGCATGTTGATCACCACTTTCGATGCCTACGCCAACTATCAGCAGCGCCGGGGCAGCAACACTGCCTGGACTTGGGAACACCAGGCCATGACCCGGGCTCGCTTTGTCATCGGCATGGAGTCACTGCGTGCGCGCTTCGACGCCGTGCGCAGCGCCGTCATCTCCGCGCCGCGCGACGCGGCCGCGCTGCGCCAGGAGATCGTGGCCATGCGCGACAAGGTGCGCGCCGCGCATCCGGTGCGGGGTGGCAAGTTCGACATCAAGCACAGCGTCGGCGGCATGGTGGATGCCGAGTTCGCGGTGCAGTACCTGGTGCTGTCGCAGTCCGGCACGCACGAGGCGCTGATTGCCAACGTCGGCAACATCGCGCTGCTGCAGCGCGCCGAGAGCGTGGGCCTGCTGCCCGCTGGGGCCGGCCGCACCGCTGCCGATGCCTACCGCGAACTGCGCCATGCGCAGCACCAGGCCCGGCTGGACGAGGCGCCCACGCAGGTGGTGCCGCCGGCCCTGCAGGCCGAGCGCGGTGCGGTGATGGCGCTGTGGAAGGCGGTGTTCGGCTGATCGTTCAGGGCTTGAAAAGGCAGTGGTCAGGGCTCTTGCGTGAGCGCGAGCGATGGCCGCTCCAGCCTTCAGCCGGCCGCCCGCGCTATTTCAACCAGCGATCGGCGGCCTGCTTCACGGCGCCGCGCTGCTCCACCAGGCCCCAGACGAAGCCCATCAGCCGCGTGTAGTCGGCATCGTCCGGCGGCAGCATGAAGCCCAGTGTGTTGGGCGGTGTCAGCGGCTGGCCGATGAAGGCGGCGTGCAGGCGCGGGTCGGCCTTGGCATAGACCAGCGCCTCGTAAGTCTCGGTGATCATCACATCGCCCTTGCCGTCTGCGATCAACGCTGGAATCTCGGCGTTCTTGTCGTGCGTGCTGACCTGCGCGGCCTTGAGGTTCTCCAGCACGTAGGTCTCGTTGGTACCGCCGGGGTTCTTGATCACGCGCACGCCGGGCTGGTTCAGCGATTCGAGCGTCGTGAACTTCGCCTTGTCGGCTGCGCGCACCAGCGCCACTTTGCCGAAGGGTGCGTAGCCCGGCAGCATCTCGACCTGGCGGATGCGCGTCACGTTGCGCGTGATGCCGCCCACGGCGATGTCGAAGCGGTTGGCCTGCAGGTCCTTCATGAGGTTGGGCCAGGTGGTGGGCACGTACTCGATCTTCACGCCCAATTCCTTGGCCATGGTCTCGACCAGGTCGATGTCGTGGCCCGAATACCCACTGTCGGTCTTGATCGCGAACGGCCGGTAGTCGCCCGGCGTGCCGACGCGGATCAACTTGGCCTCCATGATCTTGTCCAGGCGCGGGCCGGCCTGCGCCGGGGCGGTGAACGACAGGCCGGCAATCAGTGCGGCGGCAGTGAACGAGAGCAGTTTCTTGGCGGTCATGTAGATCTTGAAGTGGCAGCCGAATGCGGCGCCACAGAATAGCGCAGCCGGTTCCAGACGGGTCTTGCCCCGCTCACTCCTCGCGGGAGAGCTGGGAAGATGGCTGGGAAGATGGCTGGGAAGATGGCTGGGAAGATGGCTGGAAAGAGGGCGGGGACAGCAGCCGCGGATGAACGCCCCGTCGATGTCAGAACGGCGCGTCGTCCTGCACCGGCTCTGCCTCATCTGGTGCCGCGCTGACCCCCGGCCGCTGCCCCAGCAGATGCATTACCTGCTTCTTCAATGCCTTGTTCTCCGCCGTCAGTTCGGCCACGCGCGCGCGCAGCGATTCGACCGTGTCTTCGCCGCTGGCCGTCGGCGCCGCTTCGCCGTCCGCCTCGACGGTAGGTTTCTTCTTGCCGGCCTCGCGCACCCGCTTGGCGGCCTGCTTCAGCTCGTCCTTGCCAGCGGCAGCGGCTGCTACCTGTTCCTCGGCCGGCAGGCTGGCCACGGCCGCAGCCGCGTTGATCGAGATGTCACCGGCGCGCACGGCGGCCACCACCTCGGGCGCGGCATGCTGGTGGATCTTCTCGATCATCACGGCCTGGCTGTTGCTGATGCGCGCGGCCTTGGCCAGGGCTTCGCGCGTGTCCAGCGCCTCGGCCGGTGGCATCTGTGCGGCTGGTGCAGACACATCGGCCGGGGCGGCTTTCTCGCGCTCTGCGCGCCGCGCGGCCACGATGTCGCGCTTGCGCAAGGCCAGCACGCCGCGCTGGAAATCCGAGATGCTGCGCCGCCCCAGGTGCTGGTCGATCATCCACAGGTGCACGTCTTCGATGGATTGAAAGCGTGTGTTCTGCACCGTCTGGAACGGCAGGCCGTGTTCCTTGCAGATGCCATAGCGGTTGTGGCCATCCACCAGCACGTCGCCCCACAAGACCAGCGCATCGCGGCAGCCCTCGGCCAGGATGCTGCGCTCCAGCGCCTCGCGTTCGTCCGGCGTGAGGGGGTCGATGTAGGCCTTGAGTTCTTCGTTGACGACGATGTGCATGGGGTGGGGGCGGGTGCGGAAAAAGGGGCGGATTCTAGGAGATGGTCTCTCCATGCCCCTGCGGTTGACCAGCGCGGATTTCGGTCGAGTTCAGTGGACGATTCTCCAGTTCTTTATAGCGGCTCTTTGGGCACCATCGCCCGGGCCGGACCAAGGCGGAATTGGCGCCTGCTGGCTCCATCGCGTGGACCGTGTACCCGGTGCATCGCCGCCGAATATCCAAATCTTCCACCGGAGCGCATTGCTTTGACCACGAACTCCCATTGCGGCAGGCCGCGCGCACATGCGCACCATCCGATCGTCCAGCTCCTGCGCCTGTCTCTTTGCTGGCTCTTGGCCGCATTCATCGCAGCGTGCGGGGGCGGTGGCGGCGACGATAGCGCCACGACCGAACTGATGTTCGCGGCACAACCTGCCGACGTGAGCGCCGTGGAAGGCGGCACCGCAACGCTGACGGTGGCGTTGACAGGAGACGCCGATCTGCAATGGCAACGCCTCCAGCCGACGGGCTGGGCAAATTTGTCGGGAGCGCAATCCCCTCGTCTCACGCTGGCGTCTGTCCAGGCGTCGGACAGCGGCGCGCAGTTCCGCGTCGTCGCCACGTCGCGCCACAACCCTGCGCGCCAGATCGTGAGCTCCATCGTGACGCTGACGGTCGAGGCCACGCCGGTCGCGCCAGCCATCGCTGTCCAGCCGGTTGATGTTTCTTCCGTCGACGGGCAGGAAGTCAGCTTGAGCGTCACCGCGACAGGCACCAACCTGAGCTATCGCTGGCAGCGCAGCCATGCAGGCGGCGAATGGGCAGACATTGCAGGAGCCACGGCACCCATTTTGACGTTGAGGGTCACGCTCGCCGATGACCTTGCGGCATTCCGCGTCGTCGTGAGCAACAGCAGTGGCAGCGTCACCAGTGCCTTGGCGCAGCTAGGCGTCGGGGCAGCCGGAGCGCCCAGCTTCGTGATCAGCCCCGTCGACACCATCACGGCGACGGGCCAAAGCGCCACCTTCCACGCTAGCGCGGTGGGAGCGCCGACCCCGACAGTTCGTTGGCAATCCAGCGCCGATGGCACCGCCTGGGCCGATATCGCGGACGCCACGGGCAACAGCTTCACGATCGCCCAAGCAGCAGCCTCCGACGGCGGCAAGTTCGTGCGCGCCGTTGCCACCAACCAGCGTGGGGACGTTTTCTCTGCGGCAGCACGGCTGGTCGTTCAAACACCCACACTACCGGCCATTCAGGCCCAGCCGCAAGACATGTCGGTCGGCCCAGGGATGCAGGCGAACTTCACGGTGCAGGCCAGTGGCGTGCCAAGCGTTGCCTACCAATGGCAGGTCAGTGTCGATGGCGGCACCAGCTTTACCAATGTGAACGGTGCAACCAATGCCACGCTGGCGCTCGGCCCCGTCATCTTCGGCGACCACGGCAAGCGCTTTCGGGTGGTTGCAACCAACAGCGTCGGGTCGGTCATCAGCGCTGCAGTCCAACTCAGCGTTGTCCAGCCGCCTTTCATCACGCTGCAGCCAACTTCCGCCACTTGGCGCCCTGGCCATTTGGATGCACTGTTCATTGCGGCTGCCAGCGGCAGTGACCTGACGTTCCAGTGGCAGCTGAGCAGCGATCGTGGCGCATCCTGGACGAACGCGCCCGGCGCCATCGGCACAAGTTACCTGCACGCAGTGAATGCCAGCCCATCCGTCAACGCCGTGCGCGTGGTCGTCGGCAACCCTGGCGGATCGACCGTCAGCCAGCATGCCTCCCTGGAAGCGCTGCGCTGGCAGATGGTTCAACCCCGTCCAACCGGCGCGCCACTGACGGGCGCGGTATGGCGTGATGCATCCACCGTCTTTGCCACTGGAGCCGGTGGCACCATCCTGCGCAGCACCGACGCTGGCGCGAACTGGTCCGTCGTCAGTGAGGGCAGTTTCCTCTCCGTCGCTGTCATGGGGATTGCATTCGACGCCAATGGCATCGGTATCACGACGTCTGACACAGGAAGCGGCAACCTGCCGATCAGGCGCAGCGTCGATGGAGGCCTGCACTGGGTGCAAGTGGCCATGCCCGCCACGAACGGGCTGTTCGCCGCAGCGGCCAGCCCGACTGGCACATTCTGCCTGGCTGGCAAGAACGGCGTGATCCTGCGCAGTACCGACGCAGGCCTCACCTGGCGGCCCGCAACAAGCGATGCGGGCTCGGCCGCGCTGTGGTCCATGGCGTTCAACGTTGACGGGGTCGGCGTGATCGTCGGCGATGGCGGCACCATCCTGCGCAGCATCAACGGTGGCGCCAATTGGAACCGCGTTGGGAGCGCCACGGCCCACCTGAGGGCAGTGGCATTCGCCACACGCGACATCGTCTTTGCAGGTGGCTTCGACGGCACATTGCTGCGCAGCGCCGATGCGGGCCTGACGTGGCAGGTGGCAGCCAGCGGGACCAGCCAGGGCATTCTAGGCATCCATTTCGGCAGTTCCTCCACGGGAGCACTTGCGTTGTCGCAGGGAGGCCTGCGGGTCACACACGACGGTGGATCCAGTTGGGATGCCGCAAACATGTCACACAACTACACAACGTTGATGGCTGTCAGTTTCGGCCCGACGGGCAACGCCGTGGCAGTGGGCGGATACGGCAGCATCTTCCGCAGCGCCGACGGCGGGCTGAACTGGAGCACGGTCGCGCGAGGCGGACTTGATCGGTGGCTCTTCGCCGTGGCATTTTCGACGCCCTCCAACGGCGTTGCGGTCGGCGGCGGCGGCATCATGCTTCGCAGCACCAATGCCGGCCAAACCTGGATCAACATCGCGACCGGCACGACCACCGATCACACGGCTGTCGGCTTCTTCGATGCGACGACCGGTGTGGCCCTGGGTGCCGACGGGTCGATCATCCGCACAACGGACGGGGGTGCAAGCTGGACGCCAGCGACGAGCGGCGCCGCCCTCTGGCTATCCGACTTTGCGCGGGTCGATGCCACGACCGGCGTGGTGGCAGCCAGTAGTGGCTTGCTCCGTACGACAGATGCAGGCGCCACGTGGACACCTGTTCCAAATGCCGCTGGTCTGCAAGTCAGGGGGCTTGCCTTCAATGATGAGCAGACCGGCCTTGCCGTCGGCGATGGCGGCGCCATCCACCGCAGCCAGGACGGCGGACTGACCTGGCTGCCTGTCGCCAGCGGCACGAGCAAAGGCTTGGTCGCCGTCACGTTCGCCAGCGCCACCGTCACCGTCGCCATTGGAGCGAATGGGACCGTGCTGCGCAGCACCGATGCCGGCGCCACGTGGCACGTGGGTCAGTTCCCTTTGTACTCCGACTATTGGTTCAACGGCGTTGCGTTCACGTCGTCGACCACGGGCGTGGCCGTCGGCGACCTCGGGACGGTGATGATCACGCGCGACGGTGGCGCCACCTGGTCGGACGACTACACGCAGCGCCTCGGAGGAATGCAAGCCGTGGCGCGCGTGGGAGCGAAAGGCGTGGTCACTGTGGGGTTCGGCGGCGTGATCACGCTCAACACGGCGCCCTGACTTTCGTCTGAATCCCGAAGGTCGCGCATGGCCTGGTAAGAAGTGCGCCGCCGGCGCGCTTGGTGCCGGTCACGTACTCGTCGCGCGGTGCCAGCGGTGGTAGCCAGAAGGCATGGCGTGTGCGCGCGGCGCTGCTCGCTCGCGTCGGCGGCCTTCAGCAGGCTACGTCGTGTAGTCGCCGCTGGCCTCGGGCTGGAACAGCAGGGCCGCGACCTCGGCCTCGCACACGTCGCCGTAAGGCGTGTGCCACCTGGCGACGTCGCCGGTCTTCAGCCCGAGCAGGCTGTGGCCGATAGGTGAGAGGACCGAAACGCAGCCCGCAGCGGGTTCGGCATCTCGGGGGTAGCAGATCGTGAGCACCTGGCGGCGCCGCGTGTGCAGGTCGACCAGCTCCACGCGCGAATTCATGGTGACCACGTCTGCTCCGACGGTTCGGCCACTGGTGACGTCGGCACTGGCGAGCAAGTCCGCCAGAGGCGGCGGAGGTTGCCGCAGCAGTAGCTTGGAGAGACGGGCGAAATCGAGATCGGTGAGCGTGCGCTCGCCGTGAACAACTGCATGCATGAGGCACTCCAACTGTGCGCGCGCCACCCGGGCAGAGCGGTGCGCGCGGCCGCGCGAGTCTGATGCCCGACGGTGGATGGTTGCGCTGAAAAGTGGGAGCGGACCGCCGGGCTTAGGAAAGTGCTGGCGTCTGCTGACGACGAGCTCTTTTGGCGAGCGCACGCGGGCGCGTTACAGCAGCTGGCAGCGCAACCAAGGCAACGGGGGTGCAGTCCAAGTTCGTCGGCATGGGGCGATTGTAGGAACCGGTGCGCGCGCGCCGCCACGGGGCGCGCAAAGGCCTCACGGCATTTGCCAGAATGGCAGGGCGCGGGCCGTCCGATGCTGCAGTTGGACCGGCCCGCAGGTGCCGACCCGCGAGAAGCCCGGCAGCCGTCTCGACAACCCCGACTGGTGCGATCCGACAGGGACGGTGGGTGGTGTAATGCGCCGGCCATGAACGTGTCCGCCACCTCCCCCCGAGCCGGTGCGGCTGCCCGCATCGACGGCTGGACCAGACCGCCGGTGCTCTGCGCACTGGCCGCGCTGGTGCTGGCGCTCACCGCCTGCAGCGTCGCCAGGCCGCCCGCCCAGGTCGAGGCCCCCGTGCCCGCACAGTGGCACGCGTCGGCGCCCGCTGCCGCGCTGCCGCACGGTGGCTCGGCGGCGGCCCTGGCCGACTGGTGGCAGCAACCCGGCGACCCGTTGCTGGCGGAACTGATCGCCGCCGCCCAGGCCGCCAGCCCCGATCTGGCTGGCGCCGCAGCGCGCATCGCCGAGGCCCGTGCTGCGCGCGTGCAGGCCGGCGCGGCCATGGCGCCGACGCTGGATGGATCGCTGTCGCTCAGCCGCGGCAACACGTTATCGGGCACGGGTGGCAACGTGTCCGGTGGCGGCGGCTCGGCCGCCCTGCCCACTTTCACGAATGCACAGGCCGGGCTGCAGGCGGGGTGGGAGATCGATCTGTTCGGCGGCCTGGCTGCGGGCCGCGACGCGGCGTCCGCGCGGCTGGACGGCAGCCAGGCTCAGTGGCACGCGGCCCGCGTCTCGGTGGCGGCCGAAACGGCCAACGCCTATTTCGCCGAGCGCGCCTGTGCGCTGCAGCTGCAGGTTGCGGGTGCGGACAACGCATCGCGACGCGAGAGCGCACGGCTGACGGATCTCTCGGCCCAGGCCGGCTTCACGGCACCCGCCGACGCCGCCCTGGCCCGCGCCAGCGCTGCCGACGCTTCGGCTCGCTTGACGCAGCAGCGCACCCAATGCGCGTTGCAGCGCCAGGCCCTGGTCGCGCTGACGGGTTGGGATGCGGTCACGCTGGCGCAGCGACTGGACGCGCAGGCCACCGACCTCACGCTGCCCATGCTGCAGGCCGTGGTCAGCGTGCCGGCCAAGGCATTGGCGCAGCGGCCCGATGTCTACGCCGCCGAACTGGCCGTGGCCGCTGCCAGCGGTGAGGTCGGTGCCGCGCAGGCCCAGCGCTACCCACGGCTGTCGCTGTCGGGCAGCATCGCCGCGCTGCACGTGCGCGGTGGCGGCGCCAGCGAGACGCTGAACAGCTGGCGCATCGGCCCGCTGCAGTTGACCTTGCCGATCTTCGACGGCGGCACCCGCGCCGCCAACGCCGAGGCCGCGCAGGCCCGTTACGACGAGGCCGTGGTGCGCTACCGCGCCCAGGTGCGCCTGGGGGTGCGCGAGGTCGAAGAGGCCTTGCTGCGGCTGCAGGACAGCGGTCTGCGCGCGGGCGACGCCGACACGGCGGTCGCCGGGTACCAGAGCGCCTTCAACGCCGCGAAGTCGCGCTATGACAGCGGCCTGGTCAGCCTGTTCGAGCTGGAAGATGCGCGTCGCACTCTGTTCGCGGCGCAGACCGCGCGCGTGGCGCTGCAGCGCGACCGCGCAGGTGCATGGGTCTCGCTCTACCGCGCGTTGGGCGGCGGCTGGACGCGACCGCAGAATGTGGTGCAAAGATGAAACGAACCCGTTGGAGCGCAAGCGCCCACCCGGCGGCCTCGGCCCGTGCCCCCGCTCTCCTGCGCAGTGAGATCCAGACACGCCTTGTGGTATCGCCTGCGCGTGGCACGCAGCCCAATCGATCATTGAGATGCAACCGAGCACCATGACCCGTACCAACCGCACCGTTCTGTTCGTCATCGCCGTTGGCCTGCTGGGCGCGGCCGCCTTCTGGTTCACACGCGGCGCCAAGCCCGCCGACGGCCCCGCCGAACCAGTGGCCGCCACGGCCCAGCCCCGCCCCGCGCTGACCGTGCGCGTGGCCGCACCGGAGACGGCCGAGCTGGCCCTCACGCTCTCGGCCAACGGCAACATCGCCCCCTGGCAGGAGGCCAGCGTCGGCTCCGAATCCGCTGGCCTGCGCCTGTCCGAGGTGCGTGTGAATGTGGGTGATGTCGTCCAGCGCGGCCAGGTGCTGGCCCGCTTCGCACCCGAGACCATCGACGCCGATGTGGCGCAGGCCCGCGCCGCGCTGGCAGAGGCACGCGCCACCGCGGCCGACGCCGCCGGCAACGCCGCGCGCGCCCGCACGCTGGAGCAGACCGGGGCGCTGAGCCAGCAGCAGATCACCCAGTACCAGACCGCCGAGCAGACCGCCAAGGCGCGCGTCGAGGCGGCGCAGGCCGTGCTGGCCGCGCAGCAGGTGCGCGGGCGCAACACGCAGGTCCTGGCGCCGGACCATGGCGTGATCTCCGCGCGCAGCGCCACCGTGGGCAGCGTGGTGGGCTCGGGCACCGAGCTGTTCCGGCTGATCCGACAGGGGCGGCTCGAATGGCGGGCCGAGGTGGGCGCGGCGGACCTGGGCAAGCTGACCGTGGGCCTGCCGGTGCGTGTCGTGGCCCCGGGCGGTGCGCAGGTGCAGGGCCGGGTGCGCAGCGTCGCGCCGACCGTCGATCCGCAGACGCGCAATGCGCTGGTCTATGTCGACATCCCCGGCGTGCAAGGCAACGCAGGCATCAAGGCCGGGATGTTCGCGCGCGGCGAATTCATGCTCGGCAAGAGCACCGCGCTCACCGTGCCGCAATCGGCCGTGGTGCCACGTGACGGCTTCAACACCGTGATGGTGTTGCAGCCCGACAGCCGCGTGCAGATGCGCAAGGTGCAGGCTGGCCGGCGCGTGGGCGAGCGCATCGAGATCAGCGGCGATCTGCCGGCCGATGCGCGCGTCGTGACCGAGGGCGCGGGCTTCCTGAACGATGGCGATCTGGTGCGGGTGGTCGACGCAGTGTCGGTGGGTGCACCGGCCGGCGCCACGTCCTCGCCCAAGTGAAGCGGAGCCGCGCATGAATCTCTCCGCCTGGTCCATCAAGAACCCCATCCCCGCAGCCATGCTGTTCGTCATGCTGACGCTAGGCGGCCTGTTCGCGTTCAAGTCGATGAAGGTGCAGAACTTTCCGGACATGGACCTGCCGGTCGTCATCGTCACCGCCGTGCTGCCCGGGGCCTCGCCCTCGCAGCTGGAGAACGACGTCGCGCGCAAGATCGAGAACGCCATCGCCACGCTGCAGGGCTTGAAGCACGTGACCAGCACGCTGACCGATGGCTCGGCCACCATCGCGGCGGAGTTCGTGCTCGAGAAGCCGATCCAGGAGGCCGTGGACGACGTGCGCTCGGCCGTCAGCCGCGTGCGCTCGGACATGCCGGCCGATTTGCGCGACCCCATCGTCACCAAGCTCGACCTGGCGGCGCAGCCCATCCTGGCGTTTGCGATCTCCTCGAGCCGGCTGGACGATGAGGCCCTGTCCTGGTTCGTCGACGACACGATTGCGCGCCGGCTGCTGGCCGTGCGTGGCGTGGGCGCCGTCAACCGCGTGGGCGGCGTCAGCCGCGAGGTGCGCGTCGCGCTGGACCCGGCCAAGCTGCAGGCGCTGCGCGCCACCGCTGCCGATGTGTCGCGCCAACTGCGCCAGGTGCAGCAGGAGAGCGCTGGCGGCCGCGCCGACCTGGGCGGCAGCGAGCAGCCGGTGCGCACGATTGCCACCGTCGCCTCGGCCGACGAACTGCGCCGTCTGCAGATTCCGCTGGCCGATGGCCGGCGCATCACGCTGCAGGATGTCGCGACGGTGGAAGACACCGTGGCCGAACAGCGCGCCACGGCCGTGCTGAACGGCAAGCAGGTGGTGGGCTTCGAGGTGGCGCGATCGCGCGGCGCCAGTGAGGTGGAAGTGGGCGCCGGGGTCGAACAGGTCCTGCGCGCGCTACAGGTGGACTTCCCGCACATCCAGCTCACGCGCACACTGGATTTCGTGAAGATCGCGGCCGAGGAATACGACGCCTCGATGACGCTGCTCTACGAGGGCGCCATCCTCGCGGTGTTGGTGGTCTGGCTGTTTCTGCGCGACTGGCGCGCAACCATCGTGTCGGCCGTGGCGCTGCCGCTGTCGGTGATCCCGGCGTTCATCGGCATGTACCTGTTGGGCTTCTCGATCAACATCATCACGCTGCTGGCGCTGTCGCTGGTGGTCGGCATCCTGGTGGACGACGCCATCGTCGAGGTCGAGAACATCGTGCGCCATTTGCGCATGGGCAAATCGCCCTACCAGGCGGCGATGGAGGCGGCCGAAGAGATCGGCCTGGCGGTGGTGGCCACCACCTTCGCGCTGATCGCCGTGTTCCTGCCCACGGCCTTCATGAGCGGCGTGGTCGGCAAGTTCTTCAAGCAGTTCGGCTGGACGGCGTCGCTGGCGGTGTTTGCCTCGCTCGTCGTGGCGCGGCTGCTCACGCCCATGATGGCGGCTTACATCATGAAGCCGATGGTGGGGCAGGAGAAAGAGCCGCGCTGGCTCGCCTGGTACATGCGCGCCGCGCGGGCCTGCCTGCGCCACCGCGTGCTGACCATGGTCGGCGCCACGCTGTTCTTCTTCGGCTCGCTGGCGCTGATCCCGCTGCTGCCTTCGGGCTTCATTCCGCCGGACGACAACACGCAGACCCAGGTGCGTGTCGAACTGCCACCCGGCGCGAAGCTTGCGCAGACCATGGCCGCCGCCGAGGCGGTGCGCCAGCGGCTGCTGAAGATCGACCACATCGGCGATGTCTACACCGCCATCGGCGCCGGCAGCGCCGGCGCAGACCCGTTCTCGGGCAACTTCGTCGAGGCGCGCAAGGCCACGCTGACGCTGCAGTTGGCGCCACGCGGCACGCGGCCACGCAAGCAGGTGATCGAGCAACAGATCCGCGAGTCGCTCGCCGACATGCCGGGCGTGCGCACCGGCGTGGGACTGGGCGGCGCCAACGACAAGTACGTGCTGGCCCTGTCCAGCCAGGACCCGCACGCACTGCGCCAGGCCGCCACCGCGGTAGAGCGCGAGCTGCGCACCATCCCCGGCATCGGCAACGTGACCTCGCTGGCCAGCCTGGTGCGGCCCGAGATCGTGGTGCGGCCCGATTTCGCGCGCGCCGCCGATCTGGGCGTGACCAGCGCGGCCATGGCCGACACCTTGCGTGTGGCCACCATGGGCGACTACGACAACCAGCTTGCCAAGCTGAATCTGGCCGAGCGCCAGGTCCCCATCATGGTCAAGCTGCGCGACGACGCGCGGCAAGACCTTGCGCTGCTGGAAAGCCTGGCGGTGCCCGGCGCCCACGGCCCGGTGCGCCTGGGCGAGGTGGCCACGCTCGAACTGGCGGGCGGCCCGGCCGTGATCAGCCGTTACGACCGCGCGCGCAATGTGAACTTCGAGATCGAGCTGTCCACGCGCGGCCTGAACGACGTGACCGAGGCGGTGCGCCAGCTGCCCGCCGTGAAGAGCCTGCCGGCCAGCGTGCGCATCATCGATGTGGGCGACGCCGAGGCGATGGGCGAGCTGTTCACCGGCTTCGGCCTGGCCATGCTGACCGGCGTGGTCTGCATCTGGATCGTGCTGGTGCTGCTGTTCAAGGACTTCCTGCAACCGGTCACCATCCTCGCGGCGCTGCCGCTGTCGCTGGGCGGCGCGTTCGTGGCGCTGTTGCTCGCGGAGAAGAGCTTCTCGATGCCTTCGCTGATCGGGCTGATCATGCTGATGGGTGTGGCGACCAAGAATTCCATCCTGCTGGTCGAATACGCCATCGTGGCGCGGCGTGGAAACGATGGCAGCGACGGCCAGCCCGTCGTCGCCGGCAAGTCGCGCTGGGATGCGCTGCTGGACGCCTGCCACAAGCGCGCGCGGCCGATCATCATGACCACGCTGGCCATGGGCGCGGGCATGTTGCCGATTGCCATCGGCTGGGGCGCGGCGGATTCCAGCTTCCGCTCGCCCATGGCCACGGCCGTCATCGGCGGGCTGATCACCTCCACGGTGCTGAGCCTGCTGGTGGTGCCGGCCGTCTTCACCTACGTGGATGACCTGGAGCAGTGGCTGCGCCGCACGGTGCGGCGGATGCGCGGGCGCACGGCTGTCGTGCCGATCGACTTGCAATAGCACCGCGCCTTTGCCCCGGGGCGGCGCGTGGACTGGCCGCTTCGCGTTAGAGCGGCTCAAAAATATCAAGGTAGGCAATGCGCCTAGCAGCGGGACGCATCGGCAACTGGGCGAATTCCGGCCCACCCGAGCGGATCATTTGTCGGGGCTTGCGAGCGAACGTGCTGGCAGCATGACGGCGTCAGTCAGACCTGCCGCAGAGCGGCTTCACGCAGGGCTGGGACGCGCGCCGCACCAAGGTTCGCCACAGCCACAAGCGAGCACTATCAGAGGGATTCAACGTGAGGATGAACGTTCACAGCAGCGTCGCGCTTTTGCGCGCGCGTTCCAGCGGCACACTGTCGCATGTCATGGTTCGAGGGCTTTGCTTGTTGCTCGCCGCGTTTGTCGCGGCTTGCGGTGGTGGGGGCGATAGCGATAGCGATAGCGGCAGTGGCGTTGGCGCGCAAGCCATCGCGATCACGACGCAGCCCGCGGACGTGCAGGCTAGTGATGGCACGGAGGCCGTCTTCACGGTCGTGGTCCGTGGCGATGCTGCGTTGCAGTGGCAACAGTTGCAGTCGGACGTGTGGACCGACATTACGCACGGTACGGCGCCACGGTTGTCGTTGGGCCAGGTTCGCGCTGCGGACACCGGATCGCAGCTGAGAGTTGTTGCCACGGATCGCCAGAACGCTGCGAACCAGGTGGTGAGCTCAGTTGTCACATTGACGGTTCTGGCCGCTGCCACGATGCCCGCCATCACCGTGCAGCCAAGCGACACGTCGGCGATCGCGGGCCAAGCGGTCGCCATGAGCGTGACAGCCAGTGGCACCTCACTCTCGTATCGATGGCAGCGGAGCGACAACGGCTCTAGCTGGTCAGATATGGCCGGCGCAACCTTGCCGACGCTGGCCTTCGCCGCCGTCACCATTCGCGACGAAGCGATGTTTAGAGTTCTCGTCAGCAACAGCATGGGCGCGGTGACCAGCGCAGCGGTGCGTCTAAGTGTTACGTCAGCTATTGCGCCGGTTTTCACGGTGAATCCGGTCGACGCGGCGACATTGCGTGGTCAGGCGGCGACGTTCATGGCCAGCGCGGCTGGAACCCCTGTACCGACGCTGCGCTGGCAAGGCAGCAGCGACGCCGGCGGCACCTGGGCAGACATCGCGGGCGCGGTTGGCGGCAGCTATACGGTGTCGCAGGTTTCCGCTGGCGATGATGGAACGCTTGTTCGCGCTGTTGCGACCAACGTGCGTGGGGATGTGCACTCTGCGTCAGCACGGCTGGTCGTGCTGACGCCGGTGGCGCCTGCCATCCAGCGCCAACCGGGCGATGTTGCTGTCGGCCAGGGCATGGAGGCCACGTTCGCGGTGCAGGCGAATGGCGTTCCCAGCGTCACCTACCAATGGCAGGTCAGCGTCGATGGCGGTATCACGTTTGCGAACGTTCAAGGTGCTACCGGCTCCACGCTATCGCTTGCGAGCGTAATGACTGGCGACGACAGGAAGCGTTTGCGGGTCGCGGTGTCGAACAGTGTGGGCTCGACGACAAGCGCGGTGGCGCAATTGCGCGTGCTGGATGCGCCAGTGATCACGTTGCAGCCGACTGCCGCCACGTGGCGGCCGGGTCACACGGACGCGTTGTTCACTGCTGCGGCTAGCGGTGAAAGTCTGCAGTTCCAGTGGCAGTTGAGCAGCGATTACGGGGTGTCATGGACGAATGCTCCTGGCGCTACCGAATCGAGTTACTTGCACCTCGCGAGTGCCGCGGCGTCCGTGAATGCCGTGCGCGTGATCGTCGGCAATCCCGGTGGCACGGCGGTGGGAGCAGCGGCGATCCTGGAAGCTCTTGAGTGGCAGATTGTCGATCCACGTCCTACGGGTGTTGAGCTCTCGGCGGCAGTTTGGCGTGATGGGACAACAGTGTTTGCCACAGGCGGCATGGGGACAATCCTGCGCAGTGCAGACGCCGGCGTGTCGTGGACGGTCGTCAGCGAAAGTGGCTGGCGCAGAGGTACTTTCCGAGGCCTTGCGTTCGATGCCAATGGCATCGGCATCACCAGCTCAGTCGTGGACGGTAGCGGTAATTTGCCGATCAGGCGGAGCGTGGACGGCGGGCTCCACTGGGTCGAAGTCGCCATGCCGGTCAGCAACGGTCTGGCGGCAGTCGCCTTCACCAACACCGGAGCGTTCTGCCTGGCTGGCAAAAATGGCGTGATTCTGCGCAGTACGGATGGCGGCCTGCGTTGGACGCCCGCTGTCAGCGACGGCGGACCGACCGCGCTGCACGCGATGGCGTTCAACGCCGACGGCGTTGGCATCATTGTTGGCGACGGCCGAAAGATCATGCGCAGCGTCAACGGCGGCGCCAACTGGACAGGGATCACAACGGGGTCTGCCAATCTCGGTGCCGTGAGCTTCGTCACTCGTGACATCGCATTTGCCGGTGGGGAGGGCGGCACTCTGCTACGCAGCGGCGATGCGGGTCAGTCTTGGCAGACTGTGGGCAGCGGCACGACTGAGCAGATTCATGGCATCCACTTCGGCAATGCGTCGGCCGGCGCGATGGTACTTGGCCAGGGCGGCGTGCGCATCACTACCGACGGCGGTGCGAACTGGGGCACACCCTCGGTGCCACCTCCGTTCGCGGCCATTTACGGGGTTGGCTTTGGCCCGGGGGGCAAAGTGCTTGCCGTGGGGCAGTTCGGGAGCATCTTCCGCAGCGCGAACTTCGGCCAGACGTGGAGCACTGTCGCACTGGGTGGATTCGGGCAGTCGCTGAACGGTGTCGCCTTCCCGGCGCCTTCGACTGGCGTGACGGTTGGTATCGGCGGGCGGATGTTACGCAGCACCGACGCAGGCCAGACCTGGGCCCCTGTCGCAAGCGGCACAACGACGCAGCTGAACGCCACCGGATTCTTCGATGCCACGACCGGCGTGGCGGTGGGCATCAACGGCACGATTGTGCGCACCGTCAACGGAGGTGCAGACTGGGCGCCGGTGGCCACTGTCACGACGGATAGCCTGTGGGCGTTCGCGCCGGCAAGCAGTTCGGTGGGAGTGGTTGCAGCCGGCTACGGTTTGCTGCGCACGGCAGATGCCGGTGCGACCTGGAACTTGGTACCGGGAACCCCCTTCATGGCACGCGGCCTTGCCTTCAACGGTGCGGCCGTGGGCCTCGCGGTCGGCGGCGCCGGGGTAATCCATCGCAGCTTGGACAGAGGACAGACATGGCTGCCGGTCACGAGCGGCACGGCGAAACACCTCTTCGCCGTGACCTTCGCGACCGCCGACCTGGCCTTTGCGGTCGGGCAGGATGGGGTGGTGCTTCGCAGCGCCGACGCGGGAGCAACTTGGCAGGCCGCACGGTTTCCCTTCTATTCGGAGTACTGGTTCTATGGAGTTACTTTCGCTTCATCCACGACGGGCGTTGCGGTCGGCACCTACGGCACCGTCATGGTCACGCGCGATGGCGGTGCGAACTGGTTTTCCACCTATTCGCAGCAGGTGGGCGGCATGACGGCCGTCGCTCGCGTAGGGTTGCAAGGCGTCGTGACGGTTGGGAGCGGCGGCGTGATCACGCGCAATGCCGCGCCGTGAGAATGGCGCGGGCGTTCGAAGACGTTCGCGCCGCACGTGCTCTGCCTGACGACTGCGAGGTGCCGGAGAGTCACGGCTTCGATCAGGCCCGCTGTCCGCTGTGTCCATGCCACACTGGCCACCGTGCTGCGCCCCCCCTGGACCTGGACCGCCCTGTGCCTGCTGCTGGCCGCCGGCACGCTGCTGGCCTGGGCGGCGCGCAACCCGGTGGCCTGGGAATGGTGGCGCGAAGACGCAGACCTTGCGTGGACGTGGTGGACGGCCGCGCTGGTGCACCGCTCAGCCGCGCATGGCGTGGCCAACCTGCTGGCGCTGGGCGCGCTGGCCGTGCTGGGGCAGGCGCTGCGTGTGCCGGCCGCCGGCACGCTGGCGCTGGCGCTGGCCTGGCCGTTGTCGACGTTGGGGCTGTGGCTGTTCCCGCAGATCGGGCGCTACGCCGGGCTGTCCGGCGTGCTGCACGCGGCGGTGGCGGTGCTGGTCGTGCACTGCACGTTGCAGCGCGGGCTGCAGGCCTGGGCGGCGCTGCTGGGCGCGGGGCTGGGCCTGAAGCTGGTGGTCGAGGCTGCCTGGCGCCAGCCCCTGGTGTTCGAGCCCGAGTGGGGCTTTGCCGTGGCCACGGCCGCCCACCTGACAGGCGCGCTGGCCGGTAGCTGCGGCGCGCTGCTGGCCTATGGGGCGCGTGGGGCCTGGCGGATCTGCTGCACCAGGGCTGCGGCGCGCACGCTCCCTTGAGCTCAAACAACGCGGCGTTCCGGGTGCATTTCGGGCTGCAGGGGGCGGGGGGGCGCCCGGATAATTCCCGGCACCATGAACCTCGTCGCCGTGAACATCGAAGCGATCCGGCTCGGTCAGCCGCTGCCGTTCGAGCTGCGCACCGAGCGGGGCGTGCTTCTGGCCAATAAGGGCTATGTGATCCATTCGCGTGACGAGATCACCTACTGGACGTCACGCGGCATGACGCTGTGCGTGGACATGGACGCCAACGACGACCGCCAGCGCGCCTACGTCGGCAAGCTGCAGAGCATGCTGCGCTCCGAGCGCCCGCTGGGCGAAATCCAGAAGGTGCAGATCGCCCCCGACGACCTGTTTGCCAACGCCCGCCCGCCCGAGAAACCCGACCGGCCCGACTGGCTGGAACTGCAGGCGCGTGCCCATGCCCTGCTGCGCGATGCGCACAGCGAGACCTTCCTCGCCCGCCTGGACAAGCTTTACGCCGAAATGAGCGATCTGGTGGAGCACCACCCGGACGCCACGCTGTTCGCGCTGAACCATCTCTCGGCCACCGAGCTGCGCATGTACAGCGCCACCCACGCCATGCTGGTCTACGTGGTGTGCAGCCTGGCCGCGCGCGAAGTGCTGCACTGGCCACCCGAACTCGATGCCATGCTGGGCAAGGCGGCGCTGACGATGAACATCAGCATGACCAGCCTGCAGGACGTGCTGGCGCAGCAGACCGAGGCGCTGACCTCGGCGCAGATCGAGGCCATCGAGCTGCATGCCCAGCGCTCGTTCACCATGTTGCTGGAGATGGGCGTGACCGACGAGAACTGGCTGTTGGCCGTGCGCCACCACCACGACCGCTCGCCCGGCCCGCTGGCGCGCAAGATCCCGGCGTTGCGCATCGCCCGGTTGATCCAGCGCGCCGATGTGTTCACCAGCCGGCTGGCGCCGCGCGTGTCACGCACGCCGATGTCGACCTCGGCCGCCATGCAGGGCTGCTACTTCGACGAGGAGCACCAGGTCGACGAGGCCGGTGCCGCGCTGATCAAGGCCGTGGGCGTGTACTCGCCCGGGCTGTACGTGCGGCTGGCCAGCAACGAGCTGGCGGCCGTCATTCAGCGCGGCAAGAACACCAGCACCCCGCGCGTCGCCGTGCTGGTCAACCGCGAAGGCATGCCCACCGGCGAGATGATCGTGCGCGACACCAGCCTGCCGCAGTACAAGATCACGGCCAGCGTGCCGCAGCGCGACATCAAGGTGCAGGTGTCGCTGGACCGCCTATTGGCGCTGATTTGACTCCCCCCGTTTGGACGGACTCACTTCGTGTAGCCGTCCCATCCCCCCACAGGGGGCGCACCCAGCGGCCTGGCAGAGCCAGTTCCGCGGGTGCCCTGGCTGGGTCGTGCGGGGAGCGCGCGCCCTTGATCCGTCGCAAGTCGGTCGAAGTTATTCGATTCGCAAGCCGCGCTGCGCCGTGATGGTGCCGAAGCGCCGCAGGTCGCGCGCCACCAGCGCCTGGAAGGCGGCGGGCGTGGCCTGCTCGCCGGCCGTCAGCGTGTAGCCCAGCTGCTGCAGCGTGCCGCGCAGCGGGCTGCCGGCCAGCGCCGTCGCCAGCACGCGGTTCAGCCGCTCGACCACCGGCGCCGGTGTGCCGGCCGGGGCCAGCAGGCCGTGCCATTGGTCCATCTCGTAGCCACGCACCCCCTGCTCGGCCACGGTGGGAACGTCGGGTAGTTGTGCTGTGCGCGCGAGCGAGGTGATGCCCAGCGCGCGCAGCTTGCCGGCTGCCAGCAGCGGTGCCGCGCTGCTGGCGGTGACGATGCCCAGGCCCACCTGGCCCGCCATCACGTCGGCCAGCGCCGGGCCACAACCCTTGTAGGGCACCTGCGCCAGCGGCGCCTGGGCCGCTAGGTGCAGCATCTCGCCGGCCAGGTGCTGCGGCGTGCCAGCGCCGCAGGAAGCAAAGAACACCGGCTGCGGCGCCGTGCGGGCCGCAGCCAGCAGATCGGGCAGCGCCTGCCAGGGTGAGCCCGGCGGCACCACCAGCACCGAGGGCACGAAGCCGACGTTGATCACCGCGGTGAAATCGCGCGCGGGCGAGAAGTCCAGAGGCCCGAACACGCCGGGGTTGATCGCGAACGAGCTGTTGACCATCAGCAGCGTGTGGCCGTCCGGTGCGGCCTTGGCCACCAGGCTGGCACCGATGTTGCCGCTGGCACCGGCGCGGTTCTCCACCACCACGGTCTGGCCCAGCTCCTGCTGCAGCACCTGGCCCAGCTTGCGTGCCAGCAGGTCGGTGCCGCCGCCGGGCGGGAAGGTCACGACGATGGTGATCGGGCGGCTGGGGGCGTTCGGCTCGGTGCCCTGCGCGGCGGGGGCGAGCAGGGCGGCCAGGGCCAGGTCGAGCAGAGCGCGCATGGTGCGGCGGCGTGGCATGGCAGCGTCCTACTCCAGTGTGTCCAGGCCGATGTCCAGCACCGCAGCGCTGTGCGTGATCCAGCCCACGGCGATCTGGTCGACGCCGGTCTCGGCGATGCCCGGTGCAGTTTCGACCGTGACGCGGCCCGAGGCCTCCAGCACCGCGCGGCCGGCGGTGATGGACACGGCTTCGCGCAGCGTGGGCAGGTCCATGTTGTCCAGCAACACGATGGGCACCTGCAACGCCAGCGCCTCGCGCAGTTGGTCCAGCGTGTCGACCTCGACCTCGATCTGCACCATGTGGCCGATGGCAGCGCGGGCGCGCGCCACGGCCTGGCCCAGGCCACCGGCGATGGCGATGTGGTTGTCCTTGATCAGCACCGCGTCGTCCAGCCCGAAGCGGTGGTTGCTGCCACCACCGGCGCGCACCGCGTACTTCTGCAGCGCGCGCAGGCCGGGCATGGTCTTGCGGGTGCAGGTCACGCGCGCTTTGGTGTGGGCAATCGCATCGGCGATGCGCGCCGTGGCGCTGGCCACGCCGCACAGGTGGCCCAGAAAGTTCAGCGCCGTGCGCTCGGCCGTCAGCATGCCGCGCGCTGGGCCTTCGAGCGTGGCGATCACGTCGCCGCTTGCCAGGCGCGCGCCGTCCTGCAGGCGCGCTTTCCAGACGATGGCCGGATCGACCAGCTCGAACGCGAGGCGCGCCAGCGCCAGCCCGGCCAGCACGCCGCCCTGGCGCGCCACCAGCTGCAGCCGGCTCTGCGCATCGGCGGGCACCACGGCCTGGCTGGTGATGTCGCCAGCACGGCCCAGGTCTTCCAGCAGCGCGGCGCGCACCAGCGGCTCGAGCATCACGCGGGGCAGGGGGGTGGGCGGCTCTCTTGTCTCGTTCGGTATGCGCATGTGATTGTGCTCATGGTGAGCATATAAGCGTTAAAAAAAGTGGGCACCTCATTTATACTTTTTTTGAGCATAAGTCGGCGGCCAGAGTTGTATCTTTTGTTTGCCGCCGCTCAGCGCGACAACGGCAGCTTGCTGCCCGAGATCGCCCGCTCCAGCAGCACATCGTCGCGAAAGCGGAACAGCTGTGCCGGCCGGCCCGAGGTGCCCTGGGTCAGCTGCCCGGTCTCTTCGACCAGCGCCTGCTGCTCCACCAGGCGGCGAAAGTTCTGCTTGTGCAACGCGCGCCCGGCCAGCGCTTCCACGGTCTGCTGCAGCTGCAGCAGCGTGAAGGCTTCGGGCATCAGTTCGAAGACCACCGGCCGGTACTTGATCTTGGCGCGCAGCCGCGCCATGCCGGTGGCCAGGATGCGCCGGTAGTCCAGCTGCATGGGCACACCGGTGCGGGCGGCCAGCGCCTGGCGCCGGGCCGCTGGCAGGCCGCGCGTGGTGGGCAGGCCGCGCGCAGCGGGCACAGGGCTGCGCTGCGCTTCGGTCACCAGGCCGGCCTCGTACAGCAGCTCGTAGCGCTGCAGCACGAAGTCCTCGTTCCAGGGTGCACCGTGTAGGCCGAAGGCCGTGTCCGCGCGCTGGCGACGCAGGGCCCGGCCGGCGGCCGGTGCGCCCTGGCACCAGGCGGCCAGGGCCGGCGCGAGGTGGTCAGCCAGCAACTCGGCCGCCGCTGGTGCGCGCTGGTCTTCCCAGGGAAAGTGGTGGTACCAGTCGCGCCAGCCCACGGCCTGGTGCGGCGCAGGCGCCTCGCGCGTCAGGCCCAGGTAGCTGACCGAGATCACGCGGCGGTCGTCATTGCGCGCGCGGTCGCGGTCGGCGAAGGTGTAGAGCTGCTCGATGTAGCCGATCGGGTGGTGCGTCTGCGCCTCGATCCAGGCGCGCATGCCGGTCTGCAGGGATCGGTGGTCCACCTCCAGCGGGCCGCTGGGCAAGGCCTGGCCGTCGTGCGTCGTCAGAAAGCGTGCCTGGCCACCGGTGACGGCGACCAGCACGGCGACCAGTTCGGCGCTGATGGTGTCGGAGGAAGCGGGCAAGGGCCGTGCGATTGACATGGCTTAATCTAATGCCGCATGATGGCATGAAAGTTTGCAGGAGGGTGCATGCTCAAAGAAGTTGGCAGCAGTGGTCAGATTTCTCTCGGCAAGAAATTCGCTGGGCGGCTCTTCGACGTGGTGGCGCACCCGGATGGCCGTTTCGAGCTGATCCCCGTGAAGGTGGTGCCGCAACTGGTGCCGGTGGTCTCGCAAGCGCAGTCCGCTGGCGGGTGGCTGCCGCCTGGTGGTTATGCGCAGTGCAACCAGTGGGCACTCGACAATCGGGATGCGCTCGAAGCTTATGCGCAGCGTGTGGACGAGCATGGCACTGCGGCCGAGCAGTTGCAGGGCTTCATGGCGTCAGGCTCAGCACCCGAGCGGGGCTGACGGGGTACTGCGTCACGCCCGTCTCTGATGCCGCGCTTCGATCTCTACCGCAACCCGAACCCGCATGCCAGCCATGCGTTGTACCTGGACGTGCAAAGCGATCTGGTCAGTACCGCCACGCGTTGGTGCCTGCCCCTGCTGGCTGCGCAAGCCGGCAGCGTGGTGATGTCGCGCGCGCAAGCGCTCATCCTGGTACAGGGCGTCACTTACATCGTGGACACACCCAACATCCTGGCCGTGCCGGCCAGGTTTCTGCGCCAGCCGCTAGAGCGCCTCGATGCCGGCGCGCAGCCCCAGATCGAGGCCATGGTCGATTTCATGGTGCGCGGGTACTGACGACTGCTCGCGGCCGCTTGCGGGGCGGGCGGGCCACGCTGCTGACGCAGGGCTCACGCTCAGATCGCCTGCCCGGGCCGCCCCAGCGATTTCACGGTGGCGATCACATTGCGCACACGCGTGCGCCGGCCGATGCGCCGCAGGCGGTAGAAAAAGGGTTGCGTGAAGCGCGGCGCCGTGGGCGCCTGCGTCCAGTCGCCCGCCATCATGCGCGTGATCGTGGCCTGCACCTGCGGGTCGCTGGACGCATAGACCGGCACGTAGGCGATTGGAAAGTACGGGATGTCCGAGAACATCTTGCTGGCCGCGCAGCGCACCATCTCGATGTCGGGATTCAGGATCTTGGCGAACGCCGAGAGTGCCGAGGAGGTGTTGATCACCGCCTGGCATGTGGACAACGCCACGCAGTCGGTGATCGCCAGCTCGGCCTCTTCCCAGCGGGCCTCGTCGGTCTTCTCGGTGAAGTGGAACGAGCCGCCGCCGAAATCTGCCACCGGCAGCGGCGAGTGCTGCTTCACGTACTGCAGAAACGCCTTGTCGTCCGTGGCGACGAACAGGCGCTGCAGGTGCGGCCGCGTCTTCAGAAAATCCAGCACGATCGCGAAGAACTCGGCGTGCGTGACCGGGTTGCTGTCCCAGGCGACCGAGGTCTTGTCGTTGCCGCGGTAGTGCACGCCCAGTGCCTGCGACAGATCGCCCAGCGGCGCCACGCGCGCGTGGTAGCGCTGCGGAATGGTGAAGTAGTCGTTCCACAGCCGGTGCAGCTGGTGCCAGTCCGAGCCCAGCATCGCGCAGTGCCGGTCGCGCACCCAGGCCAGCGGCAAGCGGCGCGTCGGCGTGGCGGGCGTGTAGCTGAGATCGATGAGCCCAGGGATCACGGTGTAGCCGGGCGACTTGCCGTACAGCTTCGACGTGATGTTCCAGGCCGGGAAGATGCCGTGCTGGCGGAAGTAGGGCAGGCTCTCGAACACATGCAGAAATACGCCGCCGAACAGGCCCTCCTTCAGCGTACCGGGAGGAACATCGATCAATAGCGGCATGGACACTTTCTGGAGCGGTGGAGCAAAAGGCGCCGTTTATAGCAAGTCTCAGGCCCGGAGCCGCCCGCGCCGATGGTCGATTACAGTGCCCGCGACCCAGAATTTTCACGGACACCGCCCATGACCACCTTCGGCACCCCTTTGTCACCCCACGCCACGCGCGTCATGCTGCTGGGCTCCGGCGAACTCGGCAAGGAGGTGCTGATCGCGCTGCAGCGCCTGGGTGTGGAAACCATTGCGGTGGACCGCTACGCCAATGCACCCGGCCACCAGGTCGCGCACCGCGCGCACACCATCGCCATGAGCGACCCCGAGCAGCTCAAAGCCCTGATCGCACAGGAGAAGCCTGATTGGGTCGTGCCCGAGATCGAGGCCATCGCCACACCCGCGCTGGCCGAACTGGAAGCCGCCGGCACCGTGCGCGTGGTGCCCACGGCGCGTGCCGCGCGGCTGACGATGGACCGCGAAGGCATTCGCCGCCTGGCGGCCGAGACGCTGGGGCTGCCGACCAGCCCCTACCGGTTCTGCGACTCCTTCGACGAGCTGCAGGCGGCCATCGATGCCGGCATTGGTTACCCCTGCATCGTCAAGCCGGTCATGAGCAGCTCGGGCAAGGGCCAAAGCAAGATCGACGGCCCGGCCGATGTGCGCAAGGCCTGGGAGGTCGCAATGGCCGGCGGCCGCGTCAGCCACGGCCGCGTGATCGTCGAGGGCTTCATCGATTTCGACTACGAGATCACCCTGCTGACCGTGCGCGCCCGCGCCGCCGATGGCAGTGTGCAGACGCATTTCTGCGAGCCGATCGGCCACGTGCAGGTGAGCGGCGATTACGTGGAGAGCTGGCAGCCGCACCCCATGCACCCGGCCGCGCTGCAGCGCGCACAGGAGATCGCCAGGGCGGTGACGGACGACCTGGGCCGTGGCCTGGACGGCCAGCCGGCTGGCCTGGGCCTGTTCGGTGTGGAGCTGTTCGTCAAGGGCGAGCAGGTGTGGTTCAGCGAGGTCAGCCCGCGCCCGCACGACACCGGCATGGTGACCATGGCCACGCAGTGGCAGAACGAGTTCGAGCTGCACGCGCGCGCCATCCTCGGCCTGCCGGTGGACACCGGCTTGATGACGCCTGGCGCCAGCGCCGTGGTCTATGGCGGTGTGGACGCGACCGGCATCGTGTTCGACGGCGTGGCCGAAGCGTTGCAGGTGCCCGGCACCGAAATCCGCCTGTTCGGCAAGCCCGAGAGCTTCGTCAAGCGCCGCATGGGCGTGCTGCTGGCGCGCCATGCCGATGTGGAGCAGGCGCGCACGAACGCCAAGCGTGCCGCTGCGCTGGTGCGGCCGCGCGAAGCTTGAAACAACAACCACCCCGTTTGGATGTCTCACTTCGTGTAGACATCCCATCCCCCTCAAGGGGCCGAGCCCGGACACACGAGGTCCAGTGGACCTTGTGTGCCTGGGGAGGGGCCGGGCCACTGGCCCGGCGCGGCCTGCAAGGCCTCCCCAGCGGCCTGGCAGAGCCAGTTCCGCGGGTGCCCTGGCATGGCCTGGTCTACGGCCATCGGCACGGCGCTGATGGGCCCGCCCAGCGCAGGGGCCGCCGCGTGCGCTGGCTCGTTACCCGCGCGCTATGCGGGCCTATCGCGCGCCTCGCTAGCATGCCCGCATGCCGATCGACTGGAACCAACTGATCACCTGGGCCGACGCCTCGGTGATGGGCCTGTGCGTGGCCGCCACGGTGGCCGTGCTGCTGGCGCTGGTCGTGCACCGCGCTGGGCGCGCCGTGCTGACGCGTGTGACGCGCGGCATGCCGACGGCGGCCACCGTCGTGCGCACCGTGCGCCTGCCCACGCGCTGGCTGCTGCCCTTCATCGCGCTGCAGCTGGTCTGGCAGGGCGCGCCCGACACCATGCCCTGGATCGCCGGCTTGCGCCACATCAACGGCCTCCTGCTACTGGCCGCGCTGACCTGGACGGGCCTGCGTGCCGTCTCCGGCGTGGCCCAGGGCGTGATCGACCAGTACCCGCTGGCCGTGGCCGACAACCTGAACGCGCGCCGCATCCACACCCAGGCCAAGGTGCTGTCGCGCACGGTGATGTTCGTCGTTGCCCTGGCCGGCCTGGCGCTGATGCTGATGACCTTTCCCGGGGCGCGCCAGTTCGGTGCCAGCCTGCTGGCCTCGGCCGGCGTGGTCGGACTGGTGGCAGGCTTTGCCGCCAAGCCGGTGTTCGGCAACCTGATCGCCGGCCTGCAGATCGCGCTGGCGCAGCCGATCCGGCTGGACGACGTGCTCATCGTGCAGGGCGAGTGGGGCCGCGTCGAAGAGATCACCGGCACCTATGTGGTGCTGGCGATCTGGGACCAGCGCCGGCTGATCATTCCGCTGCAGTGGTTCATCGAGAACCCGTTTCAGAACTGGACGCGCAACAGCGCCGACATCATCGGCACCGTGTTCCTGTGGGTCGACTACCGCATGCCGCTCGAGCCACTGCGCGCCGAGGCGCAACGCCTGTGCGAGGCCGCGCCCGAATGGGACCGCCGCCTGTGCCTGCTGCAAGTGACTGAGGCCGGCGAGCGCAGCATGCAGTTGCGCCTGCTGGCCACGGCCGCCAACTCCAGCCTGGCCTGGGATCTGCGCTGCCGGCTGCGCGAGGGCCTGATCGTCTTCATCCAACGCGAATGCCCGCAGTACCTGCCGCTGATGCGCGCGGAGCTGCGCAGCGAAGCCGGCACGCCGCCGTGGCCGCAGGCCGGGGCCGATGCGCCCGTGCCCATGCCCACGGCTGCGGCGGTGGCTACGCCCTGAGCCGCCCGCCCGGACGCATCGGGTCGCTGGCTCAGCAGGGGTGCTACAGCCAGTTGCCGCTGCCCTGCGGCATCTGGATCTGCTGGGCCGGGTCGCTGCTGGCCACGAACGAGCCGATCACGATGCTCAGCACCGAGACGAACAGGCTGGCGAACAGTGCCGTCCAGAAGCCCGAGATGTGAAAGCCCCGCACCAGCGCCGCCACCAGCAGGATCACCAGCGCGTTGATGACCAGCAGAAACAGGCCGAAGCTCAGCAGCGTCAGCGGCAGCGTGAGCATGATCAGCAGCGGCTTGACGATGGCGTTGGCAAAGCCCAGCAGCAGGGCCGAGACGGCCAGCGAGGCCGTGCTGTCGAAGCGCAGGCCCTTGAAGATGTGGCTGGCGACCCAGAGCGAGAGCGCAGTGATGATCCAGTGGATGAGAAACGGGTAGATCTGATCGAGCATGCGGGCATGCTACAGGGCGGGCGCCGCGCCGGTCAGATCACCGTGTCACCGGTGCCGCTTGCGCCCATCAGCGTCTGCGCGCGGCCGCCGTGCTTGGCCTCGTACAGCGCCGCGTCGGCACGCGCCAACAGGCCGGCCAGTGTCGCGTCACCGTCGGTCAGCGCGGCCACACCGGCGCTGTAGCCGATCGCAAAGCCCAGCTGCTGCGTGGCCTGCTCGTCCAGCAGCGCCCGCAGCCGCTCGTCGAATCCGCTGGCCGTGTTGCGCTGGGCATTGGGCAGCAACACACAGAACTCCTCGCCACCGAGCCGGCCGGCCAGGTCGCCGGTGCGCCGGTTCTGGCTGAGCAACTTGGCAAACAACTGCAGCGCCTGGTCGCCCTTGTCGTGGCCGTGGCTGTCGTTGATGTTCTTGAAATGGTCCAGATCCAGCATCAGCGCGGTCAGCGGCGTGCGGTAGCGCTTGGCGTTGGCGAACAGGGCTTCGGCACGCGCGTGGAAGTCGCGGCGGTTCGGCAGGCCGGTCAGGCTGTCGGTGTTGGCCATGGCGCGCAGCCGGTCTTCGGCTTCGTCGCGCCAGGCCACCAGCAAGGCCACCGTGCCCAGCACCACGGCGATGTTGATGGCCAGGGCCGCGGCGATGTTGACCGGGTTGGGTGTGCGGAACGTCGGGTACTGATCGGTGAAGAACGCGCCGAGCACGCCGCGCGCGCCCGTCAGAACGGCCATGACCACGAAGCAGACCAGCAGCACGATGCGCCAGTGCCGGCCGGCGTCGCGGTGCGAAACGGTGGTGGCACGTGCCAGCAGCAGCAGCATGGCGGCCAGCAGAAAGTTGGACCAGCCCACGCGCACCGGGTAGTTGGCATGGGCGAGCGCGTAGCCCAGCGGCATCAGCACGGCCAGCACCACCAGCGCGCGGCCGCCGGGGCGCGGGCCCAGCCAGCCGGTCAAGGCCCGGTGCAGCACCACCATGCAGCCCGACAGGCAGGCCATGGCCAGCACCGACAGGACCGACGAGGAGCTGTACTCCGACAGCGTCAGCGCCGTCCAACCGAGGGTCAGCAGCAGCAGCGCGGCCTGGGCACTGCGCGCTGCGCTTGTCAGCTGGCGCCCCATGATCAGCGGCAGCACGATGGAGATGCCCAGCAGGTTGACCATCGCGACGGTGATCAGGGAGAGGATGTCGATCTGCACGTTGTCGTGGGCGTCCGGTCAGCTTATTGAAACGCGACTTCTGCAAAGCTGCGCAGCTTGCGGCTGTGCAGTTCGTCGATGCCCTGGGCGCGCAGCAGCTCCACGGAGCGGATGCCGATGCGCAGGTGCTGGTCCACACGCTCGCGGTAGAAGTGGTTGGCCATGCCGGGCAGCTTGATCTCGCCGTGCAGCGGCTTGTCGGAGACGCAGAGCAAGGTGCCATAGGGCACGCGGAAGCGAAAGCCGTTGGCCGCGATGGTGGCGCTCTCCATGTCCAGCGCCACGGCGCGGCTCTGGCTGAAGCGCAGCTGGGCCCGGTTGTCGGGCAGCAGCTCCCAGTTGCGGTTGTCGGTGCTGGCCACGGTGCCGGTGCGCAGCACGCCTTTGAGCGCGGGGCCTTCGAGCTTGGTGACGTCGCGCACGGCCTTTTCCAGTGCCAGCTGGACTTCGGCCAGCGCCGGGATCGGCACCCACAGCGGCAGCTCTTCGTCCAGCACATGGTCCTCGCGCACATAGCCGTGGGCCAGCACGTAGTCGCCCAGCTGCTGCGTGTTGCGCAGGCCGGCGCAGTGGCCCAGCATGATCCAGGCATGCGGGCGCAGCACGGCGATGTGGTCGGTGATGTTCTTGGCGTTGGCCGGGCCGACGCCGATGTTCACCATGGTGATGCCGGTGTGGTCGCTGCGCAGCAAGTGGTAGGCCGGCATTTGCGGCAGCCTGGGGGGCAGGGCGCCCATGGCGTCGATGTCCTGCGGCGGCAAGTCCTTGCGGCGCGTGACCACGTTGCCGGGTTCGACGAAGGCGATGTACTCGCTGTTTTCATCGGCCATGGCCTCGTGGCCCATGCGCACGAACTCGTCGATGTAGAACTGGTAGTTGGTGAACAGCACGAAGTTCTGGAACCAGTCGGGCGCCGTGCCCGTGTAGTGGCGCAGCCGGTGCAGCGAGTAGTCCACGCGCGGCGCCGTGAACAGTGACAGCGGCTGCGGCTCGCCGGGCTTGGGCGCGTAGGTGCCGTTGGCGATGCCGTCGTCCATGGCCGCCAGGTCGGGCAGGTCGAAGACGTCGCGCATCAGGCCGCGGCGCTCGGCCGTCATGCTGCCTTCCACGTGGTCGTGTTCGGCGAACGAGAAATGCACCGGAATGGGTTGCGTGCTGGTGCCCACTTCCAGCGGCACCTGATGGTTCTGCAGCAGCAGGCGGAACTGCTCCAGGTAGTACTTGCCGAAGAGGTCGGGCCGCGTCAGCGTGGTCTCGAAGCGGCCGGCGCCGGCCACGAACCCATAGGCCAGGCGGTCCAGCTCGTCCTCGACTTTCGCACGCGACAGCGTCTCGGTATGCAAGCGCACGAAGGGGTAGCAGGCGCGCACGTGGCCAGGCGGCGTGTCACCGGCCACATAGCGTTGCATGGCGGCGCGCAGGTGGTCGATCTGCTGGGCGTAGATGTGCTGTACCTGCTGCAGCGCGGCGGCCGGGTCGGTGTAGAAGGTCGGTGCGATGAAGGGCGGCAGGTAGGGCATGCGGTCATTGTGCAATGCCCGTGCCTGCTTTCAGGGCGGGCCCCTGCCGCACGGCCCGCGCACGGCCCCGCTTATATTGGGCGCCCCTGATTCCCTTGCTTGCCAATGACCCCCACTCTCGCCATTGCCGGCCCGATTGCCACCATCACGCTGCAGCGCCCCCAGGCTGCCAACAAGCTGGCGCCCGAAGATCTGCCGGTGCTGCGCGCCCATGTGGCGGCCGTGGACCAGGCCGACGGCGTGCTGGTGCTGGTGCTGCGCAGCACCGGCAAGTATTTTTGCGCGGGCTACGACATCGCCGAGGTCGGTGGCAGCCAGGCCGAGGGAGCGGGCTTCGGCGACATGGTGGACGCACTGGAGCAGTGCCGCGCCGTCACCGTCGCGGTGCTGCAGGGCGGCGTGTACGGCGGCGCGACCGATATGGCGCTGGCCTGTGACTTTCGCATCGGCTCGCCGGCCACCGAGATGTTCATGCCGGCCGCGCGGCTGGGCCTGCACTTCTACCTCGGCGGCCTGCAGCGCTATGTGTCGCGGCTGGGTCTGGACACGGCCAAACGCCTGTTTCTGACGGCTGAGAAGCTGGACGCCGCCGCCATGCAGGCCTGCGGTTTCCTCACGCACCTGACAGCCGCCGACGAGCTCGACGCGCAGGCCGATGCGCTGTGCGCGCGGCTGGCCGCCATGGCCCCACTGCCCCTGTTGGACATGAAGCGCCATTTGAACCAGATTGCCCGCGGCGAAGTCGACGCGCAGGCCGTGCGCGCCGCCGTGCTGCAAACGCTGGCCTCGGACGATCTGCGCGAGGGCGTGGCCGCGTGGCAGGCTCGCCGCGCGCCGCAGTTCACGGGGCGTTGACCCGGCGTCTCAATCCTGCGGCGCCGGTTCGCGCATGGTCACAAACTCTTCGGCCGCCGTCGGGTGGATGCCAATGGTGCTGTCGAACTGCGCTTTGGTGGCACCGGCGCGCAATGCGACGGCAAAGCCCTGCACCAGCTCGCCGGCCTCCTGGCCGACCATGTGCAGGCCCACCACGCGGTCGCTGGCGGCGTCCACGATCAGCTTCATCAGCACCCGTTCGCTGCTGCCCGACAAGGTGTGCTGCAGCGGCTTGAACTCTGTCCGGAAGATGCGCACCTCGCCGTACTGCGCGCGGGCGGCGGCCTCCGTCAGGCCCACGGTGCCGACCGGCGGATGCGTGAACACCGCGGTCGGGATGTTGTCGTAGGACACGGTGCGCGCGGGGCGGCCTGGGAGCGGGCCGAACAGGTGGTCCACCAGCGCCATGGCTTCGGCCGTGGCCACCGGCGTCAATGGCACGCGGGTCGACACGTCGCCCAGCGCGTGGATCGACGGCACCGAGCTGCGGTATTGCTGGTCGACCTCGATGTGGCCTTTGTCGTCGCGGCGCACGCCCGCTGCCTCCAGCCCGATGCCTGCGGTGTTGGGCTTGCGGCCGGTGGCGAACAGCACGGTATCGGCGTCCAGCAGCGTGCCGTCGGCCAGCGTCAGATGCAGCCCGCCCTGGCGCTGGGCGATGCGCTCGATCTGTGCGTTCAGCCGCAGGTCGATGCCGGTCTTGCCCATCTCGGACGCCAGGAAGCGGCTGATGTCCTCGTCGAACGCGCTCAGCAAGCGGCCACCGCGCTGCAGCTGCACCACGTTCGCGCCCAGCTTGCGGAAGATGGAGGCGAACTCGCAGGCGATGTAGCCGCCGCCCACCACCACCAGGCGCTTGGGGAACGGGTCCAGGTCGAACATCTGGTCGGAGCTGACGGCCAACTCGCTGCCGGCGACATCTGGCATGAAGGGCGTGCCACCAGTGGCAATGAGAAGGTGCCGCCCGCGCAGGCGCCGCTCTCCCACGCGCAAGGTGTGCGCGTCTTCCACCTGGCCCCAGCCGGTGACGATCTCGGCGCCCGCGCTTTTCAGCAGGTCGCCATAGATGCCGTTCAGCCGTGCGATCTCTTTGGCGCGGTTGGTCTTGAGCGTGCCCCAGTCGAAGCGCGGTGGCTTGACCTCCCAGCCGAAGCCGGCGGCCTCGTCGAAGGCCGAGCCGTAGTGGGCGGCGTAGCTGTAGAGCTTCTTGGGTATGCAGCCCACGTTGACACAGGTGCCGCCCAGCGCTGCGGCCTCCACCAGGGCCACACGGGCCCCGCGCTGCGCCGCCATGCGCGCGGCGCGCACGCCGCCGCTGCCGCCGCCGAGGACCAGCAGGTCGTAGTCGAAAGTGTTGTTGTCCATGCGTGTCGATTCCTTGTGGCCAGTCGCAGCGATGATCGCCGGGATCGTTGCGGCCGGCCAGTGCGCCGGGCAATGCCTTACGCCGTCAGTCGAGTGAACTGCGAACGTGGCAGCAGTCGCCTGAAGTCGGCATTGAAGCTGACCAGGTGTTCACCTTGTTGCAACACGGCCGCTGCGAGCCACGCATCGGGGATCTGGTTGGCGGCCAGTTGCTTCGTCGCGCAGAGTTCTCGAAACACAGGCCATTCCGCGCCGAGCATTGGGCGCTCCACACCAGGCATCGATTGCAAGGCGTTGATGAAGCGCAGCGCCTCATCGGTCACCTGATCGAGACTACAGATTTCTGCGCATTCTAGGCATCCAGTGTGGTTGCACGCCGGCCCGCCGCCAACGTCAGCGTCCCCACCAGCCCGATGATCTTGGCCGCTGCGAAGAGTGTCATGAAGAGGCCGGCGAACCACGCGAGGAAAGGCCGTTCCAGATGCCAGGCGGTCAGCGTGAGCCAGGTGGCCAGGTTCTCCAGCACATCGGCGAACACGGCTACGGGCAGCGCCCAGCCCAGCAGGTTCAACCACGCCGGCACCGGGTCGCCAGCGCGGCGCAAGCCGGCCCGCCGGGCGAAGCCGGCCACCGCGAACCACGACAGCACGTACGCGTAGCTGGCGATCAGCAGCAGGTCCAGCAGCAGCGCCCAGCGCGGCGAGGCGAACAGGGCCGTGCCGGCACCCAGCCGGTCCTCCATCATCCAGGTCAACTGCCAGCACTGGAACTGCAGGTTGTGCGCCAGATGGGTCCACGCCTGGGTGAACAGCTGGATCATGTTCTGGCCCAGGCCCTTCAGCGGCAGGGCGGGTGTCTGGAGCCAGCCGATGAGGTTGGCCAGCAGCACGGCCAGCAGGCCCGCCAGCAGCGGCTGTGCGAGGTTGCGCCGCTTGCTCCAGACCGTGTCGTCCGGGTAGCGCAGCGCGGGGTTTTTGACGCTGGCGTGTTCTACCGGCGTGATGAACCGCGCAGGCTTGTGGTGGATGTCCACCCGCATGGTGTTGCGCACCGCCATGCCCGTCAGTGCCCACAGGCAGGTGCGGTTCAGCATGTCGTCCACCCGGGGCCGGGCCGGCGGACGCTCGGCGCCGGGCGGCAGTTGGAGCTTGGACACGGCTTGCAACACGGCGGCCTCGGTGTCCAGCGGGCCATCACAGCCGCGCAGCCGCAGGCCGCACTGCACGGCCTGGCTGACGATCCAGGCCAGGGCCTGGTCCGAAACGCCGGTCGCAGCCGGCTCGTAGCCGCCGCCCACATCGCAGTGCGACCCGCGAAACCACAGCTGCTGCAGCGTTGCGCGGTGCTTGCCCTCTGTCGTGTAGTGGCCGTTGTCGTCGGCATACAGCCGCGGCTTGAACTGCGCCCGGTGCTCGTCCAGCGCCAATGCCTGGCGCACGTTGCGAAAGCGCTTGCCGGCGATGGTGGGCGTGGCGCTGATGCGCTCGTGGAACGGCCACAGTCCGACGGAGGCGACCGTGTCCCAGACCCCGACAAACTGCATCTCCACCCTGCGGCATTGTGCGTCGGCCAGCAGGGCCGAAGCCTGCTCCGCGATGCGCTTGAACTTTTCTGCTTCCGACCCGCGGTCGGAAAAGTAGATGTGGATCAGCGTTTCGACCATCGAGTCCGCATGCGGCCGCAGCACGCCGAACAGGTTCACCAGCCCGGCCAGGCTGCGCGCCGTGAACGCACCACGCGAGAAGCCGAAGATGAAGATCTGATCGCCCGGGCGATAGTGCCGCATCAGGAACAGGTAACACTCGGCCACGTTCTCGTAGACGCCGCGGCCGAACGCCAGTCCGGCGATGCGTGCGCGCAGCCGGTTCCATTTGTCGATCACCGTGGCGCCGGGCAGCTCTCCGGCATTGCCCACGCCGGGGTCGTAGAACAGGGTCTGCGCCGCATCCACTGGCGAGCCTGCGAACAGCTGTGCCAGCTTGACGACGTTGGTGTCCGACGCGCCGCCGGTCAGGTTGTTGTTGGTGCCGTCGCAGCAAACGATCAGCTGGCGCGGCGGCAGTTCAACGGGCAGGTCCATCCGGTGTTCCTTAGCGCCCGTGCACTGGGCGGCGCGGCCAGTATGCAAGCCGCGCGGCGCGCCGGCATGCTGCGTTGTGATGAAGAAGGCGGTGCTTCAGCCGAAGCGCCGCAACCCCCGGCCGCGCGACCAGACCCAGGCCGACTGGCCCGGATCACCCGGAAAGTCGGGCCGGCGCCACAGCCAGACCATCGCGAAATGCCCGGCGCTGGCGTAGTGCGTCAGCCAGGCCTCGGCGCTGGCCAGCACCTGCGGCCAGGGCGTGGCCAGGTGGTCGGACCAAGCGAGCAGTTCCAGGTCTTGCGCGTGCACGCCGTTGTACAGGCCGGACTCGGCCTTCTTGAACTTGCGCGAGAAGGCATCGACCGACGCCGAATCGGGCGGCAGCCGGGCCGGCAGGGCGTCGGGCGGCAGCAGCCGCGGCAGCTGGCGCGCGAGCATCTGGCTGTCCTGCTCGGTCAGTCGCACCAGTTCGAAGGCCAGGCGGTCGTCGCTCTCGGTAGAGCTGGCCAGGATGTCGGGCTCGCGCGCGTTCGGGTCGCCGCTGGCCACCGAGCGCAGGTCCACGTCGTGGCGGTAGCGCTGCGCGAACTCGCGGAAGATGGCGCGCTCCAGCGTGGCCTTGTGCTGGTCGCGCACCGGCCCGCTGGCCATCAGCCCTGTGGCGCCGCCCAGCGGTCGCGCAGCTCGCGTTTCAATACTTTTCCGATGGCGCTGCGCGGCAGGCTGTCGACCAGCACCAGCTCGCTCAACCGCTGCGTCTTGCCGACGCGCTCGTTGGCCCAGTCCTTCAGCGCGCCGGCCTCGATCGGCTCGCCCTCGCGCGGCACGACGAAGGCCACCGGCGTCTCGCCCCAGGCCTCCGACGGCACGCCCACCACGGCGGCCTCCAGCACCGCCGGGTGCTCGCGCAGCAGGGCCTCCAGATCGCTCGGGTAGATGTTGAAGCCGCCCGAGATGATCATGTCTTTCTTGCGGTCGAACAGGATCAGAAAGCCATCGGCGTCGAAGCGGCCGATGTCGCCGGTGCGGATGAAGCGCTTGCCACTGGTGTCGAACCATTCGGCCTCGCGCGTCTTGTCGTCCTTGCGGTGGTAGCCGGTCATCATGCCGGGCGAATGGCCAACCACCTCGCCGGCTTCACCGGGCGCCACTTCGAGGCCGGCGTCGTCGATCAGGCGGATGTCGCTGGTCGGCGCAGGCCGGCCCACGGTGTGCAACTTGTCGGGGTGCAGGTGGGCCTCCAGGACGCAGCTGCCCCCGCCTTCGGTCATGCCGTAGAACTCGATCAGGCCACCGGGCCAGCGCTTGAGCACTTCGGCCTTCATCGCGGCCGAGAACGGCGCGCTGGTGCAGAACTTGAACTGGAAGCTGGACAGGTCGGCGTCACCGAAGCCAGGCAGCGCCAACAGGCGCTGGTACTGCACCGGCACCAGCATGGTGTGCGTGACCCGGTGGGCCTGGGCCAGGCGCAGGTATTCGGCGGCGTTGAACTTGGCCATCAGCACCAGCGTGCCGCCGAACGCGAGCGTCGGAAAGAACAGCACCAGCGTGGTGTTGGAGTACAGCGGCGTGGACAGCAGCGTGACCGTGCCCGGCCCGTACTCGTAGCCCACGCCACGCTGCACATGGGCCCAGCGCATGCCGTGCGACTGCACGATGCCCTTGGGGTCACCCGTGGTTCCCGAGGAGTAGATGATGTTGAACGGCGCCTGGCCATCGACCTCGGCCGGTGCCGGCTTCTGCCCGGCCGGTGCCAGCCACTCGGCCAGCGGCCGGCCTGCGTCGCTGGCGTCCAGCGCGATGCGCGGCGGCTCGCCGGGGCCGGCCGGGCCCATCGTCTCGCCCGTGGCGGCATCCAGGAACAGCAGCCTGGCCTGTGCGTTGTCGATCATCTGCAGCAGGCTCTGCGCGGTGGAGCCAGGGGCCAGCGGCGCCACGACGACACCGGCGCGCAGCGCACCCAGGAACACGCAGGCGTAGGGCACCGAGCTGGCCGCGCAGATGGCAATCGCCTCGCCGGGCTGGATGCCGGCCTGCTGCAGCGCCAGCGCCACCTGGTCCATCGTGCGGTCCAGGCCCGCGTAGTCCAGCGATTGTGTGGCGTCGATCAGCGCCGCGTGGCCGGGCTGCTGCTGCGCGTGGCGAGCGATCAGGTCGGCGATGCGGGCGAAGGATTGTTGGGCGATGAAGTCGTGCATGGTGGTGGTGTGGCAGCCGTTTGCGGGACGATGATAGGCGGCAGGTGCGCCGCTACCATCCAGGCATTCCATGACGCACGAACCCGCCGTTCTTCCTCTGAATTCTGCGCCGCAGGGGGCGCCGCGGCGGCCCACGGCGCGCTTCATGCTGTCGCATCCGGCACACTGCATCGCGCTGGGTTTCGGCGCGGGCCTGTCGCCCAAGGCGCCCGGCACGGTGGGCACGCTGTGGGCCTGGCTGGTCTACGCGGTGCTGCTGGCCTGGCTCGATACGGCGCAGATCGGCTGGCTGATCGCGGTGTCGCTGCCGCTGGGCTGGTGGGCCTGCACGGTGTGCGCGCGCAACCTGCGTGTGGCCGACCCTGGCGCCATCGTGTGGGACGAGGTGGTGGCCTTCTGGCTGGTGCTGTGGCTGGCCATGCCGCTCACGTTCTGGGGGCAGCTGGCGGCGTTTGCGCTGTTCCGCTATTTCGACGCCGCCAAGCCCGGGCCGGTGGCCTGGGCCGACACGGCATTCAAGGGCTGGGGCGCGCGTGGCGGCTTCGGCATATTGTTCGATGACCTGGTGGCGGCGTTCTGCACGCTGTTCGTCCTGGCACTGTGGAGGTTCTTCTGGTGAACGATGCCGTCCCCGATCTCGTGGCACGCCTGGCCACGCAACTGCGCAACAAGGGCTGGATGATGGCCACCGCCGAGAGCTGTACCGGCGGCCTGATCGCCGGCGCCTGCACCGATCTGGCTGGCTCCAGCGACTGGTTCGAGCGCGGCTTTGTCAGCTATTCCAACGCCGCCAAGACCGAATTGCTAGGCGTGGACGCGGCGTTGATCGTGCAGCATGGTGCCGTCAGCGAAGCCGTGGCACGCGCCATGGCGCAGGGGGCCGTGGCCCACGCCCATGCCCAGGTGTCAGTGGCGGTGACGGGCGTGGCCGGCCCGGCCGGCGGCAGCGCCGACAAGCCGGTGGGCATGGTCTGGTTCGGCTGGGCCGTGGCGGGGCGTGTGCACACGCAGGTGCAGCGTTTTCCGGGCGACCGCGCCGCCGTGCGCGCGGCCACCGTGCAGCACGCCTTGCAACGGCTGCTGGCGCTGGTCGAGGCGGGCTGACAACGGGCGCTGGCCGCGGCTGAGGCACAGCGCCGGCCGTTTCAAACGCTCACAATTAAGTTGCACGCAATTGAATTGCGAACTACAATTGCGCCATGGCTTCCCCCCGCACCATCGCGAACGACAAGGCGCTGCAGCTGGACCACCAGCTGTGCTTCGCGCTGTATTCGGCCTCGCTGGCGATGACCAAGCTGTACAAGCCCCTGCTCGAAGACCTGGGCCTCACCTACCCGCAATACCTCGCCATGCTGGCCTTATGGGAGCGTGACGGCCTGTCCGTCTCCGAGCTGGGCGAGCGCCTGTTCCTCGATTCCGGCACGCTGACGCCCTTGCTCAAGCGGCTCGAGTCGGCCGGTCTGGTCGCCCGCATCCGCGATGTGCAGGATGAGCGGCGCGTGCACCTGTCGCTCACGGCCGATGGGCGCAAGCTCAAGGCCCGCGCGGCGCGCATCCCCGGCTGCGTGCTGGCGGCCTCGCAGTGCTCGCTGGGCGAGGTGCAGGCACTGACACAGCAGGTGCGTACGCTGCGTCAGCGGCTCGCCGGGTAGGGCGCCGCCGCAGTTCTCGCTTTTCGTTTTCTGTTTCCCAACCCCCGCTTCATTGCGAAGCACCACTTCAAGGACGATGCCATGACCACCACCCTCGACAAGGTTCTCTACACCGCGCAATCACACACCACGGGCGGCCGCGACGGCGCCGGCAAAAGCTCCGACGGTCGACTCGAAGTGAGCCTCAGCTCGCCCGGCACCTCGGGCACCGGCACCAACCCCGAGCAGTTGTTCGCCGTCGGCTACTCGGCCTGCTTCATCGGTGCCATGAAGGCCGTGGGCGGCATGAAGAAGATCGCCGTGCCCGATGGCGTGGCCGTCGACGCTGAAGTCGACCTCGGCCCCACGTCCCATGGCTATGGCATCGCGGTGCGCCTGAAGGTCTCGCTGCCCGGCATGGAGCGCGAAGCCGCCCAGGCCCTGGTCGACGCCGCCCACGGCGTGTGCCCTTACTCGAACGCCACGCGCGGCAACATCCCGGTCGAGATCACCCTGGTGTAAACAACCAACCCCCAGGCTGCGCGCTGCACGCTCCGCCAACCCCCTTCCGCTGCGCGAAGGGGGCCGAGCCCGGACACAAAAAGGTCCAGTGGACCGCTTGTGCCGGCGAGGGGCTGGGCCACTGGCCCAGCGCGGCCTGCCAGGCCACCCAGCGGCCTGGCAGAGCCAGTTCCGCGGGTGCCCTGGCTTGGCCTGCTCTGCGGCCATCGGAATCACATGGCCCCAAGCTTGTGCGTACGGTGGGGACGCCGCGTGGTGCAGAACGGATGATTCCGGCCCCGCGCGCCACAATCGGGGATGCACCCTGATTCCCTTTTCGGCGACAGCGCCCGCCACCCCTACGAAGCCCTGACGCCCGACCGCGTGCTCGACGCGCTGGACACCATCGGTCTGGTCGGCGACGGCCGGCTGATGGCGCTCAGCTCTTACGAGAACCGCGTCTACCAGGTGCACCTGCAAGACCCGCCCGAGGGCGTGCCCGAGGTGGTGGTCGCCAAGTTCTACCGGCCCGGCCGCTGGAGCGAGGCGCAGATCCTGGAAGAACACGCCTTCGGCACCGAATTGGCCGCTGCCGAGATCCCGGCCGTGGGCCCGCTGGTCATCGGTGGTGCCACGCTGCATCGCTTCGACGCGTTCTACTTTTCCGTCTGCCCGCGCCGTGGGGGCCGCCCGCCCGAGCTCGACGATTTCGAGGTGCTGGAGTGGATCGGACGCTTTCTCGCGCGCATCCACACCGTGGGCGCGGCACGCCCCTTCGTGGAACGCCCGGCGCTCGATCTGGCCAGCTTCGGCACCGCCTCGCATGACTGGCTGCTGGGCCACGACATGGTGCCGCTGGACGTGCAGGCCGATTGGGACAAAGCCTGCACACTGGCGCTGCAGGCCATTGCCGATGGCCCTCTGGCGCAGGCCGACACCGGCATCGCGCTGCTGCGCCTGCATGGCGACTGCCACCCCGGCAACATCCTGTGGACGCCGACCGACCGCCCCGGCGGCGGCCCGCATTTCGTGGACCTGGACGACGCGCGCACCGGCCCGGCGGTGCAGGACTTGTGGATGCTGCTCTCAGGCGACCGCCGACAGCGTACGCTGCAGCTGTCCGGCCTGCTCGATGGCTACGAGCAGTTCCGCGCGTTCGACCGGCGAGAACTGGCGTTGATCGAGCCGCTGCGCACGCTGCGGCTGATCCACTACAGCGCCTGGCTGGCGCGGCGCTGGGCCGACCCGACGTTTCCGGCCAATTTCCCGTGGTTCGGCAGCAGCGACTACTGGCAGGGCCAGGTCGTCATGCTGCAGGAGCAGGTCGAAGCGATGGCGCAGCAGCCGCTGGTCGTGTAGTGGTGGCACCATGGCGCTCTGCGCGACGGCGCGCGCAGGCAAAGCACTCCGCCTGACGCACTTGGGCGCGCAGGCGGCAGGCTTCGGCTAGCGCGGGTCGGTGCTGCCCGGCTTGTTGTGCCGGGGATCATGCGGGTCGTAGATCACCGTGCCGGTGCCTACCCCCGCGCCCACGCTGGCGCCGCCGCCAATGCCAGTGCTGACGCCCACACCCGCCCCGGCGGAGACCTGGCCGCGCTGGTTGACGCCCACGCCCACGCCAACCGGGCCGACGCCGGTGCCCACGCCGAGGTTGAAGCCGCCCGACCCGACGCCCACGCCGAGCGAAACGCCGGGGAAGATCGGGATGCCGATTCCCACGCCCGCCGCGCAGCCGCCCAGCAGGGCAGCGGTGGCCAGCGCCGCAAGGGCGCGAGAGGTGCGGAGCAGGGGCGAGGTGGTCATGGCAGCTTGGACTCTCAGACGAGCAAGGCGTTCACACGGCGCACGTAGGCGGCAGGGTCTTCCGGCAGCCCGCCTTCGGCCAGCAGCGCCTGGTCGAACAGGATGTGCGCCAGATCGTGGAAGTGCACCGAGCCGTCCAGCTTCTTCACCAGCGCGTGCTCGGCGTTCACCTCCAGCACCGGCTTGACGGCCGGCGCCTGCTGGCCGGCCTGTTTCAGCATGCGGGCCAGCTGCGTGCTCATGCCGTCGTCCTGCACCACCAGGCAGGCGGGCGAATCGACCAGACGGGTCGTCACGCGCACGTCTTCGGCTTTGTCCTTCAGCGCTTCCTTGAGCTTGGCCAGCAGCGGCTTGAAGGTTTCGGCGGCTTCTTCCGCAGCCTTCTTCTCGTCCTCGTCCTGCAGCTTGCCCAGATCGACCGCGCCCTTGGCGACCGACTGCAGCGGCGTGCCGTCGAACTCGTTCAGGTAGTTCAGCGCCCACTCGTCCACGCGGTCGGTCATCAAGAGCACTTCGATGCCCTTCTTCTTGAAGACTTCCAGCTGCGGGCTGTTCTTGGCGGCGGGCAGGCTGTCGGCGGTGATGTAGTAGATGGCCTCCTGGCCTTCCTTCATGCGGCTCTTGTAGTCGGCGAAGGAAACGGTCACGGCGTCGGACTGCGTGCTGGCAAAGCGCAGCAGCTTGGCCAGGCGCTCGCGGTTGGCGAAGTCTTCGCCCAGGCCTTCTTTCAGCACCGAGCCGAACTCGGCGTAGAAGCGCGCGTACTTGTCCGACTCGTCGGCGTGCTGGGCCGAGGCATCGGCCGCCGTCGTCGTGGTCTTGTCGACCACGTCGCTCACATCGCTCACGTTGCCCCCGTCGTTCAACGCCTCGGTCGGCTCGGGTGCCGGTACGGATTCGCCGGAGCCAATATCGATCTTGCCCTCACCGCTTTCGGGCACGGTCTTCTGCTTCTTGGCCAGGTCTTCCAGCATCGACAGCACGCGCTTGGTGCAGCCGTCGCGGATGGCGCGCACGTCGCGGCTCTCTTGCAGCAGCTCACGGCTGACGTTCAGCGGCAGGTCGGCTGAATCGACCACACCCTTGACAAAACGCAGGTAGCTGGGCAGCAGCGCCTCGGCCTCGTCCATGATGAACACGCGCTTGACGTAGAGCTTCAGCCCGCCCTTCTTGTCGCGGTTCCACAGGTCCATCGGCGCCTTGGAGGGCACATACAGCAGCTGCGTGTACTCGGTGCTGCCTTCCACGCGGTTGTGCGTGTAGGCCAGTGGGGCCTCGTGGTCGTAGCTGATCTGCTTGTAGAACTCGTTGTACTCGTCGGCGGTCACGTCCTTCTTGGGGCGCGACCACAGGGCCGTGGCCTTGTTGACGGTCTCCCACTCGTCGGTGAGCACCATGTCACCGCCCTTGTTGTCCTCGCCTTCCTTCCACTCTTCCTTGCGCATCAGGATGGGCAGGGAGATGTGGTCGGAGTATTTGCCGATGACGGACTTGAGCTTCCAGCTGCTGAGGTATTCCTCGGCCTCAGGGCGCAGGTGCAGCGTGACGCTGGTGCCGCGTGTGGCGCGGGTGATGGCCTCCACTTCGAAGTCGCCGGTGCCACCGCTCGTCCAGCGCACGCCCTGCTCGGCCGGCAGGCCGGCGCGTCGCGATTCGACGGTGATCTTGTCGGCCACGATGAAGCCCGAGTAGAAGCCCACACCGAACTGGCCGATCAGCTGCGCGTCGACCTTCTGGTCGCCCGACAGCTTGCCCATGAACTCCTTGGTGCCGCTCTTGGCGATGGTGCCCAGGTTGGCGATGGCTTCTTCCTCTGACAGGCCGATGCCGTTGTCGGTGATGGTCAGCGTCTTGGCCGCCTTGTCGAAGCTCACGCGGACTTCTAGGTTGGGCGCGTCCTCGTACAGCTTGCCGTCGTTCAACGCCTCGAAGCGCAGCTTGTCGCAGGCGTCCGAGGCATTGGAGACCAGCTCACGCAGAAAGATCTCAGGGTTGGAATACAGCGCGTGCGTGACGAGGTGCAGCAGCTGGGCAACCTCGGCCTGGAAGGAAAGTGTTTGTTTGGTCATCGTCCGTTCAACATCAAAAAATGGGCTGTCGCGCGTGATGCACGGCACAGTCCCCAATTATGGGCGGGCACGAAAACCTTCAAGTCGTGAAAAATTTAGTCGCTCTGTGCCAACTGGTTACAAGTTTGCGCACCTTGTAATAAGTTCACACAAGGGCGTGCAGACAATTCCGACCGGCCGGCTCGTCACCTGCGACCGTACTCCACCATCGACACAAGAGAGATCAACAAACATGGACAGCAACATCAAAAAGTGGACCGCCGAGTTCCTTGGCACCTTCTGGCTCACGCTGGGCGGCTGCGGCAGCGCCGTGCTCGCGGCTGGGTTTCCCGAGGTCGGCATCGGGCTCTTGGGCGTGTCGTTTGCCTTCGGCCTCACGGTATTGACCGGCGCCTACGCGTTTGGCCCGATCTCGGGTGGCCACTTCAACCCGGCCGTCTCGGTCGGCCTGGCAGTGGCCGGGCGTTTTCGCTGGGCAGAGTTGCCCGGCTACGTCATCGCGCAGGTGCTGGGCGCCATCGTCGCTGCCTGGGTGCTGTACATGATCGCCACCGGCAAGCCCGGCTTCGAGGTCGGCGGCTTTGCCAGCAACGGCTTCGGCGCGAACTCGCCCGGCAAGTACAGCATGGTGGCCGTGCTGATTTGCGAGGTGGTGCTGACCGCCGTGTTCCTGCTGGTCATCCTGGGCAGCACTGCCAAGCGCGCGCAGGGTGGCTTTGCCGGCATCTCCATCGGCCTGTGCCTGACGCTGATCCACCTGGTGTCCATCCCGGTGTCCAACACGTCCGTGAACCCGGCGCGCAGCACCGGCCCGGCCCTGTTCGCGCAGACCGGCGCCATGGGTGATCTGTGGCTGTTCTGGGTGGCACCGATCGTCGGCGCCATCATCGGCGCCCTGATCTACCAGGCGGTGCTCAGCGACGATTGAGGTCCCCGATGGGAGGCCGCTAGCGCCCCAGCAGCGCGGCGGCCTCTTCCATCTGCGCATGCTCGAAGGCCGGCGCGAACTCGTCCAATTCCGCCGCCCTCAGCCCCACTTGCGGGCTGAGTGCCATCCGGCGCCAGTCCGACACGGCGGCGTGCACCTCGGTCAGTACGCGCTGCGCATGCTGCGCGTCGAGCGCGAAATAGGTCGCCCGGCCCAGCAACATGCGCACGTCGGTGATCGGCCCGTCCTGCTCGGACAGCCAAGTCTTGGATTCCCGGTCTTTGTCTGGAAACGGGTTGATGTCAAAGGCTGGTGCCAAACGCCACAGACCCCGCCCCACGTGCAGAAAGCCGTGGTTCTGCAGGTGGTCGTCCACATTGGTGATCAGCAGATTGAACACAAGCCGGCGCCATAGCTGCTGCACGTCCTGCGTGGGCGCGTGGCCATGGGTGCGAATTGCGTCCGCGATCTCGGCGTAGCTGCGATCTTCCTCGCGCGAGGCCTGCAGCAGGGATGCGGCCGACTGGTAAGGAATTCGGCCATCAACCCCATCGCGGTCGAAACGGCGAATGACGGACACCGGCACATCGCCCAACAGCACGACGCGCGCGGTTGCGGCCTCGATGCCCGCTTGCGCCGCGAGTCGCAGCGCCAACACCTCGCCGCGTGTCACGCTGCGCGTGTCGGCCACGCTCGGAAACTTGCCAATCGCGAGCCAGCCGTCCTCATCCACCATCGTGCACTTGGGGCGCATGCCGCCCAGCGAGGTGCCGCGGCCCTGCAGATAGCGCAAGTCCTCGGCTGTCTCCTGCCCACGCTCCAGCGCGTGGCTGGCCTGGTACACGCGTTGCAGTTCGATCAGTGGTGGTGTGCTGCGGCGGCCGGCTTCGGGCGTGCGGTGCCAGTGTCCATCGGCGTCGCGCAGACGCAGCGCGCCGACCCGGCTGAGGTCGTCGACGGCGAGCAGGTAGTCCATCTCGCTGAGCGCCGGCAACTGCGGTTCGTCCTTGCGGCGCTTCGCGTGGGCGCGGGCAATGACGCGCCGACCCCAGGCATCCGGGGCCGTGTCGGCGATGGCGCCATGGAACACCGAATCGTGCGGCGACGCCGCTTTGTGTGGCTGGTGGCCTGGCGCCAGTTGCAAGTCAGCCGACACGGTGAACCGCTCCGGGGTCGCCAGCCAGGCGTCCCCATAGGCCAACGTACTGTGCTCGCGCCGGCCCTGCTGCACATACAGCAGGGCGGCGATGGGCGTGCCCGCCTTGCCGATGCACAGCTGCACCGCCCGCTGCTGGGGCGCAGCACCAGGGGTCACAAGGCTCCCGATCCAGCGCGCCTGGTTCGCACGCGTTTGGGCAACTGCTGGTCCATCAGCGTCAGGCCAATGTCGTCGTTCGCCGTGTCCAGCCATTGCGCCAGCGCCTGAATCTCGCCGAAGACATGCAGCGCGCGGGCAAAAAAGTGCAGGGGCACGCGGCCATCACCCTTCTCCATGCGCCGCACGGTGGACAGGGAGGCGCCCATGCGTTCGGCCAACGACGCTTGCGAAATGTGGCGCCGTCGACGGGCCAGCGAGATGTCGCTGCCCAGCTTTTGGATGGCGCGCTCGACGGGCAGCGGGATGGGGAATTCCACTTCACGACTCTCCAGCACGTCAACAGGCGCCTCCAAAAAAGGATGGCGAACACTCAGCGTGGGTCAATAATATCTCTCGTGGGAGCGGTCCGGCGCGATATAACGTCCCATGGAGACGTTAACCGCCAGTACCGTCAGAAGCTCTCACCGGGGGCCAGGTACCGCCATTGGCCCGCGGGCAGCCGCCCCAGTACGACGCGGCCCATGCGGATGCGCTTGAGGCCCACCACTTTGAGGCCGACCTGCTCGCACATGCGGCGGATCTGGCGCTTCTTGCCTTCCACCAGCACGAAGCGCAGCTGCTCGGCGTTCTCCCACTCGACCACGGCCGGCTTCAGCGGCTTGCCGTCCAGCGACAGGCCATGGCGCAGCCGCGCCAGCTGGGGCGCCGGGAATGCAGAGCGCACGTCGAGCGTGCGCTCGCCCAACTGCACGCGCACCAGGTATTCCTTCTCCATCCCGGCGTCTTCGCCGATCAGCTGGCGCGCCACGCGGCCGTCCTGCGTCAGCACCAACAGGCCTACCGAATCGATGTCCAGCCGGCCCGCGGGCGCCAGGCCGCGCAGCTGCGCATGGTCGAAGCGCATCGGCGCCCGGTCTTCGGCCCAGCGGTTGCGTGCCGTGAACAGGGTGACGGCCGGCTCGTGGCCATCCTCGGCCTGGCCGCTGACGAAGCCCATCGGCTTGTGCATCAGCACGGTGACCTGCCGCGCCTGGTGGCCCTCGGCCGCGCGCTCCACGCTGATCTGGTCCTGCGTCGTCACCTTCTGGCCGGTGACGGCCAGCGCGCCGTTCACACGCACCCAGCCCTTGTCGATCCAGTCATCGGCCTCGCGCCGCGAACACAGCCCCATCTCAGCCATGCGCTTGTTCAGCCGCGTCGGCTCGGCGGCGGCCTGCGGCACCGTGGCCTTGGGAATGCGGCGGATGGGGGGGGCTGGGGGACGGGGATCGTTCATGGGATGCGGCCTGGGGCTGGCGGGGCGCGGGCAGTCTACGCCAGGGGCGCGCAAAGCCCCTGCACGCGGCGCTGGCGGCCCCATCCAGCCGCAATTCCCTGCAGCTCTGACAGGTACACTTGCGCGTTTTGCCGCGACGTGCTCACTGTGGCGCTGCGGCTGTCGTCTGACAGGCGTTTGCCCCACCCGAGCAGCGCCGCACCGCGCGACCGGCTCCCACCGTCCGCGCGGTGGTCAAGCGAAAGAAACAGCCGCGCGCACGACCGGTGAGCCGTGGCCCGCGACCTTTTTCCCGGCATTGGTCCGCCGGTGGTGTGTGACAGCGTTTTTTGCGCCGGCCCCTGGAAGGCTGTGCGCCCATTCATTCCGCAAGGAGACTGCATGAGCAAGGAAGAGTTGATTGAGATGCGTGGCAAGGTCGAGGAAGTGCTCCCCGACTCGCGCTTTCGTGTAACGCTGGAGAACGGCCACTCGCTCGTCGCCTACACCGGCGGCAAGATGCGCAAGCACCGCATCCGCATCCTGGCGGGCGACAACGTGTCGCTCGAGCTGTCTCCCTATGATCTGACCAAGGGCCGCATCACGTTCCGCCACCTGGACACGCGCAGCGGCCCCGGGCCCGGCGCTCCCCGGCCCTACGGCAACCGCTGACGGGCACCAGCAGCCGCTGACGGCACACCCGCCGGCCACGCGCGCCGGTTGATTTCAAGGGCCCGGCCGGCCCGTCGCCCCGTCAGGCGCCCACCGTCTCCGCGTTCCAACGCTCGCGCCAGGCGGCAAACGCCAGCGCCGGCACCGGCCGCCCCATGTGGTAGCCCTGCGCTTCGTCGCACTGCAGCTCGCGCAGCAAGTCCCAAATGGCAGCCGTCTCCACGCCCTCGGCCACCACCGACAGGCCCAGGTTGTGCGCCAGGTCGATGGTGGAGCGCACGATCTTGGCGTCGTCCGGGTCGCGCTCCATGGCCATCACGAACGACTTGTCGATCTTCATCTCGTCCACCGGCAGCCGCTTGAGGTAAGCCAGCGACGAATAGCCGGTGCCGAAATCGTCGATCGACAGCTTGAAGCCCAGCTCGGCCAACCGGTTCAGCGTGACCTCGGCGCGCTGCGGGTCGTCCATGATGGCGCTCTCGGTGATCTCCAGGCACAAGCCGTTGGGCAACACGCCGTGCGGCGTCAGCCGCTGCATCAGCTTGGCCGGCAACTCCTGGTCCATCAGGTCGCGCGTAGACAGGTTGACCGACATCCGCAGCAGGCCGTCGGCAGGCTGCAGCGCCGTCCACTGCCGCGCCACCTCCTCGATCATCCACAGCGTCAACTGGCGCACGAAGCCGGTCTGCTCGGCAAACGGAATGAAGTCGTCCGGCCGCACCATGCCGCGCTGCGGGTGCTCCCAGCGGATCAGCGCTTCGGCGCCCACCACCTGACGGTCGGCCAGCGCGATCTTGGGCTGCAGGAACAGGCGCAGCTCGTAGTGTTCCACCGCGTGGCGCAACTCGGACAGCAGCGACAGCGTCTGCGCGCTGGTCGAGTCCAGCGCCTGGTCGTACAGCTGGACCGCCGTCGTGCGGCTCTTGGCCGCGTACATCGCCACCTCGGCCCGGCTCAGCAACGCGTCCACGTCTTCGGCATGCTCGGGCCAGCAGGCGATGCCGCTGGAGGCAGACAGGTCCACCGTCTGGTCGTCGAACGTCATCGGCTGCACGAAGGACTCGCCCAGCTGCTGCGCCACCACCACGGCGCGCGCCGCATCGGCAGCGGGCAGCAGCACGGCGAACTGGTCGCCACCCATGCGTGCCAGCAGGCCGCCGATGTGCTGCATGCGGAGCAACAGGCGTTCGGCCACGGCCTTGAGCAGCCGGTCGCCCATGGCGTAGCCCAGCACGTCGTTGACGTGCTTGAAGCGGTCCAGGTTCAGCACCACCACGGCCAGCGGCGCTCTGTTGCCGGGCTCAGCCTGGCGCGCGGCAATCGCCTCGCGCACCGCGTCGCGAAATCGCATGCGGTTGGGCAGCCGCGTCAACCGGTCCCAATACGCCAGCTGGCGGATCTCGTTCTGGCTGAGCGCAATGTTCTGCCGCATGCGGTCGAACGCATTGGCCAGCTCGCCGATCTCGTCGCGCCGCTCGATGTGCTGCATGCGCTGCTCGTACTGGCCGCGGCCCAGCCGCTCGGCCGCTTGTAGCAACGAGCGCAGCGGCGTCGTCACGCGCTGCGCTGTGACCACGCTGCCCAGCGTGAACAGCAAGAGCCCCAGCGCCGTGATGACGGCCAGCACCGCCTGGATCTGCGAGAACGGCGCCGTCACCTCGTTCAGCGAACGCAGCAGCAGCGTGCGCACCTCGCCATTGCCGGCGCGCAGGTCCACGCTGCGCAGCACCATGGTGTCGCCGTCGATCGCAACCTCCGTCTGCGCCAGGCCGCCGGCCTGCAGCGCCTGCAGCTGTGCCGGGCTGAGCGTGCTGATGCCCAGTTGCGGTTGCGCCGCGCCCGGCGCTTGGGTCAGCAGCGCCACGTGCACGCCCGACAGCTGGCGCATGTCCTCGGCCAGGCCCGCCGTCAGCGGGAAGCCCATCACCACCCAGCCGACGATCAGCGGCGCGCGCATCGGCACCATCACGAACTGGTAAGGGGTGGTGCCGACCAGCGCCACCTGCGTGCTGTTCTCACTGCGCGACAGGCTGCTGCCCAGGGCCTGCAGCACCGGCGCGATGGCGATCGCATCGGGCGTGTCGCTGAGCGCCCGCAGCCACAGGCGCGTGTCGAGCAAGGCCGTCACGTCAGCGCCGATGCGTGCGCCGTGGTTGTCCAGCGCCGAGCGGATGGTCTCCAGGTCGCCCGAACCCACTGCGTCGCGAAAGGCGTAATCCGCTGCCAGCAGCGCTGCGCCCTGCCGCAGGTTCTGCGCGTTCTGCTCCAACAGGCGGCGCCACACACGCTCGCCCACGCGCAGCTCCTGGTCGATCTGCGCGCGGGCATTGCGCTCGATGCTGCCGCGCACCACCAGGAACACTGCGCCCTGCACCAGCAGCAGCAGCGCCAGCGACGGCACCAGGATGCGCGTGGACAGCCGCCAGTCGGCGATGGCGCTGCGCGGCCAGTGCCACCACGTCAGGCGTTTCATGAGGGCCGCGGCCCGCAGGGCAAGAGCCCGCCCATCGGCGCTGGCGCACTGAGCTGCGCTTGCCGGGGCGTGTGTGGGCTCAAGCGATGGCCTCTCAAGGCTCCAGGCCCGGAACCTTCACCGTGACCGCGCCGCCGGCCGAGGCCAGGCTCAGCGCCTGGTCGGTGGGCGGCGCGCCAACCGGCAGGTTCTGGTGCCAGATGCGCAGTCGGTAGTTGCCCGCAGGCACGTCGTTCAGCGCCAGTTTGCCGTCGGCGCCGCTGCGGCCGAAGTAGGGCGTCTCCACGATCACGACCCAGGCCGCCATCGTGTCGTGGATGTTGCAGCCCAGCACCGCGATGCCGGGCTTGTCGAACACCACTGGCGCGGCGGGCGTGCCGATGTAGAGCTTCAGCTCGAACTTGACCGGTGCGAACGAGTAGACGTGGTGGCGCACCGTGTCGCGGTTGGGAAAGGTCACCGACGTGCCAACCGTGACCACGTTGACGAGCGGCGCGAACTCTTTGTTGAACTGCGCGATCTCGGCGGCCGCCAGGGGTTTGGATGCGGCCTTGGCCTGAGCCGATTCGAGGAACACGACGGCACCGGCCAGGGGCTTGCCGGCCGCGTCTTGCGTCTGCACCTGCAGCGTAGCGGCGCTGGCTGATGCACTTGCGAGGGTGGCGAAGCAGGCCAGCAGGAATTGGGCAGGGGGCAGGGCCATGGTTAGGCGGCGGGTGGTGGGCAGTCCGGGGGGGTAGGGTGCGGGTGGATTATGGCGATGGGATTTGGGTGGTGCCATCAAGGTAGTGCGCCAGGCCGAGCTGACAAAAATGTCGGGCGTGGCAGTCAAAAATGTTCGTTTTGCATGCCGCGCATGGCGTGCAAAGGCCGGCCGCCGTGGAAAAGTGCCCGTGGGTGCGTGAACTTCATTAGCGCTGCGGCTTGGCATGCAACCTGCAGAGACAGCGAAGTGCACGCGCTGTCGGTGCCGTCTTTCCCATCACTAGGAGTTTGTGAATGAAGCGTTCAATCCAAAAGGGTTTTACCCTGATCGAACTGATGATCGTGGTCGCGATCATCGGCATCTTGGCGGCCGTTGCGTTGCCGGCTTATCAGGATTACACCGTGCGGGCGAAGGTATCCGAGTTGATTTTGGCCGGGTCTTCCGCGAAAACAACTCTGGCGGAGGCTGTGCAAAGCGGCTCCGGTTTCCCTCCGACCGCCAGCAATCCTGTTGAAACGCAGGCGTCCAAATTCGTGACTGGCGTCGGCTACGTCAGCGCGGCGACGACCACGGGTACGATCGTGGTGGCTGGCAATGGCACGAATGAGAGCAAGCTTACTGGCAAGGGCGTGCAGTTTGTCGGTACCGCGCAGCCCAATGGGCAAGTCACGTGGGTCTGTAATGCGGCTCCGATCAATGCCATAAGTTCGATTACTGCTCTTTTGGAATCGAAGTACCTCCCTTCAAGCTGTAAGGGTTGATTTTACCCACTCCGCATCCAGGCTCCTTCGGGAGCCTATTTTTTTGCAGCATCTGATGGCGCTCGTATTTCGCGTTTCGTCTTTTTGGTTGTTGGCTTGGTCTGTCGCCTTGTCGTGGGCATGGCTCCTCCCAAACCACTATCCCCCATGGTCGACCTTCCATATGGACGCCTGGGCATCAGCTGTACTACTGGTCATGGCTTGTGCGCTGTCAGGGGGCCAGCGTCATCGGATCGTCCAACTCCCACTCATTGCCGGAGTTGCGATTGCAGTGGCAGCGATTCCTTGGGTGCAGTACGCATTCGGCCAACTTCAATTCGTCGGCATCGCGTGGATCAACAGTGCCTACATTTTGGGGTTCGCGCTTGCTGTACTGGTCGGGCAGCGTTGGGAGCAGCACGAGCCTGGGCAGTTGGGTGACGGCATTTTTGCTGCGATCCTGATCGCCGCCGTCTTGTCGGTCGGACTGCAACTCCACCAATGGCTGGGGCTTGAAATCCTCGATATTTGGCTGATGGGAAGCGGCAGCGGTCGTCCCTATGCCAACGTAGGTCAACCCAACCAGCTGGCCACACTGCTGTTGTGGGGTGTCGTCGCTTTGTGGTGGTTCAGCCTACGTGGCCGTATGCGTCCGCATTATGCGGCCTTCGGCACGCTTTTCCTGTCGTGGGGACTGGTCCTGACGGCTTCGCGTACTGCTTGGCTGGCTGTGCTTCTGTTGCTGGCGTGCGTCTGGTGCTGGGCTTCGTTGTGGCCTTGGCGACGTGCGCGTTGGGTAGCCGTTCTGCTTGCCTTGTGCTTCGTCGCGCAAGCGTTCTTCGCGCCCGTGGCCACCCGGTTTTTGTTGTTGCCCCCCTTTGAAGATGCGGCGGATATAGCAGCGCGCAGTTCGGGAGGGCTTCGCCTACAGGCGTGGCAGATGTTATTCGACGGCGTGACGAAGGCGCCATGGTGGGGCTACGGCTGGAACCAGGGAAATATGGCTCAATTGACTGTGGCCGAAGATCATCCGCCTCTGCATATCCTATTCCAGTACTCCCACAACTTATTTCTGGATGTTGTTCTATGGTGCGGCATTCCGATCGGCATCGGCCTGGTTGCCCTGCTGCTCATGTGGTTGTGGCGGCGAATCCGCTCGGTGCGTGACAGCAGCAGTGCCATGTTGATCATGATGTTGCTCATCGTCGGCAATCACGCGATGTTGGAGTTCCCTCTGCACCATGCGTACATGCTGCTTCCTGTTGGGCTTGTTGTCGGGGCGTTGGAATCGCGGCTTCGGGCACCGGTACTGCCCGTCAATGGCCTGATGACGCAGTTGGTGCTGTTGATTGCATGCGGTTTGATGCTCACTGGCGTGGTGCGCGACTACATGCGTATCGAGGCGGCATACCAGGTACTTCGGTTCGAGCGCGCAAACTTCAAAATCGACATCCCTAAGGTTGCTCCCGATGTTTTACTACTTGATCAAATGCGCGGCCCAATCGCTCTCGCGAGGCTGGATCTCTCTCCGGCAAACGCGTCTGCCAATGTTGACTGGATACGCCGGGTTGCCTGGATTTATCCAAATGCGGGCACGATTCACAAGCTCGCCGCCGGCCTCGCATGGACTGGGCGGCCTGAAGAAGCGGCGACATGGCTCCGAAGGATGTGTGCTGTTGTCCCGCCTCAAGAATGCAATGCAGTGCGCGCAGCATGGGCAGCCCAGGCTGCGGCCGACCCGTCGATCGCAGGAGTGCTGTGGCTCAAGTAAAGCTTCCGAACTGCCAGCCAATGAGACCTGCTTGTCTATCGACGTTGAGAAGGCCATTTTGGGCCACGTTGCTCGAATGGCTGTCGAGCCGCAGCGGCGGTTGACCTGTCGTGGGGCCTCAAAATGCCTGCTCTACCATGCGCGTCGTGACCCAACTGCGCGCTAACCTTGCCGGCATCCTCCTTCTACTTATCTTCCCCTGGCTCAACCCCCTAGCCCCCGGCCCGGTCCCCTCCATCTTCCCCTGGCTGCTCTCCGCCTGGCTGGTCTGCACCGCCGTCATCGCCAGCGCGCCGCTCGCCCAGCGCCCTTCTTCCTCCCCCCGCGCCAGCGCCGCAGTCGCACTCGCCATCCTCGCCACGCTGGCCTGGGCCGCCATGCCGCGCGACGCCTGGCCCACGTCCTACGAGCTGCTCGCCCTGGCCGGCGGCCTGCTGCTCGTCGTGCTGGGCGCCATGCTCGCCCGGCAGGCGGGCGGCGCCACCATCGCCGGCCACCCTTGGGCCTATTGGTGCGCGCTGTGGCCCTGGCTGGCGGCCGGGCTCATCAGCTGCGTCCTGGCCCTGCTGCAATACACCGGCCACGCCGCACCGCTGGCACCCTGGGTCAACTGGTCGCCAGAAGGCGAGGCGTTCGCCAACCTGCGCCAACGCAACCAGTTCGCCTCGCTGACCAACATCGCGCTGGCGGCGCTGCTGGCCTGGCGCGTGCTGCCGCGCCGCAGTGCCGAACCCTCGCGCGCGGCCGAGCTGGCGCTGGCTGCGGCGCTGGCGTTGCTGGCCGTCGGCAATGCCGCATCGTCCTCGCGCACCGGGCTGCTGCAGCTGGTGTGCATCTGCGCTGCCGTCCTCGTGTGGCGGCGCGACCGGCGCGTGCTGCTGTGGCTGGTGTGGACGCTCGCCTGCTACGCCATCGGCGTGCTGGGCCTGCCCTGGGCGATCGGGCTGGACCCTGCACTGCACGGCATGTTCTCGCGCCTGCGTGCCGGGGATGCGGTCTGTTCCAGCCGGCTCACGCTGTGGAGCAACGTGCTGGACTTGATCGCCCAGCGCCCCTGGCGTGGCTGGGGTTGGGGCGAGCTGGACTACGCCCACTACATGACGCTGTACGACGGCCCGCGCTTTTGCGACATCCTGGACAACGCGCACAGCCTGCCGCTGCAGCTGGCGGTGGAGCTGGGCCTGCCCTTTGCCGTGCTGACGGGCGCGGCGCTGCTGGGCTGGGTGGTGCTGCGCCGGCCCTGGCGCGAGACCGATCCGCTGCGTCAGATGGCCTGGCTGGTGCTGGGCGTCATCGTGCTGCACAGCCTGCTCGAATACCCGCTCTGGTATGGCCCTTTCCAGCTGGCTTGCGGCCTGAGCCTGGGGCTGCTGTGGCGCGGCGCGCCGGTGAAGGCGTTGCCGTCCACTGCCACGCGGCGGGGCTACGCCCTGTTGCCTGTGCTGCTGGCCAGTGTGCTGTTCGCCGCCAGCGCCTACGCCGCATGGGATTACCGGCGCATCAGCCAGATCTACCTGCCGCCCGAGGTGCGGCTGCCGCAGTACCAGGACGACACCTTGCCCAAGCTGCAGGCCAGCTGGCTGCTGCAACGCCAGGTGCGCTTTGCCGAGCTCACCACCACGCGCGTGACCCCGCAGAGCGCGGCGCGCGTGCATGCGTTGGCGACCGAGCTGCTGCACTTCTCGCCCGAGGCGCGCGTGGCCGAAAAGCTGCTCGACAGTGCGCTGCTGCTGGGCCTGCACGACGAGGTGCCGCTGCACCGCTTGCGCTTCGAGGCGGCGTTCCCCGAGGCCTATGCGCAGTGGGCCGCGCGCGCGGCGACGAAGCGCTGAGGCGCGCTCAGCCGGCCACCCAGTCGCCTGATTTTCCGCCGTGCTTCTCCAGCAGGCGCACGCCGGTCATCGTCATGCCCCGGTCCACGGCCTTGCACATGTCGTAGATGGTCAACAGGCCGACCTGCACAGCGGTCAGGGCTTCCATCTCCACGCCGGTGGGGCCGATGGTTTCGGCCGTGACGCGGCATTCGACGAACGGCACGGCGGCTTGCGCATCGGCCAGCTCGAAGGCCACGGCCACGCGCGTCAATGCCAGCGGGTGGCACAACGGGATCAGCTCGCTGGTCTTCTTGGCCGCCTGGATCGCCGCGATGCGCGCGATGCCCAGCACGTCACCCTTGTTGGCGTTGCCGGCTGCAATCAGAGCCAACGTGGCGGGCAGCATCTCGATGCGGCCCGTGGCCACGGCCACGCGCCGGGTGGCGGGCTTGTCGGCCACGTCCACCATGTGGGCCTGGCCAGTGGGGTCGAAATGGGTCAATGCGCTCATGGGTGCGCTCATGCGAGTGGGTGGTGGCGAAGAGGGGATTCGGCGGGTGGCACTGAACCTGCGACCGCTGCGCGCATCATAGGGTCCATGGCTTTGTCGAATCCGAACCTCTTTGCGCGCACCGCGCAGCGCGTGCTGTGCATCTTGATGGCCTCGTGCCTGCTGCTGGCGCCGGCCCACGCGCAGTTGCCCAGCCTGGGCGATGGCGCCGACATGAACACCGCCACCGAGCGCAAGCTGGGCGAGCGCATTGCGCGCGAGCTGTACCGCGACCCCGATTTCATCGAAGACGCGGTGCTCGAGGACTACGTGCAGAGCCTGTGGCAGCCGTTGATCGCCGCGGCCAAGCAGCGCGGCGAGTTGTCGCCCGAGTTGGGCGAGCGCTTCGCGTGGGAAATCCTCATGGGCCGCGACCGCAGCATCAACGCCTTCGCGCTGCCCGGTGGCTACCTGGGCCTGCACCTGGGCTTGATGGGCGTGGTGACCACGCGCGACGAGCTGGCCTCGGTGCTGGCACACGAGCTGACGCACGTCACGCAGCGGCACATCTCACGGTTGATGAGCCAGTCCTCGCGCCTGGCGCCGTGGGCGATCGGCGCGATGATCCTGGGCATGCTGGCGGCCAGCAAGAGCCCCGATGCGGCCAGCGCCATGATCATGGGCGGGCAGGCGGCCGCCATCCAGAGCCAGCTGAATTTCTCGCGCGACATGGAGCGCGAGGCCGACCGCATCGGCTATGGCGTGATGACGCAGGCCGGCTTCGACCCGGTCGGCTTCGTGAGCATGTTCGACAAGCTGCAGCAGGCCAGCAAACTCAACGACAACGGCTCGTTCCCCTACCTGCGCAGCCACCCGCTGACGACTGAGCGCATCGCCGACATGCAGGCGCGCCAGGCCTTGCTCGAGCGTCGCGCCGCGCCGGCGCAACCCGACCTGGTGCACGCCATGATGGCGGCGCGTTCGCGCGTGTTGTCCAACCCCGGCCCCGAGCTGCTGCGCACCTGGGTCACGCAGGCGCAGACGTTGCCGGCCGCGAGCCCCGTGGCCACCACGGTGCCGGTGTTGTATGCCGGCGCGCTGGCCGCCAGCCGGCAGCGCGATGCGGCGCAGGCACGTGCGCTGGTGCAGACGCTGCGCACGACCGTGCAGGCAGACCCCAAGGCGCTGCGTGTGGTGCAGTTGCTGCTGGCCGAGACCGAGTGGGCGGCCGGTGATGCGGAGCGTGCGTCCGCCGCGTTGGCCACCATACCGGCGGCCGGGCAGGGCCGGCCCGAGCTGTTGCTGGGCTCGCAGATCCAGATCCGCAACGGCCAGGCCGGGGAGGCCGCAGGCAAGCTGCGCGCGCGTGTGGCGCAGGAGCCGCGCGACGCCGTGGCCTGGCAGCTGCTGTCCAGCGCCTACGCACAGCAGGGCCAGACCTTGCGTGCCATCCGCGCCGAGGCCGAGCAGCAGGTGGCCCGGCTGGACTACACCGGCGCGCTCGACCGTTTCAAGGCGGCGCAGAACTACGCGCGCGCGCCGCGCCCGGGCGATGGCCCGGTGGACCACATCGAGGCGTCGATCATCGACACCCGCACGCGCCAGCTCGAATCACTTGTGAAGGAACAGGCGCTCGAGCGCCAGGTCAACTAGCAGGTTCAGCAGCGAGTACAGCAGCGAGCCGATCAGCGCCGCGCCGAAGCCCGCCACCTGAAAGCCCGACAGCAGGCCCGACGCAGCCCAGAACATCAGCGCGTTGATCACGAAGAGGAACAACCCCAGCGTGACGACCGTGACGGGCAGCGTCAGCACCACCAGCACCGGGCGCACGATGGTGTTGAGCAGGCCCAGCACCAGCGCGGCCAGCAGCGCCGAGCCGAAACCCGGGATCTGCACGCCGCTGTAGACGTTGGCCACCACCAGCAGCGTGACGGCGCTGAGCAGCCACTTGAGCGCGAGCTTCAGCATGGCGCGGCCCTCACTCGGCACCGAGCGTGAACAGCACGCCCATCCCCATGCCCAAACCGCTCAGCGTGCCCGGCAGCGACCAGGGCCGTTGTGACGGGGTGGCGTCGGGCGCGGTGCGGGGGGCTTGCCCATTCTGCGCAGCGTGCGTGCCGACTGCTTCGTGCTTGGGGCGCCGGGCATCCAGCGTGCGGGCGCCGGCGTGCCGTGCCTGCAGCTCGGTGGCCAACTCCGGCAACGGCCCCTTGGCGACCACCTCGGTGGTGCGGTGGCCCTGGTGGCGCAGCCAGGGCGAGACCGCCACGAACAGCCTGTCCGCCCACTTGGCGCGCCAGCTCTCGCGTGCGCTGCGGCTGACCCACTTGCTGATGCGCTGGGCCATGCGCGGCGCGCAGGCTACCAGCACCCAGTGCACCGGCGCGGCCGGCCCGGCCTCGGGCGTGGCGCACAGGGGCGCCAGCTGCTGCCGGGCGTGGGCTGCATCGTCGATGTAGACAATGATGGTTTCCACAATGATCCTTCAGTGGTGAACGGTGGAAGACGGACCCAGCTTAGCGGTAGCTGCGCCGGGCCCGCAGGTCAGGGCTTCAGGCCTGCAAACGTGCGCGCCCCATGCTGCGTTCTTTGAGCATACCGGCGCCGAGCACCAGCACGATGGCCAGCGCGGATACGGCCCAGCGCAGCGGGGCATTCTGGTCGAAGACACCATCCGGCATCTGCTCATTGACGATTGCTCAAGATCCCGGGCCTGATGCTGGTGGGTGGCCTGGGCCTGGTGTGGGCCCCCTACAAGTTGCTGGCCGACCCACACAGCGACGGCGACAGCCACGGCCCGCACGCTTCGACCAAACCTGTCCAGGTTCAGATCGAAGGTCTTGCCGGGCTCGGAGTGAGTCCGATGAATGCCTGGCGCGCCGGAAGTGGGGTACGTCGTCATGACGACGATGCCGAATGACCGATGCGCCAGCGTCCGGTGTGGGGGCCGTCCCTTGGCGCAGCGGGTGGGAGCTACTCCCCTTCGCGGGCCGGACTACAGCATCGCCATTGAGCCCTTCCCAAGCCCTTGCCGTCGTGCGGGAAACGGCTTGCGGGAGCGGGCCGGCCTGTGCGGGGGGGCGGCGCTATCATCCACGTCCCTTTTCCTCCGGCGCTCCATGGCAGGCATCCACATCACCGACATCGAGGCTGCCATCAACCACTGGCGCGAACGCACACCTTCGCCCGACGGCATCACGCTCGGCCCCGAGCTGCGTGCCCTGGCCGAGGTCTACGCGCTGATGGTGTACTTCCACGAAGACGAGGCCGACGAGGTGTCGCTGCCGGCCAAGGCCAAGGCGGCCTGGCTCGCCTGGTATGCCACGCAGCCGGACACGCCCTGCATCGCCATCTGTTCCACCAGCCAGGGCGACAACGAATGCAAGGGCTGCGGCCGCAGCTTCGAAGAGGTGCAGTTGTGGCCCGAGATGTCGCCGGCGCAAAAGCGCTCGACCTGGCGCCGCATCACGCTGCAGGGCGACGCCTGGCGCTTCAACCGCTATGCGGAGCGGGCCGGCCCGGCGGCTGCAGCGCCTGCCTCAGCCCCGGCACCAGCGCCTTCGCCCGTGTCGACGCCTGCGGACGACGGAGCCGCCCGCAGCGCCAACAACGCCCTGATCAACCCATCCAGCGTTCGCAGCTGACTTCCACGCTGGTGCTGGCGTCCGACAGCATCAGCTGCCCGTCCTGCACCGTCGCCTGCAGCTGCATGCTGCGCTCGGCCATCGCGGCCAGGGCCTGGCTGCTGGCCGTGGACATGCGCCAGACCGTGAGATTGCGCAGCCGCGTGAGCTTGCTCTGAATGGCGTTCCACCAAAGCTCGGCCGACGACTGGTAGGCATACACCGCCACCGCGTCGGCCTTGCCGCACGCCTTGGACAGCGGGCGGTCTTCAGGGATGCCGACCTCGATCCACAAACGCGGGCGGCCGGTGTAGTCGCGCAGGCAGACGTCGGGGTCTTCCGGGTCGGACAGCCCTGCGCCGAAGGCCCAGGTGCCGTTGCCCTCGCACACCGTCTGCAGTGCGTGCGCGTTCAGCGCCAGCGCGGCCAGCCGCACCATCATGCGTTCGTCGGTCTCGCTGGGGTGGCGCGCCAGCGTCAGGTTGTGGTCGGCGTAGTAGCCATGCTCGATGTCGGCAATGGTCAGGTTGGCCTTGAAGACCGTGGACTTGATGGCCATCGAATGTTGACCGTTAGACCTGGCGCGCCAGCGCGACGGCCTTGCCGACGTAGCTGGCGGGCGTCATCGCCAGCAGGCGATCTTTCTCGGCGTCCGGAATGGCCAGAGAGCGGATCAGCTTGTGCAGATCTTCGGCCGCCACTGTCTTGCCGCGCGTGGCTTCCTTGAGCGCCTCATACGCGCCCTGCACACCGTAGCGCCGCATGACGGTCTGGATCGGCTCGGCCAGCACTTCCCAGGCGGCGTCCAGGTCGGCCTCCAGCGCCTCGCGGTTCAGCTCAAGCTTGTTCAGCCCTGTCGTCAAAGACCCATAGGCCAGCACCGCGTAACCCAGCGCCACGCCCATGTTGCGCAGCACGGTGGAATCGGTGAGGTCACGCTGCCAGCGGCTGATGGGCAGTTTCTCGGACAGGTGGCGCAGCAGCGCATTGGCCAGGCCGAGGTTGCCCTCGGCGTTCTCGAAGTCGATCGGGTTGACCTTGTGCGGCATGGTCGACGAGCCGATCTCCCCGGCCTTGAGCCGCTGCTTGAAATAACCCAGGCTGATGTAGCCCCAGACGTCGCGCGACCAATCGATGAGGATGGTGTTGGCACGCGCCACGGCGTCGAACAGCTCGGCCATGTAGTCGTGCGGCTCGATCTGGATGCTGTAGGGCTGGAACGTGAGGCCCAGGCCCAGCGGCTCGGGCGTCTCGATGACCCGGCGGCTGAAGGCCTCCCAGTCGACATCGGGCCAGGCCGACAGGTGCGCGTTGTAGTTGCCCACCGCGCCGTTCATCTTGGCCATCAGCTCCACACCGGCAATGCGGGCACGGGCTTTTTCCAGCCGCACCAGCACGTTGGCCACCTCTTTGCCGACGGTCGTCGGGCTGGCCGTCTGGCCGTGGGTGCGTGCCAGCATGGGCACATCGGCAAACGCGTGGGCCATCTCGCGCAGCTTGGCGCAGATGCCGTCCAGCGCCGGCAGCAGCACGGTGGCGCGCAAGGCCTTGAGCTGCAGGCCGTGGCTGGTGTTGTTGATGTCCTCGCTGGTGCAGGCGAAGTGCACGAACTCCTTGGCCGCCAGCAACTCGGGGTGCCCATCGAACTGGGCCTTGATCCAGTACTCGACGGCCTTGACGTCGTGGTTGGTGGTCTTCTCGAATTCCTTGATTGCCAGCGCGTCGGCCTCGCTGAAGTTCTGCACCAGGCCCAGCAGGGTTGCGCGAGCCGCGGCGCTGAGTGGCTTGAATTCGTCCAGTCCGGCGTCGCTCAAGGCGATGAACCAGGCGATTTCGACCTGCACGCGGCGGTGCATGAAGCCTTGTTCGCTCATCAAAGGGCGCAGTGCCGAAAGCTTGGCGGCGTAGCGCCCGTCCAGCGGCGACAGCGCGGAGATCGTCGAGAAAGTCATGCCGGAATTGTAGGTTGCGCACCACGGGCGCCCGGCGGGTGGGCCGGCCGGGCGCCTAGAATCGATCGGGCCTGCGCTGGTGCCCGGGCTGCCCACCACCATCCCATGCCCATGAAACTGATCGGATCCCTCAGCAGCCCTTACGTGCGCAAGGTGCGCATCGTCATGGCCGAGAAGAAGCTCGACTACCAGTTCACGAGCGAAGACGTCTGGGCCGATGAGACCACCATTTCCCGCTCCAACCCTCTGGGTAAGGTGCCCTGCCTGGTCATGGAGGGTGGCGAGGCTGTCTTCGATTCGCGCGTGATCGTGGAATATCTGGACACGTTGTCGCCGGTTGGCCGGCTGATCCCCACCCAGGGACGCGAGCGCGCCGAGGTCAAAACCTGGGAGGCGCTGGCCGATGGCGTCATGGACGCTGGTGTCTTGGCCCGGTTGGAGGCCACCTGGGTGCACCGCGCCGCTGGCGAGCGCAGCCAGGCCTGGATCGAGCGCCAGCTCGGCAAGGTCACGGCCGGCCTGAAAGCGATCAGCCAGGGCCTGGGCGACAAACCCTACTGCAGCGGCATCCACCTGAGCCTGTCCGACATCTCGGTGGGCTGCGCGCTGGGCTGGCTGGAGTTCCGCTTCCCCGAGATCACGTGGCGCCACACCCACCCCAATCTGGTCAGGCTGCAGGACAAGCTCATGCTGCGCCAGAGCTTCATCGACACCCGACCCTGCTGATCCGGTGCCGGCCCAGAAGGGCTGAAGATGAAAGGCTGCGAAGCGCCCCGGGGGGAACGAGGGGGGAGGGAGGAGGAGGAGAACCGCCCCGGGATTTCGTCCGTGCCATCAAGGCAGGAAGGCTTCGCAGCGAAAACCGTGGTTGCGGAGCGATCTCCGCACACCCTGCCATAGAAGCCGTGCGCTGGATGAAGTTCCCAATTCCGCCCGACGGCGTCCGTAAAGAAGTGTGAACCGGTCAGCTGTCGGCATGGTCCTACGGCGCCGGGGCGCCTGTACACAAGGCCGCCGCCTAGAATGAGCACGTCGTCATCAGAGTGCAACATGCTGTACCCCGAACTCTTCAAGCAACTCGAAGCCGTGCGTTGGAACATGGAGCACGATATCCCCTGGGCCCAGTTCGACGGGACGCGTTTGTCCGACGAACAGGCGCAGACGATCAAGATGAATGCCATCACCGAGTGGTCCGCCCTGCCGGCCACCGAGATGTTCCTGCGCGACAACCTGCACGACAGCGACTTTTCGGCCTTCATCTCGGTCTGGTTCTTCGAAGAGCAGAAGCATTCGCTGGTGCTGATGGAATACCTGCGGCGCTTCCGCCCCGAGTTGGCGCCGACGGAGGACGAGCTGCACGAAGTGCGCTTCGAGTTCGACCCGGCGCCGGCGCTTGAGACGCTGATGCTGCACTTCTGCGGCGAGATCCGGCTCAACCATTGGTACCGGCGCGCCGCCGAATGGCACACCGAGCCGGTCATCAAGAACATCTACGGCAAGCTGAGCCAGGACGAGGCCCGCCATGGCGGTGCCTACCTGCGCTACATGAAGCGCGCCATCCTGCAGATGGGCAACGAGGCCCGCACCGCCTTCACCAAGGTCGGCGTGCTGATGGCCAGCGCACGGCGCACGGCCCAGGCCTTGCACCCGACCAACCTGCACGTGAACGAGAGCCTGTTCCCGCGCGACACCATCCAGTCGCGCCTGCCCAACCCCGAGTGGCTGGAGCACTGGCTGGACGAGCAGATCAAGTTCGACGCCGAGTGGGAAGGCAAGGTCGTCGACCGCATCCTGCACAACCTCAGCCTGCTGATGGAGCGCAGCTTCAAGACCGTGCAGGAGCTGAACCGCTACCGCAAGGAAATCAGCCGCGAAGATGCAGCAGAGGCCGCAAGTGCCGCTGGCGCCGCTGGGGCTGCCGGCGCAGCCTGAGTCTCAGCGCGGCCGCGCCACCAGTTCCAGAAACCCCGTCAGCGGGTCGGGCGCCCGGTCGAACACCTGCCCGGGCAGCAGCCCCAGCACGATCTCGGCCGTGGTACGCACATTGCAGCCCGGCATCAAATGCCCGCCCAGCACCTGCCCCTTGGCATCGGCCACGCTGGCGTGTAGGTGCACACCGCCGGTGCCCAGCGTGCCGGTCAGCGTCAACAACTCCAACGGGCCGTCGATGCGCGTGCCGGCCGGCGCGTCGGCATAGCGCAGCATCGCCCGCGTGAGGCTGCCCACGGCGGACAGCACGCAGGCCGCCTGCACCGGCAGCGGTGCGCTGGCGGCGGTGCGGCTCCAGGCCTCCAGCGCGCCGCGCAGGTCGTCGCCGGGGTTCAGGCGCAGCACTTCGATACGCAGTTCCATGGGGCGGACCTCCTGGCCGGCGATTGTGCGATGTGCTGCGCGGGCCGTGCGCCGGCAAGCTACCGCAGGCCGTGCAGCTGAGCGGGCGGCACGATGTGGACCCGCAGGGCAAAGCGCATCAGCAGGGCCGCCAGCACCAGGGCCGCGCCCAGCACCGAAAAGCTCACCACGAAGCCGCCGGTGGCCGCCTTCATGCCGCCCACCAGCAGCGGCGCCAAGAGGCCGCCGCACGCGCTGATGCTGGCGATCAGCGCGAAGCCGGCCGCCGCCGTGCGCTGCGCCATGCAGCTGGCCGCGATCGGCCACAGCAAGACGAACGCACCCGACAGCCCAGCCGAGGCCAACGTCAGGCAGGCCAGCGCCGGCCCGGGCGCGTACAGCGCCCAGGGCAGCGCACACAGCCCAGCAGCGCCCAGCAGCGCCATCACCGCGAAATGGCTGCGTCGCTCCGCCAGTCGATCCGAGAGCCGGCCCACGGCCACCATGGTGGCGATGCTGGCGCACGCCGGAAGCACCGCCGCCAGCCCCACCTGCGGCAGCGAGAGCCCGGCGGCCACCAGCAGCGTGGGCTGCCAGAAGGTCAGCGCATAGATGCCCATCGCCACCAGCAGACCGATCAGCCCAAGCAACCAGACGCGCCCATCGCGCAGCACCGCGCCCGCGCCCAGCGGGGCGGCCCCGGCGTGCTCGGCCGCCAGCGCCGCCAGCACCTGCTGGCGCTGCGTCGGTGACAGCCAGCTCGCCTGCGACGGCCCGTCGGGCAGCCAGAAGTAGGCCAGCATGCCGAGCAGCACCGTCGGCAGCCCCAGGATCAGGAACAACCACTGCCAGCCCGCCAGACCGTGCCATCCGTGGAACTGGCTCAGCACGACACCGGCGATGGGCCCGGCGACGATGGGCGCGGCGGCGAAGGCCATGAAGAACAGCGCCGTCATCTGTGCCCGCTGCTGCGCGGGAAACCACAGCGCCAGGTAGAGCAGCACGGCCGCCGTAAAGCCCGCCGCGAACACGCCCGTCAGGAAGCGCAGCAGGTACCAATGCGTCGGCGTGGTCACGAACACAAGGGCCGCCGACGCCAGGCCCCACAGCACCAAGATGCGCAGCAGCGTGCGCCGGATACCGGCCCGCGCCAGCAGCACGTTGCCTGTCCATTCCAACAGCGCATAGCCCAGAAAGAAGATGCCCGCTCCCAGGCCGAACACTGCGTCCGGAAAGCCCAGCCACGCCTTCATCTGCAACTGTGCGTAGCCGACGTTGCTGTGGTGCACGTGGTTCAATACTTGGCAGAGCAGGAGCAGGGGCATCAAGTGCCAGGCGATGCGGCGCAAGGGGGTGGGGGTTATCAAACTGGGGCCTGCGCGGGGCGGGTGAAGGGCCATGCCTGAGCCCGGCAAGGACGCCATGTCAGGCATGGTCTTGCAAGCAGCGCCGCTCGTCTTTGAGCTGCTGACATGAAGTGAATGAGAACACGCCAGCAGCGATGGAGATGATCGGCCTGGCCCGTGCGCTGCCGGTCCGCGCTGGATTGGCAGGGCTGCAGAAAGCCGCGCTCAGCAGTTTCCCTTTTTGGCCTGGCCAGGCGGGCAAAACCTGTCGCCCGAACTCTGTGACCGGCCAGGATCGACGACGACGGCCCCCGACGGGGTGTAGACCGCGCAGCCCGTCATGCACGACGCAAGTACAACCAATGCAATGAGCGCTTTCATCTGTACAACCTGTTGTGACGTGGTGTGATCGAGTCTATCCGGGGCAAGAGCAGATGTGGAGGAGGCGCTTACCGCCCGGCCGTTCGCTGCCGCGCCAGCCACAAGACGTCCACCCCGAACGAATAGACCAGCGCCGCCAGCCCGCCCGCGGCGATGGCGGTGGACCAGGCCACTGGAACGATTGGCCCCAGGCAGACGATCAGCGTCACGATCTGCACCACGCAGACCGTCTTGCGGCGCATGCTTGCGGGCAGCGGTGCGGCCAGCCAGGGCCACACGCCGGCTGCCAGCACGAAGGCATAGCGCATGGCGCCGGCAGCCAGCACCCAGGCGCCGGCCTTGTCGAACTGCAGCACCAGCACGCTCAGCACCAGGATCAGGAACGCGTCGGTCTCCATGTCGAAGCGGGCGCCGAACGCACTGGCCAGCTGTTGGCGCCGGGCCAGCGGGCCGTCGACCGCGTCGAGCAGCGCCGCAAGCGTGGCCAGCACCACGGCCGACCAGGCCAGCAGCGGCGAACGCGTGGCCGGCTCGCCCACACCCGCGGCCAGCAGCGCGACCATGGCCAGCCGCAACAACGTGATGCCGTTGCCAGAGCCGAAGCGCGCGTGCGGCGCGTGGGCCGGCAGAGCGCGCCAGACGCAGACCGCGCCGACCGCGAACACGGCCAGCGCCTTGGCCACGACCCAGAGGCCGAGCGGCGTTGCCAGCGGCAGCGCTGTGAGGGCCAGCGCCACTGCAGCCAGCGCGAGCGCCGCGACGACCAGGGCGCGGGCCACGTCGCGCCGCAGCGCGCGCTGCACACGCTCGGCCGCACCGAACGGTGCTTGCAGCGCAGCAGCTGCAGTTGCAGCTTCAGATCCGCCACTGCGCGCCGCCCGGCCGCCGGACGACGCGCGCCCCAACCCCGGGCCTGAAGGCGCACCGGTGTCCGCCTCGGGCGTGGTTGGCAGCTGCCGCGCGGGGGAAAAGGGGCTCGTCATAAGATGGTTCACAGCATGCCAGCAAACGCCATTCCCTCTCCCGCGCAAGACTTCCGCGCCTGCTGGCTGGAGGCGCCGCAGCACGCCGCACTGCGCAGCGGCTCGCTGGGCCCGCTGGCCGCGGGCGCAGTGCAGGTGCGCGCGCTGCACAGCGCGGTGAGCCGTGGCACCGAGCTGCTGGTCTACCGTGGCGAGGTGCCGACCAGCGAACACCAGCGCATGCGCGCGCCGTTCCAGCAGGGCGATTTCCCTGGGCCGCTGCTGTACGGCTACGCCAGCGTGGGCATGGTCGAGGCCGGCCCGTCCGCGCTGCAGGGCCGCCCGGTGTTCTGCCTGTACCCGCACCAGAGCCGCTACCAGGTGCCGGCCAGCGCCGTGCAGCCGCTGCCCGACGGCCTGCCGCCGGCGCGCGCGGTGCTGGCCGCCAACATGGAGACGGCCGTCAACGCGCTGTGGGATGCGGCGCCGCGCGTGGGCGACCGCATCGCCGTCGTCGGCGGTGGCGTGGTGGGTCTGCTGGTGGCCTGGCTGGCGGCGCGGGTGCCGGGTTGCGTGGTCGAGCTGGTAGACGTGCGAGCGCAGCGCGCCGCGCTGGCCGTGCAGCTCGGCTTCGGTTTTGCCACGCCCGACACGGCCACGCCCGATGCCGACCTGGTCGTGCACGCCAGCGGCCAGCCGCAGGGCCTGGTCACGGCGCTGGGCCTGGCCGCCTTCGAGGCCACGGTGCTGGAGCTGAGCTGGTACGGCCAGCAGGCCGTCGCCTTGCCGCTGGGCCAGGCCTTTCACGCGCGGCGCTTGACGCTGCGCAGCTCGCAGGTGGGCCACGTGGCCACGGCCCAGCGCAGCCGCTGGAGCTACGCACGCCGCATGGCGCTGGCCCTGGCGCTGCTGCGCGAGCCCGCGCTGGACGCGCTGGTGACCGACACTGCAGCGTTTGACGACCTGCCTGCCGTGCTGGCGCGGCTCGCCGCTGGCGCGCCCGACACGCTGTGCCAGCGCATCGACTATTGAGATGACACACCCCCCAGTTTGCGTGCTGCGCGCTGCGCCGACCCCCCTGCTGCGCAAGGGGGACCGAGCCCGGACACAAAAAGCTCCAGTGGACCTTTTGTGCCTGGCGCGGGCCGGGCGGCAATGCGCGGCGCGGCCTGCAAGGCCGCCCAAGCGGCCTGGCAGAGCCAGTTCCGCGGGTGCCCTGGCATGGTCCGTTCCGCAGCTCCCGCTGCTCCCTAGACAACCAAGGAATTTCATGTACAGCGTCAGCGTCCGAGACCATTTCATGATCGCCCACAGCTTCCGCGGCGAAGCCTTCGGGCCGGCCCAGCGGCTGCACGGCGCCACCTACGTGGTCGATGCCGAGTTCCGCCGCCGCGCGCTCGACGCCGACGGCATGGTGGTCGACATCGCGCGCGCCACCACGGTGCTGCGCAGCGTGCTGGAGGCGCTGAACTTTCGCAACTTGGACGAAGAGGCCGACTTCGCGGGCCAGAACACCACCACCGAGTTCATGGCCCGCGTGGTGTTCGACCGCATCGCCGCGCGCGCGGCGGCAGGCGAGCTGGGCGCCTATGCCGCCGGCCTGGAATCGCTGCGCGTGCAGCTGCACGAATCGCACGTGGCCTGGGCCGCGTACGAGGGTGCGCTGCCGGTCGCGTGAGCGCCGCTCGGCCTGCGACCGGCGTGCTGGCGGCGCAGCGCGACGCGACGTCACGGCCTCCCGCCGTCGGCATCGCCCCGCCGCGCGAACGGGCGCGCACCGCAGGCCGACAGGCCGATGCTGGTCCAGCGACCGCCTTGGACCGGCACGCCGTCTTCCTGGTGCCGGGCGATGCGCAGGCGCGCACCGGCGGCACGCTGTACGACCGCCGCATCGCCGACGCCCTGCGCGCCAGCGGCTGGACCATCGACTGGTGCTCGCCCGGCGACGGCTTTCCGCTGGTGGATGCCGCTACGCTGGCGCAGGCGCAGCGCGTGGTCGAGGCCTTGCCCGATGGCGCGCTCGTGGTGGCCGATGGTCTGGCTTTCGGCGCGCTGGCGGACTTGGCCGCGCACCACACGCACCGCCTGCGCTGGGTCGCCCTGGTGCACCACCCCTTGGCGCTGGAGACCGGGCTCACGCCCGCGCAGCAGGCCGCCTTGCGCGCGAGCGAGCAGCGCGCGTTGGCCTGCGCGCGCCACGTCATCGTGACCAGCCCGGCCACGGCCCGGGCATTGGCTGACTACGCGGTGCCGGCCGCACGCATCACCGTCGTCGAGCCCGGCACCGACGCGGCGCCTCTGGCGCGTGGCGGCGGCGCCGGGCCGCTCGCCCTGTCGCTGCTGTGCGTGGCCAGCGTCACCGCGCGCAAGGGCCATGCAGAGCTGCTGCAGGCCTTGGCCGGTCTGCGTGATCGGCGCTGGCAGTTGCACTGCGCGGGCAGCCTGCAGCGCGACGCGGCCACCGCAGGCGCCGTGCGCGATGCAGCAGCGCGCCTGGGCCTGGCCGAGCGCATCGTTTGGCATGGCGAAGTGGACGCCGCGCACCTCGCATCGCTATACGACCAGGCCGATGCCTTCGTGCTGGCCTCGCACCACGAGGGCTATGGCATGGCCTTCGCGGAGGCGCTGGCGCATGGGCTGCCGGTGGTGGGCTGTGCGGCCGGAGCGGTGGTTGACACCGTGCCCGCCAGTGCCGGCCTGCTGGTGCCGGTGGGCGACGCCGCTGCGCTGCAAGAGGCATTGCGGGTCTTGATGGACGATGCGGCCACGCGCCAGGCCTTGTCGGCGGGTGCGCATGCGGCGGCCCAGCAGTTGCCGCGTTGGCACGACGCTGCTGCGCGCTTTGCCACGAGCTTGGCCGGGGTGGCGCGGTGATTGCGCACCACCCCGCACGTGTGCCTGTTCGCCCCTGCGGACCATGGCGCAGTTCCGCGCGCTACGCAGGGCAGCCGCCTGCTCGCCCTTGCGGATCAGGGCCACGCCCTGCGCCATGTTCACGACCGCCGGCTCAGGCCCGCGCAAGCACGCGGGGCTACGCGCCATGACCGGCTTCAGCCGCGACTGGCTGGCGCTGCGCGAGCCCTTCGACCGCGCCGCGCGGAACGAGGCCGCCGCCACGCTCGACTGGCCTGCGCTCGCGGAGCGGCTGCACGCGCAGGTGGCCCCGGGCGCGCCGCTTGCGGTGGTCGACCTCGGCTGCGGCACCGGCGCCAGTTTGCGCGCGATCGCGCTGCGCCTGGGCGGGCGCCAGCACTGGCGGCTGTTCGACCACGACCCGGCGCTGCTGGCCGCCGTGCCGGGCGCACTGGCCACCTGGGCGCAAGCCGAGGGCCTGCATGTCGCCGCCGACGGCACCATCAGCGGCCGGGGCCTGCACCTGCAGGTGACCTGTTGCCAGGCCGATCTCGCGGCCGGCCTGGCCGATGTACCGCTGCACGGTGCCGACCTGGTCACGGCCTCGGCACTGATGGACCTCGTCTCAGCCCCCTGGCTGCAGGATCTGGTGGCGCGCTGCCATGCCGGCGGCGCGGCCGTGTGCTGGGCGCTGAACGTGGACGACCGCCTGGGCTGGCTCCCCGCGGATGGGGACGACACCGCCGTGCACGATGCCTTCCGCGCGCACCAGCAGCGCGACAAGGGCTTCGGCCCGGCGCTGGGTGGCGCGGCGGTGGTGTGTGCGGACCACGCGTTGCGTGCGGCTGGCTACACGGTGCAGCTGGCGCAGAGCGACTGGCAGATCGGCGCGGACGATGCAGCCATGTGGGACGCAATGGTGCAGGGCATCGGCAACGCGGCCATCGAGCAGCGGCCGCAGGATGCAGCGATGGTGCAGGGTTGGCAGGTGCGGCGGCTGGCGGCGCGGGGTACGGCCCAGCTGCGCGTCGGCCACATCGACCTGATGGCCTGGCCTGGCTAGGTCGGCACGGCGTGCGGCGCCGACGGCGCCACGCGCACATCCAGATCCCACAGCACGTCGCTGCCCAGCACGAAGCTGCGCGCCGGTGGGCGCAGCGCATCGGACATGGCATTGGAGCGGCGCACCTGCAGACCGGGATGGCCGCCGCCGATCAGCAGCGGCGCCACGATCAGGTGCAACCGGTCCAGGCAGCCCTGCTGCAGGAACTGCGACACCGTGACGCCGCCGCCTTCCACAAACAACGTGTGCAGGCCGCGCGCCCGCAGTGCCCGCACGACCTCGTGCAGCTGCAGATCGCCGTGCGTGCCGCGCGCCACGACAACAACGCTGTTCGCTCCCATGCGGTCTTCGGCGCGCGCGCGGTGGGCTTCGTCGCAGACCAGCAGCGTGGGGGCCTGGCCGTCGGTGAAGATGCGGGCGTCCGCCGGCACACGCAGGTGCGGGTCGAGCACCACGCGCGTGGCGTTGGCCCCCGGCACGCGGCGGGTGGTCAGTTGCGGGTTGTCCAGGCAGGCGGTGCTGGCGCCGACGATCACCGCGTCGCACAACGCCCGCAGCCGGTGCAGGTGCACCAGCCCGTCGGGGCCATTGACGAAGTACGAATCACCGCTGTGCGTGGCGATGCAGCCGTCCAGGCTCTGGCCCAGCTGGCCGATGGTCCAGTCGGCCATCGCGCCCTGCCGGTCCAGCAGCGGCTTGAGCAGGTCGAACAGCGTCGCGGCCGGCGCATCCCAGTCGCCGCGCAGCGTATAGCCGTGCGAGGCGGACCAATCGAGCGGCAGGCTGGCGTCAACGGCCGGCAGCCGCGCGCGGCGTCGCTGCGCGAGCGCCAGGCACAGCGGCCACAGCGCCTGCACATCGCCGGCGGGCAACGCATCGGACAGGGGGGCGGGCAGGGCGCTCAGACGAGGACTCCATGGACAAAGGTGCAAAGCATGCTAGCAGTCGCAGACACCGCGCCCTGTAGTACGCCAGCCCGTCTTGTGGCGGCGCGCACGGTGGCCTGCACCCAGGCCGCGCACGAGTTGGCGCTCACACAGTCGGCCGTCATCCGGCAGATCCAGCAGCTGGAACAGGGTCTGGCCGTGCCCTTGTTCGAGCGCTGCGGGGTATTCCCGATGGCTATGCCTGACAGCGATCTTTTCATTATCCAAGCGTGATCGCGCTTCCTAGACTCCGCCGCATTCACACCCGGAGTCTGCAATGCCCGCCAAGTTCGCCCTGCCATCCACCCTCAAATCGCTGCGCAATTTCGTCGATGGCGACTTCATCTCCACCGACAAGCAGTTCGACAACGTGAGCCCGCTGGACGGCCAGGTGCTCGGCAAGGTGCACGAGGCCGACGCGGCGCTGGTCGACCGCGCCGTCAAGGCCGCACGCAAGGCCTTGTCCGGCCCCTGGGGCCAGGCCAGCGTGGAAGAGCGCGCCCGCCTGATGCACCGCGTGGCCGACGTGATCGAGCGCCGCTTCGACGAGTTCGTCGCCGCCGAAGTGGCCGACACCGGCCGGCCCATCGAGCAGGCCCGCGCGCTGGACGTGTTCCGCGGCATCAGCAACCTGCGCACCTTCGCCGACCTGGGCAAGGTCGCGCACGGCGACTACTTCGAGACGCGCCTGGCCAACGGCCAGAACCTCATGAACTACACCGTGCGCAAGCCGCTGGGTGTGGTGGCCAGCATCTGCCCGTGGAACCTGCCGCTCCTGTCCATGACCTGGAAGCTCGGCCCGGCGCTGATCTGCGGCAACACCGTGGTGGCCAAGCCCTCGGAGGAGAGCCCCTCGTCCGCCACACTGCTCGCCGAAGCCTTCCAGGAGGCTGGCGTGCCGCCCGGCGTGTTCAACCTCGTGCACGGCTTCGGCCCCGGTTCGGCCGGCGAGGCGATGACCAAGCACCCCGATGTGGACGCTGTCACCTTCACCGGCGAGTCGCGCACCGGCGCCACCATCATGAAAGCCGTGGCCGATGGCGTGAAGGAGATCTCGTTCGAGCTCGGCGGCAAGAACGCCGCCGTGGTGTTCGCCGACTGCGACTTCGAGGCCGCCGTCGAAGGCGTCATCAAGTCGAGCTTCTCCAATTCGGGCCAGGTCTGCCTGTGCTCCGAGCGCGTCTATGTCGAGCGGCCGATCTTCGACAAGTTCGTCGCCGCGATGAAGGCAAAGACCGAAGCCCTGAAGATCGGCTGGCCCGACGAGCCCGGCGTGTTCATGGGCTCGCTGATCTCGCACGAGCACCGCGACAAGGTGCTGGAGTATTACAAGCTGGCCGTGCAGGAGGGCGCGACGGTGGTGACCGGCGGCGGCGTGCCCAAGTTCGGCGATGCGCGCGACAACGGCGCCTTCGTGCAGCCGACGATCTGGACCGGCCTGCCGGACGATGCGCGCTGCGTGCGCGAAGAGGTGTTCGGCCCGGTCTGCCATATCGCACCGTTCGACACCGAGGAGGAGGTCATGGCCCGCGTCAACGGCACGCCCTATGGCCTGGCCGGCTGCGTGTGGACCACCCACCTGGCGCGCGCGCACCGCGTGTCGCGGCAGTTCCATGTGGGCATCGTGTGGATCAACACCTGGTTCTCGCGCGACCTGCGCACGCCGTTCGGCGGCTCCAAGCTGTCGGGCATCGGGCGCGAGGGCGGCCGCTTCTCGCTGGACTTCTATTCGGAGACCACCAACATCTGCGTGTCCGTCTGAGCCGGGTCACAAGGCCTTGCCATGCGTGAACTGCTGACCTCCGCGCGCGTTGCGGCGCCGCGCTTTCTCTACACACCCTGCGTGCGCAGCGGGCCTCTGGGCTTCGTCTCGGGCATGGTGGCGCTGGACCCGGCCGGCGGCGGCCTGGCCGAGGGCGGCATGGACGCCCAGACCCAGCGCGTCTTCGACAACCTGAGGCTGGCGCTGCCCGACTACGGCTTCACGCTTGCGCAGCTGTGCCTGGCGCGCGTCTACCTGGCCGACTTCACGCAGTTCGACGTGTTCAACGCGGCCTGGGAACGCCAGTTCGCCGACGTGGCGCCGCCGGCGCGCACCACGCTGGGCGTCAGCGCCTTGCCGCTGGGCGCGCTGGTCGAGATCGAGTTCGTGTTCCACGCCTGAAGAGGACACCGATGCGCCACCCGCTGCATTCGGTGGTGCAGGCTTCGAGACTTCTCCACCCGCATCGCAGGAACCCCACCACCATGAGCACCCAGGCCCAACTCGTCGCCGGCAAGGCGACCCCGCGCGGACGCTTTCCGCATGTCAAGCGCGCGGGCGATTTTCTGTTCGTCTCGGGCACCAGTTCGCGCCGGCCCGACAACAGCTTCGAAGGCGTGCAGGTCGATGCCATGGGCGTCACCGCGCTGGACATCCGCCAGCAGACCCGCGCGGTCATCGAGAACATGCGCGACATCCTCCAGAGCGCGGGCGCCGACCTCGCCGACCTGGTGGAGACGCAGGCCTTTCTCGTGAACATGAACGACTTCGGCGGCTACAACGAAGTCTGGGCCCAGTATTTCGACTACGACGGCCCGACACGCACCACCGTGGCCGTGCACCAATTGCCCCACCCGCACCTTGTGATCGAGATCAAGGGCGTGGCCTACAAACCCCTGCTTCCCAAGGAGACATGACATGCAGCTCACATACGGGCGCCCGCTGAACTTTCCGCGCTGGCTCGACCAGAACGCCCACCTGCTGAAGCCGCCGGTGAACAACCAGCAGGTCTGGCAGGACAGCGATTTCATGGTCACCGTGGTGGGCGGGCCGAATGCGCGCAGCGACTTCCATGACGATCCGGTCGAAGAGTTCTTCTACCAGTTCAAGGGCAATGCGTCGCTGTTGATGTGGGAGGCGGGCCGCTACGAGCATGTGCCGCTGCGCGAGGGCGACATCTTCCTGATGCCGCCGCACACCCTGCATTCACCGCAGCGCCCCGAGGCTGGCAGCCTGTGCCTGGTGGTGGAGCGCAAGCGCCCGCCCGGCCAGTACGACGCGCTGCAATGGAACTGCGCGGCCTGCGGCGCCGTGGTGCAGCGCCACGAGATGCTGCTGCAGAGCATCGTGGCCGACCTGCCGCCGGTGTACGAGCGCTTCTACACCAGCACCGAGGCCGAGCGCAGCTGCACCCTGTGCGGAGAGGTCCATCCCGGGCGCGACTTCGCCAGCTGGCACCGCACGCTCAACGAGAACAGCAAGGGGGTGCTCGCGTGATCGACATCCACTCGCACTTCCTGCCGCCCATCACGCGCCAGGAGGCCCATGCGGTCGAGGCCGAGCGCGCGCCCTGGCTGGCCATCGACGCCGGCGGCAAGACCGGCCAGATCATGCTGGGCGACCGTCCCTTCCGCCCGGTGCACCGCGCGCTGTGGGATGCCGACACCCGCATCGCCGAGCTGGACGCGCAGGGCATCGCGCTGCAACTGGTCTGCGCCACGCCGGTGATGTTCGGCTATGCCTGGGAGGCCGCGCGCGCAGCCGACTGGGCCGCGCAGATGAACGACAAGGCGGTGGCCTTCTGCGCCCCGCACGCCACGCGGCTCAAGCCGCTGGCCCAGGTGCCGCTGCAGGACGTGCAGCGGGCCTGCGCCGAAGCTTCGCGCGCCATGGCCGCCGGCTGCGTGGGCGTGCAGATCGGCAACCACGTGGGCGACAAGGACCTGGACCACCCCGACCTGGTGGACTTCCTGACCTACTGCGCCGAGAACGCCGTGCCCGTCTTCGTGCACCCCTGGGACATGATGGGCGGCGGCCAGCGCATGAAGAAGTGGATGCTGCCCTGGCTGGTGGCGATGTCGGCGGAGACGCAGCTGGGCATGCTGTCGCTGATCCTGTCCGGCGCGCTCGAGCGCATTCCGCCGTCGCTCAAGATCTGCTTTGCCCATGGCGGCGGCAGCTTCGCCTACATGCTGGGCCGCGCCGACAACGCCTGGAAGCACCGCGACATCGTGCGCCAGGACTGCCCGCGCCCGCCCTCGGAATACGCGCACCGGCTGCACGTGGACGGCATCGTGTTCGACCCGGGTGCGCTGCGCCTGCTGGTCGACGTGATGGGTGCCGAGCGCGTGATGCTGGGCTCGGACTACCCCTTTCCGCTGGGTGAGCAGGAGGTCGGCGCGCTGGTGCGCGGGGCCGGCTTCCTGAACCCGGCGCAGCGCCAGCAGATCCTGCAGGACAACGCGCGCGCCTTCTTCGCGCTGTAGCACCGCATACCGGCGCCGCCGCAGTGGCCAGCGGCGCCTGGTGATCTGCCTGTGCATCGTGCTGTTCAGCCGGTTCACCGCGGCGGCCAGCTTCAAGAGCATCTACCAGGCCCAAGTTCTTCGTGCGCAGCGCCTGCAGGCGTTCAGAATGCGCGGGGCGGGCACGCAAGGCGCGGCGCCGCAGACCCAAGACACACCCGACCCGAAACGCTGGCCGCCTGAGCCACGACCCCAAGGAGACACCCCCATGAACGAACTGAACGGTTACGACTTCGAAGACCTCACCGTCGGCATGCAAGCCAGCTTTGCCAAGACCATCACCGAGGCGGACATCATCCTGTTCGCCGGCGCCTCGGGCGACAACAACGCGGTGCACATCAACGAGGAGTTCGCGCAGACCACGCAGTTCAAGGGCCGCATCGCCCACGGCATGCTGACGGCCAGCGTGATCTCGGCGGCCATTGCCGGGCGGCTGCCCGGGCCGGGCACGGTCTACCTGGGGCAGAACCTGCGCTTCAAGGCGCCGGTGCGCCCGGGCGACACGGTGAAGGCCACGGTCACCGTCAAGGAGATCTCGCAGGAAAAGCGCCGCGTGACGCTGACCACCGTGTGCACGGTGGCCGGCAAGGTCGTCATCGATGGCGATGCGCTGGTGATGCCGACGTCGCGGGCGGAGCGTTGAGGCCGCACTGATGGCAACCCCGCGCCATCCCGTCGGCGCATGAAACCCGAAAAGCACTCCCGGCTCTCGCTGGCCCGCACGCTCAAGCTGCACCAGCTGGCCGTGTTCGAGAAGGTGACCGAGGCCGGGTCCATCATGGCTGCCTCGCGCGAATTGGCGATGACCCAGCCGGCGGTCAGCAAGTCCATCCACGAACTGGAACGCCACCTGGGCGAGACCCTGTTCGTGCGCGGCAAACGCGGCGTGGTGCTCACCGAGTTCGGCGTGGCGTTCGAGCACCACGCCAAGCCCTTGCTGGCCGAGCTGCGCTACCTGGCCGAGGGGCTCAACGCCTGGCACAGCGGCACCTCGGGGCATGTGATCGTCGGCACCTTGCTGACCGCGTCGACAGCCTTGCTGCCCGACGCCATCGCGCGCCTGCTGGAGGCAACGCCGGACATCACTTTCGAGGTGCGCGTGGGCACCAATGCCACCTTGTTTCCAGCCCTGGCGCGCGGTGACCTGGACATCGTCATCGGCTTCCTGCCGGCCCCAAGCGACCCTATCTTGCTGCCCGACGAGCGCGCGCGCCTGGCGCACGTGACGCTGTACGACGAGGCGCTGTGCGTGGTGGTCTCGCGCGAGCATCCGATTCGGCGCCGGCGCAAGATCGCATTGGCGGACTTGCAGGCGCTGCAGTGGATCCTGCCGACGCCGGACTCGGTGGCCTTTGGCACGGCCCGCGCGATGTTCGAAAAGACGGGCCTGCAGCTGCCGCAGCGCGTCGTGCACTCGGTGTCCATCCTGACCAACATCGCGCTGCTGCGGCGTTCGTCGATGGTCGCGCTGATGCCGATGTCGGCTGTGACTGCGTTGCAGCACGCAGGGCTGGTGGCCATCTTGCCAATGGGCTCGCTCGGCGTGTTCGGCACCGTGGGCTACACCGTGCGCTCGGACCGGCCACAAGGTGCGGTGTTAAGCCGCTTGACGACGGCCTTGCGCGATTCCATTCCGCCGCGTGGCGAGCGCGCGGCGCGGCCGCCGTGACCTCAGCCGCGCAGGGGAATGAGCGCCAGCCTGATCGTGAACGGGCCTTGAATCACCGGCCGCCTGAGACGTCGATCAGCGCCATGGTGGTGTAGCTGGCCCCTTCGCCCATCAGCCACACGGCGGCCTGCGCCACCTCGTCGGCCGTGCCGCCGCGCCCCATGGGCACCAGGTGCGCCAGCTGGGCCACGCGGTCGGGCAGGCCGCCCGAGGCGTGGATGTCGGTCTCGATCAGGCCGGGGCGGATGGCGTTGACGCGGATGCCCTCGGCCGCCACCTCCTTCGCCAGGCCGATGGTGAAGCTGTCGATGGCGCCCTTGCTGGCCGCGTAGTCCACATACTGGCCGGCGCCCCCCAGCCGCGCGGCAGCGCTGGACATGTTGACGATGCTGCCGCCCGCGCCGCCATGGCGCGTGCTCATGCGGCGCACGGCCTCGCGTGCGCAGACCAGCGCGCCGAGCAGGTTGATGTCGAACATGCGGCGCAATCGGGCCACGCTCATGTCCTCCAGCCGCTGCGCGGCATCGACCACGCCGGCGTTGTTGACCAACGCCGTCAGCCGGCCCAGCTCGGCATCGACGCGGGCGTACATGGCCAGCACCTGCGCCTCGTCCGCCACATCGGCCTGCACGGCAATGGCGCGGCCGCCGTCCAGTGCGCGGATCTGGCGCACGATGTCTTCGGCTGCGGCCGCATCGCGCGTGTAGTTGACGGCCACGGCCCAGCCCTGGCGCGCCGCCAGCAGCGCGGTGGCCGCGCCGATGCCCCGGCTGCCGCCGGTGACGAGAACGATCTTGTCCATGTGAGCCCCCATGTGTCTGTTGCATCTGTCTCTTCAGACGGTGGCGCATGCTAAGTCAGTGCCTGGTGTGCCCATGCCGGTGTGCCCCGCAGGGACAAGGGGAATCCTGCTACAAACCAGCTTCGCGATTTCCGCCACCCCCAACACAAGCAACAGGAGCACGACCAGCATGGGCCAGTTCATCGACCTCACGTCCGCCGACGGTTTCGTCTTTCCCGCCTACGTTGCCGAGCCGGCCGGCGCGCCCAAGGGTGCCGTCGTCGTGCTGCAGGAAATCTTCGGCGTCAACTCGCACATCCGCAGCGTGGCCGATGGCTATGCCGCCCAGGGCTATCTGGCCGTGGCGCCGTCCACCTTCCACCGCGTCAAGCCCGGCGTGGAGCTGGGCTACACCGGTGACGACATGCAGGCCGGCATGGGCCTGAAGGCCGCTGTCGAAGAACTGCCCGCGCCCGGCGTGCTGGCCGACATCCAGGCTGCCATCGACCAAGCGGCGAAGCAGAGCGGCGGGAAGGTCGGCATCGTCGGCTACTGCTGGGGCGGCCTGCTCACCTGGCGCAGCGCCTGTGGCCTGACCGGCCTGGTCGCGGCCGTGCCCTACTACGGCGGCGGCGTGACCACGGCCGAGGAGGTCGCCCGCAAGCCAAAGGTGCCGGTGCTCGCGCACTTCGGCGAGAAGGACCACTGGATTCCGCTGGACTCGGTGCAGGCCTTCAAGAAGGCGCACCCCGAGGTCGAGGTCCATGTCTACGCGGCCGACCACGGCTTCAACTGCGACCAGCGCGGCTCGCACGACGCACCGGCCGCCAAGCTGGCATTGGAGCGCACGCTCGCCTTCTTCAAAAAGCACGTGGGCTGACGACGTGCGCGCGCGCCTGACTGCCTCCTCGGCTGCACTGGCCACGCTGCTGCTGGCAGCGGCCCTGCCGGCGCGCGCTGCAGACTACGCGGGCCCGCTGTTCGACACGCACCTGCACTACAACGTGGAGGCGTGGAACCTGCCGGCCGCGCCGCACCCGCTGGCCGACGCGCTGGGCCGCATGCAGCGCAACGGCGTGCGCGCCATCATCGCCAACTCACGCACCAACGACGGCACCAAACTGCTGGCCGACAGCCCGATGACGCAGCAGGCCGGCGTCACCGTCGTGCCCTTCATCCGCCTGTACCGCAACCGCGACGACTACAGCAACTGGTTCCGTGACCCGTCGATTGCCGAGATGGTGCGCAGCGAGTTCGCCAAGGGCACCGGCGCCGGCCCGTACCGTGGCATCGGCGAGTTCCACTTGTACGACAGCGCCAACGCCAACGGCCCGGTCGCCATCGAGCTGATGCAGTTCGCGCAGGCACACCAGCTCGCGGTGCTGGCGCATGTAGACGATGTGGCCATCGACCTGTTGATGGCGCACGCGCCCGATGCCCGCTTGATCTGGGCGCACACCGGCATCGGCGGCGCACCGGCGGCGCGCGTCGATGCACTGCTGGCGAAGTATCCAAAGCTGATGGGCGAGCTGTCGTACCGGCCCGGCCTCACGTGCGAGGGCGGCCTGCTGTGCCCCGATTGGCGCGCGTTGTTGCACAAGTACCCCACGCGGTTTTTGATCGGCTCGGACACCTGGGTCAACCAGCGCTGGCAGTCCTACGACGCCTTGATGCAGGCCTACCGTCGCTGGCTGGGTGACCTGCCGGCGCCGCTGGCGCGCCGCATCGCCTGGGACAACGCGGCCGGGCTGTTCGGCATGCCGCCGCCTCCCTGAACCTTTCTTTCACTTGGAGTTTCCATGACCATCCAACGCTTCGAACCCAACCCCATCCTGTCCAACGCCGTGGTGCACGGCAACACGGTGTACCTGGCCGGCATCGTGGCCGATGACGCCACCGCCGACGTGAAAGGCCAGACGCAGCAGATCCTGCGGCGCATCGATGCTTTGCTGGCCACCTGCGGCAGCGACAAGACCAAGCTGCTCTCGGCCCAGATCTGGCTGACGGACATCGGCAACCGCCCGGCCATGAACGAGGTCTGGTCGGCCTGGGTCGACCCGGCCCAGCTGCCGGTGCGCGCCTGCGTCGAGGCCAAGCTGGCCGACCCGCGCCTCTTGGTCGAGATCATGGTGGTGGCGGCCAAGTAGCCGCGCACGAGCGCAAGCCCCCATGCTGCAGCTGTACTACCACCCCACCGACGCCAGCATGGCGCCGCACATGCTGCTCGAAGAGCTGGGCGTGCCGTTCGCGCTGCAGTTGGTGGACCGCGCCAGCAACGCGCACAAGTCCGAGGCGTACCTGCGGTTGAATCCGAACGGCCTGATCCCGGTGCTGGTGGACGGCGACACGGTGCTTTATGAGACGGCCGCGATCCTGCTGCACCTGGCCGACCGCCACCCGCAGGCGGCGCTGGTGCCGGCGTTGGGCTCGCACGAGCGGGCGCAGTTCTACAAGTGGATGTTCTGGCTGTCCAACACCTTGCACGCCACGCTGATCTTGTATTTCTACCCCGAGCGCTGGGCCTCGCCGGACCACGTGCACGGCGCCACCACCATCAAGGCGCGCGCCGAGGCGCGCGTCGGCAGCTTGCTCGAACTGCTGGACCAGGAACTGGCGCGCCATGGCCAGCCCTGGCTGCTGGGCGAGACCTACAGCGCGCTCGACCCCTACCTGTTGATGCTGTGCCGCTGGACGCGCAATTTCGGCCACCCCGCACGCTCGATGCCGCACCTGGGGCCCTACCTGTCGCGCATGCTGGCGCGGCCTGCGGTGCAGCGCGCCTACGCTAGCGAGCAGATCGTGAACGATCTGGTCTGAAGTCGACGAGCCGGCGCTGCGGCGTCGGAAAGTCCAGCGCGAACACCGTCGGCTGGCCGGGTGCGCTGCGGGCGCTGGCGCGACCGCCATGCAGGTGCATGATGCTTTGCACGATGGCCAGGCCCAGGCCCGAGCCGGGCTCAGTGGGCACGTTCGGGTCTTCCACGCGGTAGCGGCGCTGGAAGATGCGGTCGTGGTGTTGCGGGGCGATCGGTGCGCCCTGGTTCGCCACCTCGATGCGGACCTGGCCCTGTGGCGTGCTGCGGGCCGACAGCACGACCGTGCTGCCTGGCTGCGCATGGCGCAGCGCGTTCGTGAGCAGGTTGCCCACCGCGCGGCCGAGCAGGGTGTCGTCGGTCCAGACCTTGAGCGGCTGCGGCGCGTTGGCGTGCGGCCCGCCATCCACCACCAGTTCCAGCCCGCGCTCTTGCGCCAGCAGGCCGAAGTAGTCGGCCCACTGCGCAAGGCGCGGCGCCAGCGGCACCCAGGCAGGGGCGATGCGCGTCTGCGCATGGTCGGCGCGTGCCAGGAACAGGATGTTGTCGATCAGCCGGCCGATGCGCTCGTAGTCGTCGACCGCCGACGCCAGCACGGCGCGGTATTCGTCGGCACTGCGCTCGCGCGCCAGCGTCACCTGGGCCGCCGTCTGCAGGCGGTGGATGGGTGCGCGCAGGTCATGCGCCAGATCGGACGAGAAGTCCGACAGCCGGCCGAACGCGTCCTGCAGGCGGTCCAGCATGCGGTTGAAGGCGTGCGCCACCGGCTGCAGCTCGGTCGGGCTGTGGCCGGGTACCAGGCGCTCGTGCAGGGCCTGGGCGCCGATGCGGTCGGCCGTGTCGCCCAGGTGCCGGGCCGAGGCCAGGATGCGCCGCGTGATCCACCAGGCGAACAGGCCGGCGATGGCCGCGCCGGTGCCCAGCGTGAGGAACAGGATGCGCCAACCACGGCGGATGAAGTCCGTGCGTTGCTCGTCCCATGGCCGGGTCTGCCGCTGCTGCAGATCCATGTCGGCACGCACTGGTGGGCGCGTGGTAGGCAGATGCGCTGCGTTTGCGACGGGCGCGCTGAGCGCGTCGAACTCTTCGGCCATCAGGCGGCCCACCATGGCGCAGCTGGCCACCACCAGCAGCGCCGTGACCAGTGCGATCGCCAGCGCGATCTGCGCCGCCATGGAGTCGCGCAGCCGGGCCATGCCGCGCAGCGCGACCTCAGGCGCGGCGCTGGGCACGGGGCGATCAGGGGTCGCGCTGATCGAGGACATAGCCGACGCCACGTACGGTGTGGATGAGCTTGCCGGCAAAGGGGTCGTCCACCTTGGCGCGCAGGCGGCGCACGGCGACGTCGATGACGTTGGTGTCGCTGTCGAAGTGCATGTCCCACACGGCCTCGGCGATCAGCGTGCGCGAGACCACTTCGCCGGCGTGGCGCGCCAGGTAGTCGAGCAAGGCGAACTCCTTGGTCGTGAGGTCGATGCGCTGGCCGGCACGCTGCACGCGGCGGCGCAGGCTGTCGATCTCCAGCTCGCCGATGCGGAGCAGGGAGTCGGCGGCCGGCATGCCGCGCCGCGCCACGTTCTGGATGCGGGCCAGCAGTTCGGCAAAAGCGAACGGCTTGACCAGGTAGTCGTCGGCGCCAAGTTGCAGGCCCTTCACGCGGTCTTCCACCTGGTCGCGGCCGGACAGGAAGAACACCGGCGTCTGCTGCTGCGCGCGCAACGTGCGCAACACCTCGAAGCCGTCGGCGCCGGGCAGCACCACGTCCAGCAGGATCAGGTCGTACCGGCCCGAGGTGGCCAGGTGCAGGCCCTCGATGCCGTTGTGCGCGGTGTCCACCACGTGGCCGTGCTCGGTCAGGCCCTTGTGCAGGTAGGCGGCGGTCCGGGGTTCGTCTTCGATCGTGAGCAAGCGCATGGCGGGGAGCTTCGGCAGGGAGAAAGCAGGCTTGGTGAGCCTGTGTATCGGCCAGCGGAGCTGGCGGACTGACTTTAGGTGGCGCATGCCGGCGCATCAATGGACGCGCCGGCAACGCACTGTTGCCGAATTGGAAATAGAGGCGGCGACTGCGTGCCTGTCGTAACGGCGGTACGGCGTGGTCCCAAACGCGGGGGGGTGTGCGCATGGTGCCCCTGCGTTTGCGATGCGGGGCCTCGCGGCGCGGGCAGCCGGTGCCTACGCTTCACCCCATGGCCCGCCACACGACGCGGGGCATGTACCGATCAAACCTCACTCAAGGATGACCATGAAAAAATTCGCCGCACTGGCAGTTCTGGCTGCTGTCAGCGCCACCTCTTACGCGCAATCCTCCGTCACGCTGTTCGGCGTGGCCGACGCCACCGTGCAGATCGGCCGCGGCAGCGATTCCAACAAGTCCGGCCTGGGCAGCGGCGGCAATGCGTCGAGCCGCCTCGGCTTTCGCGGCGTCGAAGACCTCGGCGGCGGCCTGAAGGCGGGCTTCTGGCTGGAATCGGGCTTCAACCTGGACGACGGCAGCGCCTCGACCAACCGCACGTCCGGCCAGGGCGGCGGCAACAACCAGTTCGGCACCATCGCCAACGACAGCGGCCTGCGTTTCGCGCGCCGCGCCACCGTCAGCGTGATGGGCGATGGCTGGGGCGAGATTCGCCTGGGCCGTGACTTCTCGCTGCAGTACCTGACGGGCTCGGCTGCCGACCCGTTCGGCGACAACGGTGTGGGCGCGACCCTCATGACCAACACCACGCTGGGCGTGAGCGGCCCCGTCGCCACCCGCGTCGACAACTCGGTGGCCTACTTCACGCCGAACTTCGGCGGCTTCTACGGCGCCCTGCAGGCCTACCGTGGCGAGCAGAACGCTGGCGCGACGCGCGACAACGGCAATGGCTACGCCGCCCGCGCCGGCTACAAGAACGGCCCGGTGGACGTGAGCCTGGCCTACGGCAAGACCGACTACACCGCCGACGCGACGAACTTCCGCATCGGTGACATCAAGGACTGGAGCGTTGCAGGCGCCTACAACTTCGGCCCCGCCAGCCTGCTGGCCGGCTACCGCCAGGCCGAGGTCAGCAACGCCACCTTCGGCGATCCGGAAACCACCTCCTACACGGTGGGCACCAAGGTGCCGGTCGGTGCAGGTGAGATCCGCGCTTCGTGGTCGCGTGCCGAGCTCGAGTACCTGGGCGTCGATGCCAAGGCCGACAAGTTCGCCGTGGGTTACGTGCACAACCTGTCCAAGCGCACCGCCCTCTACACCACGTTTGCGTACGTGAAGAACAAGGGCGGCGCCGGCATCGCACTGAACGGCGCGACGCTGACCAGCGCGAACGACAACTCCAAGGGCCTGGACATCGGTCTGCGCCACGCGTTCTAAGCCGGGCGTTGCCCGCCTCGCCAGCCTGCGCTGGCGAGCTTCTCCAAGGTGAATTTTTCGCCCGCATCCCGCAAGGGGTGCGGGCTTTTTCACATGGGTCGGCGCCACGCCAACATGACGCGAATGTCATGCGCGCGCCATGTTGCCGTCAGGCGCCGATTTCTATGCTCCCAACCAGTCCTGAATGAGGGGCTGCACCCGGGCAGAAGGCTCAGAAGGCCGGCCCGGTGTGCTGCCCCCGCAACACACTGGAGTTGAACAGCATGCGCAGACAAGACATCCAACTGCTGGCCCTGGCCCGCCAGGGCGACGCGGCAGCACGCGGTGAGGCCGGCCGCCGCTACCTGGTCGGCGGCGACGGCTTTCCCAAGCACATCGCCACCGGCCTGGAATACCTGGCGCATCCCAGCGTGCGCGATCTGCCCGAGACGGCCCGCGCCATCGCCGAGAACCTGCCGCTGCAGGACTTGCTGCAGCTGCAGCAGGAGAACGCACTGCAGCAGGCCGCCGCGGCCGGCAGCCTGCTGGGCCAGTTCAAACTGGGGGTGTGGTTGAGCGTGCAGCACAGCCGCGTGGCGGCCGGCGAGGCCTGGCTGCAGCGGGCCGCGGCCGGCGGTCACATCGAGGCGCGCCAGGCTGTGGCGGCGGTGCGCCAGGCCCACACCGCCGATGCGCTGCACGCGATGGCGCAGGCGCTCGTCGGCAGCGCCGCGCTGGACGTGGCCCAGGTGGCGGTGATGGCCACGCGCCAGGCGCGTGAGGGCGGCGACCAGGTCCTGCTGGGCGACTGCCTGCAGCTCGCGCTGGCCCTGGCGCCCAAGCTGACGCATGCACTGTCGGACCTGGTGGTGGCGGCGCTGCTGCAGGCCGAGCGCAGTGGGCATGACCTGCGCGGCCTGGCGCCCGACCAGGTCGAGGCCAGCCTGGAGATGGCCATGGCGCGTGGCGACCGTGACGCCGCCTGCCTGCTGGGCCGCGCGCTGTGCGGCATCGCCAGCGGCCCTTTGAGCCCGGCGCGGTTGACCGGTACGGCCAACATGCGCAAGGGTGTGGCGCTGCTGCTGCGCGCGGCCGATGCCGGCCGCGACGACGCCTGGCTGGATTTGTACGCCGCGCATGCCGACCACCGCCTGTCGGTGGCCAACCCGCAGCTGGCGCGCTTCTTCCTGGAAAAGGCCGCAACGAAGGGCCAGGCCGAGGCGCAGCGCAAGCTGGGCGCGCTGGTGCTGCGCTCGGCCGGCACGCTGGCCGAGTCTGAGCAGGCCATCGGCTGGCTGCACGCGGCCGCAGCGCAGGGCGACGCCCATGCGCAGCGCCTGCTGCGCTCTCTGGTGCTGCCGGTGCCAGGCGATGCGCAGGTCGCTGCCCAGGCCATCGAGCAATTGCGCCAGAGCGACCCGTGGCTGGCGCAGCGGCTGACGCTGGCGCGCGATTTCGGGCTGACCAAGCTGGAGGCGCTGAGCGTGGACCCGGTCGAGGGCCGCCGGCCCTGGGGCCTGGTGGTGGGCCAGAACCCGTTCATCACGCAGGCGCGCCTGTCGGCGCCACGCGCGGTGCCGGCGCTGTCCGAATCGGCGCTGCAAGGGCTGGCGCGCACAGCGGCGTTCTTCGAGCAATTGCAAGGCGAGGGCCAGGCATTCGAGGGCGACCTGCGCCGGCGCTCGGTGCGCCAGCGGCGCGCCTTCGAGCGGCTGGGGCTGCGCGACGAGCTGTTCTTCGCGAGCGCGTCGTCGACGGTGCTGGAATCGTTCCGGATGGGATCGAAGTGGGCATTTCGTGCCCGCAAGCCGCTGGCGCTGGCATTGGCCGGCTGACGCGGCTGATATGACGCGACCAATGCGACTGATGCGACCAATGCGACTGATACGGCTGGCGCGCCTGACGCGAGCTACGGCCTCCGGTCTGTGCCAGCCGCTGCGCCCGCTGGCCTGCGCTAGCGCCTGCTGCGCGACACCAGGTAGTGCTTGCGCCAGAACAGCGCCACCAGCACCAGCGTGATCAGCGCCATCGCGCCCATCGCCCACCAGAAGCCCTGCTGGCTATGCAGCAGCGGGATGAACTCGAAGTTCATGCCGAAGATGCCGGCGATCAGGTTCAGCGGCAGGAAGATGGCGGTCAGCGCGGTCAGCGTGCGCATGATGTCGTTGGCGCGGTTGCCCTGGATGCTGAAGTGCATCTGCACGGCGGTCTCGGCGCTGTGCTCCAGCCGGCGCACGTGGTGCACGACGCGTTCGATGTGCTCCAGCACGTCGCGACTGCGCACTGTCAGCAGGTCACGCTCGCGCTGCGCCAGCGGCGTGTCGCTCGGCGGCCAGGCTTCGATGGCGTCGATCCAGTCCTGCACGGCGGCGCGCTGGTCTTCGCAGATTTCGTCGAGGTGGTGCAGCCCCAGGCGCACGTCGAGCAATGTCGCCCACGCCTGGAACCGGGCCCGAGGGTGCAGCAGCTCGGATTGCCAGTGGTCGATCTGCCGCGTGAGTTCGCGCCGCAGTTCGAGGTAGCCGTCCACCATGTGGTTCACCAGGCGCAGCATCAGGTCGGCCGGCGAGGTCGGCTGGCGCAGCACACCGCCTTCGCGCGGTTCGGCCGCACCTTGCAGCAGCCGCGCGGCGAAGGCATCGCGCACGGCGCAGTCCTCGGGGTGCACGGTCAACAAAACCTGGTCGAACACGGCAAAGCCGACGGCGCTGGTGTCGATGCGGTGCAGCACCGGTGGCCCGTGGCGTTCGCGGCCGGTCTCGCCGGGCCGGTGCTGGCCGGCGCCGCTGGCCAGCCGGCGGAACACCAGCAGGTCGTACTGCGAGGTGTAGTCGTAGCGCGAGGGCAGTTGCTGGTTGAGCAGATCGGAGACGTGCAGATCGACCAGCGCGGTGCCGCTCAGCTGCGCGAGCGCGGCCTGCACGGTGGCCAGCTGGTTCTTGAACTCGTCGCGCGCACAGGCGATCCAGATGAAGCCGGCAGCAGGGTCTGCCTGGGGCACCTGGCCGGTCTCGGTGACCTGGCTGCCCTGGATGTGAAAGACGCGCATGCCAGCGGCGTCAGGCGGCGCGCAGCAGCCGGGCGGCGTCCAGCGCGAAGTAGGTCAGCACACCGTTGGCGCCGGCGCGTTTGAAGGCCAACAGCGATTCCATCATCACGGCGTCGTGGTCCAGCCAGCCATTCTGCGCGGCGGCCTTGAGCATGGCGTATTCACCACTGACCTGGTAGGCAAAGGTGGGCACGCCGAACTGGTCCTTCACGCGGCGCACCACGTCCAGGTAGGGCATGCCGGGTTTGACCATCACCATGTCGGCGCCTTCGGCGATGTCCATGGCGACTTCGCGTAGCGCTTCGTCGGTGTTGCCCGGGTCCATCTGGTAGACCTTCTTGTTACTTTTGCCGAGGTTGGCAGCCGAGCCTACGGCGTCGCGGAACGGGCCGTAAAAGGCCGAGGCGTACTTGGCGCTGTAGGCCATGATCCGCGTGTGCACCAGGCCGCGCGCTTCCAGCGCCTGGCGGATCGCGCCGATGCGCCCGTCCATCATGTCGCTGGGCGCCAGGATGTCCACGCCCGCCTCGGCCTGCGTCAACGCCTGGCGCACCAGCACGGCGGTGGTGGCGTCGTTCACGATGTAGCCGGTGGGGTCGAGCAGGCCGTCCTGGCCGTGGCTGGTGTAAGGGTCCAGCGCCACGTCGGTCATGACGCCGAGCTGCGGGAAGCGCTCCTTCAATGCACGCACCACGCACGGAATCAGCCCGTCGGGGTTGTGCGCTTCGCGCCCGTCTTCCGCCTTCAGCGACGCGTCGATCACCGGGAACAGAGCCATCACCGGGATCTGCAGCCGCACGCACTCTTCTGCCACGGGCAGCAGCTGGTCCAGGCTCAGGCGCTCCACGCCGGGCATGGAGGCCACGGCCTCGCGCCGGCCTGCGCCATCCAGCACGAACACCGGGTAGATCAGATCGTGCGCGGTCAGCGTGTGCTCACGCACCAGATCGCGCGTGAAGGCATCGCGCCGCAAGCGGCGCGGGCGGGCGGCGGGGAAGGCGGCAAGGGGGGAGAGGTGGGGCTGGCTCATGGGGAAAATTGTGCCTGATCGCCCTGGCGCGCGCGTGGTGCGCGTGGTGCGGGTGGTGCGGGGGGCGGGCCTGGGGCAAACCCACTTGCTGCCCCTATCGGCGTTTGCTAGATTGGCTGCGGGCGGTTTCACCGCCCACCCCCGCTTCACCTCCCTGAGCGGGAGCCTCGATGTGTAACAGCTAACGGGCTTCAGGCCCCGGCCCTCGGTCGGGGTATTTTTTTGAACGGCCGCATCGCTCCGCGCCTGTGGCCCGGTGTCCTAAACTGGGACGATGCTCTGGGTCAAGTCCTTCCACATCGTGTTCGTCGCCAGCTGGTTCGCCGGTCTGTTCTATCTCCCCCGCATCTTCGTCAATCTGGCCATGGTCCCGCCGCAGTCCGGCGCCGAGCGTGAGCGGCTGCTACTGATGGCGGGCAAGCTGCTGCGCTTTTCCACGCTGCTGGCGGTGCCGGCGCTGGCGCTGGGGCTGACGCTGTGGCTGTACTACGGCATCGGACGCGGCCCAGCCAGCGAGGGCAACGGCTGGATGCATGCCAAGCTGTTCGTGGTGCTGCTGGTGCTGGGCTATCACCATGCCTGCGCCGCGCAGCTGCGGCGCTTTCGCAACGGGCAGCCCACGCGCAGCCATGTGTGGTACCGCTGGTTCAACGAGGCGCCGGTGCTGCTGCTGGTGGCAGCGGTCGTGCTGGCGGTGGTCAAGCCGTTCTGACGCGCCGGCCGGTGCCTCCGACAGCTGCGCACAAGACATCGGCCTGGCCGCTCGCGCTGGCCTACGCAGGCCTGGTGGTCTATGCCAGCCTGTACCCGTTCGAAGGCTGGCGCGACCAGGGCATCGCGCCCTGGTCGTTTCTGGGGGCGGCACTGCCGCGCTGGTGGACCTGGTTCGACGTGCAGGTCAACGTCGCGGGCTATGCGCCGCTGGGCTTCCTGCTCGCGCTGGCGGGGCTCCGATCGGGGCGCACGCGCTGGCCGGTGCTGCTGGCCACGCTCGCAGGCGCGGGCGTCTCGCTGCTGATGGAGATGGCACAGGGCTATCTGCCGCGGCGCGTGCCCTCGAACGTCGATCTCGCGCTGAATGCGGCGGGCAGTCTGTTGGGTGCCGTGCTGGCGCAACTGCTGCAGCGCACCGGCACCATCGACCGTTGGAGCCGCTTTCGCGCGGGCTGGCTGACCTTCGATGCGCGCGGCGCCATGGTGCTGCTGGCGCTGTGGCCACCGGCGCTGCTGTTTCCTGCGGCCGTGCCGCTGGGGCTGGGCCAGGTGTTCGAGCGGCTCGAATCTGCGCTGGCCGAGCAGCTGGCCGACACACCGTTCCTGGACTGGCTGCCGGTGCGCGAGATCGAGCTGCAGCCCATGGTGCCCGGCACCGAGATGGTCTGCGTGATGCTGGGCGCGTTGATTCCGTGCCTGATCGGCTACGGCGTCATCGCGGGTGTGCGCCGGCGTGCCTGGTTCCTGCTGGTGCTGACGCTGCTGGGCGCCGGGGCGACCGGCCTGTCGGCAGCGCTGAGTTATGGGCCCGTGCATGCCTGGGAGTGGTGGAGCCTGCCGGTGCGCGTGGGCTGGGCAGCCGCCGTGCTGATGGCCGTGCTGTTGCTGCCGCTGCGTGCGCGCGTCTGCACGGCGTTGGCGCTGCTGGCGCTGGTGCTGCACCTGAGCGTGTTGAACCAGGCGCCGACCAGTGCGTACTTCGCGCAGACGCTGCAGGACTGGGAGCAGGGCCGATTCATTCGCTTCCATGGCCTGGCCCAGTGGCTGGGCTGGCTGTGGCCATTCGCGGCAGGGGCCTACCTGCTGCTGCGCCTGTCGCGACCAGAGCCGGCGCGAGGCAGTTGAAGCCCGAGCTTTCTAGAATGCCTGGATGAGCGAATCTTCGTACTACGAGCGACACATCTTCTTCTGCCTCAACGACCGCCAGAACGGTGAGGACAGTTGTGCCCACCACAACGCGCAGGAGGGCTTCGATCGCTGCAAGGCGCAGGTCAAGGCGGCGGGCCTGGCGGGCCCGGGCCAGGTGCGCGTGAACAAGGCGGGCTGCCTGGACCGCTGCGCTGCGGGCCCCGTGGCGGTGGTCTACCCCGAGGCTGTCTGGTACAGCTATGTGGACGCACAGGACATCGATGAGATCGTCGAATCACACCTGAAGAACGGGCAGGTCGTCGAGCGGCTGCGCACGCCGGCGCACCTGGGCCGATGAGCGGAGCGCCGGCATGAACGCCTCCACCGAGCGCCTGATGCTGCAAGGGCCCGCCGGCCCGATCGAGGCGCTGCGTGACGCAGCGGCCACCGATGTTCCGGCGCGTGGCGTGGCGCTGATTGCGCACCCGCATCCCCTGTTCGGCGGCACCATGGACAACAAGGTCGTGCAGACCCTGGCGCGGGCCTTCGTGCAGTGCGGGTGGACAGCCGTGCGTTTCAACTTCCGAGGCGTTGGCAAGTCCGCAGGCGTGCACGACGCAGGGCAGGGCGAGGCCGAGGATTTCATCTCGGTGCTGGCGCAGGTGGGTGGCGATGCGGCGGCGCCGGTGGCGCTGGCGGGTTTCTCGTTCGGCGCCTTCGTGGTCAGCCGTGCGCTGCTGGCGGTACCTGCGGAGCGCCCGGTCGAGACACTGGTGCTGATCGGCACTGCCGCCTCGCGCTTCGACGTCGCGCCGCTGTCTGCGTCGTTGCACGAGCGCAGCCTGATCGTGCACGGTGAGGCAGACGACACGGTGCCCCTGGCCTCGGTGATGGATTGGGCGCGGCCGCAGTCACTGCCTGTTACCGTGGTGCCCGGGGGTGGCCATTTCTTTCACGGACAATTGCCGCTTCTCAAGAGCCTGGTCGTCCGCCATCTGCGGGCTTCTTTCGCTGTCTGATCTGCGCCGCCGTCTGAATGGCGGCGCGCCCCTTCCTTATTTTCTGATCCCATGAACTGTGTTCTCAAAGCACTGCTGGCTTCGCTGCTGGCGGTTGTCGTCGGCCTGGCGTCCGCCCAGGTCCCCCAAGGCCCCGAAGTTGCCGCGCGGGCTTATCTGCTGGTCGATGTCACCGCCAACCAGGTCCTGGTGGAAAAGGACGCCGACACGCCGGTGGAGCCGGCCTCGCTCACCAAGTTGATGACGGCGTACCTCGTGTTCGACGCGCTCAAGTCGAAGAAGGTCGCGCTGGACCAGGCGCTCCCCGTGAGCCAGCGCGCCTGGAAGATGCCAGGCTCGCGCATGTTCATCGACCCGAAGATGCAAGTGCCGGTCGAAGATTTGATCAAGGGCATGATCGTCCAGTCGGGCAACGACGCCACGATGGCATTGGCCGAAGGCGTGGGCGGCACGGTCGAGCGCTTCGTGCAGCTCATGAACGAGCAGGCCAAGGTGCTGGGCATGAAGAACACGGGCTACAAGAACCCGGAAGGGCTGACCGAGGCCGGCCATACGACGACGGCGCGCGACCTGGCGGTGCTGTCGACGCGTCTGATGCTCGACTTTCCCGAGTACGTGCACTACTACAGCATCAGGAAATACCGCTACCAGGGCACGCCGGTGTCCAACGACACCAACCGCAACCTGCTGCTGTTCCGCGACCCCACGGTCGATGGCCTGAAGACGGGCCATACCAATGCGGCGGGCTATTGCATGATCACCACGGCCAAGCGTGATTTTCCCAATCTGACGGGTGGTCGTCGTCTGCTGGCCATCGTGCTGGGCGCGAGCAGCGAAAACGCGCGCGCCAACGAGTCGCAGAAGCTGCTGAACTGGGGCTACACCGCCTACGAGGGCGTCAAGCTGTTCGATGCCAACCAGGCGATCGTCTCGGTGCCGGTCTGGAAGGGCAAGGAGAATATCCTGAAGCTGGGCCGGCCGGAGCCTGTTGTCGTGGCAGTGCCTTCAGGCAGCGCCAGCAAGGTCAAGACTGACATTGCCCGCCCTGATCCACTGGTGGCGCCGTTCACCAAGGGTCAGGCCGTGGGCACGCTGAAGGTCTCGCTGGGCGAGCAGCAACTCATCAGCGTGCCGCTGGTGGTGCTGGAGCCGGTCGAGCAGGCCGGCGTGCTGGGACGCGCCTGGGATGCCTTGCGGCTTTGGATCAAGTAGCACGCACCACCCAGGATTGCGGCCCGTCAGCCACCCGGCTATACTCGCAGGCTTTTCGGAATTTCCGAGGGAATCACGTTTGCCGTTTCAAACGGTTGTCGACTGGTGGGGCGCTGTTGGGGCGCCGGTTGCCACCGGTCATCACAAGGAGGCTTGAGTGCCAACCATCAATCAACTAGTGCGTCAGGGCCGCGAGGTCGAGACGATCAAATCCAAGAGTCCTGCCATGCAGAACTCTCCCCAGCGCCGCGGCGTGTGCACCCGGGTCTACACCACGACCCCGAAGAAGCCGAATTCGGCGCTTCGCAAGGTCGCCAAGGTGCGTTTGACCAACGGTTTCGAGGTCATCTCGTACATCGGCGGTGAAGGCCACAACCTGCAGGAACACAGCGTGGTGCTGGTCCGCGGCGGCCGTGTCAAGGATCTGCCGGGTGTGCGTTACCACATCGTGCGCGGTTCACTGGATCTGCAAGGCGTGAAAGACCGCAAGCAGTCGCGTTCCAAGTACGGCGCGAAGAAGCCGAAGGCTAAGTAAGCCTTCTGTCGGTTTGAGTTCAAGGTGCTGTTTGCCGCGTGGCGCGGTGATGCAGCGTAGTGACCCATGTCGGGTCGAGTAAGTGGGAGTCCAGATGGCTCCCGCGGCCCTCGCAAGAAGGCCAACTGAAGCAAAGAGGTGAAAAATGCCACGTCGTCGCGAAGTACCCAAGCGTGAAATCCTGCCGGATCCCAAGTTCGGCAATGTCGAGCTGTCCAAGTTCATGAACGTGATCATGGAAGGCGGCAAGAAGGCCGTCGCCGAGCGCATCATCTATGGCGCACTCGACTTCATCGAGAAGAAGAACCCGGGCAAAGACCCGGTCGAAGCCTTCACCATGGCCATCAACAATGTCAAGCCGATGGTTGAGGTGAAATCCCGCCGCGTCGGTGGCGCGAACTACCAGGTGCCCGTGGAAGTGCGCCCGGTGCGCCGCCTGGCGTTGTCGATGCGCTGGATCAAGGAAGCCGCCCGCAAGCGCGGCGAGAAGTCCATGTCCCTGCGCCTGGCCAACGAGCTGATGGAAGCCACCGAAGGCCGCGGTGGTGCGATGAAGAAGCGCGACGAAGTGCACCGCATGGCAGAGGCCAACAAGGCCTTCAGCCACTTCCGTTTCTGATCCTCATATCCCTGTCTGAGAGGTCTGGAGCCCGACCCGTCGTTGCCGACGGGCGGGCTTCACGCCATTAATGGAGTAATTTCATGGCCCGCAAAACCCCCATCGAGCGCTACCGCAACATCGGCATCTCGGCGCACATCGACGCCGGCAAGACGACGACCACCGAGCGCATCCTGTTCTACACCGGTGTGAACCACAAGATCGGCGAAGTGCACGATGGCGCGGCGACCATGGACTGGATGGAGCAGGAGCAAGAGCGCGGCATCACGATCACCTCGGCTGCCGTGACCTGTTTCTGGAAGGGGATGGACCTGTCCTACCCCGAGCACCGCTTCAACATCATCGACACCCCCGGTCACGTGGACTTCACCATTGAAGTCGAGCGTTCCATGCGCGTGCTGGACGGCGCCTGCATGGTCTATTGCGCCGTGGGTGGCGTGCAGCCGCAGTCGGAAACCGTTTGGCGCCAGGCCAACAAGTACAAGGTGCCCCGTCTGGCGTTTGTGAACAAGATGGACCGTACCGGTGCCAACTTCTTCAAGGTTTATGACCAGATGAAGCTGCGCCTGAAGGCCAACCCCGTGCCCGTGGTGATCCCGATCGGCGCCGAAGAAAACTTCGTCGGCGTGGTCGATCTGCTGAAGATGAAGGCCATCCTGTGGGACGAGGCTTCGCAGGGCATGAAGTTCGACTACCAGGAAATCCCGGCAAACCTCGTGGCCCTGGCCGAGGAATGGCGCGAGAAGATGGTCGAGGCGGCTGCCGAGGCCAGCGAAGAGCTGATGAACAAGTACCTCGAAGAGGGCGCGCTCACGGAAGACGAAATCAAGCTCGGCTTGCGTACGCGCACGATCGCGACGGAAATCCACCCGATGCTGTGCGGCACGGCCTTCAAGAACAAGGGCGTTCAGCGCATGCTGGACGCCGTGATCGACTACCTGCCTTCGCCCGTGGACATCCCGGACGTGACCGGTACCGACGAGGACGAGAAGCCCATCACCCGCAAGGCGGACGACGGCGAGAAGTTCTCGGCACTGGCGTTCAAGTTGATGACCGACCCGTTCGTGGGCCAGCTGACCTTCGTGCGCGTCTACTCGGGCGTGCTGTCCAAGGGCGACACGGTGTTCAACTCCGTCAAGGGCAAGAAAGAGCGCATCGGCCGTATCGTGCAGATGATGGCGAACGACCGCGTGGAAGTCGATGAAATCCGCGCCGGCGACATCGCTGCCTGCGTGGGTCTGAAGGACGTGACCACGGGCGAGACGCTGGCCGATGTGGGCTCGCCGATCATCCTGGAGCGCATGGTGTTCCCCGAGCCCGTGATCACGCAGGCGGTGGAGCCCAAGACCAAGGCCGACCAGGAAAAGATGGGCATTGCGCTGCAACGCCTGGCTGCTGAAGACCCGTCGTTCCGCGTCAAGACCGATGAAGAGTCTGGCCAGACGCTGATCGCCGGCATGGGCGAGCTGCACCTCGAAATCATCGTGGACCGCATGAAGCGCGAGTTCGGCGTGGAAGCCAACGTCGGCAAGCCGCAGGTGGCCTACCGCGAGACGATCCGCAAGACCATCGAAGAAGCCGAAGGCAAGTTTGTGCGTCAGTCCGGCGGCAAGGGCCAGTACGGCCACGTCGTGCTGAAGATCGAACCGAACGAGGCCGGCAAGGGCATTGAGTTCGTGGACGCGATCAAGGGTGGCGTGGTGCCGCGCGAGTACATTCCCGCGGTGGAAAAGGGCATCAACGAAGCCGTGACCCAGGGCGTGCTGGCCGGCTATCCGGTGGTGGACGTGAAGGTCACGCTGCACTTCGGCTCCTACCACGACGTGGACTCGAACGAGCTGGCGTTCAAGATGGCCGCCATCTTCGGTTTCAAGGAAGGCTGCCGCAAAGCCGGCCCGGTCATCCTCGAGCCCATGATGGCCGTGGAAGTCGAGACGCCTGAAGACTACGCCGGCACCGTGATGGGCGATCTGTCCTCGCGTCGCGGCATGGTGCAGGGCATGGACGACATGGTCGGTGGCGGCAAGGCCATCCGGGCCGAAGTGCCGCTGTCGGAGATGTTCGGCTACTCCACCACGCTGCGCTCGGCCACGCAAGGTCGCGCCACGTACACGATGGAGTTCAAGCACTATTCCGAAGCTCCCCGCAATGTGGCCGAAGCCATCGTGGCTTCCCGTACTAAGTAACTTTTCCCTGTCTGCGACGGTGTGCCGTCACGTGCCCGTGCGTGACGAACCAGCAATGCCGTGCAGACGTAAAACCCTTTCACGGGACATGCTCTTTGGAGATTTGATATGGCAAAAGAGAAATTCGCACGGACCAAGCCGCACGTCAACGTCGGCACGATCGGTCACGTGGACCACGGCAAGACCACGCTGACGGCGGCGATCACCACCGTGCTGGCAGCCAAGTTCGGCGGCCAGGCCAAGGCGTACGACCAGATCGATGCGGCTCCAGAAGAAAAGGCCCGCGGCATCACGATCAACACCGCGCACGTGGAATACGAGACGGCCAACCGCCACTATGCCCACGTCGACTGCCCCGGCCACGCCGACTACGTCAAGAACATGATCACCGGTGCCGCGCAGATGGACGGCGCCATCCTGGTGTGCTCTGCCGCAGACGGCCCCATGCCCCAGACGCGCGAGCACATCCTGCTGGCCCGCCAGGTCGGCGTGCCCTACATCATCGTGTTCCTGAACAAGTGCGACATGGTGGATGACGCCGAACTGCTCGAACTGGTCGAAATGGAAGTGCGCGAGCTGCTGGACAAGTACGACTTCCCCGGCGACAACACCCCCATCATCCACGGCAGCGCCAAGCTGGCCATGGAAGGCGACAAGGGTGAGCTGGGCGAGGGCGCTATCCTGAAGCTGGCCGAAGCGCTGGACACCTACATCCCCCTGCCCGAGCGTGCAGTGGACGGCGCCTTCCTGATGCCCGTCGAAGACGTGTTCTCCATCTCTGGCCGCGGCACCGTGGTGACCGGTCGTGTCGAGCGCGGCATCGTCAAGGTCGGTGAAGAAATCGAAATCGTCGGCATCAAGGCCACCGCCAAGACCACCTGCACCGGCGTGGAAATGTTTCGCAAGCTGCTGGACCAAGGCCAGGCAGGCGACAACGTGGGCATCTTGCTGCGCGGCACCAAGCGCGAAGAAGTCGAGCGCGGCCAAGTGCTGTGCAAGCCCGGCTCGATCAAGCCGCACACGCACTTCACGTCCGAAATCTACGTGCTGAGCAAGGACGAAGGCGGCCGCCACACGCCCTTCTTCAACAACTACCGCCCGCAGTTCTACTTCCGCACGACGGACGTGACCGGCGCGATCGAGTTGCCTGAAGGCAAGGAAATGGTCATGCCCGGCGACAACGTCAGCATCACGGTCAAGCTGATCAACCCGATCGCCATGGAAGAAGGCCTGCGCTTCGCCATCCGCGAAGGCGGCAAGACGGTCGGCGCTGGCGTCGTGGCCAAGATCATCGCGTAAGCGGAACTGAGCACAAGGAAGCACCATGTCTACCAAGCAGAAGATCCGCATCCGCCTGAAGGCCTTCGACTACAAGCTGATCGACCAGTCCGCTGCCGAGATCGTCGACACCGCCAAGCGCACCGGCGCCATCGTCAAGGGCCCGGTGCCCCTGCCGACGCGCATGAAGCGTTTCGACATCCTGCGTTCGCCGCACGTCAACAAGACCAGCCGTGACCAGTTGGAAATCCGCACGCATCAGCGTCTGATGGACATCGTCGACCCGACGGACAAGACCGTGGATGCCCTGATGAAGCTGGACCTGCCAGCTGGCGTCGACGTCGAGATCAAGCTGCAGTAATTTGCGGCAAGCGGCCTCGGTCGCTATATCCAAAAGCGCGAAGTTGCCCTTGCGGCGGCTTCGCGCTATAATTTTTGGCTCTGCTCATTTTGGGCAGGGGTTCATCAACAGTCTTTCACGTCGTCCTTTGCTTGTTGGTAGAGGATCGCCGCAGCCAATTGCAGTTGTGGTGGTGAGAGTTACGGAGAAAACTATGAGTCAAAGCAACTCGCTGGGGTTGCTGGGGCGCAAGGTTGGGATGATGCGTTTGTTCACCGACGATGGCGATGCAGTGCCCGTCACGGTGGTCGATGTGTCCAACAACCGTGTGACCCAGGTCAAGACCCAAGAGAATGACGGCTACGTTGCCCTGCAGGTAACGTTCGGCGCGCGCAAAGCTTCGCGTGTGACCAAGCCGCAAGCCGGCCACCTTGCCAAGGCAGGTGTGGAAGCCGGTGAAGTCGTCCAGGAATTCCGCCTGACCGCCGATGTGGCAGCCCAGTACCAGGCCGGTTCTACCGTAGCCGTGGCTTCGCTGTTCGCCGTGGGTCAAAAGGTCGATGTGCAAGGCACGACGATCGGCAAGGGCTTCGCGGGCACCATCAAGCGTCACCACTTCAAGTCGCAGCGCGCATCGCACGGCAACAGCCGTTCGCACAACGTGCCCGGCTCGATCTCCATGGCGCAGGATCCCGGCCGCGTGTTTCCCGGCAAGAAGATGTCGGGCCACCTCGGCGACGACACCGTGACCACGCAGAACCTCGACGTGATCCGCATCGACGAAGCGCGTCAGCTGCTGCTGATCCGCGGCGCCGTGCCCGGCTCCAAAGGTGGCTTCGTGACGGTGCGTCCGGCCATCAAGGCCAAGATTGAAAAGGGAGCGAACTGATGCAGCTCGAACTCCTCAACGACCAGGGTCAAGCCGCGTCCAAGGTGGACGTGCCCGACACCGTGTTCGGTCGTGCCTACAACGAAGACCTGGTGCACCAGGTCGTGGTGGCCTACCAGGCCAACGCCCGCCAGGGCACGCGTGCGCAGAAGGACCGTGAGCAGGTCCATCACTCGACCAAGAAGCCCTTCAAGCAAAAGGGTACGGGTCGCGCACGTGCCGGTATGACGTCTTCGCCGCTGTGGCGCGGGGGCGGTCGGATTTTCCCGAACATGCCGGACGAAAACTTCACGCAGAAGATCAACAAGAAGATGTACCGCGCCGGCATGGCGTCCATCTTCTCGCAGCTGGCCCGTGAAGGCCGTTTGGCTGTGGTCGAGTCCCTTGCTGTGGATTCGCCCAAGACCAAGCCGTTGGCTGCGCGCCTGAAGGCCATGAACCTGGCATCCTCGGTCATGGTGATTGCCGACGAAGTCGACGAAAACCTGTACCTCGCGTCCCGTAACCTGGTCAACGTGCTGGTCGTCGAGCCACGCTACGCCGACCCGGTTTCGCTGGTGCATTACAAGAAAGTCCTGGTGACCAAGGCTGCCATGGACAAACTCAAGGAGATGTTCGCATGAGCTCCTCCAAGTCCACTCAACAGTTCGACGAAGGCCGCCTGATGAAGGTCCTCGTGGCGCCCGTGGTGTCCGAGAAGGCCACCATGGTTGCCGAAAAGTCCAATGCCGTGACCTTCAAGGTCCTGCAGGACGCGACCAAGCATGAGATCAAGGCTGCTGTGCAGCTGATGTTCAAGGTCGAGGTCAAGGGCGTGTCCGTGGTCAACACCAAGGGCAAGTCCAAGCGCTTCGGCAAGTCCATGGGCCGCCGGGACAACGTGCGCAAGGCGTATGTGACCCTGCAGCCTGGACAAGAACTCCATCTGACCGGGGAAGGTGCGTAATGGCCGTCATCAAGATGAAACCCACTTCGCCAGGCCGTCGCGGCATGGTGAAGGTCACGCGTGACCACCTGTACAAGGGTCCGGCGCACGCACCCTTGCTGGAATCCCAGTTCCAGAAGGCTGGCCGCAACAACAACGGTCACATCACGATTCGCCATCGCGGCGGTGGTCACAAGCACCACTACCGCGTCGTCGACTTCGTGCGCAACAAGGACGGTATCCCCGCCAAGGTCGAGCGCATTGAGTACGACCCGAACCGTTCGGCCCACATCGCTCTGGTGTGCTATGCCGACGGCGAGCGTCGCTACATCATTGCGCCGCGTGGTCTGGAAGCCGGCGCCACGTTGCTGTCCGGTGCCGAAGCGCCGATCCGCGCGGGCAACACGCTGCCGATCCGCAACATCCCGGTGGGCTCGACGATCCACTGCATCGAGTTGCAGCCCGGCAAGGGCGCGCAGATCGCGCGTTCGGCTGGTACGTCTGCGACGCTGCTGGCACGCGAAGGCACCTACGCCCAGGTCCGCATGCGCTCTGGTGAGGTTCGCAAGATCCACATCGAATGCCGCGCGACCATTGGCGAAGTGGCCAACGAAGAGCACAGCCTGCGCCGTCTGGGCAAGGCCGGTGTGACGCGCTGGATGGGTATCCGCCCGACCGTTCGCGGTGTGGTGATGAACCCGGTCGACCACCCCCACGGTGGTGGTGAAGGCAAGACCGGCGAAGGCCGCCATCCTGTCGACCCATGGGGCAACCTGACCAAGGGTTACCGCACCCGCAACAACAAGCGCACCCAGGTGATGGTCGTGTCGCGTCGCAAGAAGTAAGGGATAGCACATGACCCGCTCTCTCAAGAAGGGTCCCTTCGTGGACCATCACTTGGTTGCCAAGGCCGACAAGGCCGTGACCACCAAGGACAAGAAGCCGATCAAGACCTGGTCGCGTCGCTCCATGATCCTGCCCGAGTTCATCGGCCTGACGATCGCGGTGCACAACGGCAAGCAACACGTGCCGGTCTATATCACCGACCAAATGGTGGGCCACAAGCTGGGCGAGTTCGCGCTGACCCGGACTTTCAAGGGCCATCCTGCGGACAAAAAAGTCCAGAAGAAGTAAGGAAAGACCATGGAAACACGTGCAGTCCTCCGGGGCGTTCGTCTGTCGGTCGACAAGGGCCGCCTGGTCGCTGACCTGATCCGCGGCAAGAAGGTGGACCAAGCGCTGAACACGCTGCAGTTCACGCAGAAGAAGGCCGCCGTCATCATCAAGAAGGTGCTGGAGTCCGCGATCGCGAACGCCGAGCACAACGACGGTGCCGACATCGACGAGTTGAAGGTCAAGACCATCTACGTCGAGCAAGGCGCCACGCTCAAGCGTTTCGCCGCTCGCGCCAAAGGCCGTGGCAACCGCATCAGCAAGCCCACGTGCCATGTGTACGTGACGGTTGGCAACTAAAGGTCTGGAAAGCTATGGGACAGAAAATCCATCCAACCGGCTTCCGCCTCGCGGTCAGCCGTAACTGGTCCAGCCGCTGGTACGCCAGCAACAAGGACTTCGCCGGCATGCTGGCCGAAGACATCAAGGTGCGCGAGTACCTGAAGAAGAAGCTGAAGAACGCTTCGGTGTCGCGCGTGCTGATCGAGCGTCCTGCCAAGAACGCCCGCATCACCATCTTCTCGGCGCGTCCGGGTGTGGTGATCGGTAAGAAGGGCGAGGACATCGAGAACCTCAAGCGCGAACTGGCGAAACAGCTGGGAGTGCCGGTGGCCGTCAACATCGAAGAAGTGCGCAAGCCTGAAATCGATGCCAAGCTGATTGCCGACTCGATCACCCAGCAGCTGGAAAAGCGCATCATGTTCCGCCGCGCCATGAAGCGCGCGATGCAGAACGCGATGCGTCTGGGCGCACAGGGCATCAAGATCATGTCGTCGGGCCGCTTGAACGGCATCGAAATCGCACGTTGCGAGTGGTATCGCGAAGGTCGCGTGCCGCTTCATACATTGCGTGCCGACATCGACTACGGCACGTCCGAAGCGAAGACCACCTACGGCATCATCGGTGTCAAGGTCTGGGTCTACAAGGGCGACACGCTGGGTCGTGGCGATGCACCTGTCATGCAGGAAGCCCGCCCCGAAGAAGAGCGTCGTCCGCGTGGTCCTCGTCGTGACGACCGTGGTGGTCGTCCCGGCGGCAATGACCGTCCGCCAGCGCGCGGCCCGCGCCGCCCCATGGGTGGCGCAGCTGCCCCGGCTGATGGTTCCGACAAGCCTACCGATGCATCAGGCGCAGCTGCGCCGAAATCTACCGTTCAGCGCGTCCGCAAGGTAGCCGCGCCTGCAGCACCCGCTGCTGACGGTAAAGGAGAATAAACATGTTGCAACCTGCTCGTCGCAAGTACCGCAAAGAGCAAAAGGGCCGTAACACCGGCATCGCCACCCGGGGCAGCTCGGTGGCATTCGGTGACTTCGGCCTGAAGTGCACGGATCGGGGTCGTCTGACTGCGCGTCAGATTGAGTCCGCTCGTCGTGCGATTTCGCGTCACGTCAAGCGTGGCGGCCGCATCTGGATCCGCGTGTTCCCGGACAAGCCCATCTCGCAAAAGCCCGCAGAAGTGCGTATGGGCAACGGCAAGGGCAACCCTGAGTACTACGTGGCCGAGATCCAGCCTGGCAAGATCGTGTTTGAGATCGTCGGTGTGCCGGAAGAGCTGGCCCGCGAGGCGTTTCGCCTGGCGGCTGCCAAGCTGCCGCTGCGCACGACGTTCGTCAGCCGCATGATCGGCCAGTGATCCAGGAAACGACCATGTCCAAAATTACTGAATCCCGCAACAACCTGCGCGGCAAAGATGCTGCCGGCCTGCAAGCCGAAGTCAAGGCGCTGCAAAAGGCCCATTTCGGCCTGCGCATGCAAAAGGGCACGCAGCAGCTGAACAATGTTTCGACGTTGCGTTCGACGCGCCGCGACATCGCGCGCGCCAAGACCATCCTGGCGCAGAAGCAGCTGGCCGAATCGGCCGCCAAGTAAGGAAGCACCATGACGGAAGCAAAACCCTCCCTCAAGCGCACCCTGGTTGGCAAGGTTGTCAGCGACAAGCGCGCCAAGACTGTGACCGTGCTGATCGAGCGCCGTGTCAAGCACGAGCTCTACGGCAAGATCATCGGCCGCTCGAGCAAGTACCACGCCCATGACGAAAAGGGCGAGTTCAAGCTCGGCGACACAATCGAGATCACGGAAAGCCGGCCTATCTCCAAGACCAAGAACTGGGTTGCAACGCGCCTTGTGCAGAAGGCTCCCGCACTCTGAGTCATCGCCAGTGGTTGCTGGCGACACCAATTGAAACGGCCCACAATGTGGGCCGTTTTCCGTTTCAGCTTTGCGCGGACCGCATCGTTTCATCGTTTCATCTTCGTACAGGAGCATCAGCATGATCAAAGTCGGCGACACCCTTCCCTCGGCCACTCTGATGGAGTACTCGGAAGTCGAGGGCGAAGGCTGCAGCATCGGCCCCAACCCGGTGGACATCTCGAAGGCCGCAGCCGGCAAGACCATTGCCGTGTTTGGTCTTCCGGGGGCCTTCACCCCGACCTGTTCGGCCAAGCACGTTCCCGGCTACGTCGACCAGCACGCCGCGTTGAAGGCGGCGGGCGTGGATGAAATTTGGTGTGTGAGCGTCAACGACGCCTTCGTCATGGGTGCCTGGGCGCGCGACCAGAAATCGGGCGACAAGGTGCGGATGCTGGCCGATGGCAGTGCCGCATTTGCCAAGGCCACGGGCCTGACTTTGGACCTGGAGGCGCGTGGCATGGGCCTGCGCAGCAATCGATATTCCATGCTGGTCAAGGACGGCAAGGTGGTCTCCTTGAACGTCGAGGCGCCTGGCAAGTTCGAAGTCAGCGACGCTGCCACGCTGCTCTCCCAAGCGAAGGCCTGATGGGGCGCTACAGCGCGGCTTTGAGATAGTGTGCGCCCGCGATGGGGTTGTGGTAGTAGGGCGGAACCTCTTCGAAACCGAGCTCGTCGTACAGCGCGCGCGCGGCCTCCATGTCGTCCAGGGTGTCCAACAGCACGTGCGTGTAGCCCGCGCGGCGGGCCGCATCGAGGGCGGTTTCCGCCAGTTGCCGCCCCAGCCCGAATCCACGAAACGCCTTGCGTACGTAAAGTCGCTTCATCTCGCAGGCGTTGGCATAGTCAGCTTCGTCCAGCGGACGTAGCGCACAGCACCCCGCCACCGCGTCGTCGACCAGTGCCAGGAGCAGCGTGCCACGTGGGGCAGCGTATTCACCGGGCAGGGTGGCGAGTTCGGCCGTGAAGTTCTGGAACGCCAAGTCCACTCCCAGGCTGTCGGCATATTCCTGGAAGATCTGGATCGTGGCGTCCAGCTCGCCGGCCGAGGACGGCTGGATGATGTGGATGATCGGTGTCGTCAATTCTGGACAGGCGGCGGGGGTCTGGGTGTGCTGCAGTGTAACGAGCGCATTGGCGCATGCTCTGAGCAGCGCAACCGCAGCTTGCGGCACCCCCGTGACGCGGCCGCCGGCCGTCGACGCCCCCCAACATTCGGAGCAAGAGCCGTGGCCATGACGGCGTGGCCCAACCGGAGTTGCGGAGTCATGGCGCTGCCGCCTACTGGGGCGGTGACAGGCCGACCACAGAGGGCGCGCCCCAATGGAACAGGCGGGCCGGCAGATCACAGGCGCGCTTCGAGTGCTGGTTGCAACGCCGGCCATGACGCGTTCCGGCAGCAGCGTGCAGGCGCCTGCGCCTCAGGCTTCCTGCAGCAGCTTTTCGATCAGGATGTGCAGTTCCGCAAAGTCAGGCTCGCCCACATAGCGCTTCACGATCTCCCCACGCTTGTTGACGACGAACGTGGTCGGCGTCAACTGAATCTCACCCCACGCCTTGGCCACGGCACCCGTGTTGTCGATGGCAACGCGAAACGGCAACTTGCGGGTCTCGACGAAGTTCACGACGTAGCTCGGCGGGTCGTACTGCATGGCGACGGCTAACGTGTCATAGCCACGCGATTTGAATTTGTCATACGTCGCCACGATGCGTGGCATCTCCGCCACGCACGTCACGCAACTCGTCGCCCAGAAATTCACCAAGGTGACCCGCCCTTTGAAGTCTTCTGTGGTGCGCTTGCTGCCGTCCAGCAGCACGTAGTGGGCTGCCGGGGCGCTGGTGGGAGACGCCATCACCTGGTAGCCGAGCACGCCGGCAGTCAGCAGTGCAGCAACGCCACCAAGGGTGTAGAACTTTTTCATGAGGGTGGGCGGGAGGCAAGTGTGGCGGGGCGATGCATGTCAACTGTTGATGAGCATGAGCGACCCGAGAATACCCAAAAAGTTCAGACGTGCTGGCTCGAGGGCGCCAGGCCGCGCGGGGGCAGAGCGCCATTCGATAATTCCGCGATGTTCGACAAACGCAAGTGGTGGTGCGCATGCCTGGCTGTGGCGATGCTGGGTTGCAGTCCCGCATTGAACTGGCGCGACGTTCGCCTGGATGGCGGTGCGCTGTCGATGTTGCTGCCTTGCAAGCCGGACGCCGTGACGCGCGATGTCAGCATGGGAGGGCGGACGCGTTCACTTTCCATGGTGGGCTGTCAGGCCGATGGCGCGACTTTCGCCGTATCGCACGTGCTGGTGGCAGACACTGGCGAGGCGCAGGCAGTGCTCGCCGGCTGGAGGGTCGCCGTGCTTGCCCACAGTCGGGCAGAACTGCCGCGAGAGGAACCGTTCACGTTGGCAGGTGCCTGGCAAGCACCGCAATCGATACGCATGCAGGCATTGGGCCGCAGTGCCGAAGGCGGCGAGGTGGCGTTGGATGCAAGCTGGTTCGCACGGGTCGATGCGGCGGGCGTGCATGTGTTCCATGCAGTGGTGCTGGCGCCAAGGCCTGTTCCCCTGGCTGCGCAAACGTTCTTCACCAGTCTGGCCTTGCGGTGACCACGTGCCTCAGGCGCGTGTGGGCTGGCCGACGGGTCACCCGATAATGTCCTGCAAATGAACAGCATCCTAATCATCGCCCATGCGCCGTTGGCGCATGCGTTGCGGCAATGTGCGCTGCACGTATTTCCGGACTGCGAGACGGGTCTGAAATCGCTGGATGTCCAGCCCCATGTATCGCCCGAGGAAACGTTTTCAGCCGCGCGCATCGCGATGGCACAGATGACGACGCCCCATGTTTTGGTGCTGACCGACGTGTTCGGCGCCACGCCGTGCAACGTGGCGCAGAAGCTCGTGGACGGGATCCGCTCCAAACTGGTCGCCGGCGTCAACCTGCCGATGCTGCTGCGCACGGTCAGCTACCGACATGAGCCGCTGGACGCGCTGGTGTCTCGCGCATTGGACGGTGGTGCCAGGGGCATCATGCAGGTCGCCATCACCGCACCGCAGAATCAGGCGAGGAAAAGTAATGATCAAAGCCACCACGATCATCAGCAATAAATTGGGCTTGCACGCGAGGGCATCGGCCAAGCTGACCAAATTGGCCGGCAGCTTCCCCTGCGAGGTCTGGATCGCACGCGGCGAGCGCCGGGTCAATGCCAAGAGCATCATGGGGGTCATGATGCTGGCCGCAGGCAAGGGCACCACCGTGGAGCTGGATACCGAAGGCGCGCGGGAACAGGAGGCGATGGACGCCTTGCTGGCGCTGATCGAAGACAAGTTCGGCGAGGCGGAATGACCGTAGGCGCCGCCGCTTGCCGAGCCGCCGCCGAGGCGTTGCGACCATGACGTTCTCGGTGCACGGCCTGCCCGTGGCGCGCGGCGTCGCGATTGGGCGCGCCATTCTGATGGCCTCCAGCCGGGTCGACGTCGCGCACTATTTCATCGAGGCGGACCACGTCCAATCCGAAATTGATCGCTTGCGCGCAGGCCGCAATGCGGTTGTCGATGAACTGCACCGGCTGCAGGTGAGCGTTGCGCAAATGGGGCCGAACGATGCGCCGCACGAACTGGCGGCCATGCTCGACGTGCACCTGATGCTGCTGCAGGACGAGGCGCTGACCAGCGGCGTCAAACACTGGATCACCGATCGGCTCTACAACGCCGAATGGGCGTTGACAACGCAGCTGGAAATCATCGCCCGCCAGTTCGATGAGATGGAGGACGAGTACCTGCGCGAGCGCAAGGCCGACCTGGAGCAGGTGGTGGAGCGCATCCTGCGCTACATGAAGGGCGTTGCGTCCCCGGTGGCGCCGTCCGCACCGCGCCGCAAGACGCAACAGGATCTGCTGCTGGACGACACGGTCGATGTGCCGCTGGTGTTGATCGCCCATGACCTGTCGCCAGCCGACATGCTGCAGTTCAAGCAAAGCGTGTTCGCCGGCTTTGTGACCGATGTCGGCGGCAAGACCTCGCACACGGCGATCGTCGCACGCAGCCTGGACATTCCCGCCGTGGTCGGTGCGCGCAGCGCCAGCCAGCTGGTGCGCCAGGACGACTGGGTGATCATCGACGGCGATGCCGGCGTGATGATCGTCGATCCGTCGGCCATCATATTGGCAGAGTACGGCTTCAAGCAGCGCCAGGGCGAGCTAGAGCGCGAGCGCCTCACGCGCCTGCGCTACACGCCTGCCGTGACGTTGGACGGCGAGCGCATCGAGCTGCTGGCGAACATCGAGATGCCCGATGACGCCCAGGCGGCTCTGAAGGCGGGGGCGGCTGGCGTGGGCCTGTTCCGCAGCGAATTTCTATTCATGGGCCGACAGGGCGCGCTGCCCGATGAAGAAGAGCAGTACGAGGCATATCGCCGCGCGGTGCTGGGCATGGAGGGGCGCCCGGTGACGATCCGCACGGTCGACATCGGCGCCGACAAGCCGCTGATGGACCGCGCGCTGAAAGAGGAATCGCACCTGAACCCAGCCCTGGGTCTGCGCGCAATCCGCTGGAGCCTGGCCGACCCGGCGATGTTTCTGACACAGCTGCGCGCCATCTTGCGGGCGGCCGTGCATGGCCCCGTGCAGATGCTGATCCCGATGCTTGCGCATGGCAGCGAGATCCGCCAGACCGTGGCGTTGATCGACTTCGCACGCGCCGAGTTGGACAACCGGGGTGTGGCCTACGGCCCGGTGGAACTGGGCGCGATGATCGAGGTGCCCGCCGCGGCACTGACGCTGCCGCTGTTCCTGCGCTACTTCGATTTTCTGTCTGTCGGCACCAACGATCTGATCCAGTACACCCTGGCCATCGACCGTGCGGACGAATCGGTCGCCCATCTGTACGACCCTCTGCACCCAGCGGTGTTGCGACTGCTGGCGGACACCATTGCCGAATGCCGGGCGCAGGGCAAGGGCGTGAGCGTCTGTGGCGAGATGGCCGGCGACGTGCAATACACGCGCCTCCTGCTGGGCCTTGGCTTGCGCAGCTTTTCGATGCACCCCTCACAGATCCTTGCAGTCAAGCAGGAGATCCTGCGTGCCGACGCGAGCAAACTTGCTGTGTGGGCCGCTGAGGTGCTGGAGGCTGAGGAGCCTGCCCTGCTGCTCGCCAAGGACTGACGCGCAGCCCCAGTTGCTCAGGTTGGCGCGAGCAGCAGCACGTGACCAGCCTGCTGGTCGGCGTGGTAGCTGGAGCGCACCATGGCACCGACGGCGGCGTGGCTGAAGCCCATGGCGTAGGCTTCCTGCTCGAACATCTTGAACGTCTCCGGGTGCACGTAGCGGCGCACGGGCAGGTGGCTGCTGCTGGGGGACAGATACTGGCCAATGGTCAGCATGTCGATGTCGTGCGCTCGCATGTCGCGCATGACCTGCAGGATCTCTTCGTCCGTCTCCCCCAGGCCGACCATGATGCCGCTTTTGGTCGGCACGCTGGGGTGCGAGGCCTTGAACTTCTTCAGCAGGTTCAGGCTGAACTGGTAGTCGCTGCCTGGACGTGCCTGTTTGTACAGGCGCGGGGCCGTTTCCAGGTTGTGGTTCATCACGTCGGGCGGCGCTGCTTTAAGGATCTCCAGCGCGCGGTCGTCGCGTCCCCGGAAATCGGGCACCAGGATTTCGATCTGCGTGGACGGCGAGAGCGCACGCGTCTGGCGGATGCACTCGACAAAGTGGCCGCTGCCACCGTCACGCAGATCGTCACGGTCCACGCTGGTGATGACGACGTACTTCAGACCCAGCTTCGCAATCGTTCTGGCCAGGTTCAGTGGCTCGTCGGCGTCTAGCGGGTCGGGGCGGCCATGGCCCACGTCGCAGAACGGGCAGCGCCGCGTGCACTTGTCGCCCATGATCATAAACGTGGCCGTCCCCTTGCCGAAGCACTCGCCGATGTTGGGACAGGACGCTTCCTCGCAGACCGTGTGTAGATTGCTCTCCCGCAGGATCTGCTTGATTTCATAGAAGCGCGTCGTCGGTGAGCCGGCCTTGACCCGAATCCAATCCGGCTTCTTCAGGGTCTCGGCCTGCTCGACCTTGACCGGGATGCGAGACAGCTTCGCACCGGCCTTCTGCTTGGCCAGCGGGTTGTAGGTAGCGGCGTCTTGCGCCTCGCGAACGACTTCGGGGGTGCTCATGTGTCAGGGGGCGAGGTGGGCAATGAGCTTGTCGCTCAACACGGACGCCGCTTCGTTCCAGGTGATGGGGACGCCGATTGTAGAAAGATCGACGGTTTGCAGTCCGGCGTATCCACACGGATTGATGCGCGAGAAGGGCTCCAGGTCCATCGCCACGTTCAGTGCCACCCCGTGGTACGTGCAGTGCCGACTCACCTTGATGCCCAATGCTGCAATCTTGCCAAGGCCGACGAAGCTCGGCGCCTGACCTTCCGGCGCCTTGGCCAGCACCGCGTGCGAGAAGGGGTCATCGAGCCGCACATAGATGCCAGGTGCGCCAACGACGCGGTGCCCGGTCACACCGAAATGTGCCAGCGTGCGCAGCACCGCCTGTTCGATGCGATAGACGTATTCCTTGACGTAGTAGCCCGCGCGCTGCAGGTCCACCAAGGGGTAAGCAACGACCTGGCCGGGCCCATGGAACGTCGCCTGTCCACCACGATTCGTGGCCAGGACCGGAATGTCGCCTGGCCGCAGGATGTGCTCTGCCTTGCCGGCCAGGCCCTGTGTGAATACTGGCGGGTGCTCGCACAGCCACAGGGCATCCGGTGTAGCAGCGGTGCGTGTGGCGGTGAATTGCTGCATGGCCTCGTAGGTGCGAGCGCACTCCACACGGCCCCACGACTCGGCCCGCATGGCGGGGCTGGTCAGTCTCTCCATCCGCTACAGCACAACCTTGACCAAGGGGTGGGTGCTCAGCGTCCGGTACAGCTCATCGAGCTGCTCGCGCGACGTGGCCGTCACGGTCACAGTCACGCCCAGATAGTTGCCGCCCTTGCTCTCGCGCAGTTCCACCGTGCTGGCGTCGAAGAGGGGGTCGAACTCGCGCGCGATCTGCGTGACGGCGTGCACGAAGCCGTCGGCCTTGACGCCCATCACCTTGATAGGAAACAGCGAGGGGTACTCGATCAGCGAGTCCTTGCGCGCGCCGTCAGAGGCTTCTTCTCGAGGGGTGTTCATCCCGGATGTCCTTCGTTGAGTTGGCGCCGCCGTGTGGATCGACTTCGGTCATCGACGCGCGGACGGCTCTGCAGTCGACGATGCGCCGAACCGTGGCGCACACCATGCAAGGCCTGCGCAAAAACGACGCGTCCCGTCAAATAGTCGAGCGTCAGGGGTTTCTACGTATAATAAAGGGCTTTGTAGAAATCTCGGGGGAGGCTTCGCGAAGCGCTGGCAGGTCGTGATCCACGTACCCGACCGGCGCACCGCGGCGCATCGATTGGCCGGAGCAGATAACAGATGACTACCAACGCTCTTGGTCCCGAGGTTGATGCTGAAGAAGCAGATTTCAAGCCCCTGACTGCCGAAGAGGCGCGGCGCTTGCGCGAAGCACATCCTGCACTGTCACCCTGGTGGGTGATCGTTGCCCAACTGGTCATGGGATTGCTCGTGTCGGTTGTTGCGTGGGTGTGGGTGCGTGAGTGGTCCGCTGCTGTATCGGCCCTGTACGGGGCCTTGTCGGTGGCGCTGCCCGCTGCGCTGTTCGTGCGTGGCACCCGTCGCGCGGTGCCTGCGCAGTCGGCGATGTTGAGATTTGCGGTCTGGGAGTTGATCAAGCTGTTGCTCAGCGTGGCCATGTTGGCTGCTGCGCCTGTGCTGGTCGGTGACCTGCACTGGTTGGCGATGCTGGCCGGCGTGATCGCCGCCATGAAGATGTACTGGGTCGCGCTTGTGGCGCGGCCTCGATTGTTGAACCGGAACTGATGTTTCGCTTAGGGAAGAGACACTGAAAGATGGCCACCGAAGGACACGCACCGACCGCAAGCGAGTACATCGTCCACCACTTGCAGCACTGGCAGGTGGATTGGGGTCTCAATCCCGTCGTTCAGACCGCCATTGTTGACTTCAACGTCATCAACCTGGATTCCGTTCTTTACGCCTTGATCGTCGGCGTCATCGGTTGCTGGGTACTGTGGGCTGCTGCCCGCAAGGCCACCTCCGGCGTGCCGGGTCGCTTTCAGGCAGCGGTCGAGATCCTGGTCGAAATGGTCGACAACCAGGCCAAGTCCAACATCCACAACGCCAAGAGCCGCGAGTTCATCGCGCCGCTGGCGCTCACCGTGTTCGTCTGGATCTTCCTGCTGAACGCGATGGACATGCTGCCGGTTGATCTTTTGCCCGCCATCTGGACGCAGGTCTACGGTGCACTGGGCCACGACCCGGCCCATGCCTACATGCGCGTTGTGCCGACGGCCGATCTTTCGACCACGCTGGGTCTGTCCTCCACCGTGCTGCTGCTGTGCCTGATTTACAGCGTGAAGATCAAGGGCGTGGGCGGCTGGGCGCATGAACTGGTCAGCGCACCGTTCGGCACCAGCAAGAACCCTGTGTTCGCCATCATCCTGGGCGTCATCAATCTGCTGATGCAGATCATCGAGTACGTGGCCAAGACCGTGTCGCATGGCATGCGGTTGTTCGGCAACATGTACGCAGGCGAACTCGTTTTCATGCTGATCGCGCTGATGGGCGGCGCGATGGCGGCCTCGTTCTCGGGAGTGCTGTTGCCAGTGGGCCACGTCATTGCCGGTACCGTCTGGGCGATCTTCCATATCTTGGTGATCACGCTCCAGGCATTCATTTTCATGATGCTGACGCTCATCTATCTGGGCCAGGCACATGAAGCCCACTGAGAGCGGTTCCTGCTTGCTTCTCGTTTCTTTCTTTTCTCTTCATCTTTCAATCTAAGGAGTCATCATGGAAAACATTCTCGGTCTCGTCGCGCTGGCAAGTGGTCTGATCGTGGGTCTGGGCGCAATCGGCGCATCGATCGGCATTGCCCTCATGGGCGGCAAGTTCCTCGAATCTTCGGCACGCCAGCCCGAACTGATGAACGACCTGCAAACCAAGATGTTCATCTTGGCCGGTCTGATCGACGCGGCCTTCCTGATCGGCGTGGCCATTGCCCTGCTGTTCGCCTTCGCCAACCCGTTTGCCGCGACTTTCCTGGCCAACCTGCCGAAGTAATCGCGCTCTGCGCCGCTTGAGAAAGGTGTTGCCGTGAGTATCAACGCGACCCTGTTCGTCCAGGGGATCGTCTTTCTGCTGTTGGTGTTGTTCACGATGAAATTCGTGTGGCCACCGATCGCGAAGGCGTTGGACGAGCGTGCACAAAAGATCGCCACTGGCCTGGCGGCCGCTGACAAGGCCAAGGCCGACCTTAGCTCCGCCAACCAGCGTGTCGAACAGGAACTGGCCTTGTCTCGTACCGAGACTGCCGGTCGTCTTGCCGATGCCGAGCGTCGTGCACAGCAGATCATCGAAGAAGCCAAGGCCCGTGCCAGCGAAGAGGCTGCCAAGATCGTGGCCGCTGCGCAAGTGGAGGCCGAGCAGCAATCCGTGCGTGCCCGTGAGGCCCTGCGTGAGCAGGTCGCAGCATTGGCCGTCAAGGGTGCCGAGCAGATCCTGCGCAAGGAAGTCAATGCCGGTGTGCATGCTGATCTGCTGCAGCGTCTGAAGACGGAGCTCTGAGGACGATATGGCCGAAATCGCGACCATTGCGCGTCCTTATGCCGAGGCCTTGTTCAAGGCCAGTGCGTCCGATCTGGACGCCACGGCCCGCTGGCTGGAACCCTTGGCCGCGCTCGTTGGCAATCCGCAGTTGCTCAGTTTTGCGGCTGACCCGCAGGCCACGCCCGAACAGGTCTTTGACCTGATCGCCGGTCTGGCTCAGGAGCCGTTGCCCGACACGGGCAAAAACTTCCTGCGCGTGCTGATCGACAACGGCCGTCTGGCGGCCCTGCCGGAAGCAGCCCAGCAGTTCCGCAAGCTGAAGAACGCCGTCAGTGGCGCGTCCGATGCCGTGGTCTACAGTGCCTTTGCGATCGACAGTGCTGCGCTGCAGGACGTGTCGGCAGTGCTGGAGCGCCGCTTCGGTCGCAAGCTGACGACCCGCGTCGAAATCGACGAATCCCTGATCGGCGGCATCCGCGCCGTCGTCGGCGACGAGGTGCTGGACACCTCGGTCAAGGCCCGCCTCGAACAGATGAAAGCTGCGCTCACCGCCTGAAGCGGCGAGTGACGTTGTCTCCATTTATTGAAAGAAGGAACGAGTCATGCAGCTCAATCCCGCAGAAATTTCCGAACTCATCAAGAGCCGCATCGAAGGCTTTGGCGCCACTGCCGACATCCGCAACCAGGGCACCGTGGTCTCGGTCACGGACGGCATCGTGCGTGTGCACGGCCTGTCCGACGTGATGCAGGGCGAAATGCTGGAGTTTCCGGCGACCGCCAGCGGCGCGCAGACTTTCGGCCTGGCCTTGAATCTGGAGCGCGACTCGGTCGGCGCGGTGATTTTGGGCGAGTACGAACACATCTCCGAAGGCGACATCGTCAAGTGCACGGGCCGCATTCTGGAAGTGCCGGTCGGCCCCGAACTGATCGGCCGGGTCGTCAACGCGTTGGGCCAGCCGATCGACGGCAAGGGTCCCATCAACGCCAAGATGACGGACGTGATCGAAAAGGTCGCACCGGGCGTGATCGCCCGCAAGTCGGTTGACCAGCCGATGCAGACCGGCCTGAAGTCCATCGACTCCATGGTGCCCGTCGGCCGTGGTCAGCGCGAGCTGATCATCGGTGACCGCCAGACCGGCAAGACCGCGGTGGCGATCGACGCGATCATCAACCAGAAGGGTCAGGACATGACCTGCGTCTACGTGGCGATTGGCCAGAAGGCGTCTTCCATCAAAAACGTGGTGCGCGCGCTGGAGCAGGCCGGTGCGATGGACTACACCATCGTCGTGGCGGCTTCGGCCTCCGAATCCGCGGCCATGCAGTACGTGTCGGCCTACTCCGGCTGCACGATGGGCGAGTATTTCCGCGACCGCGGCCAGGACGCGCTGATCGTCTATGACGATCTGTCCAAGCAGGCCGTGGCTTACCGCCAAGTCTCGCTGCTGTTGCGCCGCCCGCCGGGCCGTGAAGCCTATCCCGGCGACGTGTTCTATCTCCACAGCCGCCTGCTTGAGCGCGCTGCCCGCGTGAACGTCGACTATGTCGAAGCCTTCACCAAGGGTGAAGTCAAGGGCAAGACTGGTTCGCTGACGGCACTGCCAATCATCGAAACGCAAGCTGGCGACGTGTCGGCCTTCGTGCCCACCAACGTGATTTCGATCACCGACGGCCAGATCTTTCTGGAAACCAGTCTGTTCAACGCTGGCATCCGCCCCGCCATCAACGCTGGTATCTCGGTGTCGCGCGTGGGTTCGTCTGCGCAGACCAAGATCATCAAGGGCCAGTCCGGCGGTATCCGTACCGACCTGGCGCAGTACCGTGAGTTGGCTGCGTTCGCGCAGTTCGCCTCCGACCTGGACGAAGCCACCCGCAAGCAGCTGGACCGTGGTGCCCGCGTGACGGAACTGCTCAAGCAGGCCCAGTACGCACCGCTGCCGATCAGCCTGATGGGCGCGACGCTGTTTGCCGTGAACAAGGGTTTCATGGACGACATCGAAGTCAAGAAGGTGCTGCCGTTCGAGCACGGCCTGCACGCCCACCTGAAGGACAAGAACGCCGCGCTGCTGGCCAAGCTGGAAGCGACCAAGGCCCTGGACAAGGACGCTGAAGCCGAACTCTCGGCCGCCATCGGCGCGTTCAAGAAGTCCTTTGCCTGATCACGTAAGCAAAGGAGTCTTGCATGGCTGCTGGTAAAGAGATTCGCGGCAAGATCAAGTCGGTCGAGAACACCCGCAAGATCACCAAGGCCATGGAAATGGTCTCGGTGTCGAAGATGCGCAAGGCCCAGGAACGGATGCGCGCAGCGCGCCCGTATGCCACCAAGATCCGCGACATCGCGGCCCATCTGGGTGAGGCGAATCCTGAGTACACGCACGTCTTCATGAAGCCCAACGACGCCAAGGACGTTGGCTTCATCGTGGTGACGACCGACAAGGGCTTGTGCGGCGGGCTGAACACCAACCTGTTGCGGATGCTGGTGGGCAAGCTGCGTGAAGTGCAGGGCACAGGCGGCGTCCCGCAGACGGTGGCCATCGGCAGCAAGGGCCTGGGCTTCCTGAACCGCATGAATGCTCGTGTGGTGTCGCACGTGACGCACCTGGGCGATACGCCGCACCTCGACAAGCTGATCGGCCCCGTCAAGGTGCTGCTCGACGCGTATGCCGAAGGCAAACTTGGCGCGGTCTACCTCTGCTACACCCGCTTCATCAACACGATGAAGCAGGAACCTGTGGTGGAGCCACTGCTGCCGCTGTCCAGCGCCAGGATGCGCGACGAGGCCAAGGCTGAAGTCAAGGGCGCGCTGAGCTGGGACTACATCTACGAGCCGGACGCCCAATCGGTCATCGATGAGCTCCTGGTGCGGTACGTCGAGGCGCTGGCCTACCAGGCTGTGGCCGAGAACATGGCGTCGGAGCAGTCCGCGCGCATGGTGGCCATGAAGTCCGCGACCGACAACGCCGGCAACGTGATTGCCGAGCTGAAGTTGGTCTACAACAAGTCGCGTCAAGCGGCGATCACGAAGGAATTGTCCGAGATCGTCGCGGGCGCAGCGGCGGTCTGACGCCGCCCCGGATTCGAAATTTTTGGAGCAACAAATGGCTCAAGCACAAGGCAAGATTGTTCAATGTATCGGCGCTGTGGTCGACGTTGAGTTCCCGCGCAACCAGATGCCCAAGATCTACGACGCGCTGAAGATGGAAGGCTCGGCGTTGACGCTGGAAGTCCAGCAGCAGCTGGGCGACGGCGTGGTGCGGACCATCGCATTGGGTTCTTCCGACGGCCTGCGTCGCGGGCTGATGGTGTTCAACACCGGCTCGTCGATCATGGTGCCGGTGGGCCAGGCGACGCTCGGTCGCATCATGGACGTGTTGGGCAGCCCCATCGACGAACGTGGTCCGGTCGACCAGACCCTGACCGCCTCGATCCACCGCAAGGCGCCTGCGTATGACGAACTGTCGCCCTCGCAGGAGCTGCTGGAAACCGGCATCAAGGTGATCGACCTGGTGTGCCCGTTCGCCAAGGGCGGCAAGGTGGGCCTGTTCGGTGGTGCCGGCGTGGGCAAGACCGTGAACATGATGGAACTCATCAACAACATTGCCAAGGCCCACAGCGGTCTGTCGGTGTTCGCTGGTGTGGGCGAGCGTACCCGCGAAGGCAACGACTTCTATCACGAGATGGCCGATTCTGGCGTCGTGAATCTGGAGAACCTGCCCGAGTCCAAGGTGGCCATGGTCTACGGCCAGATGAACGAGCCCCCGGGCAACCGTCTGCGCGTGGCGCTGACCGGCCTCACGATTGCCGAGTCGTTCCGCGACGAAGGCAAGGACGTGCTGTTCTTCGTCGACAACATTTACCGCTACACGCTGGCCGGTACCGAAGTGTCCGCGCTGCTGGGCCGCATGCCTTCCGCCGTGGGCTACCAGCCGACGCTGGCCGAGGAAATGGGCCGCTTGCAAGAGCGCATCACTTCGACCAAGGTGGGCTCCATCACGTCGATCCAGGCCGTGTACGTGCCTGCGGATGACTTGACCGACCCGTCGCCCGCCACGACCTTCGCCCACCTGGATTCCACCGTGGTGCTGTCGCGTGACATCGCCTCGCTGGGCATCTACCCCGCCGTGGACCCGCTGGATTCGACCAGCCGCCAGCTCGACCCGCTGGTCGTCGGCCAGGACCACTACGAGACCGCCCGCGCCGTGCAGGGCACGCTGCAGCGCTACCGTGAACTGCGCGACATCATTGCGATTCTGGGCATGGACGAGCTGGCACCAGAAGACAAGCTGGCTGTGGCCCGCGCGCGCAAGATCCAGCGTTTCCTTTCGCAGCCGTTCCACGTGGCAGAAGTGTTCACCGGCTCGCCCGGCAAGTACGTGACGCTGGCTGAGACCATCCGCGGCTTCAAGATGATCGTGGCTGGCGAGTGCGATCACCTGCCCGAGCAGGCCTTCTACATGGTCGGCACCATCGACGAAGCCTTTGAAAAGGCCAAGAAGATCGCCTGACCGGGCGCTTCGCAAGGAACCCCATGGCAACGACATTTCAAGTTGACGTCGTCAGCGCCGAGGAGTCCATCTTCTCGGGTGAGGCCCGGTTCGTGGCCCTGCCCGGCGAGGCCGGCGAGCTCGGCATCTACCCGCGCCACACGCCGCTGATCACGCGCATCAAGCCCGGCTCGGTGCGCATCGAGCGGCCCGATGGCACTGAAGAATTCATCTTCGTCGCCGGCGGCATCCTCGAGGTGCAGCCCAACGCAGTGACCGTCCTGTCCGACACCGCGATCCGCGGCAAGGACTTGGACGACGAGAAGGCCAACGCAGCCAAGGCTGCTGCCGAAGAGGCACTGCGCAACGCCAAGGGCGAGCTGGACATCGCCAAGGCGCAGTCCGAGCTGGCTGTGATGGCCGCGCAGATCGCTGCGCTGCGCAAGTACCGGCAAAAGAAGTAACGCCTTCTTGCCCCAAGCAAAAGCCACCGCACGCGGTGGCTTTTTGCTTTTTTAAGCGGCGTTCAACGGATCACGAGTGCGTTCTCCAACTCGTTCGCATCGCCATCCGCGGGTTCCCGCGGGAAATGGCGCACAAGCTCGGCTGACACTTCTTCGAGCGCTGTGGTCAGTCCATCCTCGTAGCGACCGGCGCGCAGAGCTTCGCGCAGGTGTTCCACGACGCGCTGCCAGTGCGCGGGGTCCACGCAGTGGTTCAGCCCGCGGTCGGCCACCAGTTCGATGGCATGGTCGGCCAGCAGCAGGTAGATCAGGACGCCGTTGTTGCGCTCCGTGTCCCACACGCGCAGCTTGCCGAACATCGCCACGGCACGCTCGCGCGCACTGGCGTTACGCCACAGGTAGCTGTTGGGCAGCGCGGCCTCGATGCAGATGCGCACCTCGCCGCCGTGCCGCGCCTCGCTGGCCGCAATGCGCCGCTCCAACCGGTGCCGTGCCTCAGCATCGATCAGTCGCCGTACCGTGGAGACGTCTGTCCAGCGGTGCTTCAGAAAACGCAGCCAGCGTGCCATATGCCGTTGCCTCTCACCAGTCTCCGGAGGCGCCGCCGCCACCGAAGTCACCGCCGCCACCCGAACCGAAGCCGCCCCCGCCACCAAAGCCGCCACCGCCCCCGCCCCCGCCCCCGCCGCCCCAGCCCGCGCCCGCAGCGCCGCCAGCGATCCAACCGCCGTGGGCGGCACCGCCCCGGCCGCGGCGCGCAGGTGGTTGCAGGCCGCCGCCGACATTGCCAGACAGCAGCGCGATGAAGAATGCGATGACGCCGCCAGCCAATGCCAACACCACCCCCAGCTGCAGGACCAGCCAGACGATCCCGCCGACCCCCGCCCCGGTAGCGAGCGCGCCAAGCTTGCGTCCCAGCATGCGCCGCAACACGCCTGCCGCGAACGGCACGAGCACGAACGCTGCGACCAGCAGCACGGGAAGCTGGCCTGTCCAGTCGCCTTGCAGACCGGGCGGGCTGGTCTGCCGGGTAGGCGGGGGCAGTGCTTCGCCGCGCACCAGAGCATCGATCCGCGCCACACCGGCCTGCAGGCCCCCTGCGAAGTCGCCCTGCCGCAGGCGCGGCGTGATGGCCTCGTCGATGATGCGTTTGGCCGCCAGGTCAGGGATCGCACCCTCGAGCGTCTTGGCCACCTCGATGCGCAGCTTGCGGTCGTTCTTGGCCACCAGCAGCAGCACGCCGTCGCCGATGTCGCGTCGGCCGATCTTCCATGCGTTGGCCACGCGGTTGGCGTACGAGGCGATGTCTTCGGGTGCCGTGGTCGGCACCAGCAGCACCACCACCTGGGCGCCGCGGTCTTTCTCCAGCGCCGCGAGGCTCTGATCCAGTGCGCCCTGCTGCAACGCGTCGAGCGTGCCGGTGGTGTCGACCACACGGCCGCTGAGCGGCGGCACCGGCTGCAGCGGTTGCGCAGCAGCCAGCCCCCACGCGCACAACAGCGCTGCAGCCAGCAGCCGCCAGAACGTTGAGCGCAGCGTCTTCAAGCGGCCCTACTTCTTGTTGAAGTCGACCACCGGCGGCGTGGAGATCTGCGCCTCGTTCTGGACTGCAAAGGCCGGCTTGGCGTCGTAGCCGAACACCATGGCCGTCAGGTTGGTCGGGAAGCTGCGGGCCAGTACGTTGTACTCCTGCACCGTCTGGATGAAGCGGTTGCGGGCCACGGTGATGCGGTTCTCCGTGCCTTCCAGCTGCACACGCAGGTCGCGAAAGCCCTGGTTCGCCTTCAGATCCGGGTAGCGCTCGCTGACCACCATCAGGCGCGACAGGGCGCTGCCCAGCTCGCCCTGCGCGGCCTGGAACTTCTGCATCGCCTCGGGGTTGTTCAGGGTTTCCGGCGTGACCTGGATCGAGGTGGCCTTGGCACGCGCCTCGATGACCTTGGTCAGCGTGTCCTGCTCGAACGCTGCCTCGCCCTTGACCGTGGCCACGATGTTGGGCACCAGGTCCGCTCGGCGTTGGTATTGGTTCAGAACTTCGCTCCAGGCGGCCTTGGACTGCTCGTCCAGGCGTTGGAAATCGTTGTAGCCGCAGCCGGTCAGGCTCAGCAGCAGGGCGGCAATGCCAATCCAGCGCTTCATGGGTTCTTCTCCTGGTAACGCTCCGCCGTCGGCGGGGCGGCGCAAGCATACCGGACGCGGGCTGACCGCTGGAAGCTGTGCAGTTCGTTGCACAATCGCTCGCATTCTTCACGAATCCCAGGCCGCATGACCAAAGCCCAACAGCAGGCCGCCGCGCTCGCCGGAACTGCCGATGACGCCGAGGCTGCGTTCTACGATGCGATGCAGCATGGCGACATCGACCGCATGATGCGCGTCTGGGCTGACGAAGACGACATTGTCTGTGTGCATCCCGGCGGCCCCAGGCTGGTGGGGGCTTCGATGATCCGCTCGGCCTATGAAGCGTTGTTCGCCAACGGCGTCGTGCGCGCACTGCCACGCAGGGTCCGCAAAGTCGAGTCACTGACCAGTGCCGTCCACAGCTTGATCGAGCGCATCGAGATCGTGACCGACGCCGGTGTGCGCGTGGGCTACGTCACCGCCACCAACGTCTATCAGAAAACGGCGCAGGGTTGGCGCATGGTGGCCCACCACGCCAGCCCTGAAACCACCGGTGCCGGCGAAGGCCAGGACCCTGCCGGCCCGCAGACTCTGCACTGAGCACAGGCAACACGATGGACTACGCCGCGCCCTGGTGGTTGCCCGGCGGTGATCTCCAGACGATCTGGGCCTCATTGGGCGCGCGGCGTCAACGGGGAGCGCCGCTGGCCTTCAAGCGCGAACGCTGGATCACGCCCGACATGGACTTCATCGATGTCGATACCGCCGACGCTGCAGCGCTGTCCATCGACCCTGCCGCCACGCCTTCGCGGCGCACGCTGATGGTGTTGTTCCATGGGCTCGAAGGCTCGTCGTCCAGCCACTATGCGCAAGCCTTCGGCGAGTATGCGCGTCGGCATGGCATGGTCTACACGGTGCCGCATTTCCGTGGTTGCAGCGGCGAGCTGAACCTGGCCCCACGTGCTTACCACTCCGGGGATTTCGAGGAGGTAGGCTGGATCCTGCGCCGTCTGCGGGCGTCCCACGACGGGCCGATCGTCGCCATCGGCGTCTCGTTGGGCGGTAACGCTCTGCTCCGATGGGCCGAAGAGATGGGCAGCATCGCAACGCGCGAAGTCAGTGCCGTGGCGGCCGTCAGCGCACCGGTCGACCTGATGGCTGGCGGCATGGCCCTGGGGCAGGGCTTCAGCCGGCTGGTCTATGCCGGCATGTTCCTGCGCTCGATGAAGCCCAAGGCGTTGTTGAAACTGGCCCAGCACCCTGGCTTGTTCGACCGCGATGCGTTGTTGGCTGCGCGCGATCTCTACGCATTCGACAACGTCTTTACGGCGCCCCTGCATGGCTTTCGGGACACGGACGACTACTGGTCCCGCGCGTCCGCCAAGCCGCACCTGGCGCGCATCCGGGTGCCCACGCTGGTGGTCAACGCGCGCAACGACCCTTTCGTTCCGGCGACCAGCCTGCCCCGGCCCGCAGACGTCGGCGCCAGCGTCACCTTGTGGCAGCCCACACACGGCGGACATGTCGGCTTTCCGCAAGGGCGCTGGCCCGGCCACGTGATCGCCATGCCGCAGGCCGTTGGCGACTGGTTGCTGGCCGCCAGCCGCTGAGCGACGTGGTGCCCGCCCCATGCCCATAATGGGCCATGGACGACATCGTCAAACAGGCCATCGCAAAGTGGCCCAACGTGCCCGACTGCTATGGCTGGCTGGGCCTGGATGCGCGTGGGGATTGGTATCTGCGCGATGACCAGGTGCAGGCCTGCGGGCCTTTTGCCGCCGGCACGCCGGCCAGCAAGGGCTCTGTGCTGCGCCACGTGCAGCTGCTGGCGTTCATCCACCGCAACTATGCGTGCGATGCGCGGGGCTGCTGGTTCTTTCAGAACGGCCCTCAGCGCGTCTACGTCGAGCTGGAGGCTGCGCCCTGGGTCTGGCGGCTGTCACCGGATCTGTCGATCGCCAGCCAGGGCGGCCACGCGGCGCGTTTTGCGCAATGCCTGGTGGACGAGCAGGGCTGGGTTTACGCAGAGACCGACCTGGGGCTCGGCCTGGTGCATTCGATGGATGTGGAGCTCGTCGCCACCGCGATCGAGCGGGGCGACTGGGCTGCAACGCCGGTGGTGGCGGCTGAGCTGCCCCAGCGCTACGGATTCGTGCGCAGCCCGCAAGCGCTGACGGCCGTCGCACAGCGCCCGCAAGACGCGCGCGCGAGCTGAATCGTCTTACTTCGCGGCGGCCACCGGGGCCGCCGATGCGGCCTCCGCCGGGGCCGATGCCCCTGCAGCCGCAGGTGCAGCCGGCTCAGGAAACTTCCCACCCGAGGCATTGGCCATATACGCCACGGCGCGGGCGATCTCGGTTTCTTCGAAATCACCGCCACCCTGGGGCGCCATCGCGCCCTTGCCGGCGATCGCCGAATTCAAGAGGGCTTCGAAACCAGTGGCGATCCGTGGCGCCCAGGCGGCCGTGTCGCCCGACTTGGGTGCACCTGCCACGCCCGCCGCATGGCAGGCGGCGCACTGCACCTTGTAGACCTGCTCGCCGGTGGCCAGTTCGCGGTTGGCATCGCGGATTTCGACCGTCCCGACCTTTTGCAGGCGCATGACCACGCTTTGGCCCAGGGACTGCTCCGTCACGCCGCCCAACCCCATGGACTGGCTGTCCGCCACGCCCGACGGCTTGGCGTCCGAGACGACGAAATACACCAGGCCGATGATGATGAAAATCGGCACCACGAACGAGAACAATACGGCCACCAGCAATTGCTTCGGGTTCTTGATCGGGCCGGTGTGGGCCTCGTCTTCGGCATGTCCGTGCGCTGAATCGCTCATGTTGTCCTCAAAGATCGGGCTTCTTCGTGTCGTGGGGGCTCTGTGCAGCCGGCGAGTATAACTTCGGGGTCGATGGCAAGGCCCTCGTGGAGCCCGCTGTCACAGCGCCGCGTGCGCCGCCGTTCAGGGTGTGGCCCACCCGCCGCCCAACGCCTTGTACAGCCCGATCTGGTTCTGCAACTGCGCCAGCCGCGTCTGCACCACCGCCTGCTGCGTGGTGAACAGCGAGCGCTGCGCGTCCAGCAGATCCAGGTAGCTGGCCACGCCATTGCGGTAGCGCAGGTCCGACAGCTTGAAGCGCGCCGACTCCGCCTCGACCTGGGCCTGCTGCGCGCGCAATTGCTCGCTCAGGGTGGCGCGGCCGGCCAGCGCGTCCGCCACTTCGCGGAACGCCGTTTGGATGGCGCGCTCGTACTGCGCCACGGCGATGTCGCGGCCCACCCTGGCCGACTCCAGGCCCGCCTGGTTGCGGCCGGCGTCGAAAATCGGCAGCAGCAACTGCGGCGCGAGGCTCAAGCCGAACGAGCCGCTTTCGAACAACCCAGACAGCTGTGTGCTGGCCGTGCCGAAGCCGGCCGTCAACGTGATGCGTGGAAAGAACGCCGCCCGCGCCGCGCCGATGTTGGCGTTGCTGGCGATCAAGAGTTGCTCCGCCTGGCGGATGTCCGGCCGCGAGATCAGCACTTCCGATGGCAGGCCGGCCGGCAACTCGTTCATCATGACGGCGCTTTCGAGCTGTGGCGACGCCGGTGTGCCGGCCAACTGCTGCGCCCAGTTGGGCTGGCCGATCAGCAGGGTCAGCAGGTTGACGTCCAGCGCGCGCTGGCGCTGCACCTGGGCCAAGGTGGCGCGCGCGGCCTCCAGCAGCGATTGCGCCTGCCGCACGTCCAGCTCGGACGCAACGCCGCTGTCAAAGCGCAGCCTGGACAGCTTGATCGATTCCTCGCGCGTGGCCAGCGTCTGGCGCGTCAGCGCCAGCAGTTCGTCGTCGGCCAGCAGGCTGAGATAGGCATTCGCCACCGAGGCGACCAGGCTGATCTGCGTGGCCTTGCGGCCCTCTTCTGTCGCCAGGTATTGCGCCAGCGCCGCTTCGCTCAGGCTGGCAATGCGGCCGAAGAAGTCGATCTCCCAGGACGAGAAGGTCAGGCCGGCCTGGTACACGGTCAGCGTGTCGCCACCGGCCTGCGGGGTGCGCGATCCGCTGATGCCGGCGCCCACCGTGGGCAGGCGGTCGGCGCGCTGGATACGGTATTGCGCCCGCGCCTGCTCGATGTTCAGCACAGCCACGCGCAGGTCGCGGTTGTTCGCCAGCGCCGTTTCGACCAGGCCCCGCAGCCGCGCGTCGCGGATGAAGGTCTGCCACGGCAGGTCGGCCACGGCTTGCGTGCCGGCCGTCGTCGCCGTGCCCGCGTCGGGAAACTGCGCCGCCACCGGCGCTGCTGGCCGCTCGTAGGTCGGGATGAACGAACAGCCCGCCAGCACGGTGGCTGCCGCCAGCACCAACAGGCGCTTCGAATGCTTAGTCATGTGCGGCACCTTTCTGATTGCCCACGCCGGCCTGTCGCGCGTGCTCCTCGTAAATCTCGTGCTGGCGCTTGCTGCCCTTGAAGATGCCGCGCACCACCACGAAGAACACCGGCACGAAGAACACGGCCAGCAAGGTACCCGTGACCATGCCGCCCAGCACGCCGGTGCCGATGGCGCGCTGGCTGGCCGAACCGGCACCCGAGGCGATGAACAGCGGCACCACGCCCAGGCCAAAGGCGAGCGACGTCATGATGATGGGCCGGAATCGCAGGTGCGCGGCCTCCAGCGCCGACTCGACCACGCCCTTGCCCTGCGCCTGCAGGTCCTTGGCGAACTCGATGATCAGAATCGCGTTCTTGGCCGTCAGGCCGATGATGGTGATCAGGCCCACCTGGAAGTACACGTCGTTCGCATACGAGCGCAGCAAGGTGGCCAGCAGCACGCCCAGCACGCCCAGCGGCACCACCAGGATCACCGCCAGCGGGATCGACCAGCTCTCGTACAGCGCCGCCAGGCACAGGAACACCGCCAGGATGGCGAAGGCGTACAGGATCATGGCCTGCGAGCCCGCAAGCTTCTCCTCGCGTGATTGGCCCGTCCACTCGTAGCCGAAGCCGGCCGGCAGTTGCGCCGCCAGGCGCTCCATCTCGTCCATGGCCGCGCCCGTGCTCTGGCCCGGCGCCGCGCCACCGCTGATGCGCATGGACGGGTAGCCGTTGTAGCGCACGGTCTGCATGGCGCCCGTGATCCAGCGCGTCGTCGCGAAGGCCGACAGCGGCACCGGTTGCCCCTGGGCGTTGGCCGCGTTCAGCCGCAGCAGGTCTGCAGGTTGCATGCGGGCGGGTGCGTCGGCCTGCACCACCACGCGCTGCAGGCGGCCGCGGTTGGGGAAGTCGTTGATGTAGCTCGAACCCAGCGCGGTCGACAGGGCTGTGTTGATCGCATCGAAACCCACGCCCAGAGCCTGCGCCTTGTCGCGGTCGATGTCGATCTGCAGCTGTGGGGCGTCTTCCAGCCCGTCCGGTCGCACCTGCGCGAGCACCTTGCTCTGCGAGGCCATGCCCAGCAGCTGGTTGCGCGCGTTCACCAGCGCCGCATGGCCCTGGCCCGAGCGGTCCTGCAGCCGGAAGGAAAAGCCGCTGGCCGAGCCGAGTTCCGGGATCGGCGGCGGGCTCAGCGGGTAGATGAACGCGTCGCGCACACCAGACAGCGCGCCGAACGCACGGCCTGCCAGCGCGTCGGCCGAGTTGGCCGGGTCGTTCCGTTCCGACCAGTCCTTCAGCGTGACGAACGCCAGCCCGGCGTTCTGCCCCTGGCCGGAGAACGAGAAGCCCAGCACCGAGACCATGCTCTGCACTTCGGGCTGCTTCAGGATGAAGCCTTCGACCTGCTGCATCACGTCCAGCATGCGCTCTTGCGTCGCGCCCGGAGGCAACTGCACGTTCACCAGAATGTTGCCCTGATCTTCCTGCGGCAGGAAGGAGGAGGGCAGCCGCTGGTAGACCACCACCACCGCGCCGATGATCGCCACGTAGATGATGAGGTAGCGCGCCGCCCGCTTGAGCATGCGCGCGACCAAGCCCTCATAGCCCTTGGCCGTGCGTGCAAAGCTGCGGTTGAACCAGCCGAAGAAGCCGCGCTTCTCGTGGTGGCTGCCGGCCTCCACCGGCTTGAGCAGCGTGGCGCACAGCGCCGGCGTGAGCGACAGCGCCATGAACGCGGAGAACGCGATCGAGGCCACCATCACGGCCGAAAACTGGCGGTAGATGTTGCCCGTGGAGCCGGCGAAGAACGCCAGCGGCACGAACACCGAGATCAGCACCACCGTCACGCCGATGATCGCGCCGGAGATCTGCTGCATGGCCTTGCGCGTGGCCTCGCGTGGCGACAGGCCTTCCTCGGTCATGATGCGCTCGACGTTCTCCACCACCACGATGGCGTCGTCCACCACGATGCCGATCACCAGCACCATGCCGAACATGGTCAGCACGTTGATCGAAAAGCCCAGCGCCAGCAACACGGCAAAGGTGCCCAGCAGCGCGATCGGCACCACCAGCGTCGGGATGATGGTGTAGCGCCAGTTCTGCAGGAACAGGAACATCACCAGGAACACCAGCGCCACGGCTTCCAGCAGCGTCTGCGTCACCTGCGTGATCGAGATCTTCACGAAGTTCGAGCTGTCGTAGGGGATGTCGAACTTCACGCCCTCCGGGAAGAATTTGGACAGGTCCTGCATCTTGGCGTGCACCAGCCGGGCCGATTCCAGCGCGTTGCCGCTGGGTGCCAGCTGCACGCCCAGGCCCACGGCCGGCTGGCCGTTCAGGCGGGCCGACGTGGCGTAGCTCTGGCCACCGATCTCCACGCGTGCCACGTCTTTCAGGCGCACGGTGGAGCCATCGGCATTGGCGCGCAGCACGATGTTTTCGAACTGCGCGACGGTGGACAGCTGGCCCTTGACCACCACGGTCGCCGAGATGCCCTGGCCGGCCACGTTGGGCAGGTCGCCGATGGAGCCGGACGACACCTGGGCGTTCTGGGCACGGATGGCCGCCGAGACTTCGGCCGACGACACCGACAGGCCGCGCATGCGCGCCGGGTCGATCCAGATGCGCATGGCGTTTTCACTGCCGAACAGCTGCACCTGGCCGATGCCGGCCACACGCTGCAACTCTGGCTGGATGTTGCGCGCCGCGTAGTCCCCCAGCTGCACCGTGGTGAAGTCCGGGTTGTCCGAGGACAGCATCGTGAACAGCAGGAAGTTGTTGCGCGCCTTGTCCACGCGCACGCCTTGCTGCGTCACGGCGGCTGGCAGGCGCGGCGTGGCGCGTGCCAGCCGGTTCTGTACGTCCACCTGCGCCAGGTCGGCGTTGGTGCCGGGCTCGAAGGTCACGGTGATCGAGCCGGAGCCGTCGGCCTGCGCCACCGACTCCATGTAGATCAGGCCCGGTGAGCCGTTCATTTCGCGCTCGATGACGGACAGCACACTGTCCTCCAGCGTCTGCGCCGAGGCGCCCGGGTAGGCGGTGTTGATGACGATCGCAGGCGGTGCGACCGGCGGGTATTGCGCGATCGGCAATTGGGTGATCGCCACGCTGCCCACCACGATGATGAACAGGGCGATCACCCACGCGAAGATCGGGCGTTCGATGAAGAACTTGGCCATAGGTGCGTGCTCTGCTTATTGCTTGGGTGCCGAAGCCGGCATGGCGGCAGCTGGGGCAGCCGACGCAGCCGACGCAGCAGGCGCAGCAGGCGCGGCAGGCGCGGCCGGCGCGGCCGGCGCAGCCGCGCCCGGTGCCTGCCAGGGCACAGCCTTCACCGGCGAGCCGGGCGGCATCATCTGCAGTTTCTGGAAGCCGTCGACCATGACTTGCTCGCCGCCCTTCAGGCCCTCGGTCACGATCCAGCGGTTGTTCTGGCCGGCCGTCACCTTGACCTCGCGCGTGGACAGTTTGCCGTCGGCGCCGACCACCGTCAGCGAGTCGCCCTTCTCGTTGCGCGTCACCGCCTGCTGCGGGACCGAGATGGCGTTCGTCGCCTGGGCCTGTTCCAGCCGCACGCGCACGTACAGCCCCGGCAGCAGGTCGCCGCGCGGGTTCGGCACCTCGGCGCGCAGCGTGACCTGGCCGGTGGCGGCGTCGACCGTCAGGTCGGAGAACAGCAGCCGGCCCGGCGCGCCGTAGACCGAGCCGTCTTCCAGCACGATGCGCACGCTGGCTGCACCGCCGCCGCCGCCGGCCTTCAGCGTGCCAGCCTCCAGCGCGCGGCGCAGGCGCAGCACTTCGGTGGCGGATTGGGTGAAGTTCACGTACAGCGGGTTGACCTGCTGGATCACCGCCAGCGGCGTCGCCTCGCCCTGGCCGACCAACGCGCCCTCGGTCACCAGCGCGCGGCCGATGCGGCCGGAGATCGGCGCCGTCACGGCCGCGTAGTCCAGGTTGATCTTGGCCGTCCGCACGGCAGCCTTGCCCACGGCGACATCGGCATCGGCCTGCCCCTTGGCGGCCACCGCGTTGGCGTAGTCCTGCTTGCTGATGGCGTTGGCCTCGACCAGCGGCTTGTAGCGCTCGGCCAGCTCGGCGGCCTGTGTCAGGTTGGCCTGGGCGCGGGCCAGCGAGGCCTGCGCGCTTTGAAAGTTGGCTTGGTATGGTGCAGCGTCGATGGTGAACAGGGGCTGGCCCGCCTTCACGTCACTGCCTTCGCGGAACAGGCGGCGCTGCAGGATGCCCGCCGCCCGGGCGCGCACCTCGGCCACACGCGAGGCTTCCAGCCGGCCCGGCAGCTCGGTCACCAGCCCGATGTCACCCGGCTGTGCCACCACCACGCCGACCTCCGGTGGCGGCCTGCCGCCGCCCGCCGGTGCGGCAGTGGCGGCTTTCTCATCGCCTTTGCCGCAAGCGGCCAGCAGAACGGCCAGGGTCAGGACGGCAAGCGCACGCGCCTGCGGTTGTGAAGTGGGGCGTAGGCCGGGACGCAGGACGGACATGCGATTCCTTTCCGGGGATCGAAGGCGGGTGTTTTTGGGCGATGTAGGCGGGCTGGACGCACCAGACGCGCGCAGTGCCAGCCGTGCCATCGGGGAAAGCCCGTGGAGTCTAATGCAGTTACATACATCAATGGATGTATATTGAAGCTCTTGCACCCAATTTTTATGTGGAGAACGCGTGGCACGCAGCACCAAGGAAGAAGCTCTGGCCACGCGGCACCGGCTGCTGGATGCGGCCGAGACGCTGTTCCAGGCGCGTGGCGTCTCGCGCACCTCGCTGCAGGACATCGCCACCCAGGCCGGCGCCACGCGCGGCGCGATCTACTGGCATTTCAAGGACAAGGCGGACCTCTTCAACGCCATGATGGAGCGCGTCACGCTGCCGCTGGAGCAGTCGCTGCAGCCGGCGCAACGCGCACCCGAAGGCCAGGCGCGCGATGCACTGGCGCAGTTGCGCGTGGCGCTGATGGCGGCGCTGGTCCAGCTCACCGCCGATGCCCAGTTGCGCTGCGTGGTCGACATCGCGATGCAGAAGGTCGAATACGTGGACGAGATGCACGCGGTGCGCGACCGGCACCGCACCGTCCGCGACCAGTGCGTGCGCGACATCGGCAGGGCCTTGCGGCTGGCGGCCAGCCATCGCCGGGCGCGCCTGCCGCTGCCGGCCGCCCAGGCGGCCGAGGGCCTGCACGCGTTGATCGACGGGCTGATCCGCAACTGGCTGCTGGCGCCCGCCGCCTTCGACCTGCCGGCGTTGGGCGGGCAGGTGATCGACGTCTACCTGGCCGGGCTGGGCCTGGCGCCCGGCGAGGCGGGCGTGGAGCGTGCAGGGGGCAACAAGTGAAACAGTTTTCCGGTTGCTTGCAATGGCGCTGAAACCGGGCCTCACGACCATGCTGGGTGCATGGTCACGCCCGTTCCCCGCCCGTCACGCTTCCCGGGCTTACCGCTGCCGGCGGGGGCGGTGCGCCTGCAGTGCCCGGTCTCCGACGGCCACACCCGCTACGAGACGCTGTGCCAGCTCCTGGCACATGACGGGGCGAGCGGCGAAGACCACGCCTTCCTGGCCTACAAGGAAACCGCGCTGTCCACCGGCAGCTGGCGGGTGCGCGTCAAATCGCTGCTGACGCCTGGCGGCGTGTTCGAGCCGGCCACCATGGCGCTGCAGGCGGCCATCGCTGCGGCGCAGGGCCGGGTGTATTTCGTCTGGGGCTACCAGCGGCTGCCGCAGGCGGGCGACGCACGGCAGATCGAGTTCCGTGTGCACGTGCGTGCGGGCCTGCCATGCCAGCTGGAGCTGTATGTCAGGCTGCGCCGGGCGGACCACCAGCCTGATCTGCCCCGCTCGGCTTGGTGCGATTGGCCGGCTCAAGCCGCTTGAGCGCAAGGCTGTGCGCAACCGGGGGCATCTCCGGCCCGGTCTTCATTGCCTGCGCTCCGAGCCGTTGCTACGATGCGCAGCACGTGTACCTGGCCGACACCCCGGCGGTCACCGCCTGCGACTGCGGGCACCTGTCCGGCCCGCGCCAGACCACCGACGCCTACCTGCTCGCTGTAGCGCAACGCCACAGCATGCGCCTGCTGACGCTGGACCGGCGGCTGGCGCAGGCCTTCCCAGAGGCTGCGTTCGAGTTGCTGGCCGGCGACCAAGGCGACCAAGGCGGCAGAAGCCAGCCCCGCCCGCTCGCCGCACGACGTGCATGCCCGCAGACGCAGCGCGGCTCAGCCTGCGGGCGGCCCCGCCGACCCCGCCCCGATCCACCGGGCCGGCCATGCCCCGCTGGCCACCATCTCGCGCACCACCTCCTGCACCATCGCGCTCACCGCGCTGGCAGCCACGGTAGGCGGGCGCGTCAGGTTGGTCGCGCAGATCACGCGGCGCGCCATGGCCGGGTTGTCGATGGCCACGGCGCACAGCTGGCCGGCCGCCACTTCCTCGGCGACCGCACCCAGCGGCAAGATGGTGCTGCCGATGCGCGCCTGGACGGCCTTCTTGACGCTGGGCAGCGATTCGATTTCGGCCACCACGTGCAGCTGCAGGCCCCATGGCGCGCAGGCGTCGTCGATGATGCGGCGTAGCCCGTGCTCGCGGCCCGGCAGCACCAGCGGCCAGTCGGCCAGGGCCTCGATCGGCAGCGTCGCGGGCAGCGGGCCGGCGCGTGGCGAGGTCACCAGCGCCAGCCGGTCCTCCAGCAGTGGCTGGCGTGCCAGCGCCACGTCGGTGGTGTCGCCGAACAGCAGCGCCAGGTCCAGCCGGCCCGACAGCAGCCATTCGCGTAGGAAGCCGCTGTAGGCCTCGACGATCTTGAGCTTGACCTGTGGCAACTGCTCGCGGCAGGTCTGCAGGATGGGCGTGGTGGCAATCAGCGACACCGTGGTCGGCAGGCCAATGGCGACCTCGCCGCAGACCACCGCAGTGGAAGCGCGCACCGCCATGCGTGCACGCTCCACGTCGGCCAGCACCAGCTGCGCGTGTTGCAGGAACAACTTGCCGGCCTCGGTCAGCTGCATGCCGCGGCTGGAGCGATCGAAGAGCTTGGCCCCCAGATCGTTCTCCAGCGCCGCGATCTGCTGGCCCAGCGCCGGCTGCGCGACGTGCAGACGGGCCGATGCCTTGAGCAGGCTGCCCGATTCGCTGACGCCGACGAAGTAACGCAGTTGCCGCAGTTCCATGGGGGAGGTAGCTGGATTTCACCTAGCCGCTAGGTCGAAACAGTATTTCACAGATACCGCTGCCTTCCGCAGAATGGGGCGATCACATTTGGAGGAGACACGCATGAGCCTGGACATCGACCACCTGCGCAGCTGGATTGGCCGCACCGAGACGCTGGACGACATCGCCACGGCCGCGCCCGTGCGCGGCCTGAGCGCCACGCTCGACCGCGACGACGCGCCCGCCCAAAGCGGCACGCCGGTGCCACCCTGCTGGCACTGGCTGTACTTCCTGCCGATGGCGCGGCAGTCGCAGATCGGGCCGGACGGCCACCCCCAGCGCGGCGGCTTTTTGCCGCCGGTGCCGCTGCCGCGCCGGATGTGGGCCGGCAGCCGCATCGAGTTCCTGCAGCCGCTACGCGTGGGCCAGGCGCTGGCGCGCGCGTCGCGCATCCTCGATGTGCGCGTGAAGGAAGGCCGCACCGGCCCGCTGGTGTTCGTCAACGTGCGGCATGAGGTGCGCGGCGATGGCACGTTGGCGATCGTCGAGGAGCACGACATCGTCTACCGCGACATGCCGGCCCCTGGCGAGGCGGCCCCCGCGCCGACGCCGGCCCCGGCCGACGCAGCGTGGGAGCGGCGCATCGTCCCTGACGACGTGCTGCTGTTCCGCTACTCCGCGCTCACGTTCAACGGCCACCGCATCCACTACGACCGCCAGTACGTGACCGAGGTCGAGGGCTACCCCGGTCTCATCGTGCACGGCCCGCTGATCGCCACGCTGCTGCTCGATCTGCTGCGCCGCCAGCTGCCGGATGCGCGCGTCAAGACCTTCCAGTTCCGTGCCGTCAAGCCACTGTTCGACATTGCCCCGTTCACCGTCTGCGGGCGTCAGGAAGACGCTGAAACGATCAAGCTCTGGGCCCGCAACGAAGACGGGCACCTGGCCATGGACGCCACCGCCACCCTGTATTGACCCCGAAGGAGACACACCATGTTCAACGAACCCGACGACTTCCAAGAGATTCGCGACGCTGTGCGCCAGCTGTGCCGGCAGTTTCCCGATGAGTACTTTCGCAAGGTGGACGCGCTGAAGGCCTACCCTGAGAAGTTCGTTGACGCCTTGATGGAGGCCGGCTGGCTGGCCGCCATGATCCCCGAGGAATACGGCGGCACCGGCCTGGGCCTGACCGCCGCCACGGTGATCATGGAAGAGATCAACCGTTCGGGCGGCAACGCTGGCGCCGTGCACGGCCAGATGTACAACATGGGCACGCTGCTGCGCAACGGCAGCAAGGCGCAGAAGGACAAGTACCTGCCCGGCATCGCGGCCGGCAAGCTGCGCATCCAGTCCATGGCCGTGACCGAGCCGACCACCGGCACCGACACCACCAAGATCAAGACCACCGCCGTCAAGAAGGACGGCCGCTACGTCGTCAACGGCCAGAAGGTCTGGATCTCACGCGTGCAGCATTCGGACCTGATGATCCTGCTGGCGCGCACCACGCCGCTGGCCGAGGTCAAGAAGAAGTCCGAAGGCATGTCGATCTTCATCGTCAACCTGCACGACGCGATCGGCCACGGCCTGACGGTGCGGCCTATCCCCAACCTTGTGAACCACGAGACCAACGAGCTGTTCTTCGAGGACCTGGAGATTCCCGAAGAGAACCTGATCGGCGAAGAGGGCAGGGGCTTCAAGTACATCCTGGACGGCCTGAACGCCGAGCGCACGCTGATTGCCGCCGAGTGCATCGGCGACGGCTATTGGTTCATCGAGCGCGCCCGCAAATACGCCAGCGAGCGCATCGTGTTCGACCGCCCCATCGGCAAGAACCAGGGCGTGCAGTTTCCGATTGCGGACGCCTTCATCGAGGTGGAAGCGGCCAACCTCATGCGCTTCGAGGCCGCGCGCCGCTTCGACGCGCACCAGGACTGCGGCGGCCAAGCCAACATGGCCAAGTACCTGGCCGCCAAGGCCAGCTGGGAGGCGGCCAACGTCTGCATGCAAACCCACGGCGGCTTCGGCTTCGCCAACGAATACGACATCGAGCGCAAGTTCCGCGAGACGCGGCTGTACCAGGTGGCGCCGATCTCCACGAACCTGATCTACGCCTACGTGGCCGAGCACATCCTCGGCCTGCCGCGTTCGTTCTGAGAAGGCAGGCACGCCATGACCCGCCCCCTGGACGGCATCACCGTCGTCACGCTGGAACACGCCATTGCCGCACCGTTCTGCACGCGCCAGCTTGCCGACCTGGGCGCGCGCGTCATCAAGGTCGAACGCCCCGGTGTGGGCGACTTCGCGCGCGCCTACGACACGCGCGTGCTGGGCCAGGCCTCGCACTTCGTCTGGACCAACCGATCCAAGGAAAGCGTCACGCTGGACGTCAAGCATCCCGATGCGCAAAAGGTGCTGGGCCAACTGCTGGAGCAGGCCGATGTGCTGGTGCAGAACCTGGCGCCGGGGGCCGCGGCGCGGCTCGGCTTGTCGTTCGAGGCACTGCAGGAAAAGCATCCGAAGCTGATCGTCTGCGATATCTCCGGCTATGGCGACGACGCCGCACGGCCAGGGACTTACCGCGACAAGAAGGCGTACGACCTGCTGATCCAGAGCGAGTCCGGCTTTCTGTCGGTGACCGGCACGGCCGATGAAGGGGCCAAGGCCGGTTGCTCCATCGCGGACATTGCGGCCGGCATGTACGCGTACTCGGCCATCCTGGCGGCGCTGTTGCAGCGGGGCAAGACCGGCAAGGGCAGCCGCATCGACGTGTCGATGCTGGAGAGCATGGTCGAGTGGATGAGCTTTCCGATGTACTACGCCTACGACGGTGCGCCGCCACCGCCGCGCGCAGGCGCCGCGCACGCCACCATCTACCCCTACGGCCCGTTCCCGGCCGGCGACGGCGCCACGGTGATGCTGGGCCTGCAGAACGAGCGCGAGTGGGCCGTGTTCTGCGAACAGGTGCTGCGCCAGAGCGCCGTCGCGACGGACGAACGCTTCTCGGCCAACGCCAAACGCACGGCCAACCGCGAGGCGCTGCGCGCGCTGATCGTCGAGAGCTTCTCGAAGATGACGGCCGACGAAGTGTTGCAGCGGCTGGACGCAGCGCAGATCGCCAATGCGCGCGTGAACACCATGGCCGATGTCTGGCAGCACCCGCAGCTCAAGGCCCGCGGCCGCTGGACCGAAGTGCCGACGCCGGCCGGCCCGATTCCCGCGCTGCTGCCGCCGGGCAGCAGCAGCGACTTTGCGCCACGCATGGACGGTGTGCCGGGCCTGGGCCAGCATACGGAGGCCGTCCTCGGCGAACTCGGCTGGTCGGCCGAGGGCATCGAAGCCTTGCGCACCTCGCGCGCGATCTGATCTGAGCAGGCCGGCCGCCTGATCGCACGGCCGCACTGGTTCCTGGTGTCGGGCGCTTGGCGGGCTAGCACGGCAGCACCCACACACGGCCTGCGTGCTGTCCGGCGCCATGCCCCCGGCGGGTGAAGGCAAAGGCCTCTGGCGTGACAGCTACAATCCCGCCCGGTCGCGGCTGTAGCTCAGTGGATAGAGTATTGGCCTCCGAAGCCAAGGGTCGTGGGTTCGATCCCCGCCAGCCGCACCAACCCCTTTTTCTCCCTCACGCCTGCTTGATCTGCAGCGCCGCCGCGTACAAGGCATTGCGCGGTTGGCCCGTGATCTCGGCCGCCAGTTTTACGGCGGCCTTCAGCGGCAGCTCCGCCAGCAGCAGCTTCAGCACCCGCAGGTCTTCGACCGGCGCCTCTGCAGGGGCCGGGTGCACAACCAGCACGAACTCCCCGCGCGTGCGCGTCGGCAGCTCAGCCAGCCAGGCGGCCAGCGCCTCGGCCGGCACGCTGGCGATCTCTTCGAATTGCTTGGTCAGCTCACGGCCCACGGTGACCAGACGCGGCCCCAACGGCGCCAGCGCGCGCGCCAGCGCTTCGATGCGGTGCGGGGCTTCGAGCAGCACGATGGCGCGTGTCTCGGCCGCCAGCGTCTGCACAGCCACATCGCGTTCGCTGGCCTTGCTGGGCAGGAAGCCCGTGAACACGAAGCCCGTGTCTTCGATGATCCCCGCCACCGACAGCGCCGCCGTCACGCTGCTGGCGCCAGGCAGCGGCACGACCACATGGCCGGCCGCGCGCGCAGCGGCCACCAGGCGCGCGCCCGGGTCGCTCAGTGCCGGCGTGCCGGCATCGCTGACGTAGGCCACGCGCTGGCCCTGCTGCAGCCGCGCCAGCACGGCCTGCGCGGCCTCGGCCTCGTTGTGCTGGTGTGCGGCCACCAGCTGGGCCGAAGGCCGCTCGATCCCGTAGATGCGCAACATGCCTTGCGTGTGGCGCGTGTCCTCGCAGGCGATGGCATCCACCGTGGCCAGCACATGCAGTGCGCGCAGACCGATGTCGGCCAGGTTGCCGATGGGCGTGGCGACGACGTAGAGTGCCGAAGACGGGTAGTGCTGGGCCGCGGCGGCCTCGCGTGCGGCCTGCAATGCCAAGGCGAAAGAAGCGCTCAATGGGTTTCCTCTGGAAGAACGGTGCGGCGGCCCGGCCGGCCACCACCAAGCAGGCGGGCGACGCCGGCGAGGACGCCGCGCTCGCGCATCTGCAAGCCGCCGGCCTGCGCCTGCTGGAGCGCAATTATCGAACCCCGGGCCGTGGCGGTGGCGAGATCGACCTGATCCTGCGCGCCCCCGACGGCACCGTGGTGTTCGTCGAAGTGCGGCGGCGCGCCAGCCGCTCGCACGGTGGTGCGGCGGCCAGCATCGGGCCGGTGAAGCGCCAACGCATCGTGTTTGCGGCGCGGCACTATCTGATGCGCCAGCGCACGCTGCCGCCATGCCGCTTCGACGTGGTGGTGCTGGAGGGCGGCCGGGTGCAGTGGCTGCAGGCGGCGTTTGACGCATCCTGACACCCGAAGGTGGCTTTGGACGCACGGGTATCATCGCGCGCCATGCTAGAGCAACGTATACAGCAGCACTTCATCGACAGCGCCGACCTCAAGTACCAATCGGCGCAGGTGCTCAGCAAGCCGATTGCGGCGGCCGTGCAGGCCATCCTCGCGTCCGTCACCAGTGGCGGCAAGGTGCTGGCGTGCGGCAATGGCGGCTCGGCGGCCGATGCGCAGCATTTCGCGGCCGCGTTCGTCGGCCGCTTCGAGCGCGAACGGCCCGAGCTGGGCGCGATCTCGCTGACCACCGACACGTCCATCCTCACGGCTGTTGCCAACGACTACGACTTCAACCAGGTGTTCGCGCGCCAGGTGCGGGCGCTCGGTTCTTCGGGCGACGTGCTGCTGGCCATCACCACCAGCGGCAACTCAGCCAATGTGCTGGCTGCGGTCGAGGCGGCCCATGCGCGCGAGATGACCGTGGTGGCGCTCACCGGTCGCGGCGGTGGCAAGATGAGCAGCGCGCTGCGCGAGACCGACGTGCACATCTGCGTGCCGCACGAGCGCATGGCCCGCATCCAGGAGGTTCACCTGCTGGTGCTGCACTGCCTGTGCGATGGTGTCGATTCCCAATTGTTAGGTGACCAGGAAACCAGTTCATGAAGAAGATCTCCCAACGCCTCGTGGTGCTGTCGCTGAGCGCTGCGGCCCTCGCCGCCAGTTTGTCGGCCTGTGTGCCGCTGGTGGTCGGTGGCGCGGCGGCCGGCGGCATGCTGGTGGCGCTGGACCGTCGCACTTCGGGCGCGCAGCTCGAAGACGAAGGCATCGAGTTGCGCGCCGCCAGCCGGTTGAAGGACAACCTGGGCGACAACGCCCACATCAACGTGACCAGTTTCAACCGCCAGGTGCTGTTGACGGGCGAGGTCGCCTCGGCGCAAGACCAGCAGCGGGCCGAGCAGATCGTGGCGCGCGTGGACAACGTGCGCTCCGTCGTCAACGACCTGGCCGTGATGGCGCCGTCCAGCCTGACACAGCGTTCGTCCGATGTGCTGACCACCGGCAAGGTCAAGGCCTCGCTCGTCGACGCCAAGGACGTGCAGATCAGCGCGTTCAAGGTCATCACCGAACGTGGCGTGGTCTACCTGATGGGTCGCGTGACTCCGCGTGAGGCCAACCGCGCCACCGAGATCGCCCGCGGCGTAGGCAGTGTCACCAAGGTCGTGCGGGTGTTCGAGACGCTGACGGAAGATGAGCTCGCGCGCCTGAACCGCCAGGCCCCGCCCGCCGCCACACCCACCGCACCGCGCTGATTGGGTGCGGCGCGTGCGTCGATGCGCTACTTGAGTCTCGTCACGAGGCTCGACGTATCCCAGCGCTGGCCGCCGGCCTGCTGCACGTCTGCGTAGAACTGGTCCACCAGCGCCGTCACCGGCACGCGCGCGCCGTTGCGGCGGGCCTCGTCCAACACCAGGCCCAGGTCCTTGCGCATCCAGTCCACTGCGAAGCCGAAGTCGAACTTGCCCTGGACCATGGTCTTGCCGCGGTTCTCCATCTGCCAGCTCTGCGCCGCGCCCTTGCTGATCACATCCAGCACCTGGGCCATGTCCAGGCCGGCGCGCTGCCCGAACGCAATGCCTTCGGACAGGCCTTGCACCAACCCGGCGATGCAGATCTGGTTGACCATCTTGGCCAACTGACCCGACCCGCTGGCCCCGAGCAGCACGATGGACCGCGAGAACGCCTGCGCCACTGGCTCGATGCGTGCGAAGGGCTCCGCGTCGCCGCCGCACATCACGGTCAGCATGCCGTTTTGCGCTCCGGCCTGGCCGCCGGATACCGGCGCGTCGACAAAGTGCAGGCCGGCCGCGCGCGCTGCGGCATGCAGCTCGCGCGCGACGTCGGCCGAGGCCGTCGTGTGGTCGACGAACACAGCCCCGGGCCGCATGCCGGCCAGGCCGCCGTCCGCGCCCAGCACCACCGAGCGCAGGTCATCGTCATTGCCGACGCAGCAAAAGACGATATCGGCGCCGGCCGCAGCCTCGCGCGGCGTGGCGGCACGCTGGCCCTTGAACTCGTCGGCCCAGGCCTGCGCCTTGGCCGCGCTGCGGTTGTAGACGGTGACCTGGTGCCCCGCCAGCGCCAGGTGGCCGGCCATGGGGAAACCCATCACGCCCAGGCCGAGGAAGGCCACCTTCTGTGACGGCACGGGGGAATAGGTTCGGGGGTTGGTGGATGCCATGCGGCTGCGCTCCTTGGGAAATGAAGCGCGGATTCTAGGAGTGCGCCCCGGCACCCCCCGCATCCTCACACGATGGTCAAGTGCTCGGTGCCGGCCGCCAGGTCCTGCGACTTCGTGCGCTGGCTGTTGAGCTTGATCTGCAGGCGCAAATCGTTCAAGGAATCCGCGTTGCGCAGCGCGTCCTCGTAGGTGATGCGGTGGGCTTCGTAGGCGTCGAACAGCGCCTGGTCGAAGGTCTGCATGCCCAGATTGCGGCTCTTCTTCATGACCTCCTTGATCTCGGCCACCTCGCCCTTGAAGATCAGGTCGGAGATCAGCGGCGTGTTCAGCATCACCTCGACCGCCGCCGTGCGGCCCTTGCCATCCTGGCGCGGCAACAGGCGCTGCGAGACCAGCGCTTTGATGTTCAGCGACAGGTCCATCAGCAGCTGCGCGCGGCGCTCTTCGGGAAAGAAATTGATGATGCGGTCCAGTGCCTGGTTGGCGTTGTTCGCGTGCAGGGTGGCCAGGCACAGGTGGCCGGTTTCCGAGAACGCCACCGCATGGTCCATAGTCTCGCGGTCGCGTATCTCGCCCATCAGGATCACATCGGGCGCCTGGCGCAACGTGTTCTTCAGCGCCGCCTGCCAGTTGTCGGTGTCCAGGCCGATCTCACGCTGCGTGATGACGCAGTTCTTGTGCGGGTGCACGAACTCCACGGGGTCTTCGATCGTGATGATGTGCCCGTAGGAGTTCTCGTTGCGCCAGTCCACCATGGCCGCCAGCGTGGTCGACTTGCCCGAGCCTGTGGCGCCGACCAGGATGCACAGGCCGCGCTTGCTCATCACGATGTCCTTGAGCACCTGCGGCACGCCCAGGCCGTCGATGGTGGGCAGCGTCGTCGGGATGACGCGCAGCACCATGCCGACTCTGCCCTGCTGCATGAAGGCGTTCACGCGGAAGCGGCCGATGCCGGCCGGCGAGATCGAGAAATTGCACTCCTTCGTGCGCTCGAACTCGGCGGCCTGTTTGTCGTTCATGATCGAACGGGCCAGCGCCATGGTGTGCGTGGGCAGCAGCGGTTGCGGCGAGACCTTGGTGATCTTGCCGTCCACCTTGACGCCGGGCGGGAATTCCGCCGTCAGGAACAGGTCGCTGCCCTGCCGGCTGATCATGAGGCGCAGCAGGTCGTTGATGAATTTACTGGCCTGGTCTCGTTCCATCGAAAATTTCCTGTGTCGGCAGCCGAAAGGGCTAGTTCGGGCGGTCGCTGAAGCGCGCGCTGACGGCGCGCAGCCGCAGCGAGAGCTTGCGCGCCAGCAGCGCGATCAGCGCCGCCGCCAGGCGGGGGTCGGTATTCATCATGTCGTCCATGGACTCGGCGCTCAATGCGCCGATCTCGCATTCTTCGACCGTCGTACAGGCAGAAAAACGGATGCCGCTGTCCAGCAGCGACATCTCCCCCAGGATATCGCCCGGGCGCGTCTCCGCCAGCCGCAGGTGCTCACCCCAGGGCTGCAGGCGGTCCACCGCGATCGTGCCTTTGAGCAGCACGACCATGAAGTTGCCGTACTCGTGCTGGCGGATGACGTCGCGCCCCGCCGGCACGGATGCAAAGTGGAAGTACCGCTCCAAGCGCTCGATCGCTTGCGCATCGAGCTGCTCCATGTTCTTGTCTTTGGCCCACAGCGTTTGCAGCAGCGCCACGGCTTTGCCTGAGGAGATGCGCCTGGCGCCGATTTCGACGGCCCGCGACTCCCAGTGCACAACGCTCGATGCCTCGACACCCTGCGACGTGAACGCGGTCGTGAACAAGGTTGAGTCACGCGAAGCCCTCGGCTCCGCCGGTGCCGGGGTACGCGGTCGCAACAGTTCGAATAGTCCGCGCATGTGTGGCCAGGTTCCGTGCACGCGGCCGGATCACCCGGCGAAGTTTTCCGGGATCTTGGCCTTGCCGCGCGCCTCGGCCGGGGTGATCATGTTGCGCCGGACGAGGTCGGTCAGGTTCTGGTCCAGTGTCTGCATGCCCACGCCGTTGCTGGTCTGGATGGTGGAATACATCTGCGCCACCTTGGCCTCGCGGATCAGGTTGCGAATGGCGCTGGTGCCCAACATGATCTCGTGCGCCGCCACGCGGCCCTGGCCGTCCTTGGTCTTGCACAGCGTCTGCGAAATCACGGCCTGCAGCGATTCGGACAGCATCGCGCGGATCATGTCTTTCTCTTCGGCCGGAAACACGTCGATGATGCGGTCGATGGTCTTGGCTGCACTGGAGGTGTGCAGCGTGCCGAACACCAGATGGCCCGTCTCGGCCGCCGTCATGGCCAGGCGGATGGTCTCCAGATCGCGCATTTCGCCGACCAGGATCGCGTCCGGGTCTTCACGCAACGCCGAGCGCAGGGCGTTGGCAAAACTCAAGGTATGCGGGCCGACTTCGCGCTGGTTGATCAGGCACTTCTTGGACTCGTGCACGAACTCGATCGGGTCTTCCACCGTCAGCACGTGGCCGTATTCGGTTTCATTCAGGTGGTTGACCATCGCGGCCAGCGTGGTCGATTTGCCCGAGCCCGTGGGGCCCGTCACCAGCACCATGCCGCGCGGCTTCAGTGCCAGTTCGCCGAAGATCTTGGGGGCATTCAACTGCTCCAAGGTGAGGATCTTCGACGGGATGGTTCGCAGCACCGCACCGGCACCCCGGTTCTGGTTGAACGCGTTGACCCGAAAACGCGCCAGGCCTTCGATCTCGAACGAGAAGTCGACCTCCATGAACTCTTCATAGTGCTTGCGCTGGCTGTCGCTCATGATGTCGTACACCATGGCATGGACAGTCTTGTGGTCCAGTGGCTCGACGTTGATGCGGCGAACATCCCCGTGAACGCGGATCATCGGTGGCAGCCCAGCCGACAAGTGCAAATCCGAGGCTTTGTTCTTGACGCTGAAGGCCAGCAGTTGGGTGATGTCCACGAAATGCCTCGCCGATTTGGTACTCTCGCGAACGATTATGACGAGCATCCGTAACAATCTCCAACAAGTGCGTGGAAGGATTGCGACAGCCTGTGAGCAAATCGGCCGGCCCGTCGAAAGCGTCACGTTGCTGGCCGTCTCCAAGACCATGCCGGTGGCCTGCGTGCTGGAAGCCATCGAAGCCGGTCAGCGCGCGTTCGGCGAAAACTACGTGCAGGAAGGTGTGGACAAGATCCGCGCCGTGCGCGATTGGGAGGCTGAGTCCGGCCGCCTGACGCAGGCTTCCGTCTGGCATTGCATCGGCCCGCTGCAGAGCAACAAGACACGTCTGGTCGCAACCCATTTCGACTGGGTGCACAGCGTCGAGCGGCTGAAGATCGCAGAGCGCCTGTCCGAACAGCGGCCGCCCGAACTGGGGCCGCTGCAGATCTGCCTGCAGGTCAACATCGACGGCGGCCCCAACAAGGCGGGCGTGGCCCCGGCGGAGGCGCTGGCCCTGGCCCGCGCAGTGGCGGCGCTGCCGCGGCTGGCGCTGCGCGGGCTGATGACCATCCCCGAGCCGGCCAGCGACTTCGAGGCACAGCTTGCCGTGCACCAACAGGCGCGTGCCTTGTTCGAGCAGCTGCGCCAGGCCGGGCTGCCCGGCGCCGCGCCGTGGGACACCCTGTCCATGGGCATGACGGCGGACCTGGAGGCCGCCATCGCCGCCGGCAGCACCATCGTGCGTGTCGGCACCGCGATCTTCGGCACCCGCTGACGGCCGTCCATGGTCAGGTGCCCACACGGGCGCCGCGCGCGTTGCCCAGGCGGCCGCTACTGGGCCGGCACGATCACCGCCACGCGGCGGTTCTGCATGCGTTGCTCGGCGGTGCCGTTCGGCATCAGCTGGGCCGAGCGGCCCATCCCGTGCACTTCGATCACCGCCTTGCGCAGCCCACCGTCCACCAGCGCACGCCGCACCGCTTCTGCGCGGCGCCGTGACAGCGCGAGGTTGTAGTCGTTGCTGCCGACGTTGTCCGTGTGGCCTTCCACGCGTACCGAGCGGATGTCCAGGATCGCCAGCTCGCGGCCGATCCGCTCCGCCACGGCCTGGTGCTCTGCATCGAGCGTGGCCGAGTCGTGCTCGAACAGCAGCTTGCCGCTCAGCAGGAACTCCCAGCCGTGGTCGGTCTGGACGAAGCCGATCCGCTTCAGTGCCTGCGTGACCGGCTCATTTGCAGGGGGCGGTGGCGGGGTGGCGCAGGCCACCAGCAGCGCGGTGCCAATGCCGCTCAGCGCGCTGCGCAGCAACGTTCGCCGCATGTGCCGTTCCGTTGGACGGTGGTCAATCAAGGTTTCTGCTCGGAGATGCCGGGCCTTCATATGTATTCTTTTCTTGGACGTAGACGCGGAAAGGGGTGTGCGGGGTCAGTGCTCCGGAATGTCGCTGGCAATGCGCGAGTCGTCGAACACCCGGCTGGTGCCACGCCGGATTTTTTTGACGCGGTACATGGCACGGTCCGCGGCGCGCAGCAAGTGCTCTGCCGTCTCCCCGTGCTGCGGATAGACCGCCACGCCAATGCTGACGGAGGGCACGATGTCGGGCCGACCGGGCAGCGGCTCGGCCATGGCAAGGTTGATCTTCTCGGCGATGCGCAGGGCGTCGCGCTGGTGGTGCACCGGCGCCAGCAGCACTGCGAACTCGTCGCCCCCCAGCCGCGCCACCAGGTCGCCCTCGCGCAGCTGTGCACGGATACGCTTGGCCACCTCGACCAGCAGCAGGTCGCCCACGCCGTGGCCGTAGCGGTCGTTGACCTCCTTGAAGTGGTCGTTGTCCATGTACAGCACGCCGATGTGCGTGCCTTCGCCCTCCGCGTCCTGCAGCATGCGCGCCAGGCGGCGGCTGAAGAACGCGCGGTTGTACAGACCGGTCAGGCTGTCGTGGTTCGCCAGGTGCGACAGTGAGCGGTTCTCCTGCGCCAGTTGTGCCTGCTGCAGCTCGATCTCGGTCAGCAGCGCATTGAAGTCTTCACCCAGGTCATGAAACTCGGCGATCGCAGAGGCCGGCGCGCGGTGGGTGCGGGCGTGCTGCGTGCGGGCGCCGTGCGTCATGGCGATCAGCCCCTGCACCGGCTCGACGATGTCGCGCTGCATGCGCCGCATCACCTGCCGCAGGCCCAGCGCCACCAGCAGCAGGCACAGCAGCGTGCCGCCGAGCGCGCTCGCCAGGAAGCGGGCGAAGATGGCGCCGTCCCCGTGCAGGCGCACTTCGCCGATCCGCCGGTTCGATTCGATGACGGGCGCCACCGCCGGGTGCGGCATCAGCCAGGCGGCCATGCGGTCGCCGACCAGCTTGAGCAGGCGCCGGTCGCCATTGCCAGCGGCCGGCTCGTAGCGGGCCAGCACGACGCCCTTGGCATTGCGCAGTTCCACGCTGCGCAAGGATTCGCGTTGGGCGACCAGGGTCAACTGCTCCTCGATCGCCGCGCGGTCGTTGAAGACGACCGCGGCCTCGACCGTGTAGGCGATCGAGCGGGCGACCAAGTCCAGGTTGTGCGTGGCGTAAGTGCGCAGTGCCAGCGTCGCAGCCAGCAACAGCACCAGCCCCACCGCCGTCATGCTGACCATGGCGATGCGCAGATGGGCGGTGCGCAGCGCCTGCTGCAGGCTCTGGCGCGGCGGCGGTGACGCATCGCGTGCATGTGCGTCTGCTTTTTGCGACGCGGCGCGCACAGCGCTGGATGGGCGGGCGCCTCTCACGGCACGGCCCCCGGCGTGCGGCGGCCCAGGCGCAGCACCTGCGGGTGGATGCGCACCACGCTGCGCGCCACGGCATCCAGATTGACCTCGAACCGCACCGGCTCGCCCTTGGCGCCGATGTCCAACCGCACCATGCCGCCCGCGCTGCAGGGTGACGAGCGTTCACACACGGTCAGCACGGCACGGCCTGTCAACGGCGGCAACAGCTCGCGCCAGGCCTCGGCCGCAAGTTGGCCCACGTACAGCGCATCGCAATGAGACGCGAGGTGGGCATCCGGCTCCGGTCGGCGTATGTCGATGGGGGGCTGGCCGGGCCGCGCCAGCCCTTCCTGCAGCAGCTGTGCCGTCTGCGGGCTTTGACCGAGCACGCACAGGCGCAGTGGCTGGGGTTCGACCGGCCAGCGGGTATAGGCCAGGATGCCCAACAGCGTTTCCCGTACGTCCAGCCCGGCATCGGCGGCTCGGCTTTGGACGGGCGCGCCCAGTGCCCAAAATCCGATGCACACGAGGACGAGGCGCCAGAGCGGAGGTGAGCGCAGGAGGAGGGTGGCGGGGACCCCGGAGAACATGGCGGATCGTCTTGCTGTTCCGCCTCGCGGCGGATCAGCGGGCATGCTACCAGTAGGCCTTGTGTGGAGCCGAAAGAGGCGCGGGGTCGTCAGCTTTTGTACTTGATGGTGCAGCCGTAGGGTTGCGTGGTGGCCATGCTGATCGGCTTGCCCCCCAGCGCTTCGGTCAAGCCCTGGCGCACATAGTTGGTGGCCGTCTTGATGTCGCTCGCCCGCGCCGAGGCAATGCTGTCGATGCCGCCGGCGTAGACCAGCGTGCCCTGCGGGTTCACGATGTACATGTGCGGCGTGGTTCGGGCGCCATAGGCCTTGCCCACGGTGCCTTCCTCGTCCATCAGCGTGGCGGTGGGCGCGCCGGTCTTGTCCTTCATCCAGCCTGCCAGCTGTGGCGGTGCCAGGTAATCGGAGGCCGCCTTTTCGGTCGAGTTCACGGCCAGCCAGACCACGTCCTTGCCGGTGAATTCCTTCTGCAGGCCGGGCATGTTGGCGCTGTCGTAGTGCTTGCGTACGAAGGGGCAGCCTGGGTTGACCCACTCCAGCACCACGGTCTTGCCCTTGAACTCGGCCAGCGTGCGGGTCTTGCCGCTGGTGTCCTGCAGCGTGAACGATGGCGCCGGCTGGCCTACGGTGGCCATGGCATGGGCGGCCTGGCCGGCCAGCAGCGCAGGCAAAGCGATGCAGGCGGTGGCCAGCAGCGCGCTGCGGCGGCGGGCGAACAGGGTGCGGGTTGCTTGTTTCACATCGACTCCTTGCGGGTTGAGAAGGCTCACAAACAGGCTCACAGGCGGGCGATGGCCGAGCGCAGCTCGTCCACCCCCAGGATCTCGGACAGCACCACCGGCGCGCGGCCCGGCGTGTAAAGCGCATAGACCGGCACGCCGCTGCGGCCCAGCTGCTTCAGCGCGGCCGTGATGTCCGGGTCGCGCCGCGTCCAGTCGGCTTGCAGCAGCTGCACGCCACGGGCGTCCAGGTCGGCCAGCACCTGCGCGTTGGCCAGCGTGGTCTTCTTGTTGTATTGGCAGGTCACGCACCAGGCGGCGGTGAAATCGACCATCACCGGCTGGCCGCCAGCCAGGATCTGCTCGACGCGGCCCGGCGCCCAGGGCTGCCAGCGGTCGCCGGCGCGGGCGACCGTGCCGGCCTCCAGCGGCCGCACGATGGCCGGTCCCAGCGTGGCCAGCAGCACAGCCGCCAGCGCCACGCTGATGGCGCCCATGATCCAGCGCGTGCGGCCGGCCAGGCCCATCGCCCACGCCACGGCGGCCAGCGCCACCAGCAGCAGCAGCAGGGCCGCAGCGCCGTCGATGCCGCTCTGCTGGCCCAGCACCCAGACCAGCCAGGCCACGGTGGCGAACATCGGAAACGCCATGCATCGGCGAAACACCTCCATCCACGGTCCCGGCCGCGGCAGCCAGCGCACCACGGCGGGCACCACGCTGGCCAGCAGGAACGGCAGCGCCATGCCCAGGCCGACGACAGCGAAGATCACCAACGCCTCGGTCGCCGGCAGTCCGATTGCAAAACCCATGGATGCGCCCATGAATGGCGCCGTGCACGGCGACGCGATCGCCACCGCCAGCACGCCGGAAAGGAACGCGTTCACCGTCGGCCGCTTCGATTCATAGGACGCCACGCGGCCCGGCAGCACCTGCCCGATGTCGAACACGCCCGCCAGGTTCAGCCCCATCAGCGTGAACAAGATGGCCAGCGCCGCCACGACGGCCGGCGACTGCAGCTGAAAGCCCCAGCCCAGTTGCTCGCCCGCCGCCCGCAGCGCCAGCAGCACAGCACCCAGCGCCACGAACGACAGCACCACACCAGCGCTGTAGGCCAGCCCATCCGCGCGCAGCGTGCGCGCCGCCGAGCCGGTGTTGCCATGGCGCGAGAACGACAGCATCTTGATCGCCAGCACCGGGAACACGCAGGGCATGAAGTTCAGGATGAAGCCGCCCAGCAGCGCGCCCAGCAGCGCTGCCATCCAGCCGATGCGCAGACTGGTGTCCACCGGGGCGGCCTGTGCGGCTGCTGCGGCATTGGCTGCCAGCGCGGCCTGCAGCTGCGGCGACACCGCCACAGGCGTCACACCCTGCGGCCAGACGCCGTTGACGGCCGCCTCCGCGCGCCAGGCGCGGCGCTGGCCGCCGGCATCGTCCAAGGCCACCACGACCGGCATCGCTTGCGGACTCTGGCTGCGCTGGGCCGACAGCGGCACGCGCGCCGTCCACACATCACCGGCCCAGGCCTGCGTCCAGGCGCCCGCGGTTTCGATCACCTCGGCCGTTTCGGGGAAGAACTCCAGCGTGCGGCCGCGCAGATCGGCAGGCAGCCCGGCAACCGACACGCGGATCGCCTGGCCGTCGATGTCGACCGTGCTGCCCGCGCCCAGCGGCTGGGGCTGGGCCGCGAGCGCCGCGTCGAAGGCCGCCATGTGCATCGCCGTGCTGCCCCCTACCGGCAGTTTCAGGTGAAACTCGCCCTCCTCGGGAATGCACTCCTTGCGGCACACCAGCCAGGCCGCGCGCAGCGTGATGTCGATCTGGCGCGCCAGCGCCGGCGGTTGGAAATCGGGCAGCACCGTCACGGGCACCGGCAACAACACCGTGTTCTCGTAGCCGTAGTTCGCCAGTGAGCCGACAGCAATCTTGCGCGGCACCGGCCACGCAATGTCGCCCGCCTGCAAGCCGGCCGGCAGTTGCCACTCGACGGTTGTCGGCAGGCCGGAATCGCCTGAGTTCTTCCAGTAGGTGTGCCACTCGGGCTTGTGCGTGATCGACAGGCCCAGCCACAGCGGCTTGCCCGGCTGCACGCCTTCGGGTGCGAGCGCCACCAGCTCGGCCCGTACCTGCGGTGTCGTCACCACGGCACGGTCGGCCTGGCCCAGGGCGGGCAGGGCCGGCAGTGCGGCGGCGCACAGGGCAAGGGCAGGCAGAAGGCGCAGGAGCATGGCGAGGGCGTGAGGGGACCGTGAGAGCGGGCACCCGGCGGCAAAGTTCCAGCGGGGCGGAACGCGCGATTTTGCCAGCGCACCCGGCTGCCAACGGGGTGCCCGCTGCGCCGTGCGGGCTTTAGCGCCCCTTGTCTGTTCCCGCGGCCGTGCCGTCCCCGGCACTGGTGTGCGGCACGCGTTCCAGCAGCGCCGGGTCGTAGCCCATGGCCGCGACACGCTGCGCCAGTTGCTGGTATTCGTCCTCGGCCAGCGTCGGCGTGCGGGCCATGATCCAGACGTAGTCGCGCTTTTCACGCGCCACGATCACGCTGCCGTAGTCTTGGGCCACCCAGGCGATGCGGTAGTCCGCCTTGATCGGCCAGAGGAACTGCACACCCCAGACGGCGCGGCTGTCGTCCAGAACGAAGCCGCGCGAGCCGAGTTGGCTGAACGAGCTGGCCTGGCCGTCCCTTCGGTAGCGGAAGTCGATGTCCACCGTGCCGTCGGGGCGCAGCGCGTAGTGTTCGGTGGCGTCCACTGCGCCGCGTTCCAGCCAGGTCGGGATGCTGGCGATCACATACCAGCGGCCCATGAAGCGCGGCAGGTCCACCGTGCCGGCGCTTGGCAACGGCGGCACTGCGCGCCGGGGCGTGCCGGCGCAGGACGCGACGAGCACACCGACGAGGGCGACGCCCATCAGCAGGACGAGAGAGCGTTGTCGCATTGGTGTTTCCCCGGTCGCGAGATGTTAGACGCGCCACTCTCGTGCCGGGGCCTTGCCTGCCTGGCCAGCGGGCATCCCGACCGTAAGTCAGCCATTGCCGCACAGCCCCGGCGCGCTGTAGGAGAATCCGGGCGCACCACCCACTATGCGCAAACTCCTGCTCCTCCTCGCCACCCACGCCGTCGTCGGCGCGCTCGGATTTGCGCTGGGCATCTATCTGTTACCGATCCTCACGGCACCCGCCGGCCCCAGCGCCAGCGACGTGGTGGCCCAGGCGCAGCAGGCCACCTATACCGGCCAGTTCCGTCGGGATCTGCAGGACAGCGATGTGCTGCACTGGGGAGAGGGCACCGTGTCGGTGGGGCGCACCAGCATCGCGCTGCAAGGCCGGCTGGCCCCTGGGCCAGATTACAAGCTCTACCTGTCGCCGGCGTTCGTGGAGACCGAGGCCGAGTTCGCGCGGCTCAAAGCCCGCATGGTGCGCGTGGGCGACGTCAAGACCTTCGACAACTTCGTCGTGCCGGTGCCAGCGTCTGTCGACGTCGCGGCCTACGACACGGTGATCGTCTGGTGCGAGACCTTCAGCGAGTTCATCACCGCAGCACGCTACCGGTAGCCGGCGCCAACGCGCGGAAGCGGTCGGCGCGGGCCGCCTGCAGCACGGTGGCCGCGTCGGTTTCCAGTGCTTCGAGCGGCGTCTGCGGCGCCAGGGCGGCGTGGGGCGTCACCAGCCAACGGGCGCAGGCCCAGCCGTCGAAGGCGCCTGTGAGTTCCTGTACGACGCGGCGCGATGCCTCGCGCACCGCCAGCTGGGCGTCGAACTGGAACGCGGGCAGCCAATACTCCTGTTGCCAGGCAAAGCTCAGCACCGCGCCGTTGGCAATCAGCCTTGCCAGCGCCGCGTAGCCGCCCAGGCCGCGCAGCTGCATCTGGTCGGCCAGCGTTTCACCGCGCACCAGCCCGCCGGTGGCGCGGAAGGCGTTCAGCAGTGCGATGAAGTCGTGGTCGGCCGTGCCGATGCGTCCGGCAGAGCGTGCGGACTCGGGCGCCGCACCCTCCAGGTCGGCCCACCACAGCGGCGGCACGCAGGCGCCACGGGGGGCATGGAAGACGGTGGCGCTGGTCTGCATGGTGGCTCCTCAAGGCTGGGCGGGTTCCTCGACTGTCGCTGCGCGCCGGCGGCCGCGCATCGTTCATTTGGAGTACGTTTGCCGGTGTCGGCGCCGCAGCATCAAGCGCAGCGCAGGCCCGCCCACCCGCTGCTCTCGACCCTTCAAGGCCTGACGGCGGCTGGCGGGGCCAGCACATGTCGGCCAAAGAACGCCACGACCTTGGCATCCACTGCTGGCAGCACGGTGCGGTCGAAGCCCGGCGGGTCGTTCAGCATGTCGCCCACCAGCCCGGTCATTCCCGGCGGCAGCGGCGACAGCATGGCGCCGTGGCCGGCCGTCGGCAGATCGGCCAGGTGCTCGCAGCTGCGGCAGGCCTGCAGCACCCGGTCGCCGTGCCAGCGCGGCGCCAGCCAGCGGTCCTGGCGCACCGTGACGAGTGCCAGCGGCACGCGCGGCGCCGTCAGTGAGGCCGGGTCGAAATCGGCCGCCAGCGGCACCATGGCCACCACCGCCGCAATGCGCGGGTCGTGGTGGGTGTGGGGGCTGGCGTCGTCGAACTTCCAATTCAAGGCCGTGCGCACGGCCCAGCGCTTCAGGCCATCGGCCCAGCCGCCGGTCTGCGCCAGGAACAGGCCGGCGCAGGCCGGGAAGTCGTCTTGCAGGTGGGCATCGCAGTGCTGCGCAAAGCGTGCCGGCGACCAACTGCCGCCGGCCAGCGTCAGCGCCGTGTGGCCGCCAGCCGAGCCACCCCACACGCTGACGCGGTCCAGCGACAGCAACGGCGCGAAGCGGCTGTCGCGGCCCACCGCGTCGATGGCGCGCGAGACTTCTGCCGGCCGCAGCTTCCAGCTGTCCGGGCCGGCGCCGCTGTAGTCCAGGTGGTTGTCGCCTCGGTGCCTGGGCAGGGCCACGACGAAGCCGGCGTTCACCAACTGGCGCGCCAGGTCGTGGTGCACCCAGGGCGAGCCACCCGAGCCGTGCGAGATCACCACCAGCCGGCCATTGCCGCGCGCAGGCGTCGCGTTCTCAGCCAACCGCAGGGCAAAGGCGCCGCGCATCACCGTGCGCTCGGGCATGGCGGTGGGGTAGTACAGCGTGATCGGGCCGTCCTGCGGCGTCTCGGCGATCTCCGTCAGGCCCATTGCAGCGTGCGCCGGGGCCGCCAATGCCAGGACGGCGCAGGCCAGGGTCACAAGTCGTTGCAGGAATGGCATGGTGCTTTTCTCCTGGGGGGTGGCGTGGATGGGCCTGTGATCGGTGCCTGATGCGCGCCGCCACGCAGCGCTCAGCGCAGCTTGCGCGCGTAGTTCTCACGCACGTGGCGGCTGATGAAGGTGCTCAATCCACAACCTGCGACGGCCAACTGCTGCATCTGTGCGACGGCATCCGCGCCCGGGTGCGCGGCATCGTAGAGGTAGGTGGCGCCGCCCCGGAACCGTACCGTGATCTGTCCCCGCGCAACTGCGTATGCGGCCACACCGGAGTCGCCGGCCAGGTTGGCGTAGCGCTGCATGCGGGGCGTGGCGCCGGCGCTCATGGCGAGGGGGCTCGATCGCCTCGTACGGCGCGCTCTGTAGCGCCAACGCGCGCCGGCGGGCCCAATGCGTGCATCAATGCTCTCCTATTCGTACTCGAAAGTGTACGCATCAGCAGGTGTGACGGGCAAGGGCGAACCCGGTTGGCGGCTCGGTGGCGCCGGTGCCGATCTGCATCCCGTCGCGCCCCTGCGGCCTTGGCCTAAGATGCGCGCCTCGCCAATGCGAGCCCCCGCCCGTTCCGGGGCACAGCCCCACGAGGGCCTGCGCCCCGGTACCAGCCCTCCGCAGCCCGCGCAGTGCCTGCGCCCGCCTGCGGAGCCCCCACCGTATCCGACATCCGTTGCCATGGCATCGCACGACTTCGACGTCCTGATCGTGGGCAGTGGCCTGGCCGGCCTCAGCGCCGCGCTGCGTCTGGCCCCCACCCACCGCGTGGCCGTGATCACCAAGGCCGCACTGGGTGACGGTGCCAGCCAATGGGCGCAAGGTGGTTTGGCCGCCGTGCTGGGGGCAGAGGACACCCTGGCTCAGCATGTGGACGACACGCTTGTGGCCGGCGCCGGCCTGTCCGACCTGGCCGCCACGCGCCTGGTCGTCGAGCAGGCGCCTGCGGCCATTGCCTGGCTGCGTGAGCTGGGCGTGCCGTTTACGCTGGAGAGCGGCGCGCTGCATCTCACGCGTGAAGGGGGCCACAGCCAGCGCCGCATCGTGCACGCGACCGACGCCACCGGCGCGGCCGTCCAGCGCGCGCTGGTCGACGCCGTGCGCGCCACGCCGGGCATCACCGTGTTCGAGCAGCACACCCTGGTCGACCTGGTCACGGGCCGCAAGCTCGGCCGCGCCGACCCGGGCTGCGTCGGCCTGCACGCGCTGGACGCGCTGCGCGACGAGGTCGCCACCTTCCGCGCGCCGCACACCATCCTGGCCACGGGCGGCGCCGGCAAGGTCTACGTCTACACCACCAACCCCGACACCGCCACCGGCGACGGCATCGCCGCCGCCTGGCGCGCCGGCTGCCGCGTCGCGAACATGGAGTTCATCCAGTTCCACCCGACCTGCCTGTACCACCCGCACGCCAAGTCCTTCCTGATCAGCGAGGCCGTGCGCGGCGAAGGCGGCCGGCTGCTGCTGCCCGACGGCACGCGTTTCATGCCGGCGCACGACGCACGCGCCGAGCTGGCGCCGCGCGACGTGGTGGCACGCGCCATCGATTTCGAGATGAAGAAGCACGGCCTGGATTGCGTGCACCTGGACATCTCGCACCAGAGCCCGGCCTTCCTGCGCGCGCACTTTCCCAACATCCTGGCGCGCTGCGCCGAACTGGGCATCGACATCACGCAGAGCCCCATCCCCGTGGTGCCGGCCGCGCACTACACCTGCGGTGGTGTGCTGAGCGACCTGGCGGGCCGCACCGACGTGCCCGGCCTGTACGCCATCGGCGAGACCGCCTGCACCGGCCTGCACGGTGCCAACCGGCTGGCCAGCAATTCGCTGGTCGAATGCCTGGTGTTCGCGCGCGCGGTGGCCCAGGCGATTGCCGCGTCGCCCCTGCAGGCTGGCGCCGCGCTGCCGGCCTGGGACGACAGCCGTGTGACCGATGCCGACGAGATGGTCGTGCTCTCGCACAACTGGGACGAGCTGCGCCGCCTCATGTGGGATTACGTGGGCATCGTGCGCACCAACAAGCGGCTGGAGCGCGCGTCCCACCGCATCGCGCTGCTGAAGGCCGAGATCCACGAGTTCTACGCCCATTTCCATGTCACGCGCGACCTGCTGGAACTGCGCAACCTCGTGCAGGTGGCCGACCTGATCGTGCGCTCGGCCCAGGCCCGGCGCGAAAGCCGTGGCCTGCATTTCAGCCGCGACTACCCGCTGACGGCCGCGCCTGCGGCCCCCACCATCCTGGTGCCAGCGGTGGCCTGATGCCCCGACCCATGCCCGCCAACTGATTTGCAACGGAGACCCTCCCATGTCCACCCCCGTCTACGGCGGCCTGCAGCCCGGCAGCCCCCGCAAACCCATGAGCCTGCCGCGCCTGGCCGACATGCATGCGCGCGGCGAGAAGATCGCCATGCTCACGGCCTACGACGCTACCTTCGCCGCCATCGCCGATGCGGCCGGGGTTGACTGCCTGCTGGTCGGCGATTCGGTCGGCATGGTCTGCCAGGGCCTGCCCAGCACCGTCGGCGTCAGCCTGGAGACCATGCGCTACCACACCGAGAGCGTGGCCCGTGGCCTGCAGCGCGTGCAGGGCGCGGCCTGGCTGATCGCCGACATGCCATTCGGCAGCTACCAGGAATCGCGCGAGCAGGCCCTGCGCAGCGCAACGGTGCTGATGCAGGCTGGGGCGCAGATGGTCAAGCTCGAAGGCGGCGGCTGGACGACCGAGACCGTGCGCTTCCTGGTCGAGCGCGGCATTCCCGTCTGCGCGCACCTGGGCCTCACGCCACAGACCGTGCATGCGCTGGGCGGCTACCGCGTGCAGGGCAAGGGCGAAGCCGCCGCCGCCGTGTTGACGCAGCAGGCGCTGGCGCTGCAGGACGCCGGCGCCACGATGCTGGTGCTGGAGATGGTGCCGGCCGCGCTGTCGGCCACGCTCACACAGCAGCTGGCCCACTGCGCCACCATCGGCATCGGCGCGGGCCGTGGCACGGCCGGCCAGGTGCTGGTGCTGCACGACATGCTCGGCATGAACCTGGGCAAGATGGCCAGATTCGTGCGCAACTTCATGGCGGACGCGCCGGGTGTTGCCGAAGCACTGGCAGCGTATGTGCGGGCGGTGAAGGACGGGAGCTTTCCGGACGATGCGGTGCACGCCTGGTGAGCGCCGACCGAGTGGGTTCTCGGTACCACCGGCCGCACCGCATGGGCAGTCGCCAAGCTCGGCACCTGGCATCCTTCGCTGGTGCATGCCGTCCAGGCGGCCTATCGGGCGGCATCGGGTAGAGCCCCGGGGCGGTCACCCTGGTGCGGGGCCCAGGCGCGCCAGCCGTCCCCTCACGCCGCCCCCATCCCCTGCACCAAGCTCCCGGCCGGTACCCCCTTCTTGAGCCCTGCCGTGAAGTCCAGCATGCGGTCGATCGGTCGCCGTGCCCGCAGCCCCAGTGCCGGGTCGACCTGCACTTCTCCCGCCCCGGTCTCCAGCGCGTGCACCACGCCGGCCAGGCCGTTCATGGCCATCCAGGGGCAGTGCGCGCAGCTCTTGCAACTGCCGCCGTTGCCGGCCGTGGGCGCGGCCAGAAAGGTCTTGCCCGGGTTCAGCGTGCGCAGCTTGTGCAGCATGCCGGTGTCGGTGGCGACGATGAAGGTGCGCGCGTCCAGGCGCTGCGCGGCCGCCAGGATGGCCGAGGTCGAGCCCACGGCGTCGGCCAGTGCGATCACGGCGGCGGGCGATTCGGGGTGCACCAGCACCTTGGCGCCGGGGTGCTCCTGCACCATGAGTTCCAGCTCCAGCGCCTTGAATTCGTCGTGCACGATGCAGGCGCCCTGCCACAGCAGCATGTCGGCGTCGGTCTCGCGCTGGATGTAGTCGCCCAGGTGCCGGTCGGGCGCCCACAGGATCTTGCGGCCCTGGTCCTTCAGCGCGCGCACCACGTCCAGCGCGCAGCTGGAGGTGACCATCCAGTCGGCGCGCGCCTTCACAGCCGCGCTGGTGTTGGCGTAGACGACGACGGTGCGGTCCGGGTGCTGGTCGCAGAACGCTGCAAACGCGTCCGCCGGGCAGCCCAGGTCCAGCGAGCACGTCGCGTCCAGGTCGGGCATCAGCACGCGCTTGGCCGGCGACAGAATCTTGGCCGACTCGCCCATGAAGCGTACGCCCGAGACGACCAGCGTCTGCGCCGGGTGGTCGCGGCCGAAGCGCGCCATCTCCAGCGAATCGCTGACCAGACCACCGGTCTCTTCGGCCAGGTCCTGCAGATCCGGGTGCACGTAATAGTGCGAGACCATCACCGCATCGCGATCGCGCAGCAGGTGGCGGATGCGGTCCTTGAGCCGCGCGCGCTCGTCAGCCGCCGGCTCGGGCGGCACGCGTGCCCAGGCATGGCGCGTGTCGCAGGCGGTGCCGGCGGCCCCGGCCAGGGGCCGCTCGTAGTCAACGTTGATGATGGCGGCCGACACGCTCAGAACTCCAGGTTGTCGATCAGCCGCGTGCTGCCGAGCTTGGCGGCGGCCACGACCACCAGCGCGTCGCCCGCATCCTGCGGTGGCGCCAGATCGCTGCGGCGGCGCACGGCCACGTAGTCGGGCAACCAGTCGCGCGCGCGCAGGGCCTGCATGGCGGCGGCTTCGGCGGCGGCGATGCGGCTGCGGTCTGCCCGCACGGCGTCGACCACGGCCTGCAACTGCGCCCGCAACGCCAGGGCTTCGGCGCGCTGCGTCTCGCTCAGGTAGCCGTTGCGTGACGACAGGGCCAGGCCGTCGCTGGCGCGCACGGTTTCGCCGCCGATGATCTCGATCGGCATGGCGAAGTCGCGCACCATGCCCTCGATCACGCGCAACTGCTGGTAGTCCTTCTTGCCGAACAGCGCCAGGCCGGGCTGCACGATCTCGAACAGCTTCATGACCACCGTGCACACGCCGGTGAAGAAGCCGGGCCGGAACTCACCCTCCAGGATATCGGCCAGCCCAGCGGGCGGGTGCACCTTGTAGCCCTGTGGCTGCGGATACATCTCACGTTCGTCGGGTGCGAAGACCAGGTCGCAGCCGGCGCCCTGAAGCAGCTCGGCATCGCGCGGCAGGGTGCGCGGGTAGCGGTCGAAATCTTCGTGGGGTGCGAACTGCAGCCGGTTCACGAAGATGCTGGCGACCACCGGGCGGCCGCTGGCCTTGGCTTGGCGCACCAGGGCCAGGTGGCCCTCGTGCAGATTGCCCATGGTGGGAACGAAGGCCGGTCGTGGGCCGGCTTCCAGTGCCGCGCGTAGTGCGGCGATGTGGTGCACTACGTGCATGCGGGTGTCTCCGGAAAGCAAAGCCACGAGTTTGCACGATGAGCGGGCGCGGGCTGTCTGCAATTCAACTGTCCGCCAGCAGCGCCAGTGCCCTGTCGAAGTCGAACGCGTCCAGCGCGAGGCCCAGGGCGTCGTGGTGCGGCGCCAGCAAGGGCCCCAGCGCCGTGGCGTGGCGCTGCAGGAACTGCGGGGCCTGGGCGTCTCCGTCGCGCAGCAAGCCCACGAACTCGTCCAGCAGCTGGTGCGCGGGCACGCCGGGGGCTGGCACGGCGGGGGCGGGTACGGCGGGGGGCGGCGCTTGCGGCGGACCCAGCGCGGCGGCGATCCGGTCGTGCAGCGTCTGCAGCCCCTGCTGCAGTGGTGCGGCCAGCGCATCCAGATCCTGCGGCGCGGCTTGCATGCGCAGTGCCTGCTCGAGTGCGTGGGCCTGGGCCGGCAGCGCGCGCGCGCCCAGGCTCGCCGCGACACTGCGCAGCGTGTGGACGAAGCGCTCGGCATCGCCTCTGCGGCCGGCTGCCAGGGCCGCGTGCAGCGGCGCCAGCCCATCCGCATAGCTGGCGACGAAGCGGCGCAGCAGTTGCTCGTACAGCGTCGCGTGATGCAGCACCCGTGCCAGGCCGGCGTCGGCGTCCAGATCAGGCACGCTGGCCAGCCTCGCGTGCCAGGCGGGCCGGCCGGTGTCGGCCCGGGCGGCAGCGGTGCCGGGCACGTCTTCGGTCGCAGTGGCGCTGGCCACCACGGTGGCCGCCGGGCGCACTGGCAGCCAGCGCAGCAACATCTGCCACAGCGCCACAGGCTCGATCGGCTTGCTGACAAAGTCCACCATGCCGGCGGCGCGGCAGCGCTCCTGGTCGGCCTGCATGGCGTTGGCGGTCATGGCCACGATGGGCAGGCCCTGCAGCGACTGCATGCTGCGCAGCGCGCGTGTGGCCTGCAGGCCGTCCATCTCGGGCATCTGCATGTCCATCAGCACCAGGTCGTAGGGCGTGGCCTGGGCCATGCGCACGGCGATGGCGCCGTTGTCGGCCACGTCCACGCGCTGGCCCGCGTCTTCCAGCAGCTCGCGCGCCACGAGCTGGTTGATGGGGTTGTCCTCGGCCAACAGGATGCGGCCGGCGCGCTGGCGTACCTGGGTCAACAGCTCCTGCTGCGGCTGCGTCGTGTCGACCCTGTCGGCATCGCCGGGCCCCGCCACGCCGAGCCTGGCGGTGAACCAGAAAGTGGAACCCGCGCCGGGCTGGCTGTGGACGCCGACGCCACCGCCCATCAACTCGGCCAGCCGCTTGCTGATCGCCAGGCCCAGGCCGGTGCCACCGTAACGGCGCGAGGTGGAGGCGTCGGCCTGCTGGAAGTTCTGGAACAGCCGTGCGCACTGTTCGGGCGTGAGGCCGATGCCGGTGTCGCGCACCTCGAAGTGCAGCGTCACCGTGCTGTCGTCGAGCGGCTGCTGCGGTGCCTGCGGCACGCGGCGCACCGCCACCACGATCTCGCCGGCCGCGGTGAACTTGATCGCGTTGTTGGTGTAGTTGATCAGCACCTGGCCCAGGCGCAGCGCGTCGCCCAACAGGCGGCGCGGCACGTCGGGGCCAACGTCCACGCGCAGCGCCAGCGGCTTGCCGGCGAGCTTGGCCTCCACCAGGTTCAACAGGTGGCCGAGCAGGGCGTCGAGCTGGAACGGCGCGGCCTCGATGTCCAGCTTGCCGGCCTCGATCTTGGACAGGTCCAGCACGTCGTTGATCAGCCCGAGCAGGTGCAGGCCGGACTGGTGGATCTTCTCCACGTAGTCGCGCTGACGCGCATCCAGGCTGGTTTTCAGCGCGAGGTGGGCCAGGCCGATGACGGCGTTCATCGGCGTGCGGATCTCGTGGCTCATGTTGGCCAGGAAGTCCGATTTGGCCTGCGCCGCCTGCTCGGCCTGTTCCTTGGCCTGCACCAGTTGGCGCTGGGCCCGCTTCTGCTCGGTGATGTCCTTGATCGAGACGATCAGCCGCTCGCCCTCGTCCGTGTGGGCCAGAAACAGCAACACCTCCACGTCGGCCAGGCGGCCATCGGCGCGCCGGTGCCGGGACTCGAAACGGCGGTGCCGGCCCATCGTGCGCAGCGAGGCCATGTGCTTGCCGAACTCAGCGATGTTGTAGTGAGGGTCGAAGTCGGCGATCGACAGGCCGATGCACTCCTGCGCGCCGTAGCCCAGGTGCTGCTGGGCCGCTTCGTTGGCGTAGACCACACGCACCGTGTCGACATCCACCCACAACATGGGCCCGGCATTCTCGACCACGTGCCGGGTGAACAGCAGCAGCCGTTCGTTGCGCTTGTGGGCGGTGATGTCCTCCAGCGTGAACTGCAGCAGCTCGCGGCCCCGGAAGTCGAACGGCACCATGTGCACCCGCGCGTCCCAGACGGTGCCGTCGGGCCGCTGGTGGCGTACTTCGAACACGGCCACGCCCGGCCGGTTGGCCAGGTGCGCAGCGCGCTGCTGCGTGAGCATCTCCTGCGAGGGCTGGCCGTCGTACTGCACAGGGGCCAGCACGTCCAGCGGTGTCTTGCCCAGTATGTCTTCGCGCCGCGCATAGCCGTAGATGCGCGCGGCCTCGTCGTTGCAGTCGGTGAAACGGCCGTTGACCAGGTCCAGCACCACCATGGCGCGGCGCGACTGGCGGAACAGCATGGAGTTGTAGGCCTCGCTCTCCACCATCCGCTGCATGGCGCGGTGCTCGGCGTCGACGTCGCGCACCGAGCCGTTCCACAGCGTGGCGCCATCGGCCGCCTGCGGTCCGGGGCGCAGGCAGATCTGGAACCAGCGTGCCTGCCCATCGGGCTGGCGCAGCCGCACGCGCCGCGTCGTGGCGCGGGGCTTGCGCAGCAGCGTCTGGTGGGTGGCGGGCAGGCGCGACCACAGCGCCTGCGGGTCGGCCAGCAGCAGTTCGCGGGCGATGCCGAGCACCTCTTGTGCGGTGTCGCCCACGTAGGTGAAGCGGCCCTGGCCCCGCGCGTCCATGCGCCACTGGAACACCAGCAGCGCCAGGGCGTCGCAGGCGGTCTGCAACCGGTCACGCTCGGCGCGGGCCTCGGCCAGCGCGTGCTGCAGGGCTTCGATCTCCGGGACCGCAGAGGTCGCGGGCGCGCTGAGCGCGGCGTCATTGGGGGGTGGCGATGCGGGCATGGCCAGATGCTGGGAAGTCGGTTGCGCGCCAAGTGCTGCGGAGCTTGTAGCAGACTTTGCCGCCCGGGCCAACCGTGGCGAGCGGTGCAGACCCGAAGCACAGGCGCGCCGGGCGGCCGCGAGCCGGCGCGCAACAAGGTGCGCGATGAGGTGCTCAGCGCTGCCCGCGCTATTGCGGTTGGAAGGCGGTCTGCTTCACCACGTCGGCCCAGAATCGGGTCTCCGCAGCCTGCACGCGGGCCAGTTCGGCCCCGTCGGCGCCAGAGACATTCAGGCCGAATGCATCCAGCGCCTGGCGCACGCGCGGCTGGCGCATGGCGTCGGTGGCCGCACGCGCCAGTTCGGCCACGCGGTCCGGTGGTGTGCCGGCCGGGGCATACAGGCCGATCCAGCCGCGCAACTGCAGGTCGACGCCGGCCTCGCGGAAGGTTGGCAGCTCGGGCGTCTGTGGCGCGCGCTCGGTGCCCGTGGAGGCCAGCAGCCGCAGGCGGCCCGCGCGCGCGGACGGCAACAGGTCGCCCAGCGGCAAAAAGGCCATCGGCAGTTGGTCGCCCATGACCGCTGTCACCACCTCGGCCGGCGACTTGTAGGCCACGTGCGTCAGGGCCAGGCCCGTCAGGGCGGCGTAGCGCTCGCCCAGAAAGTGCAGCGACGTGCCCACCCCGGGCGAACCGTAACCAGTGGCTTCCTGGCGCGCGCGCACCCACGCCGCAAGCTCCTGCAGCCGCTGCGCCGTGACCTGCGGTGCCACGCCCAGTGCGAAGTCGAAATGGACCAACTGCGCGACGGGTACAAAGTCGCGCTCGGGGTCGTAGCGCAGTTGGCGGAACACCTGCGGAAACAGCGTCATCGCACCGTGCGGCACGACCAGCAGCGTGTGGCCATCGGGCCGTGCGGTGCGCGCTGCCTCGACCGCCAGGCGGCCTGCCGCGCCGGGTCGGGCCTCGACCACCACGCTGCGCGACAGCGCCGGTCCCATGACCTCGCCCAGCACGCGGGCAGTCTGGTCGACGATGCCGGCCGGAAAGCCGGTCAGCAGGCGCAATGGCTCCTGGGCGCGCGCTGCCGGCAGGGGTAGTGCCAGCGCGCCGAGCCAGTGCGCGCAGCGCCTGCGGTTCATGCGGTGGGGTGTCGCAATGGTCATGATGTAAGTTCTTGTATGAGTTGCAAAACTTGGTCGAAATCGTAGCCATCCACCGCACGGCGCACGGTGCTGTAGCGGTCCGCGAACAGCAAGCGCAGCTCGGCCTGGTGATCGTGCACGAAGGCGGCCACATCGGGGTCGCCCTCCTACAGCATGGCGGTCAGCCGATGCAGTGCGGCCTGCTGCGCCGCCGGGTCGGGCACCACCGCGCTGCCCGAGCCGGTGTCGGTCGCGGCAGCGCTCGCACGGCCGGCCACCGCCAGCACGGCGCTGAGGCTGGCGTGGCGCTGGCGCAGCGCCTGGTCCAGCGCGTCGATCTGTGGGGCCAGCAGCGCCACGTCGCTGTCGCCGTGCAGCGCCTGCTCCAGCGCCTGGGCGGGGCCCGGCACCAGCGCGCAGCCCAGATTGCCAGCGGCGCCCCGCAGGCTGTGCACCCAGCGCTCCGCGCCGCTACGGTCGCCCGCGCGCAGCAGCGCGCGCAGCGGTGCCAGGCCATCGGCATGGGCGTCGACGAAGCGGCGCAGCAGCGCCAGGTACAGGCCATGCCGGTGGAGCACGCGGCGCAATCCGGCGGCAGCATCGAAGTCCGGCAAACGGGCCAGCGCTGCGGCCATCTCGGGGTCGGCGTCGCTGTTGACCGTGTCCGCAGGCAAGGGGCCGGCGGGTGGTGCGGCGCCGGCCCCGGCCTGCGGCTTGAGCCAGCGCAGCAGCACCCGCCACAGCGCGTCGGGGTCGATGGGTTTGCTGACGAAGTCGTCCATGCCGGCGTCGCGGCAGCGGTCGCGGTCGGCCTGCATGGCGTTGGCTGTCATGGCGATCACCGGCAGGCCGCGCAACGTGTCGAGCGCGCGCAGCGCGCGTGTGGCCTGCAGCCCGTCCATCTCGGGCATCTGCATGTCCATCAGCACCAGGTCGTACGGGCGTTGCTGGGCCATGCGCACGGCGATGGCGCCGTTGTCGGCGGTGTCCACCGACAGGCCTGCGTCCTTGAGAAGTTCGCACGCCACAAGCTGGTTGATGGGGTTGTCTTCGGCCAGCAACACCTGGGCGCCTCGGCATTGGCGCACGCGCTCCAGCAGATCCTCCTGCACCGGCGCGAGCGCCAGTGGCGCGCCGGCTTCCAGGGGCAGGCCGAGCCGGGCGGTGAACCAGAACGTGGAGCCCTGGCCGGGCGTGCTGTGCACACCGACTTGCCCGCCCATCTGTTCGGCCAGTTGCTTGGAGATGGCCAGCCCCAGGCCGGTGCCGCCGTATTTGCGCGAGGTGGAGGTGTCGGCCTGCTGGAACTTCTGGAACAGCCGGCCGATCTGCTCGGGCGTCAGGCCAATGCCGGTGTCGCGCACGGCAAACTGCAGCAGCACGCTGGCCTCGTTCAGGTCGCGCAGGCGGGCGCTGACCTCGATCTCGCCCTTGGCAGTGAACTTGACGGCGTTGTTGGTGAAGTTCACGAGGATCTGCCCCAGCCGCAGCGCATCGCCGACCAGCTGGCGCGGCACATCGGGCGCGATGTCGAACCGCAGTGTCAGCTGCGGCTTGTCCTTGAGTTTGTCGCTCAGCAGGCCGACTAGTTGGCCGGTCAGCTCGTCCAGATGGAAGGGGGTGGCCTCCAGGCTGAGCTTGCCGGCCTCGATCTTGGACAGGTCCAGCACGTCGTTGATCAGCCCCAGCAGATGCGTGCCTGACTGGTGGATCTTGCCCACGTAGTCGCGCTGCTGTGCGTCCAGCGCGGTCTTCAGCGTCAGGTGGCTCAGGCCGATGATGGCGTTCATGGGTGTGCGGATCTCGTGGCTCATGTTGGCCAGGAACCCGGACTTGGCCCGCGTGGCGGCCTCGGCGGCGTCCAGCGCTTGGGACAACGCCGCGTTGGTGCTTGCCAGCTGCGATGTCCGCGTCGCCACCTGGCCCTCCAGGTCGGCCTGGTAGCGCTGAACAGCAGCAGCGTTGTCCATGGCCTCCAGCACTTGCGCCGCGCGGGCCGCCAAGATCTGCATCACGGCGCTCGCGCGCTCGGGGTGGGCCAGCGGCTGCCGCCCGATCACGGTGAGGTGGCCAATCGGTGCGCCTTGAGAGTCACACAGCATCGCGCCGACCAGGCTTTGCGCACGCCATTGCGCGAGCAGCGGATCGTCGGGCAAGGTCTCGCACACGGCACTCGGGAGCACCACCGTGCGCTTGGTCCTCATCAACCGGTCGCTGCCGCTGCCTTGCGTCGCAAAGCAGAAATTGGGCAACACCTGGCCATCGCGCAGGACGATGACGGTTTCGGCCCTGGCGTCGCCGATCCTGCGCGCCACGATGCCGGCCTCGCACTTCAGCGCCGCACACAGGAAGCCCAGCAGTTGCGTGAGGAAGACACCGTGGTCCTCACCATTGCCCACGTGTTCGGCCGCGAAGCGCAGCGCCGACTCGATCGCCTTGCGCTCCGTGATGTCGGTGTGGGACGCCCGCACCAGCTGCTGCCCTCGGTACGGCAGGCGCACGAGGTGGACGGCGCACTGGGGGGCCTCGCCGTCGCCCGGCCCCACCACCGAGCGCTCGAACGTGACCTCTTCGCCCTTCAAGGCGCGCGCGATGTGGTCGGCCAGCGTGGGCTCGTCGCCCCCGGCCTGCTCGCCGTAGAGCTGCTCCACCCGGCCCTGCAGCAGCGTTGCGCGGTCGCGCCCGAACAGCTGGACCGCTTTGGCGTTGGCGTCCACGAGCCGGCCCTGGTCGGCGTCGTACACGGTGATGGCCTCGGGCGCGGTCTCCACGATCACCCGCAAGCGGTCTTCGCTCTCGATGGCAGCTTGTTCGGCCTGGTGTCGCCGCCGCGCCTGCAGGGCCAATGCGAGCACCAACAGGACCATCACCGCAAACGCCGCGCACACCGCCAGCACCTCGGTCCGGTACTGCTCCCACAGCGTGGGCGGCCGGTTGAGGACGGTGCTGCCCGGCGGCAGCAGATCTGGATCGATGCGCCAGCGCTGCAACTGCGGCCAGTTGAACATCGGCACGCTGGGCGCCGCGATGACGCTGCCTGGCTCGACCATCGGCGCCTGCCTGCGCACGTGGCGCAGCGCCAGGCTTGCGACCTGCCGGCCGAATGCATTGTTCTGGAAGACCATGCCGCCCGTTGCGCCCTGCGTCAAGGCGGCCTCCGAGGTGCCGAACACCGGCGCCGATGCGACCTGCACGATGCGCGCCAGCACGTCGAACGGCACGAAGCCGGCGCCCGTGGCATCAGCGAAAAAGCTCAGGAAGAAGATCACCGTGCCACGGCTGGCCTGCGCGACCTGATCCAGCATGGCCTGGTGCGACAGGCGGTCGGTGTAGGCGAATTCGACCAGGCCTCCGAGATCCTGTTCGACCCGGCGCATATCGTCCACATACACCTTGTCGCCCAGCGATGCCCCGCCGACCACCAGCACCCGGCGCGTGCCCGGCACGACGGACAGGGCCATGCGCACGCCCTTGGCGAAGTCCGAGCGCATGGGCATGTGGACCAGCGGGCGTGGGCTGAACAGCGCAGGGTTCACGGGCTCGCGGGCCGTGCTGATCACCAGCGCGTCGGGGAACAGCGCCCGGCCCTCGCGGGCCAGAAACCCCGTGGCCAGGTCGCCTTCGGCGATGACCACCGCCACGTGCTCGCGCCCGAGCTTTTGCGCCAGTCGGGCCGCCAGCGCGCTGCGGTCTTCTGGCGTGCCACGGCGGGACAGGTCCAGGTGCTCGACGAAGAAGCGCGAGAAGTTGAACTTTTCCTCCCGCGCCTGGCTGAGGATGCCCTGGGAGACCGCGTCGAACACGGGGAAGCCGATGTGCTGGGAATGCAGGACCACGATCACCGGGTTGGCCGCACGGCCTGCTTCGGCGGCGTGCAGCGCCTGCGAGGCCAGCGCCCATGCCGCAACGAGCCAGCAGGCCAGAAGGGGCCACCAGTGCACGCAGCCGGGCGCGCGCCGCACGCGGGTGCGCCGGCCATCCTGCATCAGCGCGATGAGGCGGTCGTCATGGGCGATGGTGTGGCCGGGCGGCATGCTGGCCTTTATCCGGTCGAGCGGGGAGGGGCGGTCAGGGCCAACGCCGCATCGAAGTCGAAGGCATCGACTGCGGCGCGCACGGCGTCGAAGCGTTCGTGCAGGCTGCTGCGCAGTGCGGCCTCATGGTCGCGCATGAAGCCGGCCGCCGCTGCGTCGTCATCGCGCAGCAACTCGTTCAGGTCAGCCACCCAGGGTGCTTCGGCGCTGTCCGTCGCGGCGATCGTGGTCGGCGGCGGTTCGGCCGGAAGGGCTTCACGCAGTTCGGCGATCAGCAGCGCCAAGGGGGCCTCCAGAGCTTGCACCAGCGCTGCGAGTGTTGACGCCGGCGCACCCGCGCGCAAGCCCTGCTCCAGCGTCAGCGCCAATGCGGGCAGTTGCGTGCAGCCGATGCTGGCCGAGACGCCGCGCAGGCTGTGCACCCAGCGCTCGGCCTGCGCAAGGTCCTGCCTGTGCAGCGCCGCTCGCAGCGACCCGAGGCCGCCGGCGTAGCTGTTGTAGAAGCGGCGCAGTTGCGCCAGATACAGCGCTTCGCGGCCCAGCACGCGGCGCAGGCCGGCGGCGGTGTCCACATCGCTCAGGCGGTAGAGCGCAGCGGGCAGCTGCGTGGCGACCTGCGCCGTGGGGCGCGAAGCGCGGGCGGCAGCGGCGGCGCTCGCGCGTGGGCGCAGCCAGCGCAGCAGAACCAGCCACAGCGCCTCGGGGTCGATGGGTTTGCTGACGAAGTCGTCCATGCCAGCGTCGCGGCAGCGATCGCGGTCGGCCTGCATGGCATTGGCCGTCATGGCGATCACCGGCAGGCCGCGCAGTGTGTCAATGGCGCGCAGCGCACGTGTGGCCTGCAGCCCGTCCATCTCGGGCATCTGCATGTCCATCAACACCAGGTCGTAGTGCCCGGCGCACGCCATGTCGACCGCCACACGTCCGTTGTCGGCCACCTGCACGACCAGGCCCGCATCGCGCAGCAGCTCGCTGGCCACCAGCTGGTTGATGGGGTTGTCTTCGGCCAGCAGCACCCGGGCGCCGCCGTGTGCGCGCACGCGTTCCAACAGGTCGTCCTGCGCCGGTGCGTGGGCCGTGCCTGCAGCGCCGTTGCGCGCATCCACGGGCAGCCCCAGCCTGACGGTGAACCAGAAGGTGGAGCCCTGGCCGTACACGCTGTGCACGCCGACTTGCCCGCCCATCTGCTCTGCCAGTTTCTTGGAGATGGCCAGGCCCAGGCCGGTACCGCCGTAGGTGCGCGAGGTCGAGGTGTCGGCCTGCTGGAAATTCTGGAACAGGCGTTTGATCTGCTCGGGCTTCAGGCCGATCCCGGTGTCACGCACGGCGAAGTGCAGCAGCACGCTGGCCGCGTCCAGGTCGCGCACCGAGGCGGTGACCTCGATCTCGCCTGCGGCCGTGAACTTGACGGCATTGCTGGTGAAGTTCAGCAGGATCTGGCCCAGCCGCATCGCGTCGCCCACCAAACGGCGCGGCACGTCCGGCGCGATGTCGATGTGCAGCCGCAGCTGCGGCTTGGAGCGCACCTTGTCGGACAGCAGGTCCGTCAGCTGCCCGGTCAACGTGTCCAGCTCGAAATCGGCCGTCTCGATGGTCAGCTTGCCGGCCTCGATCTTGGACAGGTCGAGCACGTCGTTGATCAGCCCCAGCAGGTGCGTGCCCGAGGCGTGGATCTTGCGCACATAGTCACTTTGCTGCGCATTCAACGGGGTCTTCAGTGTGAGGTGTGACAGGCCGATGATGGCGTTCATCGGCGTGCGCATTTCGTGGCTCATGTTGGCCAGAAAGTCGGACTTGGCCTGTGTGGCCTGCTCGGCCAGTTCCTTGGCCTGCACCAGCTGCGTTTGAGCCTGCTTCTGCGCGGTGATGTCCTTGATGGAGACGATCAGTCGCTCGGACTCGCGGCTGCCGGCCAGGAACAGCATCACCTCCACATCGGCCAGCATGCCGTCGGCGCGGCGGTGCCGGGTCTCGAACACACGGCGGGTGGAGCTCTCGCGCAGCTCGCGAATGTTGCGCGCGTAGGCCGAGGTGTCGTAGTCCGGGTCGAAATCGGCGATGCTGAGGCCGGTGAGGGCTTCGGCGCCATAACCCAGGTGCTGCTGTGCGGCCAGGTTGCCGTACATCACGCGGCCATGTTCGGTGTCCAGCCAGAGCATGGGGCCGGTGTTCTCCACGACGAAGCGGTTGAACATCAGCTGCGCCTCGTCGCGGCGCTGCGCGGTGACGTCCTCCAGCGTGAACTGCAGCAGCCGCCGGCCCTGAAACGAAAACGCCATCAGATGCACGCGCGCGTCCCACAGTTCGCCATCTGGCCGCTGGTGGAGTGCGGTGAACACGGTCACGCCGCTCTCCCGTGCCAGACGGGCGTGGCGCTGCTGGAAAGCGACCATGCGCGTCGGCGTTCCGTCGTACTGAAACTCGGCCTGCATGTCCAGCGGCACTTTGCCCAACACCTCCTCGCGGGTCTTGTAGCCGTAGATCTGGATGGCCGCCTCGTTGCAGTCGATGAAGCCCGGCAGCTCGGGGTCATAGACCACCATGGCCCGCTGCGACTTCTGGAACAACATCGTGGTGTAGGCCTCGTTGTTGACCAGGCGCTCGCGCTCCCGCATGGGCTCGGTCACGTCCTGCACGGTGCCGCTCCACAACAGCGCGCCGTCGTCGCCTTCGAGCCGGGGCGTGGTGCCCAGCTGCAGCCAGTGCACCGCGCCCTCGCGGACCACGCGCGCCGTCATGGACACAGCAGCCGTGGGCGTCCCGCTGCGTGCCTGGCGGGCGGCTTCGACCAAGGTGTTGCGCACCTGCTGGGCATCGTCCGGATGCAGGTGCTGCCACAGGCCGGCGGCGTCCTGCGACAGCGCGGCGCTGCCGACGACGTCTTCTGCGTGTTCGCTCAGGTAACGCCAACTGGCGCTGCCTGCGGCATCGACTGCCAGTTCGAACGTCAGCACCGGCAGCTGCGAGGCGATGGTTGCCCGCGCTGCGTGCGCGGCCTCGCGCTGTCGCAGCTGTTGCAGCTCTACACGCTGAGCCTCCAGCGTGGCCTGCAGGATGGCCAACTGTGGGCGCAGGGTTTCAAGGGTGTCCGCAGGCTGTGAGCTTGGCGGGGCGGTCATCTGACGGCGTAGAGGTCGGGGTTTTGTTGCGCTTTTGTGCCGAAATCTCCGCGCTACATGTGCGCGTTTAGTTGCAACTGCTTGTAGCAGAGTTTGAGAGGGGCAGCAACGGGACCGCCGCCAGTGCGGTCCGGGGGCTGCCCAGGGTCTTGCGTTGCCGGCGCGCAAGACCGCCTAAAGTGTGTGCATCACCAGACCCGGGACCCCCATGAACGCCCCCCATGCGATCGCCCAGTTGCTGCAACCGCAGCCCGCCGACACACCGCCACCGCACGATTCCGATCCACAGGAAACCGCCGAATGGCGCGAATCCTTTGCCGCGCTGGTGGCCAGCGGCGGCCCCGAGCGCGCACGCTGGATGCTGGACGAGCTGGCCCGCGTGGCCCGCGCCCAGCGCATCGGCTGGCAGCCCGAGCTCAGCACGCCGTACTTCAACACCATCGCCGTGGAGCAGCAGCCGGTGTTCCCCGGCGACCTGGCCGTCGAGGAGCGGCTTGCGTCGCTGATGCGCTGGAACGCCCTGGCGATGGTGGTGCGGGCCAACCAGGCTTATGGCGAGCTGGGGGGCCACATTGCCAGTTATGCGAGCGCGGCCGATCTGTTCGAAGTGGGCTTCAACCACTTCTTCCACGCCCGTCAGGGCCTGGGCGGCGGCCAGAACCGGGGCGACCTGGTGTTCTTCCAGCCGCACAGCGCACCGGGCGTCTATGCCCGCGCCTTTCTGGAGGGCCGGCTGACCGAAGCCGATCTGTTGCACTACCGCCAGGAGCTCACGGCCCCTGCGGCCGGCGCACGGGGCCTGTCCAGCTACCCGCACCCCTGGCTGATGCCGGACTTCTGGCAGTTCCCCACCGGCTCCATGGGCATCGGCCCCATCAGCTCGATCTACCACGCGCGCTTCATGCGCTACCTGACGCACCGCCAGCTGCTCGATTGCCAGCAACGCAAAGTCTGGGGCGTGTTCGGCGACGGCGAGATGGACGAGCCCGAGTCCATGAGCGCGCTGACGCTGGCCGCGCGCGAAGGGCTGGACAACCTGGTCTGGGTCGTCAACTGCAACCTGCAGCGGCTCGATGGACCGGTGCGCGGCAACGGCCGCATCATCGACGAGCTGGAAAAGCTGTTCGCCGGCGCCGGCTGGAACGTCATCAAGCTGGTCTGGGGCAGCGACTGGGATGGCCTGTTTGCGCGCGACACCGAAGGCGCGCTGACCCGCGCTTTCGCGCACACGGTGGACGGCCAGATGCAGACCTTCGCCGCCAAGGACGGGCGCTACAACCGCGAGCACTTCTTCGGCCAGAACCCGGAGCTGGCGCGCCTGGCCCAGGGCATGACCGACGAGCAGATCGACCGCTTGCGCCGGGGCGGGCACGACCTGGTGAAGATCCACGCCGCCTATGCCTCGGCTGCCGCCCACACCGGCCAGCCCACCGTGATCCTGGCCCACACCAAGAAGGGCTACGGCATGGGCGCGGCGGGCCAGGGCAAGATGACCACGCACAGCCAGAAGAAGTTCGATGAGACCGACCTCATCGCTTTCCGCAACCGCTTCGACCTGCCGCTCACCGACGAGCAGGCCACTTCGCTCTCGTTCTACAAACCGGCCGATGACAGCCCCGAGATGCGGTACCTGCACGCCCACCGCCAGGCCCTGGGCGGCTACCTGCCCAAGCGCGAGACCGTGTGCGACCGCTTGAGCGTGCCCGACCTGGCCAGCGTTGCCCAGTTCGCGCTGGCCGCAGACGGCAAGGACATGAGCACCACCATGGCCTTCGTGCGCATGCTGGGCCAGCTGTTGAAAGACCCGCAGCTGGGGCCGCGCATCGTGCCCATCGTGGCCGATGAGGCGCGCACCTTCGGCATGGCCAATCTGTTCAAGCAGGTTGGCATCTACAGCAGCGTGGGCCAGCGCTATGCGCCGGAAGACATCGGCTCGGTGCTGAGCTACCGCGAAGCGCTGGACGGGCAGATCCTGGAAGAAGGGATCAGCGAGGCCGGCGCGATCGCCAGCTGGACAGCGGCGGCCACCAGCTACAGCGTGCATGGCGTGTCGATGCTGCCGTTCTACATCTACTACTCGATGTTCGGCTTCCAGCGCGTGGGCGACCAGATCTGGGCTGCGGCCGACCAGCGCCCGCGCGGCTTTCTGCTGGGCGCGACATCGGGCCGCACCACGCTGGGCGGCGAGGGCCTGCAGCACCAGGATGGCAGCAGCCACCTGATCGCCGCGACGATCCCCAATTGCAAGGCCTACGACCCGGCGTTCGCCGGCGAGATGGCCGTGATCGTGGACGCGGGCATGCGCGAGATGCTGGTCGAGCAGAAGGACGTTTTCTACTACGTCACGCTCATGAACGAGAACTACGCCCAGCCCAGCCTGCCCGAGGGCGCGGCAGATGGCGTGGTGCGCGGCGGCTACTGCTTCGGTCGCTTCGGCCCGGCGGACGGCGCGTCAGTCACCTTGCTTGGCTCTGGCGCCATCTTGACCGAGGTGCTGAAGGCGGCCGGGCAACTGGCTGCCGATGGCATGGCCGTCACCGTGTTCAGCATCACCAGTTGGAGCGAGCTGGCGCGTGATGGCGCAGCCGGTGCCAGCCCCTATATCGCCACGCTGCTGCAGGACAGCGCCGGCCCCGTCATCGCCGCGACCGACTATGTGCGCGCCGTGCCCGAGAGCGTGCGCGCCTGGCTGCCGGATGGCCGGCGCTACGTGACGCTGGGCACGGACGGCTTCGGCCGCAGCGACACGCGGGCTGCACTGCGGCAGTTCTTCGGTGTCGATGCAGCCGCCGTGGTGGCGGCTGCGCGCGCTGCGCTACAGGCATGAAAAAACCCCGCCGAGGCGGGGTGAAGGGTTGGCGTGACGCCGGCGATCAGGCGTTGCGACGCGACCTGCGTGCGCGCACGCCGGCCAGGCCCAGCAGGCCGACGCCCAGCAGTGCGATGGAGGCGGGCTCCGGCACGTCGATGGTGACGGGCTGGCTGGTCACGGTCAGCGCGAAGTTCACCGCGTTGGCGGCGCCTTCGACGGTGGTGAAACCGGTGCAAGGCGAGGGCGCGCCAACGGCGGCGCAGGCGGCGGGCGTCAGCGCGCCCAAGGCCGGGGCGGCGAAGAAGCTGAAGAAGTACTGCGTGTCATCGATGATGGTCGCGGCATTCAGCGAGCCATCGAGCACCCAGATGTCGTTGCAGGGCGTGGGGCTGGTGACCGTGCAGGGCGCCTGGTTCAAGGTTTCTTCGAAGCGGATGTTGTAAGTCGCCGTTTGGTAGGCGTAGGGGTCCGTCGAACCCTGCGGGCGCAGGCCCAACGTGGCCGAGATCGTGGCGCTGGTGAGCGTGGCGAAGGCCGAGCTCAATGGGAAGTTGCTGTGGGTGTAGGTGTTGGCCGGGGCGGGAGCGCCGTCGGTCACCAGCGTGCCGGTGCGCGGGGTGTTGGTGATGCCGATGCCGCTGCGCGGGCCGCCCGTGGCGCAGGAGCCCCAGGTGATCGAGGTGGCGCCGATGATCTCGCAGCCGTTGGCGGTGCCAGCACCTTCGCCTACGAAGGTGGTCGCACCGGGGGTGGTGACGAACGCGCTGGTGACGATGTAGTCCCAGTTGGCGATGGGGGCTGCCGAGGCGGACGCTGCTGCAAAGGTGGCAACGCATGCCAGGCCCAGTTGGGCCAGGCGGGTTTTGACGTGTGGGAAGTGCATAGAGGATCTCCAGGATGTGCGCGGGACGATTGGTGCATCACGCGATCAACCGATAAGTTGATACTCAGCTGTACGCAAACCACATGCCCTTGAAGGTTTGTCCTTTGGATTCAATGCGTTGAACCGGAAAGAGCGTTTTGAGTACAAAACGCTGTCAATCAGGCCGACGCGCCATTTGGCTACATTTTGAAACTCAACAAAATCAATAGCTTACGATCAGCTCGAATGCTCTCGGTACATTTGCGCTCATTGAGGACAAGCCAGCCGGTCACTCCGCCTGCACCTGCCACCAGGCGGGCAACAGCGCCTGCACGGCGCGGCGCGTGTAGCGCTCGTCGATCAGCACCACCACGCCCCGGTCCTCGCGCGTGCGGATGACGCGGCCCGCCGCCTGCACCACCTTGCGCAGACCTGGGTACAGGTAGGTGTAGTCGTAGCCGGCGCCAAAGGCGTCCTGCATGCGCCGGCGCATGACCTCGTTGACCGGGTTGATCTGGGGCAGGCCCAGCGTGGCGACGAAGGCGCCGATCAGCCGATCGCCCGGCAGGTCCACCCCTTCGGCGAAGCTGCCGCCCAGCACCGCAAAGCCGATGCCGGCGCCGCCGGGGACGAAGCGCTCCAGAAATGCCTGACGCTCGTCCTCGCGCATGCGGCGCGATTGGCGCCATGTCGTGATGGTCGGGTGCGCTGCCTCGAACTGCGCCGCCACCATGTCCAGGTAGTCGAAGCTGCTGAAGAAGGCCAGGTAGTTGCCCGGCGCCGCCCGGTGCTGCGCGGCGATCAACGCGGCAATCGGCGCGGCCGAGGCCTGGCGGTCGGCGAAGCGGGTGGAGATGCCGCCGGCCACGCGCACCGCCAGCTGGCCGGCCGTGTAGGGCGATGGCACGTCGACCCAGGCCGTCTCGGCCGGCAGGCCCAGCGTGTCGCGGTAGAACGCCGTGGGGCTGAGCGTGGCCGAGAACAGCGTGGCCGTCTGCGCCGCCGCCAGCCGCGGGCCGAGAAAGTGGCCGGGCAGCAGGTTGCGGATGCACAGCACCGCGCCACCCGGCGTGCGCGTGATGTCGACCAGGGAATGCGTGCCGAAGCTTTGCGCCAGCCGCAGGAACTGCAGCGCCTCGAACCAGAACTGCTGCAAGTCTGCATCCGGCGGCGTGGCGGCAGTCTCGGCGAAATGCTCACCCAGGGCGGTGGCCGCTTGCTGCAGCGCGTCCAACCAGGCGTCGGGCAGAGCATCGCGCACGGTGTAGTCGTCCGCGCTCTCTTTGAGCAGCGCGCGCCAGTGGCGCTCCAGCCGCTCCAGTGCCTTGCGCACGGGCGCGGGGGCGCCACGCTTGAGGGCGCGCAGGTCGGCACGCTGCATCTCGCCGGTGTACATGCCCCGCCCGCGCTCCACCAGGTTGTGTGCCTCGTCGACCAGCACGCCGACGCGCCATTCGTTTTGCTGCGCCAGCGCGTGCAGCATGGCGCTGCCGTCGAACCAGTAGTTGTAGTCGCCCACCACCACGTCGGCCCAGCGTGCCAGCTCCTGGCCGAGGTAATACGGGCACACCGCATGGGCCAGCGCCACGGCGCGCAACGCTGTGCGGTGCTGCGGCCCGGCCGCCACGGCGGCTGCGCGCGCGGCCGGCAGCCGGTCGTAAAAGCCGCGCGCCAGCGGGCAGGAATCGCCGTGGCAAGCCTTGTCCGGGTGTTCGCAGGCTTTGTCGCGCGCGGTCAGCTCCAGCACCCGCAACGGCGTGCCGGGCGCGGCAATGCGCGCCAGTGCGTCCAGCGCCAATTGGCGGCCGGGCGTCTTGGCGGCCAGGTAGACGATCTTGTCCAGCCGCTGGCCGGGCGCGGCCTTGAGCAGCGGGAACAGCGTGCCCACCGTCTTGCCGATGCCGGTGGGGGCTTGTGCCAGCAGGCAGCGGCCATGCGCGGCGACGCGGTAGACGGCTTCGGCCAGCGTGCGTTGGCCGGGGCGAAATTCGGCATGCGGAAACGCCAGGGCCGCCAACGCCGCATCGCGCGCCTGTCGGTGTGCCAGCTCCTGCTCGGCCCAGGCCAGGAAGCGACGGCACTGGTCCTCGAAGAAGGCCTGCAGCGCTTGCGCGTCGTGGCGTTCCTCGAAAGCGGTCTCGTGCTGGCTGCCCAGTTCGAAATAGACCAGAGCCAGCGTGAGCTCGGGCAGGCCGCGCGCGGCGCACAGCAGCGCGCCGTAGACCTTCAGCTGCGCCCAGTGCAGGTGGCGCTGGTGCGCGCTCTGGCGCGACAGGTCGCCGCGGTGCGTCTTGATTTCTTCGAGCCGGTTCCGAGAGGCGTCGAAGCCATCGGCCCGGCCGCGGACTCGCACTGGCCCCACGCAGCCTTCCAGGTGTACTTCGGCTTCGTAGTGCGGGCCGCGCCGTCCGGTCACCAGCGCGTGGCCGGCAATGCCTTCGAGCGCCGTGGGCGCGGGCGTGAAACGCAGGTCCAGGTCGCCCTGCTTGGCCGTGAACTCGCACAGGGCGCGCACGGCGATCAGGTAGTCCATGGACCGATGGTATGCGCCGCGTGGCAGGCGTCTGGCGGGCTGTGGCGTGCGCTGCGATGTGTGGCGCTGGGGGCTTGCGGGCGCGCCTTCACGGGCAGACCAGCACCGTCCCCTGCTGCGTGCACATCTGCCCCTGCGGATTGACCAGCAGGGCGCCGCTGCGGTTCAGGCGCTGGCCACTGCTGTCCCAGCAGCCGCCGGCGTCGCAGCGCGTCACCTGTGCGGGCTGGGGTGCCGAGGGAGCGGCGGGCACGGCAGGCCTGGGCAGGGCGGCCGGCGCCGCAACCTGCGGCGGCGGGGCGATGGTGGAGGGCACGGCCTCGGCCGGCCGTGCCAGGCGCGCGGCGCGCGGCGCATCGGCGCGGGCGCGCAGGCACACGTCGGCCACCTGCCGGCGCAGCGCGCGCAATTGCGGCGTCAGGCGCTGCGCGTCGGCCTGCGCCGCGTCCAGGCGTTGCCGGGCTGCCAGGCAGGCGGGCGACTGCAGAGGGTCGTCCTGCACTTGCGCGAACGCAGCGCTGGCCAGCAGGCTGATCGAGGTCAGGAGCACGGTGTGCAGGCGGGGCATCTGAGAGCTTTCAGGACGGGGCCACGGCACAGCATCGGCCTACGCCTCGCATCCGGGCATCGCGCGCAAGCAGCGGAGGTACGGTTGCGGGTTGTTCGACACGGCGCAATGCAAAGTGTGGAGATTGTCCCCTCGACAGGTTCCCCGGCAGTTCGCCAGGGATACACGCCCGGTGTCGCAGCACATCCCGTCGCGGCCGCGCAAGGGCCTCGCATGGGGGGCCAAGGCGGTGGCCCTGTGGAGCTTGAAGATCCGCACGATAAGCCGAACCTCGGACGACACCGAGGCACGCAGTCCGATGCCTTTCAAGGTCTTCACGCTGGTGTGTGCCAGGTGTGTCAGGTGTGTCAGGTGTGCTGGGGGCCGCCCGGCATGGGGCACCCCCAGGGCCGGCCCGGCTCAGCGCCCCTCGCCCAGGGGCTCGGGGTCCCCTGCGGTGCTCGCGGCATGGGCGCATTGCACAACTCGCACCACTCACTTCGTTCGTTCACCTCGAACAGGTGCAATGAGTCAGTTTACGGAGCGTGCTGCGCCGCCGCCCATGCCGCTGCGCTCCTCGGCGCATCTGCAGGGCCGGCCCTGGGGGTACCCCATGCCGGGCTCGGTGCGGCTGACTCCGATGCAAGGTGCGCGCTGGTAGGCCGGCGAGAGGGGCCGCTGGTGGCCCGACGACACGGCCCGCGTGTAGCCCGACGAGAGGGCCCACCAGTAGTCCGGAGCGCGCGAGCCAGCGTCACGCGAGCCTGTCCCCCGACAGCGCTCCAGCCACCAGCAACGTAGCCCGGCCTGGGGTGCCCGCCGTGGCCAACCTGTGGCCGCGCCGAGGAGCGCAGGACTGCGGGCGGCGGCGCAGCACGCTTCAATGACTGGCTCATTGCACTTGTTCGAGGTGAACGAACAAAGGGAGTGGTGCGAGTTGTGCAATGCGCCCGCAGGCCGAGCACCGCAGGCTGCCCGAGCCCCTGGGCGAGGGACGCGTCCACCGGGCGGCCACGGCGGACACCCCAGGCCGGGCGGCCCTGCCCAGGCCGGCCTCTCGATTGCAACGACCTTGAAAGGCATAACGCTCAGCCACTCAGCCACTCAGCCACTCAGGCACTCAGGCACTCAGGCACTCAGGCACTCTCGCGTTCGACGATCGCAAAACCGATGTCGACGCGCTCGGCATCGGTCGTGCCGCGCTCGGCACGGTCCACCACCATCTGCGCAGCCAGGCGGCCGATGCGCGTGCCGTCGATCCGCACGGTGGTCAATGGCGGCGTGGCGTCGGCAGCGAATCCCTGGTCGCCCAGGCCGATCACGGCCAGTTGGCCCGGCACGTCGATGCCGCGCTGCTTCGCCTCGATCAGCGCCCCCAGCGCCAGCATGTCGGAGCTGCAGAACACGGCCGTGATGCCGGCGTCGCGCGCCAGCAGCTCGGCCAGCCCGGCACGGCCCGCGCCCAAGGTACTGGGCGGCACGGTGAAGGTAGTGGCCACCTCGGGCAGCCCACGCGCACGCGCGCAGTCGGCATAGCCCGCCAGGCGGCGACGCGCGCGCTGGTCGTCGGCGCTGATCAGGCCGACGCGGCGGTGGCCGCGCGCGTGCAAAAAGTCCAGCACCGCCTTGCCGATTTCCACGTGCGAGAAGCCGACCAGCATGTCCACCGGGGTGTCCGTCAGGTCCCAGGTCTCCACCACCGGGATGCGCGAGGCCAGCAGCGCGCGCCGCGCTTGCGCTGATTGCACCAGCCCGGCCATGACGATGCCGTCGGGGCGCCGCTGGATGATGGTCGTGAGCAACTGCTCTTCCCGCGTGTGGTCGTAGCCGCTCTGGCCGATCATCAGCTGGTAGCCGCGTGCGTGCAGCGCGTGGTCCAGCGCCTCCACCATCTCCTGGAAGACCGGGCCGACCAGCGTGGGCAGCAGGGCCGAGACCAAGCGCGCGCGCGACAGCCGCAACCCGCTGGCCATGGCGTTGGGCACGAAGCTGGTCTCGTCCACGGCCGCGCGCACGCGTTTCAATGTGGCGGGCGACACCTTGTCGGGCGCGTTGAAGGCACGCGAGACGGTCATCGCCGAGACGCCTGCCAGCCGCGCCACGTCCTGGATGGTGGCGGGCCGGGGGAGGGCAGGCGCGAGACGCGTCATGGTCGTGCCTTGGGGTAGCGCCGCGCCCCCACCAGATACAGCGCCGCGCCCAGCAAGAGCGCGCCGGTCGCGGTCAGCAGCGACAGCGTGAACCCGCGCGCGGCCGAGCCGCTCCATGCGACCAGCACCGCTACCAGCGGCGGCCCGGCCACCTGCCCGATGCCGTACAGCGCGGTCGCCAGCCCCATGAAGCTGGCGGCCTGCTGCGGCTGCAGGCGGCGGATCTCCTGCATCGCGAAGTAGGTGATGGCCGTGAACGGCAGGCCCAGCAGCGCGCTGCCCAGCACAAAGCCCGGCAAGCTGGGGCTGACCAGGCTGGCCAGAACGCCCACGGCCTGCACCGCGTGGCAGCCGGCCAGCAGGTGGCGCATGTCATGGGCGAGCGAGACGCGCGTGGTCAGCATCGCGCCGGCGATCACGCCCAGCCCGAAGATCGGCCAGAACAGATCCAGCCAGGGCGAGCCCGGTAGCGCCTGCCGCGCGATCACCGGCAAGAACGTGGCCGTGATGATGTAGCCGAAGCCGGCGCAGCCGTAGCCGGCGATCAAGAGAGCGACCTCGCCGCGCGGCGCGCTGCGGCCGGGGCCGGCCGGGCCGGTGCCGCTGTCTGCGGCCAGCGGCAAGGTGCCGCGTAGCAGCACCGGGCGCACGGCAACGGTCAGCACGCCGGCCAGCAGGCCGAAGACCACCCAGCCCATCCACGCGCTGCCCGCCCCGGCCACGATGGCGCCGGCGATCAGCCCGCTCAGCACGATGCCGGTGCCCGGGCCGACATAGATCATCCCGCCGAGCGCCGCACGCCCGCGCCGTGCCAGCTGCGCCAGGCACCAGCCCGAGACGTAGACGAACACGCAGGCGCTGGCCACGCCGGCGGCCAGGCGCAGCGCCGGCCAGGCTGCTGGCCAGGGAATGGCCATGGCCAGCGTCAGCAGCGTGGTGGCGACCAGGCCGCCCCGCACCATGGCGGCTGCATCCGGCGGCGGCGGGTTGCCGATGCGCCGCCAGATCCACGGCTGCATGGTGCACAGGATGGCGCCGATCAGGTACCCCAGGTAGTTGGCGCTGGCCAGCCAGCTGGCGCCGGCCAGATCGAGCACGCCGTCGTGCAGCATCATCGGCAACAGCGGCGTGAAGGCGAAACGGCCGATGCCCATGGCCGTGGCCAGGGCCACGGCGCCGGTGGCGGCGATGGCCCAGGGGCCGGGGGGTGGGGAAGGCATGTGGAGGTGGGGCGCAAGGGCGGGCGCATGTTAGGTCAACGCCGCAGACGCGGCATGATGCTGCCCACGGCGGCGTTGGGCCGTCGGCAAGGAGACACACGAATGATCAAAGTCAGCGTCATGTACCCGCACACGCCCGGGGCCCGTTTCGACCATGCCTATTACCGCGACAAGCACATGCCCATGGTGAAGGCGCGCCTGGGCGAGGCGTGCACTTCCTACACCGTCGACAAGGGCCTGGCCGGTGGCGCGCCCGGTGCGCCGCCGACCTACGTGGCCATCGGCCACCTGTTGTGCGGCAGCGTCGAGGCGTTCCAGGCGGGGTTCGGGCCGCACGCCAAGGAGATCATGGGCGACATCGCCAACTACACCGATCTGCAACCCGTGCTGCAGATCAGCGAGGTTGTCGTCGGTTGACGTCGCTCGGGGCGGGCAGCCCATTGCGTACCATGGCCGCATGACGCTTTCCTCCCGTTTCTGGGCCGACCTCACGACCCGCGATTTCGCCCGGCTGGACCCGGCCGCCACGGTGGCCGTGCTGCCGGTGGCCGCCATCGAGCAGCATGGCCCGCACCTGCCGGTGAGCGTCGACACGGTGCTGGTCGATGGCGTCATCGCCGCCGCGCTGCCGCACCTGCCAGCGGCGCTGCCGGTGCTGTTTCTGCCGACGCAGGCAGTGGGACGCAGCAACGAGCACCAGCGCTTTCCCGGCACGCTCAGCCTGTCGGCCGAGACCACCATCCGCCTGTGGACGGAGATCGGCGAATCGGTGGCGCGCGCCGGCCTGCGCAAGCTGCTGCTGCTCAACAGCCACGGCGGACAGGTCTCCATCCTGGACATCGTGGCGCGCGACCTGCGCACGCGTTGCGAGCTCATCTGCTACCACTGCAGCTGGTTCAACCTGCCGCTGGGCGACGCGGTGGACGGCCTGTTCAGCGCGCAGGAGCACCGCTTCGGCATCCACGGCGGTGACATCGAAACGTCGATGATGCTGGCGCTGGACCCTGCCCACGTGGACATGGCGCAGGCGCGTGACTTCCGGTCCACCTCGCAGGACCGCGCCGCGCTCTACCCCATCCTGGGCAACGGCAAGAGTGCCAAGCTGGGCTGGCAGATGCAGGACTACAACCGCACGGGCGCGGCCGGCAACGCGGCCGTGGCCACGGGCGACAAGGGGCGGGTGGTGGTCGAGGCGGCGGGGCTGCAACTGGCAGCACTGCTGGGCGAGATCAGCAGCCTGCCGTTGTCCACGCTGGTGGACCGGCCCGACCTGGGCTAGCGCTGCCTCGGCGGCACCGCGCCGCTCCACCCCTGCCCCGCATCGCCACCAACCACCCCCACTTCGCCACCATGAACCACTACATCCACGCCGTGATCTTCGATTGCGACGGCACGCTGGTCGACAGCGAACCGCTGGGCCTGCAGGCGCTGCAGGAGCATGGCGCCCTGCATGGCCTGCCACCGGCTGCGGCCGACGCACTGGCCCGGCACAAGGGCGCCAGCATGGCGACGCAGATCGCCTTCGTGCAGCAGCACGTGCCGGAGCCGTTGCCGGCCGACTTCGAGCAGACGCTGCGTGCGCGCATGGCGCAGCTGTTCCGAGAGCGCCTGCAGCCCATGGCCGGCGCGCACGAAGTCGTCGCCGGCCTGGCCATGCCGTGCTGCGTGGCCACCAACGGCCCGCGCCACAAGACAGAGTTGACACTGGGCCTGTGCGGCCTGTTGCCGCTGTTCGAGGGGGCGATCTTCAGCGCCTACGACATTGGCCGCTTCAAGCCTGCTCCCGATCTGTACCTGCACGCGGCCGCCGCGCTGGGCGTGGCGCCCGAGCACTGTGCCGTGGTCGAGGACAGCCTGCCCGGCATGCAGGCCGGCCTGGCGGCGGGCATGACGGTGTTTGCCCTCGGCACGCACGAGGAGGAACTGCCGCCTAATATCGGCCCGCACGTCGAGCGGATTGCCAGCCTGCGGGAACTGCCCGGTCGGCTGGCCACCCTGTCAGCGCGCGGCGGCTGAACCACAAGGAGACTCCCGATGCATTCCACCGACCATTGCGCCGTGCCCTCTTTCGGGCCCCCGTCCCTGCCAGGTCCCACACCGGTGTCACGCCGCACGGCGCTGCAGTGGGGCCTCACCGCTGCGGGCCTGGCCGCCGCAGGTGCCCCCGCCTGGGGCCAGAGCGCCTGGCCCACCAAGGCCGTGACGCTGGTCGTGGGCTACCCGCCGGGCGGCCAGACCGACTTCGCCGGCCGCATGGTCACCGTCGGCATGCAGAAGGTGCTGGGCCAGGGCGTGGTGATCGACAACAAGGCCGGCGCCGGCGGCAACATCGGCACCGACAACGTCATGAAGGCCGCACCCGATGGCTACCGCCTGCTGGTGGGCAACGGCGTCATCACGCTGAATCCGCACACCTACCGCAACACGGCCGTGGCCGATCCGCTGAAGCTGACGCCCATCGGCCTGCTGCTGCAGTCCGCGCTGGTGCTGGTGGTGCCGACATCGGTTGCCGCCAAGAACCTCGCCGAATTCACCGCCTGGGTGAAAGCGCAGGACCAGGCGGGCAAGGACATCGACTACGGCAGCGGCGGCCCCGGCAGCCTGACCCAGGTGGCCATGGAGATGTTCCGCGAGCGGATCGGCAAGCCCAAGATGAACCACATCCCCTACAAGGGCAGCAGCCTGGCCATGACCGACCTGATCGCCGGGCGCGTCAGCGCCATGTTCGACGCCGCCTCGGTGGTGGCGCCGTTCATCAAGTCGGGCCAGCTGCGTCCACTGATCGTGACCGGCGCCAAGCGCGTGCCGGCCTTCCCCGATGTGCCGACCGCGGCCGAGGCGGGACTGAAGGATTTCGAGCTGATCTCGTTCATCGGCCTGTACGGCCCGCCCGGCCTGCCCGCCGACATCGTGCAGAAGACCAACGCTGCGATGAACGCGGCCCTGGGGGACGCCAACATCCAAAAAGGCATCGTGGAACGCGGCGATGAGCCCGGTGGTGGCACGCCCGAGCAGTTGGCCAAGCTGACGCGTGACTACTACAAGCGCTATGGCGATATCGTGAAGGCCAACGACATCCGGGCCGAGTGAGCGGCGGCCCCCGGCGGCCCAGGCCGCGCGTTGGGGGCGCAGTATCGCGAAGTGCACAAAAGCGAAGTGCACAAAGACCGAAGCCGGGGCCATGCGCCCCGGCTTTTTTGTGGGTCGGCTCCCGACCGCAGCCGACGCCGGCGCTGCGCGAGCGCCGCACAAGTCCGGATCGATTGCATGCAAAGCGCTGGATTTTCAGCAAAGAGTGCAAAAACATCGTGCGATTTGGTCGATATAGCTTACATATCATTGACAAGAAAAATCCCACACGTGAAATAAGTCTTCTTAATCAGGGTGTTACAGATAAGTTACGAATTGGCCTATGGATTGCTATGTGTCTGGGCCGGTCATGGGGATCGGAACCAAGCAGGAGAACACATATGAGACTGAAAGCATTCGTAGTGGCGGCGGTGACGCTGACCACGGCAGCCCTGTCACAAGCAGCAGGTTTCGTCAACGGCGGCTTCGACGACGGGACGGCCACAGGCTGGACCATCGGCGGCGGCGACCGCAACGGCCAGAACCTGAGCACGATGAACCCGAGCGACTACCTGCCCGGTGGGTCTCTCTATAGCGCAGCGATCGCGACCACGCATTCGCAGGTGGTCAGCCCAGGTCTGGACCCGACCTTCGGCGCTTTGATGCCCAACATCGTCTACGGTGGCTCCCACTCGTTGCGCGTGGAGGACACGACGACCGGCGGTTACGTCTCCGTGGCCAGCCAGACGGTGACCAACTACACCGACTCGAACATCTTCTTCGCCTGGTTGGCGGTGCTCGAAAACGGTGGCCACTCGGCGCAGCAGTCGGCCGCGATGATCATCGAGCTGAAGGACTTGACCCGCGGTGACACGCCGATCTCGCGCATCTACAACGCCGTTGGCGGCGGTGGCGGTGTCGACAGCCGCTTCACCCAGGCGGGCAGCTACTTCTACACGGCGGACTGGCAGATCGAGAACCTGGTCATCGACGCCACGCGTCTGGGCAACGACTTCACGCTGACGGTGCTGGCGTCCGATTGCGGCCCGACCGCGCACGAAGGCTACATCTACCTGGACGGCTTCGGCGCCACGGCACCCCCGCCCGGCAACGACGTGCCTGAGCCAGCCACCGCGCTGCTGTGCGCCGCCGGCCTGCTGGGCCTGGTCGGCATGCGCCGCCGCAAGGCCGCTCGCTAAGCCGCCAGCGGCTGCACCCAGGGCCGGCCTGACCGGCCCTTTCCTTTCGGGCCTGGGCGGGCGAGCTGCCCGGGCCCCGCCGGCCGCGCGCATGTGCGGGCCGCGCATCCCCTCGGACCGAACTGGCGCGGCAGCGCTTTTTTCAGAGAGTCTTCCATGACCATGTCCCTGCACCGCACCCCTGGCGCCGCCCGTTCGCGGGTCTTCGGATCGGATTGTCTGGCGATCGTCCTGGCCACGCTCGCGCTGCTGGGCGGATGCCAGCGGCAGGGCGACTACGCCACAGCGGGCCGGCACTACCTGGAAGCCGGCAAGTACCGCGAAGCCGTCATCGAATTCAAGAACGCCGTGCAGGCCGAACCCGGCTCGGCCGTCGCCCGCGCGCAGCTGGCCGACGCGCTGGAACGCGTCCATGACCTGGCCGGTGCAGAGCAGCAACTGCGCAAGGCCGTCGAAGCCGGCGGGCCGGAGAACCTGCTGCTGCGAATCGCCTCCATCCAGCTCGATCGCACCGAGTTCGACAAGCTGGTCCGCGAGTTCAAGGACCGCCGGCTGGCCGACCGGCACGACGACAGCCGCTTGCGTGCGCTGGTGGCGATCGCGTATGTGGGCCAGAAGCAGCCCGCTCGCGCGCAGGAGCAGTTGCAGGACGCCGCGGACACGCCCGAGGTCACGCTGGCACGGGCGCAGCTGCTGGCCACCACCGGGCAGGTGGCCGAAGCGTTGGCGCTGCTGACAGCGCTTGGCGACACGACGCAGGCCGATGAACGGCTGCCGTGGTGGCTGCTGCGGGCCACTGCACGCCTGGCAGGCGCCGTCGGCGACCAGGCGCGCGCGCTGGACGCGATCCGGCGGGCGCACACGGCGGCGCCGTGGAACTGGGGCGTCACGGGCGAATACGGCGAAGCGCTGGTCCATGCCGGCAAGACCGACGAGGCCGCCGCCGTGCGCGACCAACTGCGCAAGCAGGCACCGAATTTTTTCTGGACGCACTATCTCGATGCCCTGCTGTTTGCGCGAGCGGGGCGTGTCGACGAGAGCCATGCCGCGGCATTGAGGGCGCTGGTCATGTCGCCGCACCACCTGCCGGTCGGCCTGCTGGCGGCCTCGGCCGAGCTGAGCAAGGGCGACCTGCTGCTGGCCGACAAGCGGCTGCAGACGCTGGCGCAGGAGCATCCGCGCTCACTGCCCGCGCTGCGCATGCTGGTGCAGAGCAAGATGCGCGGCCGCAAGCCGGACGAAGCCATGGCGGTCATCGGCCGCGGGCTGACGATCGCGCCACAGGATGTGGAGCTGTTGACCATGAAGGCCGACATCGAGTGGAAGCGCGGCGCGCGCAAGGAAGCTGCGCTCACCCTGGCCGGGCTGGCCGCCGCCCGGCCTGGCAATGTCGACGTGATGCTGGGCCTGGCCGAGGCCCGGGCCGGGCTGGGCGAGAAGCTGCAGGCCGCACGCCTGCTCGACGAAGCCGCCGCCGCGAGCGGCCAGGACGCGGGCCTGCGCGGCCGCGTCGTCGCGTCCGCCTTGCGCGTGGGTTATCTCGACCAGGCGCGCCGCCTGGCCGACCGGGGCCTGGCGCTGCTGCCCGAAGCGGCGCAGGCCCGGCTGACGCTGGCCGCCGTGCAGGCGGCGCAACGCGAACCGGCCGCGGCCTGGAGCACGACGCTGGCCGTGCTGGACCGCGAACCGGGCCACGCCGCAGCGCTGGTGGCCCTCGCGCCGATGGCCCGTACGCCAGCCCAGCAAGACGAGTTGCGCGCGCGTTACGCCCGGGCAATGGACGCCGGCCCCGCCAACGCGCAGGTGGTTCTGCAGTACGCCGCACTGCAGCGCAGCACGGAGAGCGCCGGCGTGCGCGCGGGTGTTGCGCCGCTGGCCATCCTGCAGCGCGGGCTGGCCGCAGTGCCGGCATCGATGCCGCTGCGCGAGGCGGTGGTCGAAGAGCAGTTCCGCGCCGGCCAGCACGACCTGGCGCTGGCGACAGCGCGCGCCGGCGCGGCTTTGGACGGCGCGCCGGTCCAGGCGCAGGCCCTGCAGGCCAGCGTGCACGAGCGCCTGGGCCAGACCGAGCCTGCGCGCGAGCTCTACCGCAAGCTGCAGGCCAGCCAGCCGCAGCGGCCGGAGTGGCGCCTGCGCCTGGCCCGGCTCGACGCCGCGGCCGGCCGCCGCACCGAAGCCGCCACGCTGCTGCGCACCCTGCTGAAGGAGCGCCCGTTCGACGCGACCATCTACCTCGAGCTGGCCGACCTGGCCTTGCCCAAGAACCCGGAGGAGGCGCTGTCGATCGCGCGCCAGATGGGCGAGCGCGAAGAGCTGAAGGGGGCGGCGCTGTTGCTGCAGGGCGATGTGCTGGCACGCACCGGCAAGACCGAGGCGGCGCTGGTGCAGTTCGACAAGGCCGCGCGCAGCGGCATGGAGCCCGCCGCCACGCTGCGCGTCGTGCGCACGCTCGACACCGCCGGCCGCACGGGCGCCGCAGATGGCGAGCTGGCCGGCGCCATGCGGCGTTTTCGGGGCAACACGGCGGTACTGGGTTTCGCCGCGCAGCGCGCGCTCGATGCGGGTCGCCCGCGCCAGGCGGTGGAGCTGCTGCAGCAACTGGCTGCCACCGCACCGAACAACCCGATGGTGCTGAACGACCTCGCCTGGGCGCAGGTGCTGGCAGGCAGCGCAGACGCACTGGCCAACAGCCGCAAGGCCATCGCCGCGCTGCCCAACAACGCCAACGTGCTCGACACGCTGGGCATGGCGCTGGCCCAGGCCGGGCGGCACGACGAGGCGATCGCGGCGCTGCGCGCAGCGACCAACCTGGCGCCCCTGGCGGTGCAGCCGCGCCTGCACCTGTCGCAGCAGCTGCTGGCCACGGGCGACCGGGCCGGCGCGCTGGCGGCGCTGCAGGCCGTGCCGGCCGGCCGCATGGACGACGACCAGAAGGCCACCTACGCCCAACTCAAGGGCGCGCTGGGAAGCTCCTGATGCACCACTTGCATTCTTCGCTGGCGGCGCCAACTGCTTTGGCTTAAGCTTTTCGAACACCCGCTACTCACGGAGCCTCCGATGTACCACTTCGCCGCTGCATTCATCTTTCGAATCTGAGCCGCCCCCCCGCGGCTCTCCCTTGTCCAGGGACCAGCCGCCGCTTCTTTTTTTTGTGCGGTCCGGTCCCACTCAGCAGTGAGACTGCCATGACCCGCAAGACCCCCATCCAGCATTACCGCAACATCGGCATCAGCGCGCACATCGATGCCGGCAAGACCACGACCACCGAGCGCATCCTGTTCTACACGGGGGTGAACCACAAGCTCGGCGAGGTGCACAACGGCGCCGCCACCATGGACTGGATGGAGCAGGAGCAAGAGCGCGGCATCACCATCACGTCGGCCGCCACCACCGCCTTCTGGAAGGGCATGGCAGGCGACTACCCGGCGCACCGCATCAACATCATCGACACGCCGGGCCACGTGGACTTCACGATCGAGGTCGAGCGCAGCATGCGCGTGCTCGATGGCGCCGTCATGGTCTATGACGCAGTCGGCGGCGTGCAGCCGCAGAGCGAGACCGTCTGGCGCCAGGCCAACAAGTACAAGGTGCCGCGCCTGGCCTTCGTCAACAAGATGGACCGCGTGGGCGCGGACTTCTTCCGCGTGCGGCGCCAGATCAGCGAGCGGCTGAAGGGCAACGCCGTGCCGATCCAGATTCCTGTGGGGGCCGAAGAAGGCTTCCAGGGCGTGGTCGACCTCGTGAAGATGCAGGCGATCGTCTGGGACGAACCCAGCCAGGGCGTGCTGTTCACCTACGGCGCCATCCCGGCCGCCTTGCTGCCGCTGGCCACCGAGTGGCGCAGCAAGATGGTCGAGGCGGCGGCCGAGGCCAACGAAGAGCTGATGGACAAGTACTTGAACGGCATCGAGCTGACCGAGGCCGAGATCAAGGCCGGCCTGCGCCAGCGCACGATCGCGGGCGAGATCGTGCCGATGCTGGCCGGCAGCGCGTTCAAGAACAAGGGCGTGCAGGCCATGCTGGACGCGGTGGTCGACTACCTGCCCTCGCCGCTGGACATCCCGGCCATTGCCGGCCATGACGAGCATGTGCACGAGACCGTGGTCGAGCGCCATCCGTCCGACGCCGAGCCGTTCTCGGCGCTGGCCTTCAAGATCATGACCGACCCTTTCGTGGGCCAGTTGGTGTTCTTCCGCGTCTATTCGGGCGTGGTGAAGTCTGGCGACACGGTCTACAACCCGGTCAAGGGCAAGCGTGAGCGCATCGGCCGCATCGTGCAGATGCATGCCAACGAGCGGCAAGAGATCGACACCGTGTACGCCGGCGACATCGCCGCGGCCGTGGGCTTGAAGGACGTGACGACCGGCGACACCTTGAGTGACCCGGCCAAGGTGGTGCTGCTGGAGCGCATGGTGTTCCCCGAGCCCGTGATCGCGCAGGCCGTGGAGCCCAAGACGCAGGCCGACCAGGAAAAGATGGGCATCGCGCTCAACCGCCTGGCGCAGGAAGACCCGTCGTTCCGCGTGCGCACGGACGAGGAATCGGGCCAGACCATCATCGCCGGCATGGGCGAGCTGCACCTGGAGATCCTGGTGGACCGCATGCGGCGCGAGTTCGGCGTGTCGGCCAACGTGGGCAAGCCCCAGGTCGCCTACCGCGAGGCCATCCGCAAGGTGGCCGAAGACGTGGAAGGCAAGTTCGTCAAGCAGTCCGGCGGCAAGGGCCAGTACGGCCACGTGGTGCTGAAGCTGGAGCCGCAGCCCGAGGGCAAGGGCTTCGAGTTCGTCGACGCCATCAAGGGCGGCGTGGTGCCGCGCGAGTTCATCCCGGCCGTGAACAAGGGCGTGGTCGAGGCGCTGAAGGCCGGCGTGCTGGCGGGCTATCCGGTGGTGGACGTGAAGGTCACGCTCACCTTCGGCTCCTACCACGACGTGGACTCCAACGAGAACGCGTTCCGTATGGCCGGCGCGATGGCGCTGCGCGAGGGCCTGCGCCGCGCTAGCTCGGTGCTGCTGGAGCCCATGATGGCGGTCGAGGTGGAGACGCCCGAAGACTTCATGGGCAACGTGATGGGCGACCTGTCAGGGCGGCGCGGCATGGTGCAGGGCATGGAAGACCTGCCCGGCGGCACCGGCAAGCTGGTGCGCGCCGAGGTGCCGTTGTCGGAGATGTTCGGCTACTCGACCACGCTGCGTTCGCTGACGCAGGGGCGGGCGACCTACAGCATGGAGTTCCGGCACTACGCGCAGGCAGCGAAGGATGTGGCTGAGAAGGTTGTGACTGCGCGGCATTGAGCTTGGCCAGCGGGCGCCTGCGCAAGAATGCGCGTATGCGGACTCGCTCCCCCTTCCTCTGGTGGCTGCTGGCCTGGGCGGTGCTCAGCGCCGCCGGCGGCGTGGGGTTGGCGCGTCTGGCGCTGGAGCGTGAACACACGGCCTTCGAGACCGACGCGCGCATCGTCCACCGGTTGCTGAGCCAGCGCGTGGTGGCGCACGACGCGGTGCTGGCCATGCTCGCGCTGCTGCAGCCGGCTTCGCAATCGCAGGCCGGCGATGCGCTGGCGCGCCTGCCCTCGGTGTACCCGCAGATCCTGTCGGTGAGCCGCAGCGATGCGGCCACGCCCTGGGCTGACGCAGCGCTGCGTCAGGCGCAAGGGCGGTCACGCGCCGAGAAGCGGCCGGCGCTGGCCGACGTGGATCTGGGCCAGGGCCGCTACCGCATGGTGCTGGCCGCCGAGCCCGCCTCTTACGCGCTGCAGATCGACATCCGGAGCATGGTGCCCTGGAGTGAGTGGCCGATGGCGCCGCAGGACAGCCCGGTGGCCATCGCGCTCGCACTGGGCGGCCAGCGGCTGGCGCTGCAGCCCGGCCAGCTCACGGACCGGGGCTGGTCCTACGATTTCCACAAGACGCTGGCCGCTGCCAGCCAGCCCTTCGATGTGGTGGCCGAGCGCACCGTGGGCTGGGCCGAGCTGCCCTGGGGCCAGATGCTGCTGCTGGCTGCAGCCCTGGCGGCAGTGCTGGCAGCAGCCCGCTGGCTGCAGCAGCAGGCGGCCGCGCGCCGCCGGGCCGAGGCGCTGCTGCGGCTGGGGCAGGTGGGCCGGCTCAACGCGCTGGGCGAACTGGCGGCCGGCATGGCGCATGAGCTGAACCAGCCGCTGACCGCGCTCTTGGCCAACACCCAGGCCGCGCGCCGGCTCATCGCCGAGGAGCCACCCGACGTCGCCACGGCGCGCGATGCCATGGGCCAGGCCGTGGCGCAGGCGCGCCGCGCGTCCGAGGTGGTGGGCCGGCTGCGCCGTGCGGTCGAGCGGCCAGAGCTGGGCGCGCAGCTGCAGGCGGTGGATCTGCATGCCGCTGTGGCCAAGGCGCTGGACCTGCTGGAGCCCGAAGTGCGCCGCCGCGACGTCGCGCTGCAGTGGGACGGCGCGGCCGGTGCCGTGCGCGTGCGGGCCGACCCGGTGGCGCTGGAGCAGATCGTGCATAACCTGCTGCAGAACGCCCTGCAGGCGCTGGACCAGACGCCTGCGGCTGGGCGCCGCCTGGCGCTGTCGCTTGCGCGTGAAGAGGCCGAGGGTGTGCTGGAGGTGCACGACAGCGGGCCTGGCTTGTCGCCCGAGGTGCTGCCCCACGTGTTCGAACCCTTTTTCAGCACGCGACCAGGCGGGCTGGGGCTGGGCCTGAGCCTGTGCGAGAGCCTGGCCAGCGGCATGGGCGGCAGCCTGAGCGCGGCCAACGCGACCCATCCGGCCAGCGCTGGCCACACAGCCTTGCGCGGCGCCGTGTTCCGCCTGCGCCTGCCGTTGGCCGAGGGGGTTGCTGCACCGGCCTCGCCCGGCCGGACGGACAGGCCCGCACCGCAAGCCGTCGGCCCCGAGGTTTCCCGGTGAACCCCGGCCCCAGCACGCCGCTGGTCCACCTGATCGACGACGACGCCGCCGTGCGCGAAGCGCTGGCGCTGCTGATCGCCACCATCGGCCTGCGCGTCGAGGCCTGGGCCGACCCGCTGGACTTTCTGGCGCGCTTTGACCGCCAGGCCATCGGCGCCATCGTGCTGGACGTGCGCATGCCCGGCATCGGCGGCCTGGCCGTGCTGCAGCGGCTGGTGGACGAGGGCGTGGACCAGCCCGTCATCCTGCTGACCGGCCACGGCACGGTGGAGATGTGCCGGCGTGCGTTCAAGTCCGGCGCGGCCGAGTTCCTGGAAAAGCCGGTGGACGACGAACTGCTGATCGAGGCCCTGCAGAACGCTGTCCGCCAGCACGTGCGCTCGCGCGAACGCCACCAGGCCGACCGCGCCGCGCGCGAGCGCTATGCCCAGCTGTCGCCGCGCGAGCGTGAGGTGCTGGGCCTGATCGTCGCAGGGCTCACGAACAAGGAGATCGGCCGCGCACTGGGCCTGTCGCCACGCACGGTCGAGAGCCACCGCGCGCATCTGTTCGACAAGCTGGAGGCCGGGTCGCTGGCGCAGTTGATCCGCGGCTACGCCAGCCTGGTCGATGCCGACGCGGCGTAGCGCCGTCGTCCTGTAGTCCCGCAGTCCCGTCATTGCGGCGTTCCGTAGTTCTACGGAGGGCTGGGCGTAGCCGCCCGCATGGTGGCGCAAGGGCGCTTTTTCTACAGTCACTGCACGGCGACGAACCCCGCGCCGCACCCTCTGAACAGACCGCACACACCATGAAGATTTCCGCCCTCCTCGCCGCCAGCCTGCTGGCCTTCGCCACCCAGGGCGCGTTCGCCCAGGCCGTGCGCACCGAGCGCAACATGTCGCTGGATCTGGCGAACCAGATCGCTGCCGCTGCCGTCGCCGCCTGCGCGACCAACGGCTACGCCGTGGCCGCGACGGTGGTCGACCATGCCGGCGGCGTGCGTGCCGTGCAGCGCGCCGACAACGCGGGCCCCCACACCCTGGCGTCCAGCCAGCAGAAGGCCTGGACCTCGGCGTCCGCCAAGAGCCCGACACAGGCCATGATGGAAGGCGCGCAGAAGAACCCCGGCGCGGCCAACCTGGTCCATTTGCCGGGCTTCTTGCTGCTGGGCGGCGGCGTGCCGATCAAGGTCGGCAACGAGACCATCGGCGCCGTCGGCGTCGGCGGCGCGCCGGGTGGGCATCTGGACGAGCAATGCGCCGTGGCCGCCATCGCCAAGGTGCAGGACCTGCTGAAGTGAAACGCCTGCTCGCGGTCGGCCTGCTGGCCTCGGCTTTGGGCGCTCTTGCGCAGACCGCGCCGGGCGCCGACGAGGCAGCGCGCTACACAGGCCTGTTGGCCGCGGCGCAGCGGGGTGATGTGGCGAAGCTAGACCGGCTGCTGGCCGCCAAGTCCGACACCCGGGCGCGCGACAGCCATGGCCGCACTGCCCTGCATGTCGCCACGTTCGCGCGCGAGCACGCGGCCATCCGCCGCCTGGCCGCAGCGGGCGCCGACCTGAACGCGCTGGAGCACGACCGCTACGACGCCGTCACCATTGCCGCAGTGGCGGGCGACGAGGACACGCTGCGCCTGCTGCTGTCGCTGGGCGCCAGTGCGAAGCAGGTCACCAGCCGTTACGACGGTACGGCCTTGATCGCCGCCGCGCACCTGGGCCATGCCGGTGTGGTGCAGCAATTGATTGCGGCCGGCGCGCCGCTGGACCATGTGAACAACCTGCACTGGACGGCCGTGATCGAGGCCGTGGTGCTGGGCGATGGTGGCCCGCGCCACCAGCAGACGCTGGCCGCGTTGATCGCGGCGGGCGCCAACCTGCAGCTGGCCGACCGCCAGGGCCACACGCCGCTGGCGCTGGCCCGTGCGCGCGGCTTTGCGGCCATGGTGGCGATGCTGGAGCGGGCGGGAGCGCGGTGAACGGCTCACTTCGTGGGTTGAACAGCGCGCAGGTTTCTGGGCGCTCCACCCACCATTCGCCTGAACTCACAAGTGCTTGCAATTGATACAGAGCGGCGTCCTTTGCGTTGCGGATGGTTTGCACGATTCGGCTTTTTGCGTTTGCCTCCGCGTCGCAGGATGCCGCGAACGAGAGGAGGATTCCGATGCAAGCCTTTCCCACCGGTCGCGCCGCCTGGCTGGCTGCCGCCTTGCTTTCATGGCAGCCCGTAGCCTGGGCCCAGGCAACGGGCTGCCATGCCGAGAACACCGTGCATGCGGATGTTGTGGCCATCGACATGCCCATGGTGTTCAACCGGCTCGGCGCGCAGAACGTCAACTGGCAGATGTATGCGCTGCGGCATGACCTGGTGGTGCGCGAGCCAGGCAAGGCGGCGCGCCCAGCCGACGAGGCCGATCTGGAGGCCGCGCGCCAGGCGCTGCGGCTGAAGCGCCAGCCAACGGTCACGCTGCGGCCCGACCTGCGCCCGCGTCCGCTGGTGCTGCGGCTGGCGGCCGGCGAGTGCCTGCAGGTGCGGTTCACGAACCTGCTGAGCACCATCTCCAACCCGTTCGAGGCGCACAAGCGGCCACTGCTGGCCGCTGATCATCCAATGGACCAGCGCTCGGACGATCCGAACATGGACATCGACGACCAGGTCGCCAGCCGGCGCGTGGGCTTCCACCCCAACGGCTTGCAACTGGTGGGCAGCATCGCGTCGGACGCCTCGCATGTCGGCGTTAACTCGTCCAGTTTGGCCGCACCGGGCGAGAGCAAGACCTACACCTTCTTCGCGCCTGCCGAAGGCAGCTTCCTGGTCACCAATCCCGGTGCTGCGTTCGGCGGTGAGGGCACGGCCGGCACCAGCGGCACGGGCCTGTTCGGTGCGGTGGCGGTGCACCCGATAGGCGGGCGCGCGTACCGGGGGCAGGTGACGGAGGAGGAGCTTCGGCTGGCGACCCGACTGCGGACCGACCCAGTCTTGGTCGGGCAAAACGTGAAGGCTTGCGCGCACGACCAGCAGCGCGCCTGCACCGCCGAGGGCGACAGCCCGGGCCAGCCCATCGTCAACTACGAGGCCCGCTACCCCGTCGGCGCGCCGTGGTCGAAGGAGGGCAAGGCCGGGCTGCCCATCCTGGCGATGCTGGACGTCCGCAACGGCGTGCGCCGCGTGGTGCATGGCGACGTCAACGCCATCGTCATTGGTCCGAACAAAGACGGTGGCTTCCCGTCCAGCACCTATCCGCTGGAATCCACCGGCGTCACCAATCCCAGCCTGCCGAACCGGCTGGAGCCGTTCCGCGAATTCGTCAGCGTGTTCCATGACGAGAACGCCGCCGCCCAGGCCTTCCCGGGGCTGTTCGAGCACCCGGTGCTGGGCCACACGCTGCACGGCGTGCGCGACGCCTTCATGATCAATTACGGCAGCGCCGGTGTGGGCGCCGAGGTCGTGGCCAACCGCCTCGGCGTCGGCCCCATGAGCGACTGCGTGGACTGCGCGTTCGAAGAGTTCTTCCTGTCGTCGTTCACTGTGGGCGACCCGGCGCTGTTGGTCGACAAGCCTGCCAACCTGGGCCTGGAGCAGCTGGTGCCTGGCGAGCAGAAGACGGTGCGGGGCGAAGCCACACCGGACCTGGTCGGCGTGAACCTGCATGGTCACTTTGCAGACGGTGTGGAGTCGCAGCTCAAGAAGCTGGCTGAAGATCTGGACAAGCGCATGCCCGGCGTGCCGCTGCGCGGGCCCAAGGCGGAGAAAGCCTACTACCCGCACGACCCTGCCAACGTGCACCACAGCTACATCGGCGACTTCGTCAAGTTCCGCAACCTGCACACCGGCAAGGAACAGCACATCTTCCATCTGCACAACCACCAGTGGCTGTTCAACCCCAACGACGACAACTCCAACTACATCGACGCGCAGGCCATCGGACCAGGCTCGGGCTATACCTATGAGATCGCCTTCGGCGGCTCGGGCAACCGCAACAAGAGCGCGGGCGATGCGGTGTTTCACTGCCACTATTACCCGCACTTCGCGCAGGGCATGTGGTACCTGTGGCGCATCCACGATACGTTCGAGGCGGGCAGTGCTCTGCAGGTCAGCCAGGGTGCGCCTGATCGCATCCACCGCAAGCCTTTCGGGTTGGCCGACGGCACACCGGCCAAGGGCGCCCGCGCGCTGCCCGACGGCGAGCTGGTGGCCGGCACCCCGATCCCGGCCGTGGTGCCGCTGCCGGGCAAGGCGATGGCGCCCATGCCAGGCGCCGTGCAAGTCAAGCCCAACCCGGCCAAGTCGATCCACAACCGCCAGCCCCTCGGTTCTCTGGCCGACGTGACGGACCGGGCGCGCAACCCGGGCTACCCGTTCTTTATCGCCGGCATCGAGCACACCGTGGGCTCGCGCCCGACCACGCCGCCGCTGGACATGGACCGCCGCGTGGGCGGCGCCGATGGCGGGGTGCCGCGCCATGCGGTCTACGGCTACTCGGCCGGCAGCGAGTCCGAGGACAGTTTCACGCGGCTGGACGCCAGCAAGAAAGAAAAGAAGGCCAAGCCGCAGTACTTCGACGAAGCCGGCACCGAACTCGAGAAGCTCGCCATGGAGTTCCACGAAAAGCCGTCACATTCCAGTGTGGCGGTGCTGCCCGGCGGCGCGGTCCAGGCGGCACGGTTCGAGACCAACGGCGGCAAGCGCGTGGCCGGCGCGCCGTTCTTCGAGCCCTGCATGGACGACCGGCGCCAGACGCTGACCGCCGGAGCGCCTGGCCACTACTACGGCAGCGACGGCAAAACCAGTCTGCCAGGCAAGAGTGACTTCAACGCCGAGACGCCTCGCATTTACAAAGGCGCCAACATCCAGCTCGATGTGACCATCAACAAGCTGGGCGACCACTACCCGCAGCAGCGCATCTTGACGCTGTGGGAGGACGTGGAAGCGACGCTGGCGACAGGATTCCGCACGCTGCCTGGGGCAGACAGGGTTCCGAATCCGCGCCCGCCCGAGCCGCTGGTCATGCGCATGAACACCTTCGATTGCGCGCGCTACCTGCACACCAATCTCGTGCCCAAGGAATACGAGATGGACGACTACCAGGTGCGCACGCCTACCGACGTGATCGGCCAGCACATCCACTTGCCCAAGTGGGACCTGCCCTCGGCCGACGGCTCGGCCAACGGCTGGAACTACGAGGACGGCACCTTCTCGCCCGGCATGGTGCGCCAGCGCATTCATGCGATCAACAAGTGGAATGAAGCCAACGGGTATGCAGTGCCCAACCCCTACACCGGCCAGGCCAAAGACCCTTTGAAGCCGCAGCCACACTATTACTTCGGAACGCTCGGTTTGGTCGATGACAAGCCGGGGGCGTTCCAAGGCAACATCCCCGATCGATACGCCGAGGCCAAGAACTGTTCAGAGGCTTGGGACAAGTACGGCTACGACGTTTTTCACAACCGCGACGCCTCCGGCCTGGGGCGCCCCGGCGTGTGCGACTGGCTGGGCGCCCGCACCACCATCCAGCGCTGGTTCTCCGACCCCATCGTCAACAAGGAGCATGTGCACCGGGGCCTGGGCATCACCTTCACGCACGACCACCTGGGCCCGTCCACGCACCAGCAGGTGGGGCTGTACGCGACCATGCTGACCGAGCCACCGGAATCGACCTGGGTACACAACGAGAGCAACGAATTGCTCTACAACCGCAACCAGCCCGCGCTGGTGGCCTGCAACGACCTGGACCCGAACACCTGGGGGCCAGCGCGTCGCTGCGACGGCGGGCCGACCAGCTGGCAGGCAGTGATCCGCTCGGCCAATGAGAAGGAACACGAATCGCACCGCGAATTTTTCCTGCAGTTCGGCGACTTCCAGCATGCGTACCGCAAGTCCGAGTTCCGGGGACTGGACGCGCGAGGCATGCTCGTGCCCAAGGACGACCCGGCCAACCAACAGGCCTTCCGCAAGGCCGTCACGCCATCGTTCCGCAAGCCGTCCTCGCCGAACTTTCCCGATGTCGTGGCGTTGCCTGATACCTGCCCCGGCGGCGTGAACCAGGAACATGCGACGACCTTCGACCTGAAGCGGCGCAAGGCCGACGACAGCATCGAGAGCTACCCCGCCGCCAAGCTGCCGGACCGTGTGCCAAGGCCGTGCCCTGAGATCATCTCGGCCGATGACATCGGCACCATGGTGGTCAACTACCGGCAAGAGCCCGTGGCCGCGCGCGTGCTGAACCTGGACGGCAACACGGTGGACATGCCCGGTCCCGGGCAGGCCAAGCAGTCCATCGGCGGCGCTGGCGATTTGGCACTGGCGTTCAAGAGCCGGGTCGATCGGCAGATCGCGGCGCTGAACTTGGTGCATGGCGACACGCCGTACACCCCGCTTACGCACGATGTGCGCCCCGGTGACCCGTTCACGCCCATCCTGCGCGCGTACTCGGGTGACATGGTCCGCATCAAGATCCAGGCCGGCTCGCATGAGCACGAGCATACGGGCGCCATCAACGGACTGAAGTGGCTGCAGGCCGGCAGCGGCTATGGGCAGTCGCCGCATTCAGGCTGGCGCGGCTCGCAGAACATCGGCTTGTCCGAGCAGTTCACGCTGTCCACGCGCATCACCGACCACTGGTCCAACGACCTCCTCAACAGCACTGATCGGCTGTATGCCGTGGACACCAGCCAGGACGGGCTGTGGAACGGCGTGTGGGGTATGGTCCGCACGCTGGAGCGGCGCGATCCGGCGCCCGATGTCAACGCGCGCCAGCGCGACGACCAGGACCAGCTGGCGCTGCTGCCCGCCAACCCGCTGCCCACGTTGCTGTACGCGCCCAGCGCCCACAAGGGCGCGCCGCCTTCGGGCAGGCCGCATGTTGCCGTGCTGGGGCGGGCCGCATGCCCTGCCGGTGCGCGCGTGCGGGCCTACCACCTGGTGGCCGGCCTGGCCAACGATCTGCTGCCGCCAGCGGCCAACGTCAGCGTGCCGGCCAAGCGTGGCCTGCGTTCCGATGGCGGCTCGCTGGTCTACAACCCACACCGCAACCGCATCACGCTGCAGAGCTTTGCCAAGGACGAACTGCTCACGGGCACGACGCCGCTGCAGACCTCGGTGCTGGGCGTCGGGCCGCTGCACGGCCCGACGGCGATCCTGATCGTGCGCCATGAGGACATCGATGCGAAGACCTATCGGCTCAAGCCTACGGCGCCGCTCGAGCCGGTGGTGCTGCGCGCTGCCGCCGGCGAGTGTGTGGAAGTGCGGCTGGACAACCGGCTGCCGGTGGCGCGCCAGAACATGCCCGACCTGGCCGGGCACACCACGCTGAGCATGCTGATGCCCAAAAAGGACAGTACGGGCGAGAGCGAGCACGCCTCGTTCAACAACAACCATGTGCGGCCGTCCAACCGCATCGGTCTGCACCCACAGATGGTGCTCTATGACACGCAGCTGAGCGACGCATCGGCCGTTGGCTTCAACAGCGTGTCGCTGGCGCGGCCCGGCCACAGCGTTCTGTACCAGTGGTACGCGGGCGAACTCGCGCCGCAGCAGGCGGTGCCGCAATGCCTGCGCGAGGTCGAGGCCGGCAACTTCGACGACCTGGTCTTCTACCGCCGCCATGTCTACCGTGTCGACGAACGCCAGTTGCCAGCATGGCTGGCGCGGTCGTGGAAGGCCGTGCCTGGGGTCGAGCAGAGGCTGCTCGTGCGGCCGCCGAATCAGGGCTTCGACGTGGTGGCGTTGACGCGCAGCCTGGATGTGCTGCTGCGCGGCCAGGACGGCGCCATGTCGCCGGCGGACGACGACACCACCGATGCGCTGCGACTTGCCGCTGCGCGCGCGACCAGCGAGCGCCCAGGGCCGCGCCGCATCGCACTGAGCAACCGGGCCACCGTCGCACTGCAGAAGCTGCAGCCGGGATTGAAGGCAGCGGACCTGACTGTGCGCAGCGGCGCGCCGGCAGATTGGCAGGGCGTGAGCGCCGCCGACTACCACCGCTACCTCGCGAGCTTCCTGACCCAGCTCGGCAGCACGCTGGACACCGATGTCAAGCGGCAGGAAGTGGTGGCGTGCCTGCACGACCTGCAGCCTAAGGCCGTCGCCCAGTTGGCCGAGCCCGCGCTGCGCGCGCAGGTGGCCGCGCTGCAGCGTGTCGAAGGCGGCACGGTGCTGGCACCCGACAACGTGCCGACCTATCCCGACGCGGCCGCTTTCGACAGCCTGCAGGCACTGCGCGCGCGCCTGGGCGGGGACGCGGGCGCTCAGGGCGTGCTGCCACTGCGCTGCGCCACGCCGCTGCACGAGCCGATCGTGGCCAGCCTGAAGTCGGCCCTTGCCAGCACCAGCCCGCGGCTCACGGTGACTGCGCGCAACAGCCTGCTGGCGGCGCAGACGGCTGAGCGACTGGACGCGCTGGCCGCCCGGCTGGCGCTCAGTGCCGTGTTCCTGGCGCCCGGCGTGGACGACGATGCCGACCCGGACGGCGGTGCGCACGACTATGCGGCGCTCGAGACACGGCTGCTGCGCGAGCAGGAGAACGCGGGCCGCCCGCTCGACGCCGCCACGGCCACTGTGCAGCGCCTGCGCGCTGCGGGCGCCAGCGGGCAGGATGTGCGCCAGCCACTGGCTCGCGCCGAGTCCGAACTGCGCGTGTTGCATGAGAGCCAGGCGTTGCGCCAGCGGGAGCTGGAGGCGCTGAAGACATGGCGGGGGAACTGGAGCAAGCACAAGCCGATCGACGCCAGAACGACACGCCTGCTGCAAGCGGATCCCTGTGCCTATGCTGACATCGAGTTCGGTGGCACCAACCTCTCGCCACCGGACCGGATCAAGCAGGGGCAGAAGGCGGCCGTCGGTGCGCTGGTCATCGAACCGCGTCGCAGCCTGTGGCTGGAAAGCGTGGACGACAAAGCCCCCGACCGGCAGAACGGCGGCCCAGCGCGCGCTACGCGGGCGACGGCCGATGTCTACCACCCGGCGCACGACGAGGAGGGCAAGCCGCAACTGCACTACTTCCGCGATCTGGTGACCGTGCATCAGAAGGGTCTGAACCTTCGCTACGGCACGCGTGCACAGGGCCGCTCCTCCGCCGTGGGGCCGCTGGCCGCGGAGCGCGAGTCCGACCGCATGCCGTTCGAGCGCTTCGCCCCGGAGGACGCGCACGATGCCGGGCAGATGGGCATCAACTACGCCAGCGAGCCGCTGTGGTTCCGCTTCGGCATCGACCCCTCGGCCGACTTCGGTGCGGGCCCCTCAATGAACAGTGAATCCACACCCGGCAGCCCGGTGGCGCACAAGGGCGAAGGCTTCGGTGCGCTGGAGCATTCCCACGAGGGCTTTGCCGACACCTGCTGCACGTCGCCCGGCGCCGGCGCGCCGATGCAGCCGCAGCTGCTACCGCCGCGCGGCAGCCACCTGCAGGGCGCGCCCGCGACACCGGTGTTCACGGTGCCCGCATTTGCGCAGGCGAGATTGCGCATGCTGATGCCCACCGGCGTGGGCCGCGGCAGCACCATGGCGCTACACGGCCATGGCTGGCTGCGCGACCCGTACCTGAGCGACCCTACCCTGCAGCACCCTATGCCGGACGGCGCGCTGGGCCCGAAGCTGCACGAGATGCCGTTGTACCGACGCCCCGGCCCCGCCGTGCGGCTGCAGGGTGGCCTGCACTTGGCCAGTTCCGAGCCGGCGTCCACACTGCGCACGCACAGCCAATGCCAAGGCCGCAACGCGTTGGGCATGTACACCGGCGCGCAGGACAGCATCTCGCCGAGCGCCCATTTCGACTGGTTGCTGGAGAGCGCGGGCGGCTTTCAGGGCACTGCCGGCGACTACCTGCTGCGCGACATCGGCGGCTTCGGTGTCACCAGCGGGCTGTGGGCGACGATGCGCGTCGGCCCACGTGCCGTGCCACTGCGCCTGCGCCATGGTCTGAGGACCTCATGCCAATGAGGCCGCGCCTGTTCCTGCACAGGCGCGTGCTGGCGAGCGTGGCGGGTCTGCTCGCCGCCTCTGTGCTCGCAGCACCCCCGGCGTGGCAGCACCAGCTCGACCAGGACGGCCTGCGCGTCACGCTGAGCCTGGAGCCTCTGGACGCGGCCGGCCTGCGCGCCGGCGCCCCCGCGCGGCTGCGCGCCACTGTCACCGGCAGCGACGACGGCGCCCCGGTGCGCACGCTGCCCGGCATCTGGCTGGACGCGCTGCAGACCACCGACGCGCCGGCCGACGATGCGGCAGCCTGCCAGCGCCGCGTGGCCCGCTACGCGCGCGGCACCGGGCTGAACCCGCAGTCGCTGGCCGACCTGAACGGCTACGACGTGCTCGCGCTCAACGCCGACGCCAGCATCTCGGTGCTGGACCCGCGTGTGCAGTTTGCCGGCAAGACCAGCCTGCGCGCCACGCTCACGCTGCCCGGCCCGGGCTTCGACTGGGCGGCGACGCCGGACGAGCGGCTGCTGTGGGTCAGCGTGCCCAGCGCCAATGCGCTCGCGCTGGCCGATCTGGACGCGCTGCGCACGCTGCCGCCCATCGTGCTGCCGGGTGCGCCCGGCCGCGTGCGCGTGGAGCCTGGCGGCGCGCGCGTGTGGGCTGGCGTGTCGCAGGCGAGCCAGAGTGCGGCGGGCGGGGCAACGTACCGTGCGCCGGGCAGTGCCGTGCACGCTGCAACCGGCGGCATTGCCGTGGTCGAAGCTGCCGCGCCGCACCGCCAGCACTGGCTGCCGCTGGCGCGTGGCCATGTGGAAATGGCCTTCGACCCGGCCGGCTGGGTGGCTGTTGCGCAGCGCGAGGCCGACGAGGTGGTGTTCATCGACCCCAACACCCTGCAGGTGGTGCGCCGCGCGCCGCTGCCGGCCACGGGCGGGCAGGGGGCGATGCCGCTGAACGTGGTGTTCGACGCGGCGGGGCGCCGTTTCGTCGTGGCCGAGGCGCGGGCCGGCGTGCTGCACGCCTTCGACCACCGGGGCCAGCCGCAGGGCACGTTGGCCCTGTCCAGCGGCATCGGGCCCATGCTGCTTTCGCCCGACGGCCGTTGGCTGCTGGTGGCCAACCCGGCGCGGCATCAGGTCGACGTGGTCGACCTGGCCTCCTTTCGCCATGCGCACCGCATTCCCGTCAGCGGTCGACCCTACGACCTCGGCGCCACGCCGGGCTATGCCTACGTGCGTGCACTGGACACCGAAGCGGTGTCGCTGATCGCCTGGCCTTCTCTGGCCGAGACGCCGCGCGTGCAGCCCATCGCCATGGGCGAGCGCGCGCCCGGCCGCACGCCGCAGTTGCCGCTGGCCGCGCCGCAGGCCGCGATGACGGACGGCAGCGGCAGCTTCATCGCCAGCCCCGGCGACAACGCCATCTACTTCTACATGGAGGGCATGAACGCGCCCGCCGGCAGCGTCTCGGCGCGTGGGCACGAGCTGCGTGCCGTGCGCATCGCGCGGCGCGGCTTGCGCGAGACCACACCCGGCGTGTACGAGGCTCAGTTCACGCTGCCGGCCGCCACGCAGCTGATGTTGGCCGTGGCCACCGAATCGCCACGCACGCGCCAGTGCACCGCGCTCAGCCTGGCTGCGGGACCGGCCGCGCCAGCGCCCGGCTGGCAGCTGGCCTGGGAGCAGTTGCCGGTGGCGCACGGGGTGCTGGCGCTGCGCATCGACGGCACGCCCGACGACGCACTGCCCGCCGCCGTGTCGCTGCGTCTGTTCCAGCCGGGCGCGACCGGCGTGCAGGTGCTGGCGCGCGCGCAGGGTCAGGGGCGCTACCGGGCCGAGCTTCCTGCCCTGGCGGCCGGCCTGTGGTACGTGCACCCCAGTCCGCCGCCCGGTGCCCGCGCGCATTGGGGCTACACCAGCTTTATCCGCGCCGCTGAGGCGCCATGACGCATCCCATGACCATGTCCATCAGCCGCCCTGTCAACCGCCCGATCTCGGAACCGATCAGTCGCCGCCGCTGCCTGGCGCTGGCCGCTGGCACAGCCGCGCTGGTTGCCGCGCCAGCCTGGCCCGCCAGCCCGACGGTGCCCGACAGCCTGCTGCTGCACCGCGACGGCCGGCCGCTGCGGCTGCGCAGCGACATCTGGCGGGACCGATTGGCACTGGTCAACTTCGTGTTCACCACCTGCACCAGCATCTGCGGCGTGCAGTCGGCCATGTTGGCGCAGTTGCAGGAGCGGCTGGCGCCACGGCTGGGCCGCGATCTGGTGCTGATCTCGCTGTCGATCGACCCGCTCAACGACGACCCGCCTCGGCTGCAGGCCTTTGCCAGCCGTTTCGAGCCCGGGCCGCACTGGTGGTGGCTGACTGGCCGGCCAGAGGTGATGTTCCGCACGCTGGACGCGCTGGGCGCAGATGGCGGCGGCGACCCGAGCGCGCACGGCCCGCTCTGGCTGGCAGGCACCGCCCAGGCGCCGCGGCGCATCGTGGGGCTGCCGGACATGGCGCAGCTCGAACAGGCGCTCGCGCCAGGTCGGGGGCGGTCATGAAGGTGGCGCGTGGACGAGGAGAGGCCGTCACGGGTCACGAGCGCAGCTGCGCCGAAGGTGCCGCAGACACGATGAGCAGGCGCACCGCGATGCACGCCCTGTGTCTCGGCCTGGTGCTGCCGGCCGCGCTGTGCGCGACCGCGCAGGACGACCCCGCGTCGCAGCGCGGCGCACGCGGCAAGGCCTGGTTCACCGACACGCCCCTCGTCGACCAGGACCGCCGCCGCCATGCCTTCTTCAGCGACCTGCTGGCGCCACGCGCGGTGCTGGTCAACGCTGCGTTTGTCGGCTGCTCCTCGGCCTGCCCGCTGCTGACCCAGCAACTCATGCAGGTGCGCGATCTGCTGGGACCGCGCTTTGGTACCGACATCTGGTTCCTGTCGATCACCGTGGACCCGCTGAACGACGGGCCGGACGAGCTCAAGCGCTTCGCGCAGCGCCAGGGCGCAGACGTGCCGGGCTGGCGCTTTCTCGGTGGCCAGCCGGCCGATGTGCAGCGCGTGCTGTCGCGCCTGGGCCTGTGGGTCGACACGCCGGACGCCCACCAGACGGGCCTGATTGCCGGCCGCGCCGCATCCGGGCACTGGGCCAAGCTGCGGCCCGATGGCAGCCCGCAGGCGCTGGCGCAGCAACTGCAGCGCGTCCTTTGAGCGGGCTTGCTCTGACCCGGACCTCGCAGCAGGCGAGTCTGTGGAGCACCGTGATCCGCTTGCGGCTCCCGACGGTGGCCCTGCTGCTGGCCGCCGGCTGCGCCCAGGCCGTGCACGGCAACCAGGCCAGCCAAGGTGGTCAAGCCGACTCAGGCCCTTCAGCCAATCAGAGCGCTCAGGCGACCGAACCCCCAGGCCGGGCGTTGTACGAGCGCGGCGCCGGCTTGTCGGCCCGCGTCGGAGCCGACGGTGGCTGGGTGCTGCGCGATGCGGCCGTGGCCTGTGCCAACTGCCATGGCCTTCAGGCCACCGGGGGCGGTGAAGGCGGGCAGCGCGCGCCGGACTTGCGCTGGCCGGCCTGGTCGTCACCGGACGAGAGCGTGCGCGCCCAGGCCCGCACGCGCCTGGCGCGAGCGGTGCGCGAAGGCCGCGCAGCAGACGGCCGCGTGTTGGCCGCAGCCATGCCCCGCTTCGACATCGACGAGGCCGCGCTCGGTGTCTTGGCCCACCATGTCGAAGCCCTGGCCACGCAGGGCGCGCCACGCGTGCTCCCGCGCCTAGCGCTGCTCCGCATGGCCGGTGCCTCGCCCATCGAGCGCGACGTGCAACAGCGCCTGCGCGCCTGCTTGGCGGAACGCCTGCAGGGGCGGGCGCGGTTGGAAGAAGTGGAGGCCGCAGATCCCGCCGAAGCCGCGCGGCAATGGCGTGATTGGCAGTCCCAGCCTGATCTGCTCGCCGCGCTGGCCCCGGTCTGGCGCGGCTGGCGGCCTGAGGCCGGCGACGCACCGCCGCTGCCGGCGCTGTTCCCGCTGGTGGCCGACCCGCAGGCGATGGCGCCGGCCGGCACGCATTGGCTGTTCGGCGGCGCCGAAGCCCGCAGCGTGGCGTTGCTTGACGCCTGGCTGCAACGACGCCCGGCTGCGGCGCCGCTGGCGGTCTGGGTCGGACCGGGCGCGCAGGGCCATGCCCTGGGCGCGGCGCTGGCCCGGATCGCCGCCACCGTGCTGCTGGCCAGCGGTCAGCGCCTGGAGTGGCGGCGCCTGGCCACACCGCAGCTCCGGGCCGGCGAAGCTGGTCTGTGGCTGGACGAAACCGCCGCACCCTCACCCGGCTGGTGGTTGCAACCCCTGGCCGACCTGCCGGCCCCCGGTGCGCGGCGCTGGCGCGCCCATCCGTATCCCGGCACACCGCCGCGCCCGCTGGCCCAGCGTTGGGCCGAGGCCGCCTGCCTCAGCGCCGACGCCGCGTTAGGCGACGGCGCTCCGGCCACGCGCGCGCAGTGGCAGCAGGCGCTGGCCCGGCAGGGGCGCTTGCGCGCCGAAGGCGGCTGGGAATGGCAGTTGCCGCGCGACGATGCCGCCGGCTACGGCGCCTCCACGGCCTGGACGGTGCTGGAGTTCAGCCCGGACCAGCCGCCGCGCGTGGTGCTGCCGATGGTCAGCATCGACCGGCCAGCCGGCGGGCGATGACCGGCGCGGGCACTAGCCCAGCGTCACGCGTGCGAACTTGCGCTTGCCCACCTGCACCACATAGCTGCCGGCGGCCAGCTTCAAGCCCTTGTCGCTGACCACGCTGGAATCCACACGCACCCCGCCTCCGTCGATGAGCCGGTTGCCTTCGCCACTGGAAGCCGCCAGGCCGGCCGCCTTCAGCAGCGCGCCGATGCCCAGCGGCGCGCCGCCTTCGGCCAGCGGCACTTGCAACTCGGGGATTTCATCGGGCACGCCGCCCTTGCTGCGGTTGACGAAATCCTGCTCCGCCGCTTCCGCCGCCTGCGCGCTGTGGAAGCGCGTTGTGATCTCCTTGGCCAGCGCGACCTTGGCATCCTTGGGATTGCGCCCGGCCTCGACCTCGGCCTTCAGCTTCTCGATCTGCGCCTCGCTCTGGAACGACAGCAGCGTGTACCAGCGCCACATCAGCACGTCGCTGATCGACAGCACCTTGGCGAACATGGTGTTGGGCGCCTCCGAGATACCGATGTAGTTGTTCTTGCTCTTGGACATCTTCTCCACGCCGTCCAGACCTTCGAGCAGCGGCATGGTCAGGATGCATTGCGGCTCCTGCCCGTATTCGGCCTGCAGGTGGCGGCCCATGAGCAGGTTGAACTTCTGGTCGGTGCCGCCCAGTTCCAGGTCGCTCTTGAGTGCGACCGAGTCGTAGCCCTGCATCAGCGGGTAGAGAAACTCATGCACGCTGATCGGCGTGCCGGCGTGGAAGCGGTCATGGAAGTCGTTGCGCTCCATCATGCGGGCCACCGTGTACTTGGCCGCCAGCTGGATCAGCCCGCGCGTGCCCAGCGGGTCGCTCCATTCGCTGTTGTAGCGGATCTCGGTCTTGCTCGGGTCCAGCACCAGGCTGGCCTGCTGGTAGTAGGTCTGCGCGTTGGCCTCGATCTGATCGCGGGTGAGCGGCGGGCGCGTGCTGTTGCGGCCAGACGGGTCGCCGATGGTGGTCGTGAAGTCGCCGATCAGGAAGATGACGGTGTGCCCCAGGTCCTGCAGCTGGCGCATCTTGTTCAGCACCACGGTGTGGCCGATGTGGATGTCGGGCGCGGTCGGGTCCAGGCCCAGCTTGATGCGCAGCGGCTGGCCGCTGGCTTCGGACTTTTGCAGTTTGCGGACCCAGTCGGCCTGCGGAATCAGCTCATCGACGCCGCGCAGCGTGACGGCCAGGGCCTGCTGAACACCCTCGGAAATAGGTGCTGCGGGACCAGGCAAACTGTTAGAGGGTTGAGCCATGAGGGTTTTCCATTTGTTGCGGGCGGATGACGTCGCTATACTTGCTCGCGGTTTTGTCAGCAATTTTAGGTTGCGCTGTAAGACGAAATCCCGAGTCAATGCAATCCGCCCACGCGGGTTCGCTTCGTTTTTCTGTAGGTCAATCAGGGGACTACGCTTTTGAACCACGGTCTGACCACCGTTCTCGACTTTGCTGCGTCTTTGCTGCAGCGCCATCCCAAGCGTGTGAGTGCTGCCGTCGCTGCACTGCTGTTGTGCGGTGGGGGTGGTGCGTTTGCGGTCGCCTCGCTGGTGCCCGACGCATCCGACATGCCGGTGCGGGAGCTGCAGTATTCGGTCGAGCCCACGGGCTTGTCTGCGCAGATCGAGGCGCTGGACGTGCACCGGTTCAATCTGTACCGCACCGAGGTGACGCGCTCCAGTGACAGCGCTCGCTCGCTGCTGGGGCGCCTGGGTATCCGTGACGCGGCTGCGGTCGCCTACCTGAGCGGCGACGCGCGGGTGCGCCAGGCCCTGGGTCGCGCGGGCCGTGCCGTCACGGCCGAGGCGGCGGACGACGAGTCCCTGCAAAAGCTCAGCCTGCGCTGGTCGGCCAACACCGACGCCGAGTTCCAGCGCCTGGTGGTCGAACGCACGCCCGAAGGGTTTGTCTCGCGCCTGGAGCAGCAGCCCGTAGAGGCCGCCAGCCAGCTGGCCAGCGGCACCGTGCGCAGCACGCTGTTCGCCGCGACCGACGACGCCGGCCTGCCGGAGTCGTTGGCCACGCAGGTGGCCGAAATGTTCGCGGGCGACATCGATTTCCACGCGTTGCGCAAAGGCGACCGGTTCTCGGTGGTCTACGAGACGTTCGAGGCCGATGGCGAAGTGCTGCGCACCGGCCGCGTGCTCAGCGCCGAGTTCGCCCACAACGGCAAGGTGTTCCAGGCCATGTGGTTCCAGGAGCCCGGCCAGAAGGGTGGCTACTACGCGCTCGATGGCAACAGCCTGCGCCGGGTCTTCCTTTCATCGCCGATGGAGTTTTCACGCGTGAGCAGCGGTTTCTCCAACCGCTTCCATCCCATCTTGCAGCGTTGGCGCGCCCATCTGGGTGTGGACTACGCGGCGCCCGTCGGCACGGCGGTGCGCACGGTTGGCGACGGCGTGGTCGAGTTTGCCGGCGTGCAAAACGGCTTTGGCAACGTCGTCTACGTGAAGCACCGCAACGACATGGTCACCGTGTACGCCCACCTCAGCCGCATCCTGGTGGAGCAGGGCGAGCGCGTCGATCAGGGCGCGCACATCGGCGCCGTCGGCATGACGGGCTGGACGACCGGCCCGCATCTGCACTTCGAGTTCCGCGTGAACGGCGAACACCAGGACCCAACCGACATCGCCGAGCAGTCCGAAAAGGGCACGGTCTCCGCCGCAGCCAAGGCGCAGTTCGAACGCACGGCGTCGGTGATGCGCCAGCAGCTGTCGTCGGCTGCCGCCATCCAGCAGGCCAGCGCCCAGTAAGACCACGCGCCCGATGGCCGGTGCGCTCTACATCGGCCTGATGTCCGGCACCTCGTTGGACGGTGTGGACGGCGTCATCGCCGAGATGTCCACCAGGGGTCTGCAGGTGCAGGCCCATGCCAGCGCCCCGTTCGCGCCGGCATTGCGCGCCGAGCTCTTCGCGCTCAACACCTCCGGCCCCGACGAACTGCACCGCGCCGCGCTGGCGGCCAACGGCATTGCGCGCAGCTACGCCGGCGTGGTCGCCGAACTGCTGCGCGCCAAGGGCTTGGCGCCGGGCGACATCACGGCCATCGGCGCGCACGGCCAGACAGTGCGCCATCAGCCACTCGCACACGATGGCGTGGGCTACACCTTGCAGTTGCAGAACCCTTCGCTGCTGGCCGAACTGGCAGGCATCGACGTTGTGGCCGATTTCCGCAGCCGCGATCTGGCGGCCGGGGGGCAGGGCGCGCCGCTGGTGCCCGCCTTCCACCAGGCGGTGTTCGGCGGCGACCAGGGTGGGGGCGCTCTGGCGGTGCTGAACCTGGGTGGAATCTCCAATCTGAGCGTGCTCCCTTCGCCCGGTTCGGCCGAGGCCGTCTTGGGTTTCGACTGCGGGCCAGGCAATGCGCTGCTCGACCTGTGGTGCCAGCAGCACCTGGGCCAGCCGTACGACGCGCAAGGTGCCTGGGGTGCCAGTGGTCGGGTGGTCGCCGGGTTGTTGTCGGTGCTGATGGCCGAGCCCTTTCTCGCATTGCCGCCACCCAAGAGCACCGGGCGCGACCTGTTCCACCCCGACTGGTTGCGCGTCCGCTTGGCTGACTTCGCAGGCCTCGCGCCGGTCGACGTGCAGGCCACGCTGGCCGCCTTCACGGCCGAGGTCTGCGCACAGGCCGTGCAGCGCCATGCGCCCACGGCCGGGCGGCTGGTGGTGTGCGGCGGCGGGGCTCTGAACCTGGACTTGATGACCCGGCTTCAGCACGGCCTGCCACGTCTGAGCGTGGTGTCGTCGGCGGCCCTGGGTCTGCCGCCACTGCAGGTCGAGGCCGCCGCCTTCGCCTGGCTGGCCAGCCGTACCGTGGCCCGGCTGCCGGGCAACCTTGTCAGCGTCACCGGCGCGCGCGGCCCGCGCATTCTGGGCGCCATCTACCCGGCCTGAGGCCAACCCCGCAGCCGAAAAGGCTTTTGTCCGACACGTGAAGGAGCTTCACGCGCTTTCGGTCATGCTCCCGCTCTGCAATGATGGGCTGACGAGCCCGGTATTGCGGGCGGTGCGCAACATGGGAGTCTGAGTGTGTCGTCGATATGGCTGGTCATTTTGATGGTGGGGCTCGGAGGCCTCGCACTGGCCGTGTACGCGTGGTATGCGTACACGCGCAAGGAGCGGCGCAACGAGCGCACGCGCCCATGGCGTGAACACCAGGACTGGGTGGAGCGCAGCAGCCGACAAGACCCGTGATGCGGGCTGCGCGCCGCGCGACGCTGGCGGTCGTCGCCTGGATGGCCGCAGCAGCATCGGCAACGGTCGGCGCCGCGCAGGACTGGCGTGCGCAACTGCAAGCGGACGTGGCGCATCCAAAAGACCGGCTCCCAGTACCGGCGCGCCTGCCACATGGGCGTGGTCGACCCGCAGAGTGGTGGCGCAAAGGCCGTCGTCATCGCCACCTGCGCCGCGGGCCTGTACGAGCAGCGCGCAGCCGGCCGGCTGTTCGAGCAGATCGGCAAGGCCATCAGCGGCACTGCGCTGGCAGAGCGCTGAGCCGGTACCTGCGCCGGCACGGCCTGTCGTCCTACCAGTGACCCTGGCTGCGCAACGCAGACTGCCGGAGTGACCTCATTGACCAGCACCCCACCCCCGAGCCCGTTGCTGCAAGTCTTCCTCGTGGAAGATCTGGACGTCATCCGCGACAACCTTATCGTCGCGTTGAGCGAGGTCGCGCAGGCGCGCGTCGTCGCCACGGTGCGCTCGGAACCTGAAGCGCTGGAGTGGCTGCGCCACCATGGGGAGGAATGGGAGCTGGCCGTGGTCGACTTGTTCCTGCGCCAAGGCTCTGGCCTGGGGGTGCTGCGGGCGTGCCGGTCGCGGGCCGCAACTCAGCGCGTCGTGGTGCTCACCAACTTCGCCAACAAGGACGTACGCGCACGCTGCCTTGCCCAGGGGGCCGATGCGGTGTTCGACAAGTCCACCGAAATCGACGACTTCCTGGATTACTGCCAGACCCGCTGAGCGCGGGGCGCTTTAAAAAAAATGTTGCACGGGGGCTGGCGCGAGCGATTGGTTCTAACGCAAAATAGCACGCTCGTTCTTTTTTCACCCTACCCGCCCGCATGCCCACCACCCGGACTGTTCGCACGCCCAGCGCCCGCGCGCTGCCCAAAGGCCAGCAGACCAAGACCGCCATCGTCGACGCGGCGTTGAATCTGGCCACGCAGATCGGCCTGGAGAGTTTGTCGATCGGCGCCGTGGCCGAGGTCGCGCGCATGAGCAAGTCCGGCGTGTTCGCGCATTTCGGTTCACGCGAAGAGCTGCAGATCTCGGTCATCCACGAGTACTACCGGCGCTTCGAGGAAGAAGTCTTCCTTCCCGCCATGGCCCAGCCTCGGGGCATTGCGCGGGTGCGGGCACTGTTCGAGAACTGGATGCAGCGCGTCGCGTTGGAGATCCAGTCCGGCTGCATCTTCATCAGCGGTGCGGTGGAGTTCGATGACCGGCCCGGCCCGGTACGCGATGCACTCGCCAGCTCCGTGCGTTCGTGGCTGGCGGCGCTGGACCACGCCGTGCTGCTGGCCAAGCAGTGCGGTGACCTGCGGCCCGATGCCGATGCGCAGCAGATGGCCTTCGAGATCCACGGCCTGATCCTCGCGCTGCACTACGAGGCCCGCTTCCTGCAGAACCCGGCCTCGATGGACCGCGCCCACACCGGCATGGCCAACATCCTGGCGCGCTATGGCACAGACACCACCGCGCCGCTGACGCGCACCGTGGCCGCCGGCCGACCGATTTCCATTCCCGCCCCCGCGCCACGCCGCGCACGCTCTTCCAAAACCACCCCCAGCCCCAAGGAGTAGACCCATGCCCAGCTATACCCCGCCTCTGCGCGACATGCAATTCGTCTTGCACGAAGTGCTGCGCGTCACCGACGCGTTCAAGGACATTCCGGCGTATGCCGAAGTGGACGTGGACACCGTCAACGCCGTGTTGGAGGAGGGTGGAAAGTTCGCCGCCGAGGTCGCCTTTCCGCTGAACCAGATCGGCGATGAGCAGGGTTGCCAGCTCGACAAGACCACCCACGAAGTGAAGACGCCCGACGGCTTCAAAGAGGCCTACGCCAAGTTCGTCGAAGGCGGCTGGGCCGCGCTGAGCAGCGACCCGGCCTTCGGCGGCCAGGGGCTGCCCCTGGTCGTCAGCCAGTGCTTCTACGAGATGCTGAACTCGGCCAACCAGGCCTGGACGATGTACCCCGGCCTTTCGCACGGCGCGCACGCAGCGCTGCACGCGCACGGCACGCCCGAGCAGCAGAAGATGTACCTGCCCAAGCTCACCAGCGGCGAGTGGACGGGCACCATGTGCCTGACCGAGCCGCATTGCGGCACCGACCTGGGCCTTTTGCGCACCAAGGCCGAACCGCAGGGCGACGGCAGCTACAAGATCACCGGCAACAAGATCTTCATCTCGGCCGGCGAGCACGACATGGTCGAGAACATCGTCCACCTGGTGCTGGCCCGCCTGCCCGATGCGCCGGCCGGCAGCAAGGGCATCAGCCTGTTCGCTGTGCCCAAGTTCAACGTCAACGACGACGGCAGCCTGGGCAGCCGCAACGGCATCTGGTGCGGCGGCATCGAGCACAAGATGGGCATCCACGGCAACTCCACCTGCCAGATGGTGCTGGAAGACGCCGTCGGCACCATGGTCGGCGAGCCGAACAAGGGCCTGGCCGCGATGTTCGTGATGATGAACGCGGCCCGCCTGGGCGTGGGCAACCAGTCGCTGGGGCTGACCGAGGTGGCCTACCAGAACGCGCTGGCCTACGCCAAGGACCGGCTGCAGATGCGCTCGCTCTCGGGCACCAAGGCCAAGGACAAGCCGGCCGATCCCATCATCGTGCACCCCGACGTGCGCCGCATGCTGCTGACCGCCAAGGCCTATGCCGAGGGTGGCCGCGCGCTGGCCATCTATTGCGCGCAGCTGATCGGCCAGGAGCACCACCACCCGGATGAGAAGGTGCGCAAGGACAGCGGCGAACTGGTCGCCCTGCTGACGCCCATCGTCAAGGCCTTCCTGACCGACAACGGCTGGACGGCCACCACCGCCTGCCAGCAGGTGTTCGGCGGCCATGGCTACATCCGCGAGTGGGGCATGGACCAGTACGTGCGCGACGCCCGCATCAACATGATCTATGAGGGCACGAACGCCGTGCAGGCACTCGACCTCTTGGGCCGCAAGGTGCTGGGCAGCGGCGGTGCGTCGCTGAAGAAGTTCGGCAAACTGGTCGCTGCGCTGGTCGCCGAGGAAGGCGTGAACGAGAAGATGTCGGAGTTCATCAGCCCGCTGGCGGTGCTGGGCGAGCAGGTCACCAAGTTCACGACCGAGCTGGGCTTCAAGGGCATGCAGAACCCCGACGAAGTGGGCGCTGCCGCCGTCGACTACCTGCGCGTCGTCGGCCACCTCGTGTTTGGCTACTTCTGGGCGCGCATGGCACAAGTCGCGCTGCGCGAGATCGCGGCTGGCAACACCGACCCGTTCTACGTGGCCAAGCTGCAGACGGCCCGCTTCTACTTCGCCAAGCTGTTCCCCGAGACCGCCAGCCTGATGCGCACCGCTCGCACCGGCACCAAGGTCCTGATGGACACCGAAGCCGCGTTGGCGTGATGCGCACCGCACGACTTGCGCTGGCCGCCTGGCTGTGCGCGTGCGCCCCGGTGCTGGCCTGGGCGCAGATGACGCCGGTCGGCCGTTGGCAGACCGTGGACGAGAAGACCGGCGAGCCCAAATCGCAGGTCGTCATCGCCGAGCGCGGCGGCGTGCTGACGGGCCGCATCGACAAGCTGCTGCGCCCCGGCGCCGACCCTGCCGCGCGCTGCACCGCCTGCACCGACGACCGCAAAGACCAGTTGATGCTGGGCCTGGAGATCGTGCGCGGTGCGCAGAAGGCCGAAGGCCGCGACGTGTGGGAGGGCGGCAAGGTGCTCGACCCCGAAGTCGGCAAGAGCTACACGCTGCGCCTGACGCCCATCGAGGGCGGTGCCAAGCTGGAAGTGCGCGGCTCGATTGGCCCCTTCAGCCGCACGCAGACCTGGACGAGAGTTCCCTGAGAGCAAGGACAACAAGATGACGAGATTCCATGTGAAGAAGGTCGCCGTGCTCGGCGCCGGTGTGATGGGCGCGCAGATTGCCGCCCACCTGGCCAATGTGCGTGTGCCGGTCGTGCTGTTCGACCTCCCTGCGAAGGAAGGCCCGAAGAACGGCACCGTCACGCGCGCCATCGAAGGCCTGAAGAAGGCCAAGCCCGCGCCCCTGGGCGTGGCCGCCGACGCCGCGTTGATCCAGCCCGCCAACTACGAGGAGCACCTCGCGCTGCTGGGCGAATGCGATTTGGTGATCGAGGCCATCGCCGAGCGCATGGACTGGAAGCGCGATCTGTACGAAAAGATCGCGCCGCACCTGGCGCCGCACGCCATCGTGGCGTCCAACACCTCGGGCCTGTCGATCTCGCAGATGGCGCAGGCGCTGCCCGAGGCGATGCGCCCGCGCTTTTGCGGCATCCATTTCTTCAACCCGCCGCGCTACATGGCGCTGGTGGAGCTGATCGCCACGCCCGACACCGCGCCGGCCGTGTTGGACGACCTGGAAGCGTTCGTCACCACCGGCCTGGGCAAGGGCGTGGTGCGCGCCAAGGACACGCCGAACTTCATCGCCAACCGCATCGGCATCGCCGGCATGCTGGCCACCATGCACGAGGCGCAGCAGCACGGCTTGCCGTTCGACATCGTCGACCAGCTGACCGGCAAGAACCTGGGCCGCGCCGCTTCCGGCACCTTCCGCACGGCCGATGTCGTGGGGCTGGATGTGATGGCCCACGTCATCAAGACGCTGCAGGACACGCTCACGCCCGAGACCGACCCGTTCTACGCCAGCTTCGGCACGCCGACCGTGTTGAAGACGCTGCTGGAATTGGGCCACCTGGGCCAAAAGACCAAGGCCGGCTTCTTCAAGAAGGTCGGCCGCGACGTGCTGCGCTTCGATGCGCGCAGCAAGGGCTACGTGCCGACCGGCGAGAAGGCCGACGAGGTCTACGGCCGCATGCTGAAAAAGCCCGCCGCCGAACGCCTGCGCCTGCTGCGCCATAGCGAGGGCCCGCAAGGCCGCTTCCTGTGGGCGATCCTGCGCAACAGTTTTCACTACGCGGCGGTGCATCTGGCCGGCATTGCCGAGACGGCGCGCGATGTGGACTTCGCCATGCGCTGGGGCTTCGGCATGCGCCAGGGCCCGTTCGAGCTGTGGCAAGAGGCGGGCTGGTTGCAGGTCGCGCAGTGGGTCAAAGAGGACATCGATGCGGGCAAGGCCTTGTCGAGCGCACCGTTGCCGGCCTGGGTGTTCGAAGGCCCGGTCGCGCAGGCCGGTGGCGTGCACACGGCCGAGGGTTCGTGGAACCCAAGCACCAGCTGCTTCGAGCCGCGCCGCCTGCTGCCGGTGCATGGCCGTCAGCTGTTCCCCGAGACCGTGCTGGGCAGCGGCGCCACCGGCTTTGAGACGGCAGGAACCACGCTGCACGAGGACGCCGCCATCCGCCTGTGGACGCTGGATGGCACGGTGCTGATCGCCAGCATCAAGACCAAGATGCACGCCATCAGCCCCGAGGTGACGCAGGGCTTGTCGCGCGCGGTCGACCTGGCCGAGCAGCAGTTCCAGGGCCTGGTGGTCTGGTCCGGCGACGAGCCGTTCTCGGCCGGCGCCGATCTGCAGGCCATGCTGCCCGCGTTCATGATGTCCGGCGTGCGCGCCGTCGAGAAGGCCGAGCTGGCGCTGCAGCAGAGCATGCTGAAGCTGCGCTACGCCGCCGTGCCCGTGGTGTCGGCCGTGCGCGGCCTGGCGCTGGGGGGCGGCTGTGAGCTGGCCATCCATTCGGCGCGGCGCGTGGTGGCGATGGAGAGCTACATCGGCCTGGTCGAAGTCGGCGTCGGCCTGGTGCCCGGCGCTGGCGGCCTGACGTACATCGCCCGACGTGCCGCCGAGAACGCCGCCACGTCCACCGACAAGGACTTGCTGAAGTCGGTCAGCGAAGGCTTCACTGCTGCCGCGATGGCCAAGGTCGGCACCAGCGCGCTGGAAAGCCGCGCGCTCGGATATCTGCTGGAGAGCGACATCGTCGTGCCGCACAAGGACGAGCTGCTGTACGTGGCCATCGGCCAGGCCCGCGCCATGGCCGACGCCGGCTACCGCGCCCCCGCGCGCCGCCTGTTCCCGGTGGCCGGCCGCAGCGGCAAGGCCACCATCCAGGGCCAGCTGGTCAACATGCGCGACGGTGGCTTCATCAGCGCGCACGACTTCCACATCGCCAGCCTGATCGCAGGCGTGGTGACGGGCGGCGATGTCGACGCCAACACGCTGGTGTCAGAGGAATACCTGATGACGCTCGAACGTCAGGCCTTCTGCAGCCTGATCGTCCACCCCAAGACCCAGGAACGCATCATGGGCATGCTGAATACCGGCAAGCCGCTGCGCAACTGATCGGAGCCACCCATGAGCAAACAAGTCCAAGACGCCTACATCGTCGCCGCCACCCGCACGCCCATCGGGCGTTCGCACCGCGGCTTCTTTCGCAACATGCGGCCCGACGAGCTGCTGGCCAGCGCCCTGCGCGCGGCCTTGGCCCAGGTGCCGGGGCTCGATCCGAAGTCCATCGAAGACGTGATCTGCGGCTGCGCCATCCCCGAAGCGCAGCAGGGCCTGAACGTGGCGCGCATCGGCGCCGTGTTGGCCGGGCTGCCGCACAGCGTGGGTGGCATCACCGTCAACCGCTTCTGCGCCTCGGGCCTGTCGGCCGTGCAGATGGCGGCCGACCGCATCCGCGTGGGCGAGGCCGACGTCATGATCGCCGCCGGCACCGAGAGCATGAGCATGGTGCCGATGATGGGCAACTCGCCCTCGCTGTCGCCCACCATCTTTGCCGACACCACCAATGTGGACGACTACGGCATCGCCTACGGCATGGGCCTCACGGCCGAGAAGGTGGCGACGCAGTGGAAGGTGGGCCGCGATGCGCAGGACGCGTTCGCCGTCGAATCGCACCGGCGCGCGCTGGCTGCGCAGCAGGCCGGTGAGTTCACCGACGAGATCACGCCCGTGGAGGCGGTCGACCGAAGCGCCGATCTGGCCACCGGCAAGCCCGTGCTGCGCAGCCGCAGCGTGGCGCTGGACGAAGGCCCCCGGCCCGACACCAGCCTGGAGGGCCTGGGCAAGCTGCGCCCGGTGTTCTCGGCGCGCGGCTCGGTCACCGCCGGCAACAGCTCGCAGACGTCCGACGGCGCCGGCGCGCTGATCCTGGCCAGCGAGCGTGCGGTCAAGCAATACGGCTTGACGCCGCTGGCCCGCTTCGTGTCGTACGCCAGCCGTGGCGTGCCACCGCACATCATGGGCATCGGCCCTGTGGAGGCCATCCCGGCAGCGCTGCGCAACGCCGGCCTCAAGCAGGACCAGATCGACTGGTTCGAGCTGAACGAGGCCTTTGCCGCGCAATCGCTGGCGGTGATCAACACGCTGGGGCTGGACCCGGCCAAGGTCAACCCGATGGGCGGCGCCATCGCGCTGGGCCATCCGTTGGGCGCGACCGGTGCCATCCGCGCCGCGACCGTGGTGCATGCCCTGCGCCGCAGGAAGCTGCAGTACGGTATGGTCACCATGTGCGTCGGCATGGGCCAGGGCGCCGCAGGCATTTTCGAGCGCGTTTGATCCGACGACCGGAGGCCCCGCATGGACGCCCATTTCCTCGACCAAGGCATCGCGCTGCAGCCCGATGGTGAACACGCCTACACCGGTGCCGCGCACCCGGCCTGGGCCAACATGGTGGGGCCGTTCGGCGGCATCACCGCGGCCACCGCGCTGAACGGCGTGCTGCAGCACCCACAGCTGCTGGGTGCACCGGTCGCGCTGACGGTCAACTACGCCAGCGCCCTGGCCGCCGCCCCCTTTCGGCTGGTGGCGCAGCCGGTGCGGACCAACCGCGCCACGCAGCATTGGATGCTGGCCATCACGCAGCCTGGTGCCGACGGCACGCCCGAGACGGTGCTCACCGGCACCGCGCTCACCGCCGCGCGGCGCGACACCTGGGGCGTGAACGATCTGCCCATGCCGCCCGCGGCGGCGCCACACACGGTGCCGCGCGAGGAAGCCCGCGCCGTGGAGTGGCTGCGGCGCTACGACATGCGCCCGGTGCACGGCACCATCCCGCCGGCATGGGACGGCAGCGGCACGCACAGCCTGTCGCAGCTGTGGGTGCGCGACGACCCGCCGCGTCCGCTGGACTTTGCGGCGCTGGCGGCGCTGGCCGATGTGTTCTACCCGCGCGTCTGGCTGCGCCGCGCCACGCGGGTGCCGGCCGGCACCGTGTCCATCACCACCTACTTCCATGCCGATGCGGCGATGCTGGCGCGCACCGCAAGCGGCTACCTGTTCGCGCAGGCGCGGGGGCAGAGCTTTCGCAACGGATTTTTCGACCAGACTGCGCAGCTGTGGAACGAGGCCGGCGAACTGCTGGCAACATCGCACCAGATCGTCTACTACAAAGAGTGAGACCCATGACCGACATCCTGATCCACACCGAGGCCGGCGTCACCACCGTCACCCTCAACCGCGTCGACAAGAAGAACTCCATCACCGCCGCCATGTACGCCGTGCTGGCCGACGCGCTGGCCACGGCCGATGCCGACCCGGCGGTGCGCGTGGTGGTGCTGCAAGGCCACGAGACGATCTTCAGCGCCGGCAACGACATCGGTGACTTCCTCAACACGCCACCCGGCGGCGAGGACGCGCCGGTGTTCCGCTTCCTGCACGGCATCGCGCGCTTTTCCAAGCCGCTGATCGCCGCCGTCTGCGGCCCGGCCGTCGGCGTCGGCACCACCATGCTGTTCCATTGCGACCTGGTCTATGCCGGTGACAACGCAGCGTTCTCGATGCCCTTCGTGAACCTGGGCCTGGTGCCCGAGGCGGCCTCCAGCCTGCTGGTGCCGCAAATGATGGGCTACCACCGCGCGGCCGAGGCGCTGCTGCTGGGCGAACCCTTCATGGCCGAGGCCGCGCTGGAAGTGGGTCTGGTCAACCGCGTGGTGCCGCCCTCCGAGGTCACGCACCTGGCGCAGGCCCAGGCCCGCAAGCTGGCAGCCAAGCCGCTCAGCGCGTTGGTTGCCAGCAAGCAGTTGCTGAAGAAGGGCAGCGCCGACCAGGTGCACGCCCGCATGGACGAAGAGGGCGTGATCTTCCGCCGCATGCTGGCCGAGCCCGCCGCGCGCGAGGCGTTTGGCGCGTTCATGGAGCGGCGCAAGCCCGACTTCTCCAAGCTCTGAAGCGCAGGCGCCGGCTCAGCCGGGGTGCAGCAGCCCCAGCAGCAGGGGCTTTGCGTACAGCGGCGCCGCGTTGCCGACATCGGCACCCGCCGACCAGCGCCGCAGTTCCGCCGCCGCGTTGATCCCGCTCAGGGCGATCTGCGCCGCCAGTGACGCATCCAGCGGGCGGATCGCGCCCTGCATGACGCCTTCCACGATCAGGTTCGTCATGCGCTCGGTCAGGCGGTTGGTCGCGTCCAGAATGCGCGCGCGGTACACCGGGTCGGGCAGCGCCGAGATGGCGGTGAGCCGCAGCAGTGGCCCCGCCGCCGACAGCTGAAAGCGCACCAGCCCGCGCGTGGCCATGCACAGCTGGTCCCAGCCCGAGCCCGGCGCCGACTGCGACAGGCTCAGCGCCTTGCGCACGATGTCGAAGGTGTGCGTGAAGCACAGCGTGACGAGATCGTCCTTGGCCTCGTGGCGGGCATAGAAGGCGCCCTTCGTCAGGTGCAGCCGCTCGGCGATCCGTGTGACCGATGCGCCCTTGTAGCCTTGCTCGTTGATCAGTTCCGTCGCCGAACGCAGGAACGAGCCGGGTGCCATGTCGGTCTCGCTGTTGAGCACCCAATCCTGCTCGGGCCCCGCGTCGTGCCATGCGGCGGCGTTGCCGGCCATGCCGCGCAGCAACAGGTCGGCCGAACGCTCGGCGATGCGGCCGTACTCGTGCGGCTCGTGCCGCTGCACGCAGCTGCGCAGGCTGTTCAGCGTGGACAGCAGGATGTGCCCGCGTGCGTTGAACGCCTCGCGCGACAGGCTGGCCGTCTCCGGGCTGCGCAGCAGATCGCGCACGCGCCGGAACATGTCGGTGTAGGCGGCGAACACCTGTTCGAGCTGCGGCTGCGGCAAGGTGCGCAGGTCGTGGAACAGGATCAGCGCCGGCTGCGTGCCCGCCTCGATCGCCGCCAGCCGCTCTGCAAGCTGGCGGAACAGTTCCTGCAGGCGTTCGGCCACCGTGGTCTTGGCCGCCGCCTGCGCGATGAAGCCCTGGTAGTCCTCGATCGCGCGCAGGAAGCACGCGGTCGCCAGATCCTCCTTCTTGCGGTAGTAGTAGGTCACGCTGTTCTTGACCAGGCCCACGTGGGCCGCCACGTCGGACAGCGTCGCGCTCTTCACACCGCTTTGGTTGAACAGGTGGGCGGCGGCACCCAGCAGTGCCTCGCGCTTGTGCGTGAACTTCGGTGTGCGCGCAGCGGCATCGCGGCTTTGGATCATGGTGTCAAGGGGTCTGTAGTCCTGGGGCAAGCCGTTTCAATGTCGCCACCGGGACAGTTTTAGAACAGCGGGTATTCCCGATTTGAAGTCGATCATTGACGTGTTGTGATGCACATGCGTTTTTCGAATCAACGGTTTTTGGCACGTGGCAGACGACCACCAGGAGACAAGACACATGGCCCTGCAGATCCGATTCCCTGCGATGCGCGCGCTCGCGCTGGCGGCAACGCTGGCACTGACCGGCCCGCTCGCGTTCGCGCAGACCGTCAAGCCCGCCACCGGCAGCCTGACCATCGCGTTCGCCGCCGAGGCCACCACGCTCGACCCGGTGAAGTACGCGGCCGGTGTCGACACCTACTTCATCGGCCAGATGTTCGAGCAGCTCGTCAAGCCCGACCCGACCCAGAAGCGCGTGAACTGGCTGGCCGAATCGTGGGAGGTGACCGAGGTCGGCGGCAAGCCCGTGCTCGACGTAAAGATCCGCAAGGGCGTGAAATTCCACAACGGCGACCCGCTGACCGCGCGCGATTTCGAGTTCTCGCAGAAGCGCCTGGCCGACCCGGCGCAGTCGCGCTGGTCGCACCTGCAGGCCTCGGTCGAGCGCTTCGAGGTCGTGGGCGACCACCACTTCAAGATCCACTTCAAGGAAGGCGACGGTTCCTACATCGCCGACAACCTGCAGCTGTGGGCCATGCCCAAGGCCTACTTCGAGAAGGTGGGCGACGAGGGCTTTGCCAAGGCGCCGGTCGGCACCGGGCCGTGGAAGTTCGTCTCGCGCAGCATCAAGGAAGAGCTCAAGCTCGAAGCCTTCGACGACTACTGGCACAAGACCGCGCGGCCCACCGTCAAGAACCTCACGATCAAGGTGATCCCCGAAGACTTGACGCGGGTCGCCGCGTTCAAGACCGGGGCCGTGGACTGGATCGACGCCGTGCCACCGTCGATGATTGCCGAATTCAAGAAGATGCCCGGCGTGCAGACCAGCACCGTGGTGTCGGGCAACAACCTGTTCATCGACTTCGCCGAGCAGGTGCCCAATTCCCCGTGGCGTGACGTGCGCGTGCGCCAGGCCGCAGCGCATGCCATCGACGTGGACGCCATCGTCAAGGCTGTGCTGTTCGGCCAGGGCGAGCGCTACGTGCAGGTGGGCAAGGGCGGTGCCGGCTACGACCCCAACCTCAAGCCCTACCCCTACGACCCACGCAAGGCCAAGGAACTGCTGACGCAAGCCGGTTTTCCGCGCGGCTTCGACACCAACTGCTACAACCTCACGACGCCACGCGAGCCGAACGTCAAGGAAATGGGCGAGGCCGTGTTCGCCTACCTCACGGCGTCCGGCATCCGCTGCAAGGTGCAAGGTCTGGAATACGGCGCCTGGATCAACCTGGGCCGACGCGGCCGCAACGGCCCGCCCGAGATGGATGGCGTGATCAGCTGGATGTGGGGCCAGGGCGTCCCGGGCGATCCGGGCACGGCCTGGGCCGGCCACCTGCACAGCTTCGTGGCTGGCAAGGGCTGGGGCAGCTACTCGTATGCGAACGACCCCGAGCTGGACGCGATGGTCGAGGAGGCCAAGCGCACCATGGACCCGGCGCAGCGCGAAGCCGTGCTGCAGCGCATCGGCAAGCTCAAGCACGAGCGTGTGCTGGGCGGCCTGCCCACCTACCGGCCGCTGGTCACGATGGCCTGGCGCGACAAGGTCGACTACACGCCCTGGCCGTGGCCCGGCTTCTGGCGCAACCTGCAGCAGATCGGCTTGAAGCAGCAGTAGGCGGCCGCGCAACCCTCCACTGGCGAGCATCGCGTCGATGATTCAATTCCTTCTGCGCCGATTCGGGCTGGGCCTGATCAGCATCGTCGGCGCGAGCATGGTGATCTTCATCATCTCGCGCCTGTCGGGTGACCCCATCGTGCTGCTGCTGCCGGTGGACGCGCCGCCCGCCGTGATCGAGGCGATGCGTACCAGCATGGGGCTGGACCTGCCGATGTGGCGCCAATACCTGATCTTTGCGCAGCACGCGCTGGTGGGCGATTTCGGCAACTCCTACCGGTGGCAGACCCCCGCGCTCGACCTCGTGCTGCAGCGCCTGCCGGCCACCATCCAGCTGGCCTGCGCCGGGCTGCTGTTCAGCATCGCGCTGGCCGTGCCGCTGGGCATGCTGTCGGCCGTGTACCGCGGCACCTGGCTCGACAGCTTTGGCAAGGGCTTTGCGATGCTGGGGCAGTCGATGCCGGGCTTCTGGGTCGGGCTGCTGCTGATCCTGGTGTTCTCGGTGCACCTGGGCTGGCTGCCGGCCTTCGGCCACGGCACGGCGGCGCACATCCTGATGCCGGCCATCGCGCTGGGCTGGTACCCGGTGGCGGCGCAGACACGCATCGTGCGCTCGGCCATGCTCGATGTGCTGGACAGCGACTACATCCGCATGGGCCGCTCGCTCGGCACACCGGAATGGCTGCTGGTCACCAAGTACGCGTTTCGCAATGCCGCCATTCCGCTCGTGACCATGCTGGGCGTGTACTTCGCCGCCATGCTGGGCGGGGCGTTCGTGGTCGAGGTGGTGTTTGCGTGGCCGGGCCTGGGCCGCACCGTGGTCGAGGCCGTGTTTGCACGCGACTTCCCGGTCGTGCAGGCCGGCGTTCTGTTCACGTCGGTGCTGTTCGTGGCGGCCAACCTGCTGGTCGACCTGAGCTATGGCGTCATCGACCCGAGGATCCGCCATGCAGGCTGAATCGACTGTCGCCACCGTGGCCGAGGTGCCCGCTCGCGCCGGCTGGCTGCGCCGCCTGCGCGGCCAGGGCATTCCGTGGGTGTCGCTGTGCGTGCTGCTGCTGCTCGGCATTGCCGCCATCGGCGGTGAGGCACTGACGCCCTGGGACCCGAACGCGCTCGACCTGGCCAACGTGTTCAAGCCGCCGGCCTGGCATGCCGACGGCACGGCCGCGCACTGGCTGGGCACCGACAACCTGGGCCGCGACATCGCCAGCCGCATCATTGCCGGCGCCCGCGTGTCCGTCACGGTGGCGCTGTACGTGATCGTGCTGTCGGGCGGCATCGGGGCGCTCATCGGCCTGGTCGCCGGCTTCTTCGGCGGCGTGGTCGATGCGGTGCTGATGCGCCTGGCGGACATCCAGATGTCGATTCCCTCGCTGGCGCTCGCGCTCGTCGTGGCCGTGGTGCTGGACCCGAGCTTTTCCACCGTCGTCATCGTGATCGTGATCACCTACTGGACCTGGTACGCGCGCATCATCCGCAGCGAAGTGCTGTCGCTCAAGGAGCGCGACTACGTGGCGCTGGCGCGCGTGGCCGGGTGCAGCAACTTCACCATCCTGCGGCGCCACCTGCTGCCCAACGTGTCGAACACGCTGCTGGTGCTGGCCACGCTGCAGGTCGGCCAGGTCATCGTGTTCGAGGCGTCGCTGAGCTTCCTCGGCCTGGGCATCCAGCAGCCCGACGTGTCCTGGGGCCTGATGCTGGCCGACGCGCGCAACTACATGACGCACGCCTGGTGGCTCATCACGCTGCCCGGCATCGCCATCATGCTGACCTGCCTGGCGTCCAACCTGGTGGGCGACTGGTTGCGCGACACGCTGGATCCGCGGAGGAAGCAACGATGATGAGCACGGCGCCGGGGCGCCCCAGACAAGCTTGCTCCAGCCTGGCGGGACAGGCCGCAGGCCGAGGGGTGCACCCATGAGCGCCTCCACCCTGCCGATGCCCAAAGCGTCGACCGTGCCGACCACCACGGTCGCACCGCTGCTGCGCATCACCAACCTGCAGACCCACATCGACGTGCGCAACGGCACGGTGCGTGCCGTCGACGGCGTGAACCTGGAAGTGGCCGAACGCGAGACGTTGGGCATCGTCGGCGAATCGGGCTCGGGCAAGACCATGACCGGCCTGTCCATCCTGAAGCTGCTGCCGCGCCCGGCCGGGCGCATCGCGGGCGGCCGCATCGAGCTGGACGGCGTCGATCTGGTGCAGGTGTCCGAACGCGACATGGCCCGCGAATGGCGCGGCAACCGCATCTCCATGATTTCGCAGGACCCGCTGACCTCGCTGAACCCGGTCTACTCCATCGGCGACCAGGTCGGCGGCCCGTTCCGCTACCACGGCCTGGCGGGCTCGCGCGCCGAAGCGCGACGCGCCGCCATCGACGTGCTGGGCCGCGTGCGCATCCCCTCGCCCGAGAAGCGGCTGGACGACTACCCGCACCAGTTCAGCGGTGGCATGCGCCAGCGCGTGGTCGCGGCCATGGCCATTGCCTGCCAGCCGCGCCTGCTGATCGCCGACGAGCCCACCAGCGCGCTCGACGTGACGATCCAGGTGCAGATGATCGACCTGCTCAAGCGCATTCAGCAGGACACGGGCGTGGGCATCCTCATGATCACGCACGACATGGGCGTGGCCGCGTCGATGTGCGACCGCATCGCCGTGATGTACGCCGGCCGCGTGGTCGAGTCCGGCCCGGTGCGCCGCATCTACCACGCGCCGGCGCACCCCTACACGCAGGCGCTGCTGGCGTCGATTCCGCGGCTGGGCCAGCCGCGCGAGCGGCTCACCTCCATCGGCGGGCAGCCGCCCAGCCTGTTGAACCCGCCTGCCGGTTGCCGCTTTGCCGCGCGCTGCCCACAGCGCATGGCGCGCTGCGAGGTGGAGTACCCGCCCGAATTCGAGACCGGCGCCGGCCAGCGCGCCGCCTGCTGGTTGCACGAAGGAGCGCCGCATGCCGGTTGATGTGCCGCTGCTGCAGGTCGAGGGCCTGCAGAAGCATTTCAAGGTCCGCAGTTCCAAAAACCCGGTCAAGGCCGTGGAGCAGATCAGCTTCGACGTGCCGGCCGGCAGCACCTTTGCCATCGTCGGCGAATCGGGCTGCGGCAAGACCACCTGTGCCAAGTTGATCCTGGGGCTGGACACGCCGAGTGCCGGCAGCATCCGCTTCGATGGCCGCGACGTCGCCTCGCTCAAAGGTGCGGACAAGCGCGCCTGGCGGCGCCAGGTGCAAGCTGTATTCCAGGACCCGTACGCCTCGCTGAACCCGCGCCTGCGCGTGGCGACCATCATTGCCGAGCCCATCCTCGCCAACGAGAAGCCCACCCGCGCCGAGCTGGACGGCCGCATCGCCGAGCTGCTCGACGTGGTGGGCCTGCCGCCCGATGCGGCCAAGCGCTACCCGCACGAGTTCAGCGGCGGCCAGCGACAGCGCGTGGCGATTGCGCGTGCGCTCGCGCTGAAGCCGCGCCTGCTGGTGCTCGACGAGCCGACCTCGGCGCTCGACGTGTCGATCCGCGCGCAAATCCTGAACCTGCTGGCCGACATCCAGCAGCAGTACGGCCTGACGTATCTGCTCATCGCGCACGACCTGGCGCTGGTCGAGCACTTCGCCGACGCGGTGGGTGTGATGTACCTGGGCGACATGGTCGAGCAGGGGCCGACGGCCCAGGTCTTCGGCGCGCCGCGCCACCCCTACACGCGCGCGCTGCTGGCCTCGGTGCTGCGGCCCGACCCCGATGTGCCGCTGCCCGTGGGCATGATCCAGGGCGAGATCGGCAGCGCGCTGGCGCCGCCGCCGGGCTGCAAGTTCCATCCGCGCTGCCCGCTGGCCATCGACATCTGCCGCGTCGACAAGCCGGCGGCCACGGAGTTTTCGCCGGTGCACTGGGCCGCCTGCCATGTCGAGGCCGCGCGCGTCCACGCCGTGGCCACGCCTGCGCCCGCCGCACGCGCCGACACCCTCTTGGAGACCGCATTGCCATGAACCAGGACGACTACCTGCGCCACATCGCGCAACTGCAGCAGCGCCACTGGCCCGCCGACATCCCGCGCCAGCCGACCTACCGCTTCGGTGAGGTGCTGCTGACCGACTATCTGCGCCAGTGGGCGGCCATCCAGCCCGACAAGCCGGCCTACATCTACTACGGCGCAGAGCTCACTTACCGCCAGCTCGACCAGCAGAGCGACGCGCTGGCCGCATTGCTGGCACGGCATGGCGTGCGCCAGGGCGACTGCGTGGCCGTGTTCCTGGCCAATTGCCCGCAGTTCGTGGTGGCCTTCTACGCCATCATGAAACTGGGGGCGGTGCACGTGCCCGTGAACCCGCTGTTCAAAGAGGCCGAGCTCGTCTACGAGCTGCAGGACACCGGCGCCAAGGTCGCCATCGTGCAGGACCAGCTCATGCCGCTGGTGCAGGCCGTGCACGAGCGCTCGCCGCTCACCACCGTCTTCACGACCAGCTTTGCCGATGCGCTGCCCGCCGCGCCCACGATCCCGGTGCCCGAGTCGATCCGCCAGCCCAAGATCGAATGCCCCGGCACCATCGACCTGCTGCGCGCGCTGGCGGGTGCGCCTGCTGCGTGCCCGCAGGTGACGGTCGGCCTGGACGACACGGCGGCGCTCAACTACACGGGCGGCACCACGGGCATGCCCAAGGGCTGCGTGCACACGCAGCGCAACATGCTCTACACGGCCGCGACCACCTGCACGGTGGGCTCGCCTGGGTCGCCCGACGACATCAGCATCAACTTTTTCCCCGTGTTCTGGATCGCGGGCGAAGACTTCGCGCTGATCTTCCCGATCTTCAGCGGCGGCACCTGCGTGCTGCTGGCGCGCTGGGACCCGGTGGGCTTCATGGCCGCCGTGCAGCACTACAAGGTGAACGTGGCTGGCCTGCTGGTGGACAACGCGGTCGAGCTGCTGGAGCACCCCACGTCCGCCGACTACGACCTGCGCTCGCTGCAGCGCGTGCGCGTGTCCTCGTTCGTGAAGAAGCTCAACATCGACTACCGCCGCCGCTGGCAGGCGCTGACCGGCACCGTCATGGCCGAGGCCGCCTGGGGCATGACCGAGACGCACACCTGCGACACCTTCACCACCGGCATGCAGGGTGACGATTTCGATCTCAAGGCGCAGCCCGTGTTCGTGGGCCTGCCGATGCCGGGCACCGAGTTCCGCATCTGCGACTTCGAGACCGGCGCGCTCAGGCCGCTTGGGGAGGAGGGCGAGATCTGCTGCCGCTCACCCTCGCTGCTCAAGAGCTACTGGAACAAGCCCGAGGCCACGGCCCAGGCCTTGCGTGACGGCTGGCTGCACACGGGCGACATCGGCGTCATCGACGAGATGGGTTACCTGCACTTCCTCGGGCGGCGCAAGGAGATGCTCAAGGTCAAAGGCATGAGCGTGTTCCCGGCCGAGATCGAGGCGTTGCTGGGCCAGAACCCCGCCATCCTGGGTTCGGGCGTCATTGGCCGGCCGGATGCAGAACGCGGCCAGGTGCCCGTGGCCTTCATCCGCGTGGACCCGGCGCGCCGCGCCGAGCTCGACGAGCAGCAGCTCATCGACTGGTGCAAACGCAACATGGCCGCCTACAAGGTGCCCGAGATCCGCTTCATCGACGCGTTGCCGATGACGGCCACCGGCAAGGTCAAGAAAGAAGAACTGGCCAAGCTGCTGTAGCCCCTGCCGAACGCAACCCACCGCATGACCCAACGCTCCATCCTCATTGCCAACCGCGGCGAAATCGCCATCCGCATCGCGCGTGCCTGCGCCGACCTGGGCCTGCGCAGCGTGGCCGTGCACCCAGCCGACGACGCGCGCTCGCTGCACGTGCTGCGCGTCGATGCCGCGCAACTGCTGCCCGGCCGTGGCGCCGCCGCGTACCTCGACGTGGCGCAGACCGTCGCTGCGGCCCGTGCTGCGGGCTGCGACGCCGTGCACCCTGGCTATGGCTTTCTGAGCGAGAGCGACGCGCTGGCCGACGCCTGCGCCGCGGCCGGGCTGGCGTTCATCGGCCCCTCCGCCGATGTGCTGCGCCTGTTCGGCGACAAGGCCCGTGCGCGCCGCGCCGCCACCGAGCACGACGTGCCCGTTCTGGCCGGCACGCCCGGCGCCGTCGACGTGGCCGGCGCCCAGGCCTTCTCCGCGTCGCTGAACGGCGGCGGCATGCTGATCAAGGCGATCGCCGGCGGCGGCGGGCGCGGTATGCGCGTTGTGCAGCAGGCATCCGACATTGCCGAGGCCCACGCGCGCGCCAGTGCCGAAGCGCTGGCCGCGTTCGGCCGTGGCGAGGTCTACTGCGAAGAGCTGATCGCCGACGCGCGCCACATCGAGATCCAGGTGCTGGGCGATGGCACGGGCGAGGTCAGCCATTTCGGCGAGCGTGAATGCAGCCTGCAGCGCCGCCACCAGAAGATCGTGGAGATCGCGCCCAGCCCCACGTTGCCCGCCGCCCTGCGCGAGCGCATCGCCGACGCTGCACTGCGCATGGCACGCGGCGCGCGGTACCGGGGCCTGGGCACCTTCGAGTTCCTGGTCGACCGCAGCCGCGTTGACCGCTTCGTGTTCATCGAGGCCAACCCGCGCCTGCAGGTCGAGCACACGGTCACCGAGGCCGTTTATGGCGTGGACCTCGTGCAGGCGCAGATCCGCGTGTGCCTGGGCGAGACGCTGGCAGCGCTCGGGCTGTGTCAGGCCGACGTGCCGGCGCCGCGCGGCCATGCGATCCAGCTGCGCGTGAACATGGAGACCATGCAGGCCGACGGCAGTGCCCTGCCGGCATCGGGTACCTTGGCCGCATACGAGTTGCCGTCGGGCCCGGGCGTGCGCGTCGATGGCTTCGGCTACCTGGGCTACCGCACCAGCAGCAGCTACGACTCGCTGTTGGCCAAGCTGATCGTGCACGCGCCATCGGCGTCCTATGCCGACGCCGTGGCGCGCGCACGCCGGGCGCTGGCCGAGACCCGCATCGAGGGCGTGGCGACCAACCTCGGCTTTCTCGCCGCCGTGCTGGCGCACCCAGACGTGGCGGCGAACGAGGTGTCCACGCGTTGGCTGGACCACCACATGGAGGCCCTGCTCGCCAGCGCCGCGGCGCAGGACGAACCGGAGCGCTTCTTCGAGAGCGCCGCGCCCGTGGCCGCAGCAGCCACCGCCACCACTGCACCGCCCGGCACCGTGGCGCTGGTCGCCCCCATGCAGGCCAGCGTGATCGCCATCGACGTGCGCGAAGGCGACGTCGTGCGCGTCGGCCAGCAGGTCGCGGTGCTGGAGGCCATGAAGATGCAGCACGTGGTCACGGCCGAGCACCACGGTGTCGTGCGCGGGCTGGCCACAGCCGTCGGCGATGTGGTGCTGCAGGCCCAGGCCATCCTGTTCATCGAGCCGGGCGTTGGCGAAGCCCTGGCCGACGCACGCGAGGAGCAAGTCGACCTGGACCACATCCGTGCCGACCTGGCCGAGTCGGTGGACCGGCACCGCATGACGCTGGACGACGCGCGGCCGGACGCCGTGCGCAAGCGCCACGCGCAGGGCGGGCGCACAGCGCGCGAGAACATCGCCGACCTGGTGGACGCCGGCAGCTTCGTCGAGTACGGCGCACTGGCGATCGCCGCGCAGCGCAGCCGCCACCCGGTGGAGCAATTGCGACGCACCACGCCGGCGGACGGGCTGGTCGGCGGCGTGGCCACCGTGAACGCGGGCGACCACGGCGCCGAGCGCGCCAAGACGGTCGTCGTCTCCTACGACTACACGGTGCTGGCCGGCACGCAGGGCTCGTTCAACCACAAGAAGCAGGACCGGCTGTACAAGCTGGCCGCCGACATCGAACGGCCACTCGTGCTGTTCGCCGAAGGCGGCGGCGGCCGGCCCGGCGACACCGACAAGGCGCTGTTCAAGGTGGCCAGCCTGGACATCCCCACCTTCAAGGCCTTCGCGCACCTGTCGGGCCTGGTGCCCGTGGTGGGTGTCGTGCACGGGCGCTGCTTCGCCGGCAACGCCGCGCTGCTGGGCTGCTGCGACGTCATCATCTCCACGCGCAGCGCCAACATCGGCATGGGCGGGCCGGCCATGATCGAAGGCGGCGGCCTGGGCGTCTACACGCCCGAGCAGATCGGCCCGGCCGACGTGCAGAGCGCCAACGGCGTGATCGATGTGCTGGTCGACGACGAAGCCGCCGCGACGGCCGCTGCGCGCCAGTACCTGGGCTATTTCCAGGGGCCGCTCACCGCCTGGCAATGCGCCGACCAGCGCGAGCTGCGCCGCGTGATCCCTGAGAACCGGCTGCGCGTGTACGACGTGCGCAAGGTCATCGATCTGCTGGCCGACACGGGCACGGTGCTGGAGCTGCGGCAGGGTTTCGGCCTTGCCATGGTGACGGCGTTCGTGCGCATCGAGGGCCGGCCGGTGGGCCTGATCGCCAACAACCCCATGCACCTGGGCGGCGCCATCGACGCCGACGCGGCCGACAAGGCGTCGCGCTTCATCCAGCTGTGCGATGCGCACGGCCTGCCCATCGTCTCGCTGTGCGACACGCCGGGCTTCATGGTCGGCCCCGAGGCCGAGAAGACGGCCCAGGTGCGGCGCGTCTCGCGCATGTTCGTCAACACGGCGTCGCTCACTGTGCCGCTGGTCATGGTGGTGCTGCGCAAGGGATACGGCCTGGGCGCACTGGCCATGGCGGGCGGCGATTTCCAGGACACCGTGTTCACCGTCTCCTGGCCCACCGGCGAGTTCGGAGGCATGGGACTGGAGGGCGCGGTGCGGCTGGCTTACCGCAAGGAACTGGCCGCCATCGAGGACCCGAAGGCACAGCAGGCCGAGTTCGAACGCCGCGTCGCGCAGATGTACGAGCACGGCAAGGCGCTCAGCATGGCGTCGGTGGTGGAGATCGACGATGTGATCGACCCGGCCGACACGCGGCGCTGGATCGCCAGCGGCCTGCAGTCTGCCGCGCGCGAGCGGCCGGCGCGCAGCGGCCGGCGGCGCTCGCACATCGAAACCTGGTGAAGCCATGACACAGGAAGACGAGTACCTCGCCAATCTGGCCGCGCTGCGCGAGCAGAACTGGCCGGCCGGCGTGCCGCGCGAGATCCACTACCCGCTGGGCCAGCGCCCGGTGTCCGAGTACCTGCGCGAGCGCGCGCGGCTGCAGCCGGACAAGGCCGTCGTCATCTTCTACGGCCGCACGCTGGGCTTTGCCGAACTCGACGACCTGAGCGATCGCTTCGCCGCGTTGCTGATCGCGCGCGGCGTGCGGCGCGGCGACCGCGTGGCGGTGTTCTTGCCCAACTGCCCGCAGTTCCTCGTGGCGTTTTACGGCATTCTGAAACTCGGCGCCGTGCACGTTCCGGTCAACCCGCTGTTCAAGACCGAGGAGGTGCTGTACGAGCTGCGCGACAGCGGTGCCCAGGTGATGCTGGCGCTCGACCAGCTGATGGATGTGGCGCGCGCCGCACGCGACCAGGGCGCCCTGCGGCACCTGTTCGTGACGAGCTTTGCCGACATGCGCCCCGATGTGCCGACGCTGCCGCTACCGGGCGCCGTTGCGGCCCCTCGCATCGCGTGCCCGGATGCTGAGGACCTGCTGCCTGCGCTCGCAACGGCGCAGCCGGTCCCGCTGCCGGCGCCGGGCCTGGACGACGTGGCCGCGCTGAACTACACGGGCGGCACCACGGGCCTGCCCAAGGGCTGTGTGCACACGCAGGGTGACATGCTCTACACGGCGGCCGCCACGCACGGCATCTCGGTCGGTCTGCACGAGGACGACATCGGCATCGGCATCAACCCCGCGTTCTGGATCGCGGGCGAGAACGCGCTGGTGATCCAGCCCGTGTTCAGCGGCGTCACGGTGGTCATGCTGGCGCGCTGGGACCCGGTGGCCTGGATGATGGCCGTGCAGCACTACCGCGTGAGCTTCGCCGGCCTGGTGCTGGACTCGGCGGTGGAGATCATGGAGCACCCGGATGTGGGCCAGTACTACCTGCGCTCGCTGCGCAGCATGCGCGTGTCCTCGTTCGTGAAGAAGCTCGGCCTGGGTTACCGCGCACGCTGGCGCGAGTTGACCGGCACCACGATGATCGAGTCGGCCTGGGGCATGACCGAGACGCACACCAACGACACGTTCACGCGCGGCATGCAGTCTGGCGATTTCGACCTTAAGACGCGGCCGATCTTCGTTGGCTTGCCGATGCCGGGCACCGAGTTCAAGGTCTGCGACTTCGAGACCGGCGCGCTGTTGCCACTGGGCAGCGAAGGCGAGCTGTGCTGCCGCACGCCGTCGCTGCTCAAGGGTTACTGGAACAAGCCCGAAGCCAACGCCCAGACCTTGCGCGACGGCTGGCTGCACACGGGCGATATCGCGATGCTGGACGAGGCAGGCTATCTGCACTTCCTCGGCCGGCGCAAGGAGATGCTCAAGGTCAAGGGCATGAGCGTGTTCCCGGCCGAGGTCGAGGCGCTGCTGGGCATGCACCCGGCGGTGATGGGCTCGGGCGTGATCGGCCGCGTGGACGCCGACAAGGGCGAGGTGCCGGTGGCCTTCGTGCGGCTCGATCCGGCGCTCGGCGCGGGCCTCACGGCCGATGCGCTACAGGACTGGTGCCGCGAGCGCATGGCGAACTACAAGGTGCCCGAGATCCGGCTCGTGGATCACCTGGTCACGAGCGCGACCGGCAAGGTGCTCAAGGGTGAGCTGACGGCGCTGCTGCAGCAGCAGAGCGGCACGGCGCCGTGATGGCGCAGGCCTACTGCCAGCCGAATAGCTCGTGCGCGGGCCGCGTCTCCGGCAGGATGTAGACCACGCTGCGGCTGTGGCCGAGCATCGGCGCCACCCACTGTTCGTAGAAATTCACCGGCACGACCACGCAGCCCAGCGAGATGCGGTTGTCTTCGGGCGTGGCGGTGTCGAGACGCGCCGCGCGGCGCTCCTGTGAAGGCCCGGGGCGCAGCCGGTGGATGGCGAGCGCCGCACCGTAGTCGACCCACACCACGGGCTCGCCCTTGAGGTTGCGGCCGGGCTGGGCGTTGAAGCGGCCGGCCGGTGTCGTGCGCTCGTGCAGCGCCAGTTGGGACAGATCGCGCTGGTTCAGGTTGGGATCGCCATGGTCGCCGGGGGCCAGGCCCAACAGCGCTGCCGATGCGGCCTGCAGCCGGCCCTGAGCGTCGAATAGGTAGATGCGGGCGGCCTTCTTGTCCACGACGGCAAATGGCAGGCCGGTGTGGTCTTGGGCCTCCATGACCCAATCGGCGACGTAGCGCGCGTCATCAGAGGGGCGCTGGCCTGCGAAGTCTGCCGGTGCGGCGTGGGCAGTGGCCGCCCAAGTGATGGCCAGTGCAGTGGTGCAGTGCAGCAGAAATGATTGCATTGCGCCGCATGCTAGCGGCGTAGGTCACTACTTACAAGGCACAAGCGCCTTGTCCCACAAATGCGTTGAAATCTCGCCGTTCAGCGGGCTGCGGCGTACCGTTCGGCGGGGTCGTAGGCCTGGGCGAAGACCGCTTCCAGCGGCAAAACTTCCGGTAGTACGTAGACCAGCCCACGGCCACCCTGGAACACCGGCCACAGTTCGTTCTCGAAGAACGCCACAGGCATGTTGATGCAGCCGAAGGAGATGCGGTTGTCCTCAGCGCCGGGCGAGGCGAGGCGTTCTAGCCGGCGCTCGCGAGGATCGGTGGCCCGCACGCGGTGCATCGACACGGCGGCCTCGTAGTCCACCCACACCACGTCTTCCGGTGTCGTGTTGCGGCCGGCCTGGGCGACAAAGCGCCCCGCTGGCGTCGTCCGTTCTTCGGGCCGCACCTCGTGGATGGGCTTCTGTCCCACGCCGGCCACCGTGTGGTCGCCGGCCGCAAAACCCAGCAGCACCGGCGTCGCAGCGCGCAACTGCGCATCCGGTGTGAACAGATAGACCCTGGCATTCTTCTTGTCCAGGATCACGAAATGGAGTTGGTGGTTGTCGCCGGAGTCGGCCACCCAGTTGGCAATGCGGCGAACGTCGTCGGATGCAGCTTCGCCGCCGAACTCTGCCCAGCGGGGCACGCGCTGGACTGGGGCGATGGCCAGGGTCTCGACCGTCGCGGCTGCTGTGGGGGGGCCAGGTGGCGCGCCGAAAGGCGTTGGCGGGCCGACGGGCGGCAGCACGAGGGCGAGGACGGCAGCGCCCAGCAGCAAGCCGTATTTGATGCCCGCGAGCGCGTCGTCGGGTTGCGCTTGAGGGTGGAGTGTCGATGCGTGCATGACCGTGTGCTCCGAGATTCGTTGCCCCAATCAAATATGCCCTGCACCGCACCTACCCGATGGGCAGGCCGTGCAGGGCAACAGTGCCGGCATGCAGCAACTCAGTTGCGGTCTGCCTGGGGTGCCAGATCGCCTTGTGCGCCCATGGTCGTGCTGCTACCGGGTGCCGTGGTGGAACCCATGGGAGCAGTCTGGCCGGGCATGGTCGAGTTGTTGTTCATGTTGCTGTTGTTCATGTTGCTGTTGTTGTTGGGCGTACCGTCGGTCGCGCCCATCTGTCCTTGCTGCGGGGTCTGCGTGGTGCCGCCGGTGGTCTGCGCATAGGCCATGCCGATGGCGCCCACGAGGGAGGCAGCAGCGACGAGCGAGGTCAGGGTCTTGGAAACTTTCATGGTATTGCTCCGGTTGTGCAAACCGTCCGGTTTGCGTTGTGGTGGACAAGCCGGTGAGAGCCGGCTGAGTTCAGCTTAGGCCTGTGCGGTGTGCGAACCGTCGGCCCTGCGCCGACGCTGGCGTAGGACGGGACGGCCCACGCCCCTGCGGACATGCGCCGCAGCGCTGACATCCAGCTGTGTAGGACGCACCGTGTGGCGGGCGGTCGCGCGGTCTTTGCGCACAATGGAGCGTCCGTCGATGACTGCTCTTGCCACGGAGTCCCCATGCCCTCACGCGCTTTCGACCTGGCCGTCTGCATCGGCCGTTTTCAGCCCTTCCACAACGGCCACCTGGCGTTGCTGCGCGAGGCCCTGCGCATGGCGCGCCGGTGCGTCGTGGTGGTCGGCTCGGCCTGGCAGGCGCGCACACCGCGCAACCCGTGGACCTGGCAGGAGCGCGCGGAGATGGTCCGCCAGTCACTGCCTGAGGCCGAGCGCGAGCGCATCGAGGTGCTGCCCATGCGTGACTACTACGACCAGCCGCGCTGGGTCGAGGCCGTGCGAAAGGCCGTGGCCGACGCCGTGCCAGACGCCCGCAGCGTGGCGCTGGTCGGCCATTTCAAGGACGCGACCAGCGTCTACCTGCGCGACTTTCCACAGTGGAAGCTGCAGCCCGTGGACAAGCTCGGCCACTACGACGGCACGCCCTTGCGCGAAGCGTTGCTGGCCGCGCCGCCCGGCCAGGCCCAGGCCGCGCTGACGGGCGTCGCAGCCAGCCTGCCGGCCAACACGCTGGAGTTCCTGCGCGCCTGGCTGGACGCGGTGCCCCTGGCCCACCTGCGCGAGGAGTGGCAGGCTCTGGTGCAGGGACGGGCCGAGTGGGCCGGCTCGCCGTACCCGCCCGTGTTCGTGACCGTGGACGCGGTCATCCGCTGCCAGGGCCGCGTGCTGCTAATCCGCCGTGGGCAGGCCCCGGGCAAGGGCCTGCTGGCCGTGCCGGGCGGCTTTCTCGAACAGCGTGACACGGTCTACCAGTCCGCGGTGCGCGAGCTGGAGGAAGAGACCAACCTGGCCTTGCTGGAGCCGGCGCTGCGCAAATGCCTGAAGGAGGTGGCCGTGTTCGACCATCCCGACCGCAGCCAGCGCGGCCGCGTCATCACGCACGCGCACTACTTCGACCTGGGTGATCGAACGCTGCCGGCGGTGGAGGCGGGCGACGACGCGCGCTCGGTCGAGTGGGTCGCCATCGACCAGATCGCGACGCTGGAGGACCAGTTCCATGACGACCACTTCCACATGCTGGACCACTTTCTGGGCGTGACGCAGGGGTGATGCCCCATCCGCACCGGCGCCCGATGTGACGTGATTGCGCATGCGCTTGTTGAAAGGCCACCCCGTCGCGGTCATCGTCATCGCGCAGCTGTTCGGCACCTCGCTGTGGTTCAGCCCGAACAGCGCGGCCGATGACCTGGTGCGCGCCTGGTCGCTCACGACGTCGCAGCTCGGGCACCTGACCAGCGCCGTGCAGATCGGCTTCATCCTGGGCACGCTGCTGCTGGCCACCACGGGGCTGGCCGACCGCTTCCCGGCCAGCCGCATCTTCGCGCTGGCCAGCGTGCTCGGGGCGGCCTTCAACGCCGCGTTTGCGCTCGCACCGCTCAGCCTGGACCAGGCCCTGGGTGTGCGCCTCGCCGTCGGCCTGTGTCTGGCCGGCATCTACCCGCTGGGCATGAAGATGGTGATCGCATGGAGCCAGGGTGGCGCGGGTGCCACGCTGGGCCTGCTGGTGGCCATGTTGACGCTGGGCACGGGGCTGCCGCATGCCGTGCGCGCGGCCGGTGGCGAGCTGCCCTGGCAAGGCGTGGTGCTGACGTCCTCGGCACTGGCACTGGCCGGTGCGGCCGCGATCTGGTGGCTGGGCGACGGGCCCTACCTGAAGCGATCAACGGGGCAACGCACGGCCCGCTGGGGCGAAGCGCTGGGCGTGTTCAAGGCCCCGGCGTTCCGCGCCTCGGCGCTCGGCTACTTCGGCCACATGTGGGAGCTGTACGCGTTCTGGACCATGGTGCCGTTCCTCGTGGCGGGCGCACTGCGCCCGGCAGACAGCGCCGCAGCGGCCCCGGCGGCGCTGGTGTCCGGCCTGTCGTTTCTGGTGATTGGCGCAGGGGCCGTCGGCAGCGTGGCGGCGGGCCGCTGGAGCCGGCGCTTCGGCAGCCCCCGGGTGGCTGCTGCCGCGCTCGCCACCTCGGGCGCGATGTGCCTGGCCTACCCCTGGATCAGCCGCGCCGGGCCGGTGGTGTGCGTGCTCGCGTTGCTTGTCTGGGGCGTGGCCGTGGTGGCGGACTCGGCGCAGTTCTCGGCCATCTCCGCCCAGGCCTGCCCGCCGCACGCGGTGGGCAGCGCGCTGGCGATCCAGAACAGCATCGGGTTTGCCATCACGGTGGTGTCCATCACGCTGGTGACGTCGCATGCGGAACGCTTGGGGCCTGCCGTTGCCTGGCTGCTGCTGCCGGGGCCAGTGGTGGGCCTGTGGTTTTTCAGGCCGTTGTGGGCTCGGGCCATCGGGACGGCTTGATCCGCATCCTGCGCAGCATCGCGATCCATCACGGCCAGCCGAGTACGCGTGCGTTCATGTGGCCTCGGGCCAGTCGGCCGGGATGGCGATGGGCAGGTCCAGCAGCATCTGCGCATAAGACTTGCCCAGCGGATCGGACCGCAGGCTGCAGACGCCGCCGCCGCCCAGCGCGCGGTGCAGCACGAAGTTCAGCGCGTGCAGGCCGGGCACGTCGAAGCGCTCGACCTCGCCTTGCACCAGGTGCGCGAAATACCCGCGCACGCGCTCGGCCGTGAGTTGCGCGCGCAGCAGTGCCAGCAGGGCAGGCCGGCGCGCGATGACGCCGATGTTCTCGTCGTCGCCCTTGTCGCCGCTGCGCGCCCAGGCCAGCGCGACCAGCGGCACCGTCACGGTGGGGCCGCTGGGCAGTGCGGGCTGCTCGGGTAAGCAGGGCTCTGGCGCCGGGTCGGTGTCGGCCGTGGCCTGCGCGGCCAGCGGCACGGGTTCCGCGTGGCCGTCCAGCGTGACCTGCAGCGCCACTGCGGTCTTGGGCACCAGGAACGAGAACAGCTTGACCACGGGCTGCACGTCGGCACGCCCCGAGAACGACGAGCGCGTGCCCGGCCCCATGGAGGTGCCGGCCGAGGCGCATTCGCGTTGCAGGAACTGCAGGCCCCGGGCGTCGGCATGGCGCGCCGCGACGCGCAGCACGACCTCGCGCGTGGGCAACGCCTGCGCCTGCGGGCCGTAGAGCGATTCGCAGCCCAGCAGCTCCACGCAGGTTTCGCTGTAGTCGGCCAGGCCCGCCGCGGCCAGTTGCGCGCGCGTGCGGGCCAGCAGGGCGTCGGCCGTCTTGCGCGCCTTGGCCGGCGCTGCGATGCCGCGGATGGCCATCATGACCTGCAGCTGGTAGCCGTCGCGCCAGGTGCCGTTGGCCTTGTAGGTGGCGGTGGGCGGCCGGCCGCGCGCGCCGCTGACACGCACGGTGCCGGGCGCAGCGGCCTGCACACGCACGTGACGGAAGTCGCAGCTCACGTCCGGCATCAGGTAGTGCGCCGGGTCGCCCACCTCGTAGAGCACCTGCTCGGCCACGGCGCCGGGGTGGATGAGGCCGCCCGTGCCTGCGGGTTTGGAGAGCACGAAGCTGCCGTCTTCGGCCACGTCGATGACCGGGTAGCCGATGTTCTCCCAGCCCGGCACCTGCTGCCAGTCGGTGAACAGGCCGCCCGTGGCCTGGGCGCCGCACTCGATCACGTGGCCGGCCAGCGTGCCGGCGGCCAGGCGGTCCCAGTCCTGCCAGTCCCAGTGGAACGCGTGGGCCAGCGCGCCGACGACGACGGCACTGTCGACGCAGCGGCCCGTGATGACGATGTCGGCGCCCAGCGCCAGTGCCTGCGCGATGCCTTGCGCACCCACGTAGGCGTTGGCCGAGGCCAGCGCGGCCGGTGGCACGGCGCCGGTGTGCAGGTCGCGCAGGCCGGCGGCGCGCAAGGCCTCGAAGCCGGGCAGTACGTCGTCGCCGGTGACGATGGCGATGCGTGGCACCAGGCCCTGCGCGCGCGCTGTGGCCTGCAGCGCGTCGCGGCAGGCAGCGGGGTTCAGGCCGCCGGCGTTGGCGATCACGCGGACGCCCTTGGCGAGGATGTCGCGCAGGTGCGGCGCCATCGCAGCCTGCACGAAGTCGGTGGCGTAGCCCAGGCTGGCGTCCTTGCTGCGTGCACGCGCCAGGATGGCCATGGTGGTCTCGGCCAGGTAGTCGTAGACCAGGTAATGCAGGCCGGGTACCTGCAGCAGTTGCGGCGTGGCGATGGCCGAATCGCCCCAGAAGCCGCTGGCCCCGCCGATGCGCACGGTCTTCACGGGGGTGCCTTCGGCTTCGGAGCGAGCGCCTTCGGGCGGCCGTGCGGCGCTCATGGGGTCGGCTCCGGCTCGATGCGCAGCAGCAGCGCGCCCTTGGCCGCCTGGCCGCCGGCGGTGGCCGCGAGTTCGGCCACGCGGCCGGCGATGGGGGCGGTGAGCTGGTGTTCCATCTTCATGGCCTCCAGCACCACGAGGCGCTGGCCGGCGGCCACCACATCGCCTTCGCGCACGGCGACGTCGACGATGCGGCCCGTCAGCGGCGCGGTGATGGCGCCGCTGCCGTCTGCGGCTTCGCGGCTGCGGCGCGGGTTGGGCCGCTCGAAGGTCCAGGCGCGGCCGGCGTGGAACAGATGCAGCGTCTCGCCCTGCAGCGCGCAGACGATGCTTTCCGTCATGCCGTCGCACTCGGCGCGCAGGGCGGTGCGGCCCGCGTCCAGCCACTGTGCATGGGCGAGCGTGAGGGGCGGCAGGCCGGGGGTGTCCAGCCGCCAGCCGGGGGGCTGCGGCGTCGCGCGCAGTGGCCAGTGGGTGGCGCCGCTGGCCAGTTCCAGCACGCTGGTGCCTGCCAGCGGCGCGGGCGCGATCGGCAACGCACCGGCCGGCTGTTCCAGCCCCAGCAGCGCCAGCGCGGCAAAGGCCAGCGTGCGCGGGCCGGGCGTCGGCCGCTCGGCCAGGCGCGCGCCGAAGCGCTCGGCGACGAAGCCGGTGTGCACGCCGTGGCCCTCGGTGAACACCGGGTCGGCCAGGCAGTCGGCCAGGAAGCCCTGGTTGCTCGGCAGGCCCAGCAGCACGCAGTGCTCAACCGCGCGCAGCAGCTTGCGCCGTGCCTCGTCGCGCGTGGCGCCATGGGCCACGATCTTGGCGAGCATGGAGTCGTAGTGCGGCGACACGGCGCCGCCCTCGGCCAGCGCGTGGTCCACGCGCACATCGAATGCCGCACCGGGCGGGCGCCAGCGCAGCACCGGCCCGGTCTGCGGCAAAAAGCCGGCCGGCACGTCTTCGGCCGTCAGCCGCACTTCGATGGCATGGCCGGTGGGCACGATGTCCTGCTGCTGCAGGCGCAAGGGCTCGCCGGCTGCGATGCGCAGTTGCCAGGCCACGAGGTCCAGGCCGCAGACCGCTTCGGTCACCGCATGCTCGACCTGCAGCCGCGTGTTCATCTCCATGAAGAAGAACTGCGCCGCCGCGCTCGGCACGGGTGTGGCCTCGCTGCCCGCCAAGGGGGCTGTGCCGCCTGGGCGCGGCCCGGCGACGGCACGGCCGTCCGCGTCGAGCAGGAACTCCACGGTCCCCGCGCCGATGTAGCCGATGGCGCGCGCGGCCTGCACGGCGGCCGTGCCCATGCGTGTGCGCAGCACGGCGTCGACGGCGGGCGAGGGCGCCTCTTCGATGACCTTCTGGTGGCGCCGCTGCACCGAGCAGTCGCGCTCGCCGAGGTGGACCACGTGGCCGTGCGCGTCGGCCAGGATCTGCACTTCCACATGGCGTGGCGCACGCACGGCGCGTTCCAGGATCAGCTCGTCCGAACCGAAGGCCGTGGCGGCTTCCGAGCGGGCCGAGGCCAGCGCGGCGGGCAGCGCGTCGGCGCCCTGCACCAGCCGCATGCCGCGCCCGCCGCCACCGGCCGCAGCCTTGACCATGACGGGGTAGCCGATGCCCTGCGCCGCGCGGGCAAACGCTGCATCGCCCTGGTCCCGCCCCTGGTAGCCGGGGATGCAGGGCATGCCGGCCTCGGTCACCAGCCGCTTGGCCTGGGCCTTGTTGCCCATGGCGCGGATGGCCGCGCCCGTGGGGCCGATGAAGACCAGGCCGGCCGCGTCCACGGCGTCGGCGAAGTCCGCGTTCTCGGCCAGGAAACCGTAGCCGGGGTGGATGGCGTCGGCGCCGGCCTGCTGCGCGGCGGCGATCAGGGCGGCGATGTTCAGGTAGCTCTCGCGCGGTGCCGCGGCGCCAATGCAGACGGCGCGGTCGGCGGCGGCCACGTGCGGGCTGTCGCGGTCGGCCTGCGAGTAGACGGCGACCGTGCCGTAACCCAGGCTTCGCACGCTGGCGAAGATGCGCAGCGCGATCTCGCCACGGTTGGCCACCAGCACGGTGTGGAAGGGGCGGATCTGTTTGGTCATGGGGTGGCTCCGGGGGACGAGGCCGCGCGCACGGCGGCAGCGTCGAAGGCCCGGCGCCAGGCGGCGGGGCGCTGGGTGCGAAAGGCGGCGATGCCTTCTGCGCCCTCGTCGCGCATGCAGGCGGCGAACAGGTGGGCGGCGTCGTCCAGCAGCGTGCCCTGGTCTTCGTGGCCGCAGCGGCGCAGCAGGGGCTTGAGCGCGCGGTTGGCACCGGGCGCGCAGGCGCAGATGCGCGTGAGCCATTCGGCGGCCAGTGCATCCAGCGCAGCGCCGTCGGCCGCCAGTGCATCCACCAGCCCCAGGCGCACAGCGGTTTCGCCCTGCACGCGCTCGCCGGTCAGCCCCATGCGCTGCGCCGCGCGCAGGCCCAGCCGCGCCACCACGAAGGGCGCGATCTGCGCCGGGATGATGCCCAGCGTGGTCTCGCTGAGCGCGAACTTCGCGTCTGCCGTGGCCAGCACGATGTCGGCCGCGCAGGCCAGTCCCATGCCACCGCCCATGGCCGCGCCCTCGACCAGCGCGACCACGGGCACGGGCAATGCGGCCAGGCGCTGCATGAAATGGCCGAAGGCGCGGTTGCGCGTGGCGACGGGGTCGTCGCCCGCGGGCTCGGCGTCCAGCCGCGCCTGGAAGTTGCCGACATTGCCGCCCGCGCAGAAGAAGCCCTGGGCGCCGCGCAGCACCAGCGCGCGCACGGCGGTGTCGGCCTCGGCCTGGCCGACGGCCTGCGCCAGCTCGGCCACGACGTCGGGCGCCAGCGCGTTGCGCGTCTCGGGCCGGTTCAGCGTGGCGAACAGCACGCCGTGTTCGCTGCGCAGGAGGATGTGGTCGAACGAAGCCATGGCGCTCAGCGCCCCATGTCCATCAAGCCCATCTTGCGGGCGATGACCATCATCATCACTTCGTCCGCGCCGCCGCCGATGGAGCCCAGCCGGTAGTCGCGGTAGGCGCGTGAGACGCGGTTGTCCCAGGTGTAGCCCATGCCGCCCTGGAACTGCATGCACCAGTCCGCAATCTCCCGGCCCAGCCGGCCGGCCTTGAGCTTGGCCATGGAGGCGAGTTCGGTCACGTCTTCGCCCGCGATGTAGTGCTCGGTGGCGCGGTAGGTCAGCGCGCGCAGCGCCTCCAGCTCGGTCTTGAGTTCGGCCAGCTTGTACTGGATGAACTGGTTGTCCAGCAGCGGCTTGCCGAAGGCGATGCGCTGGCGCAGGTAGTCCGCTGTCTCGTCGATCAGCGCGATGCTGGCCAGCCGCCGGGCTGCGCCATCGAGCCGCTCTTCCTGGAACTGCTGCATCTGGTAGATGAAGCCCATGCCTTCCTCGCCGATGCGGTGGCGCACCGGCACGCGCACCTCGTCGAAAAAGATCTGCGCGGTGTCGGAACTCCACATGCCGAACTTCTTGATCTTCTGCACCTGGACGCCCTTGGCGCGCTGGCCGTTCTCCTTGAGCGGCACGATGATCAGCGACTTGTTCTTGTGCGCCGGGCCGTCCGAGGTGTTGCAGAGCAGGCAGATCCAGTCGGCCTGCGTGCCGTTGGTGATCCACATCTTGCTGCCGCTGATCACGTAGTCGCCGCCATCGCCACCCACGCGTCTGGCGCGGGTCTTGAGCGACGACACATCCGAGCCCGCGCCTTGTTCGGACACGCCGATCGAGGCCACCATGTCCCCCGCAATCGCCGGCGCCAGAAACTCACGCCGCAGCGCGTCCGAGCCGAACGCCGCCAGCGCCGGAGTCGCCATGTTGGACTGCACGCCGATGCCCATGCCCACGCCCTGGGCACGCGCGTAGCCGATGGCCTCGGCGGCCGCCAGCGCGTAGGAGAAGTCCAGCCCCAGGCCGCCGAAGGCCTCGGGCTTGGTGATGCCCAACAGGCCGAGCTGAGCCATCTTTTTGAACAGTGCGTGGGCGGGGAAGATCTCGGCCGCCTCCCATTCGTCGACGAAGGGGTCGATCTCGGTCTCGACGAAGCGGCGGGTGCTGGCGATCAGCGCGTGGTGGTCGGGGGTGTAGAGCATGGGGCTTCCTGCGGTCAGAAACGCGCGACGCCGAACTGCACGGCGCGCGGTGTACGGGCTTGCGCTTCACGCGCGGTCGCCAGCACGAAGGCCAGCACGGCGCGCGTGTCGCGCGGGTCGATCACGCCGTCGTCCAGCAGGTGGCCGCTGGTGTAGAACGCGCTGGCCTGGCGTTCGAAGTTGGCGATGATCTCCTGCTTCTGCGTGGCCAGCGCGGCCTCGTCGACCGGCTTGCCCTTGCGCGCGGCCTGCTGGCGCGCCACGATCTCCAGCGTGGTGGCGGCCTGCTCGCCGCCCATCACGGCCGTGCGCGCATTCGGCCACGAAAAGCAGAACAGCGGCTGGAACGCGCGGCCGCACATGCCGTAGTTGCCCGCGCCGAACGACGCGCCGCAGTACAGCGTGATGCGCGGCACGCGGGCGTTGGCCAGCGCCTGGATCATCTTGGCACCGTGTTTGATCATGCCGGCCTCTTCCGACGCGCGGCCGACGATGAAGCCCGTGGTGTTCTGCAGGAACACGAGCGGCGTGCCCGACTGCTCGCACAGCTGGATGAACTGCGCGGCCTTGGTCGCGCCGGCCGGGTCGATCGGTCCGTTGTTGCTGATGAAGCCGACGGGCTGGTCGTCGATGCGGCCATGGCCGCAGACCGTGGCCGGGCCGTAGTCGGGCTTGAAGTCCAGCCAGCGCGAGCCGTCCACCAGCCGCGCGATGACCTCGCGCATGTCGATGGGCGTCCGATGCTCCAGCACCATCACGCCGGCCAGCTCGGCCGGCTCCAGCAGCGGCGCGACGATGCCTTGCGCCGGCAAGGGCCGGTCCCAGGGCAGGTTGGCCAGGATGTCGCGCGCCAGCGCAATGGCATGCGCATCGTCCTCGGCCACGTACTCGGCCAGGCCGCTGATGCTGGCGTGCATGTCGGTGCCACCCAGTGCCTCGTCGGTGGCGATCTCGCCGGTTGCGGCCTTGAGCAGCGGCGGCCCGGCCAGGAAGGCTTTGGCCTGGCCACGCACCATGACCACCACGTCCGACAGGCCGGGCATGTAGGCGCCGCCGGCGGTGGACGAGCCGTGCACCACGGTGACCACCGGAAGCCCGGCGGCCGACAGCCGCGCCAGCTTGTAGAACATGCCGCCGCCGCGGATGAACTTGTCGACGCGGTACTTGCGCAGGTTGGCGCCGGCCGATTCGACCAGGTGCACGAAGGGCAGCTTGTTCTCCAGTGCGACGTCCTGGCAGCGCATCAGCTTCTGGTTGCCGGCCTCGGTGAGCGCGCCGGCGTCGATGCCTGAGTCGGTGGCCACCACCAGGCAGCGCACGCCCGAGACAAAGCCGATGCCGGCGATCTGCGAGCCGCCGGGCGTGCAGCGCGCCGGGTCCGGGTCGTCCATGCCGTAGCCGGCCAGGTTGCACAGCGGCAGGAACGGCCGGCCCGGGTCCAGCAGGCGCGCCACGCGCTCGCGCGGCAGCAGCGCGCCGCGTTTGGCGAAGCTGGGGGCGGCACGGGCCGAGGCGTCGGCGGCGCGCTGCTCCAGCGCGCGCAGTTCATCGACCAGGGCCAGCATGCCGCTGCGCTGTGCCTGGAAGGCCTCGGAGGCGGGGTGGAGGCGGGAGGTGTAGGGGCGCATGGTGCCGGTGGGGTGGACGGGGGGAATGGCGCGCGTTCGCGGTCGCACAGGATTACAGGGCAGGGCTGCGCGGGTCGCAAACGCAGGGGCGCAAAATGTGCACGATGTGCACACGCGAGGGTTTGCCATGAGCGAGGAGACGCTGCCCGCGCGCGGCGCGCAAAGCACCGAACGCACGCTGGCGCTGCTGCGGCTGCTGGCGGCGCACCATGCCGACGGGCTGCTGCTGCGCGAACTCGTCTGCGCGTGCGGCCTGGACCGCACCACCACCTACCGGCTGCTGGGCGCGCTGGTGCGTGCCGGGCTGGCGCAGCGCGAGCCCGGCACGCGCTACCGGCTGGGCGACGAGGCGCTGGCGCTGGGCCTGGCGGCGCTGCAGCGGCCGCCCGTGATCGCGCGCTGCCTGCCGGTGATGAAGGCGCTGGCGCGGCGTTCGGGCGAGCCGGTGTTCCTGGTCGTGCGCGCGGGCGACGCCAGCCACTGCCTGCACCTGGAAGAGGGGCCACGGCCGGTGCGCGTGTTCATCGATGCGGTGGACACGGTGCGGCTGCTGGGCCTGGGCATTCCCAGCTTCTGCTTCCTGGCGCGCATGGACGACGCCGAGATCGCCGCGCACTACGCGCGCCATGCCGACGCCTACCAGACGCAGCGCATGAGCCTGGCCAAGATGCAGCGCTGGATCCGCCAGGCGCGCGAGCAGGGCTTCGTGCAGATCAACGCCCAGGGCCTGGGGGGCGTGGGCGGGTGGTTCGCGCTGGGCTCGTGCGGCGACGCGGCGCTGGGCATCGTGGCGCCGGCGTCACGCATTCCGAAGGCGCGCGGGCCGGTGCTGGCGGCGCTGTTGCGGGAGGAGATGCGGCGGTTGTAAGGGGGATGGCAAGCCCACGCGGGGAGGATGGTCCGCACACCACGGCAGCCCCGTCCGACCGACCATCGGGTCGGCGCCGCAAGAGCGCTGGCGAGACCGCCCACTAGACTGCCGGCCATGCAGATCTACAAAGTGGGCGGCGCCGTGCGTGACGCCCTGATGGGCCTTCCCGTGCACGACCACGACTGGGTGGTCGTGGGCGCCTCGCCCGAGCAGATGCTGGCCCAGGGCTATCTGCCGGTGGGCAAGGACTTTCCGGTGTTCCTGCACCCGAAGACGCGTGAGGAGTACGCGCTGGCCCGTACCGAGCGCAAGACCGCGCCCGGCTACCACGGCTTTGCCTTCCACGCCGCGCCGGATGTGACGCTGGAGCAGGACTTGGCGCGCCGCGACCTGACCATCAACGCCATGGCCCAGCCGGCCGATGCGCCTGGTCTGGAGGGCGTGGTCGACCCGTTCGGCGGGCAGCGCGACCTGCAGGCCGGCGTGCTGCGCCATGTGTCCGATGCGTTCCGCGAAGACCCGGTGCGCATCCTGCGGCTGGCCCGGTTCGCCGCGCGCTTCGTGGACTATGGCGTGGCGCCCGAGACGCTGGCGCTGGTGCGCGCGATGGTGGCGGCAGGCGAGGTCGACGCGCTGGTGGCCGAGCGGGTCTGGCAGGAACTGGCGCGCGGGCTGACGGAGGCACGGCCCTCGCGCATGTTCGAACTGCTGCGCGAAGGTGGCGCGCTGGTGCGGCTGCTGCCCGAGGTCGACGCGCTGTGGGGCGTGCCGCAGCGCGCCGAGTACCACCCCGAGATCGACACCGGCGTGCACCTGATGATGGTGCTGGACATGGCGGCGCGGCTGCAGGCGCCGCTGGCCGTGCGCTTCGCCTGCCTGTGCCACGACCTGGGCAAGGCCACCACGCCGGCCGACGTGCTGCCGCGCCACATCGGCCACGAGCAGCGCAGCGCGGTGCTGCTGCGCGCGCTGTGCGAGCGATTGCGTGTGCCCAACGATTGCCGCGATCTGGCCGACGTGGTCGCGCGCGAGCACGGCAACATCCACCGCAGCGGCGAATTGGGCGCTGCGGCGCTGCTGCGCTTGCTGGAGAGATGCGATGCGGTGCGCAAACCGGCGAGATTCCGCGAAGCGCTGCTGGCCTGCGAATGCGACGCGCGCGGGCGATTGGGGAAAGACGAGGATGAATATCCGCAGCGCCAGCGCCTCTTGGGCGCATTGGAGGCCGTACTGGCCGTGGTCACCGAGGGAATTGCCAGCGACGCGCTGGCCGCTGGCCGCAAAGGGCCGGAAATCGGGGCCTTGATTCAGGCGGCCCGGCTGCGCGCGCTGCAGGAATATCTGGCGCGTGCGGATTGAGGCGCTGCCGCAAACTCGCCGCCAGCATGGGGGCGGCGGCTGCGGCAGAGAATCAGGCGATCAGAAACGGGGCACGGTCTTTGCCTTCGATCCACTTCGGCGGCTTGCCGCGGCCAGTCCAGGTGTCGTTGGTGGCCGGGTTGCGGTATTTGGGCGCCACCTTCTGGCCGGTACTGCCAGCCTTGGACGCCTTGCGGGGCGCACCGAAGATGTCTTCCGCCGTCAATTCGAAGTCCGCCACCAGGGCGCGCACCTTGGTGATGGCCTCCTGATTTTCACGCTGGCGTGCTTCCTGGATCTGTTTCTCAAGATTCTCGCGTTGCTGCAGAAGTTCTTTGTACGTGCTCATGCTGGGTTCCATTCTCTCGCCATCATTGGCGGGCGAGCGGATTATAGGGAAATTTGAATATGGTCCGAATACTCGAAGACCCTGAGGCCGTATTCAGTACGGATGACAAGGGTTTCTGCGGATCACCCTACACACTGTGGCGAATTGAAGGCGGAGCGGGATATTGGAATCAGTTTGCCGTCAACGCCAGGGCCGCATAATCGCCGACCCGATTTCCCAGGCCGGCGCTGCACAGCCGGGCACCGGTTGTCAATGCGGGCAGATGGGCGGCCAGCGCCGCCTGCAGGCGCGGCAATAACCAGGCGCGGTGGTGCCAGTAGAGGCTTCCGCCCAGGCTGATGCACTCCAGGTCCAGCGTGGCCGTCAGGTTGTAGAGCATGCGGCCGAGCACGCGGCACAGGCCATCGACCTCGGCCAGGGTGGCCGGGTCGCCCGCGCTGGCGCGGTCCATCCAGGTGGCGGTGTCCACCCCGAGTCGCCGCGCGATGGCGTTGCCGGCCACCAGCGACTCCACATCGCCGACGTTGCCGCAGCCACACAGCGCCTGCGTGTCGTCGCTGACGAAGGTGTGGCCGGCATGGCCTGCGTTGCCGTTTTTTCCGCGCAACACGTGGCCGTCCACGCACAGGCCCACGCCGATGCCGGTGCTCCAGGTCACGTAGGCGCAGTGGTCCAGGCCTTGCAGTGCGCCCCAGCGGCGCTCGGCCTGCAGCGCGGCCACACAGTCGTTTTCCACCTGCAACTGGGCGAAGCGCAGAGCGAGCGGCGCCTGCAGCGGCACGCTGGTCCAGTCGTTTGGCAGGCCGCGCGCCGGGCCCGCCAGCCCGCCGCACAGGTTGGGCATGGCCAGTTCGATGCAGCCGTCGTGCCGCACGAACGGGCCGGCGGATGCGACACCAGCGGTCTGCACGTCACAGGGCGCGACACCGGCCTCGGCGCAAGCCGCATCCACCATGCGCAGCACCTGCTGCGCCAAGGCGTCGGGGGCGCCGCGGTTGGCGGTGGGCTCGCTGCGCCGGGCCAGCAGGACGGGCAGGCCGTCGGCGCCCGGGCGGCCGTCGGACAGGCCGACCGCCACCTTGGTGCCACCGATGTCCACGCAGGCACGCATGGGCCGCGCACCCATCAGATCAGCTTGGCGACCAGACTGGCCACGGCGCTCAGCAGCACGGTGCTCATCACCGGCAGGAACCACACGCGCCCGAACAGCTTGAAGCGCAGGTCGCCGGGCAGCTTGCCAAAGCCCAGCTTGGAGAGCCACGGCTGCAGCCAGCTGATCAGCAGCAGCGCGAGCACGATGACGAGCAGCCAGCGCAGCATGTCAATGGCGCCCGGCCGCCCGAAGCCCTTGACGCGGCCCCTCGGGGGGCAGCGATACGCGCAGCGATGAGCGTGGGGGCTTCATTTTCTAAAGGGTATGGCTGCGGTCGCCGTTCGAGAAGCCGACAGCTTCCCAGGGCGCGACGCCCCGGGACAGCCCCAGCACCTTGAACAGCTCGCCCATCTCATGTTCGGCGATCAACCGGTGCGCCATGCTGCGGGTGGCCAGCGGCGCTGCTTCCATCATCGGCACGATGCCGCAGTTGAGCAGGAAGCGCGCCTGGCTGGTGTAGCCCAGCACGTCCCAGCCGGCGTCCTGCGCGGCGACGGCAACGCCGGTGAAGTCCACATGCGCCGTGATGTCCTTGGCGCCCACGTCGACCAGCGGGTCCGCATCGGCGCGGTGCGCCTGGTGGCACATCACCGTGCCGCTGCTGCGCTGCGGGTGGTAGTACTCGGTTTCGGGGAAGCCATAGTCGATGAAGAACGCCGCGCCACGCGTGACGTGGTCCGCCAGCGTGCGCACGAAGGCCTGGGCCTGGGGGTGGATCTCGGTCAGGTAGTCGTGCGGGCCGGCCATGTCCACCGGCGGGCGCAGCGCGGTCGGCCGGTCTTGCCAGGCAAAGCCGTCGCCAGCCCACACGACGCCGCGCTCGTGCCACCTGCCTGCCGAGCGCTGCAGCAGCTGCACCGGCATCGCGTCCAGCACCTCGTTGCCCACCAGCACGCCGGCCATGTGCTCGGGCAGGCGGTCGACCCACTGCAGCTTGTCGGCATGCTGGGACAAGGCCAGCTGCTGGCGCGCGCGCAGACTGCCCGACAGGTCGACGATGGTGTAGCGGCGCACCGCTTCGCCCAGTGCACCGAGCAGCTGCAGGGCCAGCGCGCCGGTGCCGGCGCCAAACTCCCACACCTCATCGGTGCCGGTGGCCCGCAAGGCCTCGCCGATCTGCGCCGCCAGCGCCCGGCCGAACAGCGGCGACATCTCCGGCGCGGTGACGAAGTCGCTGCCGCCCGCCGGCATGGCGCCGAACTTGGGCAGCGCGTTGGCGTAGTAGCCCAGGCCCGGCGTGTACAGCGCCAGCGCCATGAAGCGGTCGAACCCCAGCCAGCCGCCGGCCTCGTCCAGGTGCCGCCGGATAATCGGCAGCAATCTGTCAGGACGGTCTTCAGGAAGGGGTGTGGGCGCCATGGGTGACGAAAGAGAGCGAATGTCCGGCGAGTCGATGGGCTGGCGCAAGCAGCTTGCGCTGCCAGCCGGCGCCACGCCGCAATGGGCCGTGATTATGCGGCGCGGGCCTGGCCATGCGCCGCACGTCCATGGCTGACCAGGTCCTGGTCACCGGCGGCGGCCAGCGGCTGGGTGCGGAGCTGGTGCGCGCCTTCGCGCAGGCCGGCTGGCGCGTCTGGTGCCACTTCCAGCATTCACGCGAACAGGCTGCGGCACTGCAGGCCGAGCTGCGCCACGCGGGCTGCAGCGTCGACCTCGTCCAGGCCGACCTGGCCGAGCCGGCGCAGGTCACCGCGATGATGGCCACGATCGAGGCGGCCGGCGGCCCACTGCGCACCGTCGTCAACAACGCCTCGCTGTTCGAGCCGGACACGGGGCTGGACTTCGACCCCGGCAATGCGCGGCGCCAGTTCGAGGTCAACCTGATCGCGCCGCTGCTGCTGGGCCGCGAACTGGCGCGGCAACTGGCCCGCCACGCGCTGCCCGATGCGTGCGTGGTCCACGTGCTCGACCAGAAAGTGTTCAACCTGAACCCAGACTACTTCTCCTACACCTTGTCCAAGCTGGCGCTGGAGCGCGCGGTGGCCTTGCAGGCACAGTCGCTCGCGCCGGCCGTGCGCGTGTGCGGCGTGGCACCGGGGCTGATGTATGTGAGCGGGCCGCAGACGGCGGCGAATTTCGAACGCGCCAGCCGCGTCAACCTGCTGCGCCGCCCGACCGACCCGGCCGATGTCGCGCGCACCTGCCTGTTTCTGGCCAGCACGCCCGCCATCACGGGCGTGACCGTGTGTGTGGACAATGGCCAGCACCTGGTGCCCCTGGAGCGCGACGTGATGTTCATGGTGGACGAATGCTTCAAGGAGGATGCACGTGTTGTCAACGAGCGCTGAGTCCCTCGGCCTGCTGCAGACCTGCCGCAAGCTGTTCCTGCGCCGGCACGAGGTGCAGGTGCGCATCGGTGTGCATGCGTTCGAGAAGGCGGCGCCGCAGCGCCTGTGGATTGACGTGGCGCTGTATGTACCCTACGCGCAGTCGACCCCGGCGCGCGACCACATCGACGAAGTGGTGGACTACGATTTCGTGCGCGCCGTCATTGCCGAGCGCATCGCGCAAGGCCATGTCGAGCTGCAGGAGACGCTGTGCGACGACCTGGTCGCGCGACTGCTGCAGCACCCCGGCGTGCAGGCCGTGCACCTGGCCACCAGCAAGCCCGATGTGTACCCCGATTGCGAGGCGGTTGGCGTGGAGGTGTTCCGCGCGAAGCCGCATGCCGACAGGCCGGTGCCATCGTGAGCCTGCACCCCGCGCCCCCGTCGGGCAGGCAGATCCTCACGCTCACCGGGCTGCGCTTCGACGCCAACCTGGGCATCCTCGATTCCGAGAAGACCGCGCCGCAGCCGATTCTGGTGGACACCGAGCTGAACCTGGGCACGCAGCCCCTGCGCCCGCGCGACGACGACATCACCCATGTACTGGACTACCGCAAGGTGCGCCAGATCATCATCGATGAATGCACGGCCGAGCATGTGAACCTGCTGGAGAGCCTGATCGGCAAGCTCGCGCAGCGGCTGATGCAACTGCCCGGCGTGCTGGGCGTGCGCGTGAAGATCGCCAAGCTGGAGATCTTCGCGGACTGCGAAGTGGCCATCCGCATCGAAGCCGGGCAGTGGTGAATAGACCCCGGCCGGGCGCGCCGGGCGCCACATGGCGGAAAATCCCGCCCTTGCCCCTGAGGATGCCCGCATGAATGCCGTCTGGACCGACGAACCCGCCACCGCCACGCCCCCGCCGACCGGCGAACGCTTCAAGATCGAGCGCGAAACCCACAAGCTGGAAAAGCGCCTGTGCCGCCTGATGGGCCAGGCCATCGTCGACTACAACATGGTCGAGCAGGGCGACAAGGTCATGGTCTGCATGTCCGGCGGCAAGGACAGCTACGCCATGCTGGACATCCTGCTCAAGCTGCGTGCGCGCGCCCCGATCACGTTCGACATCGTGGCCGTGAACCTGGATCAGAAGCAGCCCGGCTTTCCGGAACACGTGCTGCCCGAGTACCTGCGCAGCACCGGCGTGCCCTTTCACATCGAAGAGCAAGACACCTACAGCATCGTCAAGCGCGTGATCCCCGAGGGCAAGACCACCTGCGGCCTGTGCAGCCGGCTGCGGCGCGGCATCTTGTACCGCGTGGCCGACGAGCTGGGGGCGACCAAGATCGCGCTCGGCCACCACCGCGACGACATCCTGCAGACGCTGCTGCTCAACATGTTCTTTGCCGCCAAGTTGAAGAGCATGCCGCCCAAGCTGGTCAGCGACGACGGCCGGCACATCGTGATCCGCCCGCTGGCCTATGTGCCCGAGCGTGAGCTGGTCCGCTGGGCCACCCACCGCGCGTTCCCGATCATCCCGTGCACGCTGTGCGGCAGCCAGGAAAACCTGCAGCGCAAGCAGGTCGCCAGCATGCTGCAGGAGTGGGAGAAGAAGTACCCCGGCCGCGTCGAGAACATGTTCAGCGCGTTACAGAATGTCGTGCCTTCGCACCTGCTGGACGGAACCCGCTACGACTTCAAGGGTCTGAAAACCACCGGCGTGCCCGACCCCGAAGGCGACAAGGCCTTCGATTCCGAAGAGATCGCGGCGCCAGCTGCGTCCGTGCTGCAGATCGTCCGCCTTTGACGGCAGCAGCCGGCGCGGTTCACACCATCGAGGAGGCAGCCAGCATGCGGGTTCACCAACGTTTTCAGTGGTTTGCGGCCTTGGCCGCGGTCGTGCTGTTGTCTGGCTGCGCCACCAGCTTGATCGTCGACAACGATGTGCAGACCTTCTCGCAGCTGCGCACCATGCCGCAGCCTGCCACTTACCGCTTCGAGCGCCTGCCGTCGCAGCAGGCCCTGGCTGGCGGTGCCCTTACACAGCTGGAAGCCGCTGCCGAGCCGGCACTGGCCAAGGCCGGCTGGGTGCGCGACGAGGGCACGGCCCGCTTCAGCGTGCAGGTCGGCACCGTGGTGCAGAACAACGTGCAGGTGGTCGACCCCTGGGCCTACAGCCGCTTCGGCCCCTATGGACGGCGGTGGGCCGGCGCCGGCTTCTACGGCCCGGCATGGGGTGTGGGCTGGCAGACCGGCTATGACAACAGCTTCGCGCAGCGCGAGGTCAGCGTCATCATCCGCGACCTGTCGAACCAGCAGGTGGTGTATGAGACGCGCGCCGTCCATTCGGCGCGCTGGCCGGGCGACCCGGCACTGCTGACGCCGATGTTCGACGCCGCGCTCAGCAGCTTTCCGCAGCCGCCGGCCGGCGTGCGGCGCGTCAACATCGAAGTGCCGCTGGAGAAGAAGTAGCGCTCAGTGTGCGTAGGTGGCGGCGAATCGCTGCTGCAGGTACTGCCCGGCCGTGATGGGCGCGTGCCGCGGCGCCTCGCCAGCCGGCACGCAGGACGCGATGGCACTGACCAGCGCGTCTGGGTTCGGGTCCAGAAAGAACGCGATCGAATAGCGCTCCTGCGCTGGCGCCAGCACGCGGTGTGGCGTGGACACATAGACGTCGTTGGACCAGCGCATCAGGCAGTCGCCGATGTTGCACACGAAGCTGCCGGGCACCGCCGGCACGTCGACCCAGATGCCGTTGCGGTTGCGCACCTGCAGGCCCGCCACGCCATCGGTTGCCAGTAGCGTCAGGTTGCCGTAGTCGGTGTGGGCGCCGGCGCCGGCCTGGCCGCGTGGCGCATCGGCGTCGGGGCGTGCCGGGTAGTGCAGCAGGCGCAGCGTGGCCTGGGGCCGGTCCAGCTTGTCGTCGAAGAAGTCCTCTGGCACGCCCAGATCGAGCGCGAATGCGCGGTGCAGGCGCCGCCCCACGGCCAGCAGCGCGTCGAAATACGCCTGCACCGGCGCGCGCCAGTGCGCCAGCGGCGGCCAGACGTTGGGCGGCCGCGAGGCATCGTCCGTCCACACCAGGTTGTAGGCTTCCTTGAGGTCGGGGCCGGTGGCCGCGTCCAAGGCCTCCACGCCCAGCCCGACGTAGCCCCGGTTGTGGCCGTGGCGTGCGATCGCCAGCGCGCGCTTGGCTTCGGCCGGCAGCGCGAACACCGTCTGCGCCGCGGCAAAGGCGCCGGCCGTCGTGGCGGCGGGTACGCCATGGCCGTCGACCACGAAGAAGCCGGTATCGCGGCACGCGCGGCCGATCTGCTGCGCCACGGCCAGGTGGTCCGGGGCGTGCGCGCTGGCCAGCGCGCTGATGTCGATGCGGGGGATGCTGTCCATGCCGACGAGCATAGTTCGAGCGCCTGCGGCGCTGCAAAGCGCCCCGGCCGCTGGACGGTCGGCGAGGCGGACGCGTTCGTGCCGCGCCGCCGCTCAGCCGCCCGGGCGCGCCAGCAGCGTGGCCCGCACTTCCTTCTTCATCACCTTGCCGACCTTGGAGCGTGGCAGCTCGGGCCAGACCTCCACCTGCTTGGGCGCCTTCACGCTGCCCAGCCGCGCCTTGACGAAGGCCTGTGCGTCCTCGGGGCTCAGCGACTGGCCAGGTGCCAGCTGCAGCACCGCGACCACGCGCTCGCCCCACTTGTCGTCGGGCAAGCCGACGACGGCGCTGTCCTGGATGGCGGGGTGCTGCAGCAGCGCCTGTTCGACCTCGGCCGAATACACGTTGAAGCCGCCGCTGATGATCATGTCCTTGGCGCGGTCGACGATGAAGAGGTAGCCGTCTGGCGACAGTCGGCCGATGTCGCCGGTGTGGTGCCAGCCGTGCACGCCGGCCTCGGCCGTGGCCTCGGGGTTCTTGTAGTAACCCATCATGACAAGCGATCCGCGCACCACGATCTCGCCCACCTCGCCCGTGGGCAGCAGCCGGCCCCGGCCATCCATGATGCCGACCTGCACCAGCGGCCCGGGCCTGCCGGCCGAGGCCAGGCGCTCGCGCGCCACGGAGCCATCTGCATTGAAATGCTCGCGCGGCGCCATCATCGAGACCATCATCGGCGCCTCGGTCTGGCCGAACAGCTGGGCCATCACCGGGCCGATGCGCTGCAGCGCCTCCTCCAGCTTGGCGACCGACATCGGCGCAGCGCCATACCAGAAGCACTGCAGTGCATCGAGCCGCGTGCTGTCCAGTGCCGGGTGCTGCAGCAGCATGTAGATCAGCGTGGGCGGCAGAAAGGTGTGGGTCACGCGGTACTGCGCGAGCAGCACCAGGAAAGCGTCCAGATCGGGCTTGCCCATGATCACGATGCGCCCGCCCAGCGCCATGATCGGCAGGCACAGCACGCCGGCCGCGTGCGTGAGCGGCGCCAGCGCCAGGTAGGTGGGCCGACCCTCGAACGGGTAGCCCATCAGCGTCAACGCGGTCATGGTCTCCAGGTTGCGGCCAGACAGCATCACGCCCTTGGGCTGGCCCGTGGTGCCGCCGGTGCCGGGCAGCATGACCAGGTCTCCGGCGGGGCGCACGTGCAGCGGCGCGCTGCCCACGCCTTCGAGCCAGTCGGCCAGCGAGGGCGCAAAGTCCAGCCGCTGGTCGATGCAGACCAGCGCCTTCAGGCGCGGCAGCTCGGCACGCATGGCCTGCACCATGGGCGCGTAGTGGCTGTGGAACAGCAGGGCCACGCAGTCGAAGGACTGCAGCACGAAGCGGTTCTCGGCGATCTCGTTGCGTGGGTTGATCGGGCACCAGACGCCCGCCGCGCGCGAGATGCCGAACACGCAGCCGAAGGCCGTCGCGTCGTTGGACGACAGCACGGCCACCTTGTCACCCGGTGCGACGCCCGCACGCTGCAGGCCCCGGCCCACGCGGTGGCTCAGTTGCTGCACCTGCGCGTAGCTCCAGTCCTGCCCCTCCATCGTGAAGCAGGGCGCGTCGGCCCCCGACTGGGCGCCTTTGTCGAGGTAATCGACGAGCTGCATGGAGCACCTCAGACGTGGACCGTGCGTACCGGTGGCTGCACCAGGCCGAAGTGGTGCAGTGCCCCCAACAGCGCGTGGTGGCCAAAGGCCTGGCAGCCAGATGCAAAGCCGGTGCGCAGGGGCGGCTGCTGCAGCAGCCAGTGGGCGGCGAAGGCCTGCAGCAGCCCGGTCTGCTTGTAGTTGCAGTTGCCGTAGATCACGCAGTGCGCGCGGCCCAGCGGCCCGCTGGCGTGCACCGAATCGACCGACTTGTTGATGCGCGGGTTCTCGCGCGGCGGCATGGTGTTCATGACGCCGGCCGCAGTTTGCGCCAGCGCGGCGTAGCGGTCGTCGGCGTTCATGCCCTCGGTGGCCTTCAGCGCGGCTTCGACGATCTTGGGCACGCCCAGCATCAGCGGCTTGTTGAACACACCGCCCAGCACCTTTACGTTGGTCACGCGCGGGTCGCGCTTGAACCACACCGGGTGCGAGGTGCCGCCCCAGGGCAGGGCCAGCGCCATCTCGTGCTGGCCGGGAATCGCCAGCTGGTACAGGCCAGCGTCGGGCTGCCATTCCACGTACTGCTTGCCCTGCAGGTGAAAGGCCTTGCTGGTCGCCGCGTTGACCAGGATGGTCTGCGTCGACGCAATGGTCGGGCTGCCGCCCCAGAACACGGCGATGTCCAGCGTGTCCAGGCCCGGTGTTTCCAGGCACAGCTGGGCCGCGATTTCGCCCGTGGTGTACATCTGCGCGAGGCCTGGCGACAGCAGCAGGCCGGCCTTGGCGAACTTGGCGCCGTATTCCTGGTCAAGGGTGATCAGCCAGTCTTGCTCGCCGGTCGTGTCCGTGTAGTGGCAGCCGGCGGCCAGACAGGCCTGCACCACCTCGTGGCCAAACTTGGCGAACGGGCCCACGGTGTTGAGCACGACGGAGGCGCCCTGGAACAGCGCGGTCAGCGCCGCAGTGGTGTGCTCGACCTGCACGACCTCGTGGTCGGCCGTCTCGATGCCGGGCACGTGCGAGCGCATGGCGTCGATGAGCTTCTCGTGGCTGCGGCCCGCGGCGATGAACGGGATGCCGTATTCGCGCAGGTACTCGCAGACCAGGCGGCCGGTGTAGCCACTGGCGCCGTACACGATGACGGGCTTCTTGGTGGTGTTGCTCATGTGATTTCCTTCAGCGTGGACAAACGAGGGGTCAAGGTCGGGAGCGGCCCGCCAGGGCACCCGCGCAACTGGCTCTGCCAGGGCGCTGGGTGCGCCACCCTCCCGCAGGAGAGGGGGGAGCGGCGAAGCCGCCTGGGGGGTGGTGTCGGGCCTACATGCCCATGCCGCCATCGACCGGCAGGCCGATGCCGGTGATGAATCGCGCCGCGTCCGAACACAGGAAGACCACCGCGTCCGCCATGTCGGCCACCTCGCCCAGACGGCCCAGCGGCGTTTCGCCGACGATGGCACCCACGGCCGCGTCGATGCTGGGGAACAGCCCGGCGGCCACCACGTCGGCGGCCAGCTGCATGCCCATGGCGGTGGGCACCAGGCCGGGGTAGACGCAGTTCACGCGCACGCCATAGCCCAGCTTGCCGGACTCCATGGCGGCCACGCGGGTGGCGCGGTCCACCGCCGACTTGCTGGCCGAGTAGCCCGCAATCGCCGGGAACGCGATGGTCGCCGCGACGGACGCGATGTTGACGATGGCGCCGCCCTGGCCCGCCGCGCCGCCCGGCCGCATGGCGCGCAGCGCGTGCTTCATGCCCAGCAGCGTGCCGACCACGTTGACATCGAACATCTTGCGCAGATCGTCGGCCCGCACGTCGACCACCAGCGAGGTGATCTCGATGCCGGCGTTGTTGATGAGGATGTCGAAGCCGCCCAGCTCGGCGACGGTGGCGGCCACGGCGCGCTCCCAGTCGGCTTCTTGCGTAACGTCCATGCGCACGAAGCGGGCAGTGCCGCCCGAGGCGTTGATGGCCCCCGCCGCATCGCGGCCGGCGGCCTCCTGCAGGTCACCGAGCATCACCGCCGCACCGGCGTTGCTCAGCGCCTGCGCCATGCCGACGCCCAGGCCCTGGGCGCCGCCGGTCACCAGGGCGCGACGGCCCGCCAAGTTGTAGCTCGTCATCGTGTCTCCGTGTGGTTTGGACAGTTGTCAGAATAAAACTGGGCGAGTGGAGAGCGCACGGGGGTTTACACCGCCTGTGCTATCTTTGCCGTCACCATGCGCACTGCCTCCAAGCCTGTCGCCGAGAAGTTCGAGCAGCGCCGCGCCGAGCTCGGTGAGGCCACGCTGCAGACGCTGGCCACGCTGGGTTATGCGCGCACCAGTCTGCGCGAGATCGCCCAGAACTCGGCCTTCACGCACGGCGTGCTGCACTACTACTTCAGCGACAAGACCGACCTGATCCTGTGCAGCGTTCGCCAGTACAAGGCCCGCTGTGTCACACGCTATGACGACGTCGTGGCCGGGGCGCCTGACCACGCCACGCTGCTGCAGGGTTTCCTCGACGCGCTGGGCCAGACCTTGCGCGACGAGGCACCGCTGCACCGCCTGTGGTACGACCTGCGCGCGCAGGCCATGTTCGAAGAGGCCTTCCGCGCCGATGTGGTGGCCATCGACAAGAGCCTGGAGAAGATGATCTGGCGCGTGGTGGCGCGCCTGGCCGTGCTGGCCGGTGTGCGAGAGGGGTTGCCCACTTCGGCCCTGGCCTACGCCACCATCGACGGCGTGTTCCAGCAGGCGCTGCTGCGGCACCTGTCGGGCGACAAGAAGGCCATCGCCGCGATGAAGCGGGATGTGGGCGCGCTGTTGGGGCGGCTGCTGCCTGTCGCCCCGCCGGCTGCGACAGCCTGAGCCTTACCGCGGCGCCAGCGGCGCGTTCAGCAGCAGGTCAGTGCACCGGCGCGAGCGCCATGCGCCGCCAGGTCAGCCGGCGGTGCACGGTGATCGCGGTGATCGCGCTGCAGCCCGCCAGGTTGATGCACGAGATGACGCTCAACGCCACGTCGTGCACCACCAGCTGCGCATAGGCCAGCGCTGCCGCGTGCGAGAGCGCCCACGATCCCCAGGTCAGCAGCGAAATCGCGCGCGCACCGTCGCGCGCTGCCCAGACCGCGTGAATCTGCGGCAGGTAGGTGAAGATGCGCACGGCGTTGGTCAACAGGTACAGGTAGACGATCAGCTGCAGCGATGTGGGCAGTGCAGCCAGCGTCGACAGCGTGGGCGTTGGGTGCATGGTCATTCCCCCTGGTGGCTTGTGGCAAGCATGGCAATCTCCGAAGAGCGGATCGTTGGCCAGGATCTTGGTGGAGCAGGCTGCAGTTGTCCTACCTACTTCTCGGTAGGCCGTCCTCAAGCTGGTGGATGCTGAACGCCGTCCGAAGCGCGTGCGCTGCATGGTGATGCCGGGGGCCGGCGCGCTCCTAGAATCCGCCGATGGACGCCACCCGCATCATTGCCATTCGCCACGGCGAAACCGCCTGGAACGTGGACACCCGCATCCAGGGCCATCTGGACATTCCGCTGAACGACGTCGGCCGCTGGCAGGCCCGGCGCGTTGGCGCGGCGCTGGCGGGCGAGCCGATCGCCCGCGTCTACGCCAGCGACCTCGGCCGCGCGCACGAGACCGCTCGCGCCGTGGCCGACAACGCCGGCCTGCCGGTGGTGGCCGACCCTGGCCTGCGCGAGCGCGCGTTCGGCATCTTCGAAGGCCGCACCTTTGCCGAGATCGAGGCCGGCTGGCCCGAGCAGGCCGTGCTGTGGCGCAAGCGCGACCCGGCCTTCGAGCCCGAGGGCGGCGAATCGCTGCTGCGCTTTCGCGAACGCATCGTCAGTACGCTGCAGCGGCTGGCTGTGGGCCACGCCGGCGAGCAGATCGTGGTGGTCGGCCATGGCGGCGTGCTGGACGTGCTGTACCGCGCGGCCACCGGCCAGGAACTGCAGGCGCCTCGCACCTGGGCGCTCGGCAACGCGGCCATCAACCGCCTGCTGTGGACGCCCGACCGCCTGACGCTGGTGGGCTGGGCCGACACCGGCCACCTGGACGACAGCGCGCTGGACGAGGTGAGCGCGTGATGCCGGCCGCCGCCGTTGGCGACCCGGTCGACGCCATCGACACACCGGCCCTGGTCATCGACCTGGACGCCATGGACCGCAACATCGCCCGCATGGCGGCCTTTGCCCAGGCGCATGGGGTGCGCTGGCGGCCCCACGCCAAGATGCACAAGTGCGCCGCGCTGGCGCAGCGCCTGGTGGCAGCCGGCGCGGTCGGCGCCTGCGTGCAAAAGACCGCCGAGGCCGAAGCGCTGGCCGAACGCGGCGTGGCCGACCTGTACATCAGCAACGAAGTCATCGCACCGGCCAAGCTGGCGCGCGTGGCCACGCTGGCCCGCACGCTGCGCGCGCGCGGGGGCCGGCTGGCGATTGCCGTCGACCATGCCGAGGGCGTGGCCCGGCTGGCCCAGGCGCTGGCCGGTGAGCATGACGCCATCGACGTGTTCGTCGAGATCGACGTCGGCCAGGGCCGCTGCGGCGTGCCCCCGGGGCCGGCCGCAGCGGTGCTGGCCAAGCAGATCGCCGCGCAGCCGGCGCTGCGCTTCGCCGGCCTGCAGGCCTACCACGGCGGCGCGCAACACCTGCGCGGCGCCGCCGCCCGCCGCGACGCCATCGCCACCGTGCTGGCCAAGGTGCGCGCCACTCAGGCCGCCTGCAGCGCGGCCGGTGTGACGGTGCCGCTGGTCACCGGCGCCGGCACCGGCAGCATGGTGCACGAGGCCACCAGCGGCGTGTATGGCGAGCTGCAGAGCGGCTCGTTCCTGTTCATGGACGCTGACTACGGCGCCAACGAGGCCGACGCCGCGCAACCCGCGTTCGAGCATGCGCTGTTCCTCAAATCACAGGTCACCAGCGTCTGCGCCACGCATGCGGTGTGCGATGCCGGCCACAAGAGCCACGCCATCGATTCCGGCTTGCCGCTGGTACACCGGCCCGGCGGTGGCGCACCGTGGCGCTATGCCAATGGCGGCGATGAGCACGGCATCCTGCATGCCGATGGCGGCCAGGGCCTGCCGGCCTGGGGCCAGACGGTCTGGCTGATTCCCGGGCATTGCGACCCCACCGTCAACCTGCACGGCTGGATGGTGGGCGTGCGTGGTGGCCTGCAGGATGGGCGCGTGGCCGAGCTGCTGTGCGTGGATGCACGCGGGGCGCTGCGGTGAGTGGCCGGCGTCTGGCAGCGCCGGGCCGCGCCTGGGTGGGCGCGCTCGTGGGGACCATCGTGGGTGCGCTGTGCGCGCTGCCCGTGGCCGCCGCGTTAGCCGCCACGCTGCAGGTCGGCCCTGGCCAACCCTTCACCACCATCGCGCAGGCCGCGCGCGCGGCGCGTGATGGCGATGTGGTCGAGGTGCAGGCCGGCGAGTACCGGGCCGATGTGGCAGTCTGGACACAGCGCCGGCTGGAGATTCGGGCCGTGGGCGGCCGCGTGCGCCTCGTGGCCGACGGCGCCATCGCCGAGCGCAAGGCCATCTGGGTCGTGCGCGGGCAGGACATCCGCATCGAGGGTTTCGAATTCCGCGGCGCGCGTGCCGAGCCGCGCAATGGCGCCGGCATCCGCTTCGAGACCGGCCGTCTGCAGGTGGTCGACTGCGTGTTCGAGGACAACGAGAACGGCATCCTCAGCGCCAACGACCCGGCGAGCGAACTGGTCATCGAGCGCAGCCGCTTCCACGCCAACGGCGCCGGCGACGGCTACAGCCACAACCTGTATGTGGGCCGCATCGCCCGGCTGAGCGTGCGTGACAGCGTCCTCACCGATGTGCGCGTGGGCCACTTGCTCAAGAGCCGCGCCGCCGTCAACGAGATCCACGGCAACCGCCTGGACGGCGGGGCCGGCAGCGCCAGCTACGAGCTGGAGTTCCCGAACGGCGGCATCGCGCGCGTCAGCCACAACCAGTTGCGCCAGGGCCCGGCCACGCAGAACCCGATCATGGTGTCCTACGGCGCCGAGGGCTACCCCTGGCCGCGCAACGAGCTGGTGATGCAGGACAACACCCTCGTCGACGATCTGCCCAAGGGAGGCGAATACCTGCGCGTTGCGCCGGGTGACCGGCAGGTCGAACTGCGCGGCAACCGGCTGGAAGGGGCCAGTAGCACGCGGGCGCAGACGCTGGGCTACTGAACTTTGGTTTGAATTGGACGGCGTTTCAATTTAAGTCAGTCGGGATTTGAATCCAAATTGGTCGGTTTTGGATGTGCCGTCTTCGCCCGCTACTTGCGCGCCGCCACCAACGTCCGCAGCAACTGCCGATTCACTTCCTCGATCGACATCCCATGCGTCCGCGCCACGGTGCGCATGGTCTTGGTGTCGTCGCCTTCCAACGCGCGGGCCATCTGCAGCGCCGATGCATACGGCCCGCTGCGCTTGACGGCTGCGGCGTAGATGCGCTCGGACAATGGCAGGCGGTTCAGCAGCACGCCCAGCGGGTCGTGCAGCAGCAGGTCGAGTTCGGAGAACAGCCCGCAAAGATAGACCTCGCGGCGCAGGCTGTCTTCGGTTCCGGCGTCCAGCAGGTGCTCGGTCAGGCGCGCGCGGAACACCATCTGCGCTTTCACGGGGCGCAGGTTGGGGTCGGTGGCGGCGTGCGGCAGCTGCTCGGCCAGCCAGCGGCCGAGCGCGCCGTAGCCCAGCATCATCAGCCCGTGGCGCACCGAATCGATGCCGGTGCGCAGGCCCATCGAGGCCGAGTTCGTGTAGGCCAGAAAGCGGTAGGCCAGCACCGGCTCGTCGCGCACGACGGCTTCGATCTGCTCCATCGATTGGTCGGCGTCGACCGCCTTGGCGGCACGCACGATGATCTGGTGGTCTGGCGCCACGGGCTGCAGGCGGTGGCCGTGCAGCACGTCCTCATCGGGCCAGCCGACCAGGGCCAGCGCGTCCTGCTGGTCCAGGCAGTGTTCGGCCAGCGCGCGGCTGTGCACGCCTTCGTACAGCTGGCCGGCGACCACGGGGCTGACGCCAGGGCCGCCACTGGCCACCTGCAGCGCAGCGGCCACCGTATGCGGCTCCATGGTCATCAGGCGCAGGAAGAAGCACGCGCGCAGCGGCACAGACGCCCAGTCCTCCAGTGCGCCGCGCCACACCAGCTGCAGTCCGCGCGCATGCGCCAGCGGGACGCGAGCGGCGATGTCGGGCTCGCTCAGCCACTCGTTGCGCACCTCGACCCAGTAGTCGCCGGGCGGGGCATGGGCCAGCATGTCGGACAGCAGGCGCTTGTTGTGCATGGACAGCAGCAGCTGCGGCGTGGCCATCGAAGACAGCTCCTGCAGCGTCTGCACCAGGTGCACCGCGTCGATGGCGCCGCCCTGGGCGGCTTCGACGAAGAGCTGCACGGCGGCCAGCTCGCGCTGCTTGTTCCACAGCGGGCGGTAGCCCAGGGTGATGCTGCCAACGACCGATTGCGACATGTGTCCTCGCGCTGCACGCGCGGTGGGCGCGCTGTGCAGTACTAGTTGATGAAGTTGAACAGCGACAGCTTCTGGATGGATGCGTAGGTCTGCAATGCGGCCTGGTAGCTGGTCTGCTGGTTCTTGAAATCAGACAGGCCTTTGATCATATCCATGTCCTCTGCGCGCGATCGGTCGGCCTCGGACTGGATCGAGCGCTCCTCCTGCGTGCTGCTGATGCGGTCGGCCCGGTTCAGCAGGTCGCCGGCCTGGCCGCGCACGGCGCCGATGCGCTCCAGGCTGGTGTCCACCTGCGCCAGCGAGATCGACAGTTCGTGGTTGAACTGCGCATCGGTGCTGCTGGCGCCCACGGTGCTGCTGCCCGGCGCGAACATGCCGGCAATCGCGCGGTCCAGCACGCCGAAGATGCTGGGCCGGTCGTTCGGCAGGTTGGCATTCACCTCCAGCTGGTCGCCGACCGCCGGCACGCCCTTGACGACCATCGAGATGCCGCCCAGGGTGATGGTCTGGCCCGGCGTATAGGGCTGGCCCGTGGTCGCCAGGCCGGTGCTGTTGTTCAGCACGTCGTAGCTCGTCGCGCTGGTGAAGGTGACGGTGTAGTCCGTGCCCTCGGTGGCCATCAGGCCCGGGTCTTTGATCAGACCAACATCGGTGTACGCCTGGCCGGTGTTGCCGGCGCCCAGGCGCACGTTGAAGACGCCGTTGCTCTCGGGCACGTCCATCCAGGTGGCGCGGCCGTCCAGCGAGAACGGGATCGAGGTCTGCCCCGCAGCGGCCTGGCCGGGCAGGCCATTGAAGGCGTAGTCCGGGTCGGGCGCGACGCCGTCGGCGCTGATCTCGAACGGTGCCACCGTGCTGCCCAGGCCGTGGAACAAGGGCATGCCGTTGGCGTCCTTGCGGTTGGCCAGCGCGAACAGCTCGTCGCGCAGGCCAGTCAGCTGCTTGGCAATCGTCTCGCGCTCGGTCGCGCTGTTGACGCCGTTGCCCGACTGCACCAGCAGATCACGGAACTGCTGCAGCAGCGCCGTGCCCTCGCCCAGGGTGGATTCGCCCAGCGCGATGGCGCTCTTTTGCACCTCCAGTGCGCGCTGCTCCACGGTGATGCGGGCGATGCGCGTCTGCGCGCGCTCGGCCTGCGCAGCGGCGGTCGGGTCGTCGCTGGCCCGCGTCACGCGCTTGCCCTCGGTCAGCTTGGCCTGCAGGTCCGACAGATTGCTCTGGCGCGTCTGCAGTGTGCGCATCGCGTTGTCGTAGGTGTTGGCGGTGCCCAGGCGGGTGAAGGTGTTGGCCATGGTTCCCTCTCAATGATCGATTGAGCTGCGAGCCACCCGCAGCCCAATCAGCAGCGCGCCGACCACAGGCCCGGCCAGGGCACCCGCGGAACTGGCTCTGCCAGGCCGCTGGGTGTGCCCTCCTCGCGCAGCAGAGGGGGGAGCGGCGAAGCCGCTTGGGGGGTGGTTCATGTCTAGCGCGCGACGGTAGCGATCAGGCTGTCGAAGATGGTCTGCGCGACCTGGATCATCTTGGCAGAAGCCTGGTAGGCCTGCTGGTACTGGATGAGCTTGGCGGCCTCTTCGTCCAGGTTCACGCCGGAGACGCCGGTGCGCTGCGTCTCCAGGCTGTCGGCGATGGCCTTGGAAACATCGGCCGCGAACTGGGCGCTCTGCGCCCGCACACCCACCTGCGAGAGCAGCGCGGCGTAGCCGTCCGACAGCGGCGCGCCGTCGAACATGGCCAGGTCGCGCAGGTCCATCAGCGCCTGCGCGTTGCCGGCGTCCAGTGGCGCGAAGGCGGTGTTGATCGGCCCCACGGTCAGCGTGTCGCCGGGCTGGGGCGCGCCGCTCAGCTGCAGTGTCCACGCGGTAGGTAGGGCCGCGTCGTAGGTGAGCGCGCTGCCGGGGCTGTAGGGGTAGGTGGCGGCCCCGGTGTCCGAGCGCGTGTAGGTCGTGCCGTTGACGAAGCTGATGGTCACGGCGGCCGGCTGCGGCGTCACGCCGGCGCGCAGACTGGCCACCGCCAGGCCGCCGGTGTTGGAGGTGCCCATACTGGCCTGCACCGTGCTGGCGACGGCCAGGTCGCGCGGCGATGCGAACACCGTATGGATGCCATCGGCCGCCGTGCTGAACGGGCGCAACAGAAAGATATCGCCCGCGGCGGCCGCGCCGGTGATGTTCAGCGCCAGGCCGTCCACCGTCGGTGGCGGGCCGGCGGCCACAGTGGGGAAGGTGCCGTCCGACATGCGCTCCACCGTGAAGGTGGTCGGCGAGCTGAACACCACGCGGTAGTCCGACGCCTCCAGCTGCGGTGCCTGCGACGGATTCGCCACGCTCACGCCGACGGTGGCGCTGCCGGTGTTGGCCACCGCGCCGATGCCGTTGGGCATCTGCAGCGGGCTGAACAGATCGCCGCCGGGGTTGCCATCCAGGTCCAGCCCCAGCTGATGCTGGGCATTGACCACTGTCGTGATGGCCACCGCCATGCGGCCCAGCAGGTTGGTGGCCTCGACCAGGTCTTCGTTCTGGAAGCGCATCAGCCCGGACATCGAACCGCCGCCCAGCATGTCCTCGCGCAGCGGTACCACCGCATTGCCGTTGACCACCGTCAGCTGGCTGCGCGTCGGGTCCATCGGGTCGGCCCGCACTTCCATATTGATCGCGCGGGTGCCCAGCACGATGGGCTGGCTCTGCGCCACGAACACGCTGACGGTGCCGTCGTTGTTGTCCAGCGCCGTGGTCTGCACGTACTGGTTCAGGTCGCTGATCAGCTTGTCGCGCTTGTCCAGCAGATCGTTGGGCGACTGGCCCGAGCCGCGCGCCTGCTGGATCTGGCTGTTGACCTCGGCGATGCTGGTGGTCAGCGCGTTGACTGCATCCACGCTGTTCTCCAGCGCCTCGGTCAGGCCCTTCTGCAGGTTGCCCAACTGCGTGGCCGAATCGTTGAAGCGTGCCGCCGTCTCCGAGGCCCGCGTCAACACCACGGTGCGGGCGGTCAGGTCGGTCGGCGCGGTGGCCACGTCGGTGAAGGCGTTCAGCATCTCGTTGACCGCAGCACCCAGCCCGGTGGTGCCGCTGCCGAACACGTCTTCGAGTTGCAGCAGCTTCTCGGCACGCGCCACGTCCTGCGCCGAGACCGATTTGGACAGCGCGGCCTGCCGCGTGAGGTAGGCGTCGTACACGCGCTCGATGGCCACCGCGTCCACGCCCTTGCCGATGTAGCCGCTGCCGCTGAACTGCCCCTCCACCGTGGCCAGCCGCACCACCTGGCGCGAATAGCCCACGGTGCTGGCATTGGCAATGTTGTGGCCAGCCGTCTGCAGCGCCACCTCGTTGGCCAGCAGCGCGCGCGTGCCGACATTGAGGATGTTGCTCATGCCGTGAGCGCCCGCTGCACCTGCAGCGTGCTGTTGATCACGCGGCTCAGCTTGCCGGCGTAGTCCGGGTCGGTGGCATAGCCGGCGCGCTTGAGCTCGGTGGCAAAAGCCAGCGGCGAGGCGGTCTGCGTGCGCACCTTCTCGTAGCGCGGGCTGTTGTTGATGAGCTTGGCGTAGTCGCGGAACGACTCTTCGTACGAATCGTAGGCGCGGAACTTGGCCTTCATCTTGCGCGCCTCGCCGTTCACGTACTCGGTGGTCGTCACCTCAGCCACCTTGCCTGTCCACCCCGCGCCGGCCTTGATGCCGAACAGGTTGAACGAGGTGCTGCCATCGCCATGCTTGATCTCGCGCTTGCCCCAGCCGGTTTCGTGCGCGGCCTGGCCGATCATGAAACTGGCGGGGATGCCGCTTTGCTGCTCGATGCGGGCCGCCGCGTCCTGGTGCTGCTGCACGAAGCCGGTCTTGCCCGTGCCGCTGCCGGCACGCGAGACCTTCTCGACGCTGGCAGGCGGCACGCGCGTGTTGTCCATGCCCACGGTTTGGCGCGCCAGCTGGCGCTCGATCGCGGCGGACAGCCCCCCCTGCAGGCCCGACATCGAGACCGAGAGTTGCTGGTCCAGCAGGTCGCTGCTGATCTGGGTCTGGTTGCTGTCCAGCATGCCGGACTTCATCGTCGCCTCGCGCATGCTCTTGATCAGCTCGCGCATGAACAGCGATTCGAGCTGCTTGGCCGCTTCCTTGATGGCCCCGGCGCCGTCCTTGTTGGCCGAGGCTTTCAGCGCGTCCAGCGAGCGCGCGTCAGCGGCCAGGCCGTTCGAGTTGGTGGCAAGGGGCGAGAGCGACATCTAGATCACCTCCAACTCTGCGTTGAGTGCGCCTGCGGCCTTGATCGCCTGCAGGATGGCCAACAGATCCTGCGGCGTGGCGCCCAGCGCGTTCAGTGCGCGCACCACGTCAGACAGCTGCGACGAGGCCGGCATCGACAGCAGCTTGCCGGGCTCCTGCGTGACCTTGATGTCCGCCTGCTCCGTCACCACCGTCTGCCCCTGCGAGAGCGGAGCCGGCTGGCTGATGACCGGCGTGCTGGCGATGCTGATCGACAGGTTGCCGTGCGCAATGGCGCAGGCCCCCAGCGTCACGGCTTGGTTCAGCACGATGGAGCCGGTGCGTGCGTTGATGACCACGCGCGCCGCGGGCATGACCTTCTCGATCTGCAGCTCCTGCAACTCGGCGATGAAGTTGACGCGGGCGTTGGGGTTGTTCGGCGCGCGCACCTGCACCGTGCGGCCGTCCAGCGCCTGCGCCAGGCCCGTGCCCAGCCGGTCATTGATGGCGGCGGCCACGCGGCGCGCGGTCTGGAAGTCCGATTCGTCCAGCCCCAGCGTGACGTAGTCGCCGTCCTGCAGTGGCGAGGGCACGCTGCGCTCGACCTGCGCGCCGCCGGGAATGCGGCCGGCCGACAGGTGGTTGATCTGCACCTTGCTGCCACCAGCGGCAGCGCCGGCGCCGGCCACCACCAGGCTGCCCTGGGCCAGCGCGTAGATCTCGCCATCGGCACCGCGCAGCGGCGTGGCGATCAGCGTGCCGCCCTTGATCGACTTGGCGTTGCCCATGGAGGCCACCGTCACGTCGATCACCTGGCCGGGCTGCGCGAACGCCGGCAGCTGCGCCGTCACCAGCACCGCCGCCACGTTCTTCAGCTGCAACTGCGAGGCGGCGGCCGCCGGCAGGCTGATGCCCTGCTGCTGCAGGTAGTTCGACAGACTCTGCGTGGTGTAGGGCATCTGCGTGGTCTGGTCGCCGGTGCCGTCCAGGCCCACCACCAGGCCATAGCCGGTCAACTGGTTGCTGCGCACGCCCTGGACGGACGCCAGCTCCTTGATGCGCGCGGCCTGCGCCGGCAGCGCCAGCAGCGACAGCGCCGCGAGCAGCGGGAGGAGAAAGCGCAGGGCGTTGGGCATGGCGGCAGTCAGGGGGGGTGGGGGAAGCTGCGCCTATTCTGCGCAGCGTCAGAACGGCAGAACGCTCAAAAAGAACCGCGCCAGCCAGCCAATTACCTGCGCATCCTGCTGCTGCCCACGGCCGCGCGATTCGACCCGCACGTTGGCCACGGCGGTCGATGGCACCGAGCTGCCGGCCTGCACGGCGCGCGGGTCCACCGTCCCGGAGAAGCGCAGCACGTCCACGTTCTGGTTGACGCCGATCTGCTTGTCGCCGGCCACCACCAGGTGGCCATTGGGCATCACGTCGACCACCGTCACGGTGATGGTGCCGGTGAAGGTGTTGGCGCTTTGCGTGCCGCCGCTGCCGGCAAATGTGTTCTCGGTCTCGGCGCCGACGTTGAGCTTGCCCAGCAACTTGGATGAAAGGAACGGGAAGCCGCTGATGCCGCTGTTGACCGAGCCGGCCTTGTCGACCGTGGACGACGAGCGCTGGCTGGCGTTGATGTTCTCCACGATCTGCACCGTGAGCGAATCGCCGATCAGGCGTGGGCGGCGGTCCTCGAAAAAGGGGCGGTAGCGCACGTGCGAATACAGCCCGCCGGTGACGGCAACGGGCGTTGCCGGCGCCATGGCCACCGGGCGCGACAACGATTCGGCGGGGAACTCGACCTTGGGCGTCTGCTGCAGCGTCTCGCAGCCGGCCAGCGCGAACGCGGCCAGCGCCAGCAGCCAGGGTGTGAAGCGTCGCGAGTAAGTCATGCCAGAGCCCTCACAGCTGCGCCAGCTTCTGCAGCATCTGGTCCGAAGTCTGCACGGCCTTGGAATTCATCTCGTAGGCGCGCTGGGTCTGGATCATGGTCACCAGCTCCTGCACCACGTTGACGTTCGAGGTTTCCAGGTAGTTCTGCTTCATGATGCCCAGCCCGTTGGTGCCCGGCGTGCCGCCCTGCGGCTGGCCCGAGGCGGCGGTCTCGGTGAAGATGTTCTGGCCGCGCGGCTCCAGCCCGGGCGGGTTGATGAAGTTCGACAGTGCGATGGTGCCCACCGTCTGCGGTGCGGCGTTGCCCGGCAGCACGACGGAGACCGTGCCCGTCTCGCTGATGTTCACCGACAGCGCGTTCGGCGGCACCGTCACGCCGTTGGCCACCGGCAGCCCGTTGGCGGTGACCAGCCGGCCTTGCGAGTCGACCTGGAAGCTGCCGTCGCGCGTGTAGCCGACGCTGCCGTCGGGCAGCTGGATGTTGAAGAAGCCGTTGCCATTGATGGCCACGTCGAAGGCATTGTTGGTCAGCTGGATCGTGCCCTGCGCATACGAGCGGCTGGTGGCCACGGTGCGCACGCCCAGGCCCAGCTGCAGGCCGGTGGGCAGCTGCTCGGCCTCGGTGTTGTTGGCGCCGACCTGGCGCAGGTTCTGGTAGATCAGGTCTTCGAACACCGCATTGGCGCGCTTGTAGCCGGTGGTCGAGACGTTGGCCAGGTTGTGCGAGATGACGTCCAGCTGGGTTTGCTGGGCTTCCATGCCGGTCTTGGAGATCCAGAGCGAATTGATCATGGCGAGGCTTCCTTATCCTTGAATACCGAGCAGTTGGCTGGCGCTCTTGTCGCCCGATTCGGCCATCTGCAACATGCGCATCTGCACTTCGAACTGGCGTGCGACCTGGATCATCCCGACCATGGTCTCGATCGCGTTGACGTTCGAGCTCTCCAGCGCACCGACCTGCAGGCGCGCGTTGCCGTCGGCCTGCAGCGGGTCGCCTGTGGCGGTGCGAAACAGGCCGTCGTCGCTGCGCTTGAGCCGCTCTTCAGGCGTCGGCGTGGCCAGCTTCAACCGGCCCAGGTTGGTCGACGGCTGGTTGCCGGCCTTGGCGCTGACGGTGCCGTCCGAGCCGAGCGTGACTTCGGCATTCGGCGGCACGTCGATCGGCGCGCCCCCGGCCGACAGCACCGGCAGCCCGGTGGGCGTGACCAGCACGCCGGCCGGCGAGACCTCGAACGCGCCGCCACGGGTGTAGGCCTCGGTGCCGTCCAGCCCCTGCACGGCAAACCAGGCGTTGTCGCGGGCCATGGCGTCCAGGTTGCGGCCGGTGCGCTGCACGGCGCCGGGGGTTTCGGAGTGGCCGCGCGTGGTCTCCAGCGCGAACACGCGGCTGCTGGAGCCCGGCCCGTTCAGCGGCACCGAGCGGAAGGTCGACAGCTCGGCGCGAAAGCCGTTGGTCGACACGTTCGCCAGGTTGTTGGACAACACCGCCTGCCGGCTCGAGGCGGCGATGGCGCCCGTCATCGCGGTGTAGATGATGTGGTCCATGGCTCAGCTTTCTGGTGGGCTCAGGTCAGCGCAGGTTCAGCAGCGTGTTCAAGACCTGGTCTTGCGTCTTGATGGTCTGCGCATTGGCCTGGTAGGTGCGCTGCGCGGTCATCATGTTGACCAGCTCCTTGGTCAGGTCGACGTTGGAGTCTTCCAGCGCGCCGGCGCGCAGCACACCCAGGTTGCCGGTGCCCGGCACGCCGGTGGCCGTTGGCGGGCCCGAGGAGAACGTGGCCTGCCACAGGTTGCCGCCGATCGGCGCCAGCCCCTGCATGTTGGTAAAGGTGGCCAGCTGGATCTGGCCCGCGGCGATCGACTTGCCATTGGAATACACGCCCTGGATCAGGCCGCTCTCGTCGATGTTGATCGAGGTGAGCTTGCCGGGCGCCTGGCCATCGCCCACGGCCTTGGTCACCGAGAACTTGGACGAACCGAACTGCGTGGCCCGCTCCAGGTTGATCGCCACCGGGAAGGTGGTCGCGCCGTCGGATTCGAGTAGCGTCAGCGGCGTCAGGCCCGTGGGCGACGAGGTCAGGTTGCCGTCGTTGCCGAAGGTCATGGGGCCGGCCAGCGTGGGCGCAGCACCGTCGACCGAGGTCCACACGTCCCACGCATTGGCGGCGGTCTTCGTGAAGTACATGGCCACCGGGATCTCGGCGCCCTGCGAGTTGTAGGCGATGGCCGAAGTGCCGTAGGTCTCCAGCGGCGGCACCAGGGCCGCCGGCGCGGTGCCGGTGGGCACGGCGGCCGCTGCGTCCAGGTTGAAGCGCAGGTCCACCTTGGTGCTGATCTGGGCGTCGATCTCGCCGCCGGCCGGCAGCACCAGCGGGCCGACCGCGCCACCGGTCGGCACGGAGCCATCAGGCAGCGCGGTCACGCCCATCAGCGCGCCACCGTCGGTGGTGACGATCTCGCCGTCCTTGGTCAGCTTGAACGTGCCGTCCCGCGTGTAGGCGGGCGAGCCGTTCGGCTGCGTGATCTGGAAGAAGCCGTTGCCGTTGATGGCCACGTCCATGGTGTTGCCGGTGATGCTCACGTTGCCCTGCGTGAACTGCTGCGAGACGGTGTTGACCTCCACCCCGATGCCGCTGTTGATGCCGCCTGAGGAGCCCAGGCTGGAGGCGTACAGCTCGGCGAACTCGGCGCGCGAGGACTTCATGCCCGTGGTGTTGGCATTGGCGATGTTGTGGCCGATCACATCCAGGTTCTTGCTGGCGGCGTTCAGGCCAGACAGGCCTTGTTGGAAACTCATGGCGGACTCCTGTGGAGAAGGAAGGTGCGGGGCAGTTAGAAGATGGCCTTGACGGCGCTGTACGCGACGGTCGCGCCGCTGGCCAGCTGCAGCATCAGCGCGTTGTTCTCGTTGCTGACGGCGCCGACCTTGGCGCGCTCCAGCGGGGTGGCGGTGACGGGGGTCTTGTTGCTGGTGGCGGTCACCTTGAACTGCAGGTCGGCGCCGCCGCTGTATTTGGAGGCGTCCCACTCGAAGCTCTGGCGGCCGGCACTCAGCGCGTTCATCTGCAGCGTGTCGACCAGCGTGCCGCCGGCGGTGCGAATCTCGATCCTGGCCGTGTCGGCGGCGGCCCCCAGGTCGAAGCTGCCGCGGCCCACGCCGTCGGTCACGGACAGGCCCGAGCCCTCGACCAGCACCTCACGGCCCACCATACTGGCGCCCTGCAGCGTCTGCAGCGAGGCCAGCTGCGAGATCATGCCGGTCACCGTGGCGTTCAGCGTCTCGATGCCGGTCACCGTGTTGAGCTGCGCGATCTGCGAGGTCATCTGCGCGTTGTCCATCGGGTTCATCGGGTCCTGGCTGTTCAGCTGCGCCACCAGCAGCTTGAGGAACCGGTCCTGCGTGGCCTGTGCGGTGGCGGTGCTGTTGCCGGCACTGCTGCCGGCGGGGGTGCCGTTGATGGCGCTGATGACGTCGGTGCTGATGGCCATGGGGTGTCCTTCTCAATGTGGGCGGGCGGAACTGGAGTACCTTCGCACTGCGTGCTGCGGTGCTGAGCACCTTGGGGCGGCCCGGCGGTGCTCACTGGCCCATCTGCAGCGTTTTGAGCAGCAGGGTCTTGGCGGTGTTCATGACTTCCACGTTGTTCTGGTAGGAGCGCGAGGCCGAAATCATGTTGACCATCTCCTCGACCGCGTTCACGTTCGAATGCGTCACATAGCCCTGCGCGTCGGACAGCGGGTGGTTCGGGTCCAGCACCTTGCGGCCCGGCGCCTCGCTCTCGGTGACCTGGCGCACGGCCACGCCGGCCGCGCTCTCGGCCCCCATCAGCGTGGTCTGGAACACCACCTGCCGCGCCTTGTAGGGGGTGCCGTCGGGCCCCGCCACGGCATCGACGTTGGCCAGGTTGCTGGCCACCACGTTGAGCCGCTGCGACTGCGAACTGATGCCGCTGCCCGAGATGCCGAAGATGGAAAACATGGACATGGCGTCGCTCCTTACTGCCCTTGGATGGCGGACAGCATGGTCTTGGAATGGCCGTTGATGAAGCGCAGCGCCGCCTCATAGCGCACGGTGTTGTCGACGAAGTTGGCGCGCTCGCGGTCCAGGTCGACGGTGTTGTTGTCCAGGTTCGGCTGGGCCTGCACGCTGTAGCCCAGCTCGGGCTGGTTGGCGCCGCCGTTCAGCGTGCCGATGCGCGAGAACGCCAGGTGCCGCGCGTCGGTGCGGGCCGGCGCGGTGCTGACGGTGTAGCCCTTCGGGTTGTCCATCACGCTTTGCAGCGCCTCGCCGAACTTGTAGTCGCGCGCCACGAAGCCGGGCGTGTCCACGTTGGCGATGTTGCTGGCGATCGTGCGCTGGCGTTCCGAGCGCAGCACCAGTGCGCGGGCCTGGAAATCGATGGAGCCGGTCAACCTGTCCAACATGGCATCACCTCATGCAATCGGGCCGGCTGCACGGGGGAGTCCGGTGCCGGGGGTGTTGCAAATTGTGCGGAGTGAGGTCGGCGCCGAAGACGCGATGAGGCCGGTGTTTGGCGGGTTGTTTCCCGCTTCGCGTCGGGCCCGGGTGCCTACAGTGGATCTCGTTCTTTCACGCTTGCAGGAGATGCCCATGGCCCCCATCCGATGGCTGCGCAGCCTGGTGCTGCCCGCACTGCTGGCCGGCTGCGCGGGCGCCTGGGCGCAGGCCGACGCGACCACCGGCTATGCCGCCGCCACACAGCAATGGGTCGAGGGCGTGCTGGCCGCGCTGCCCCAGAACGACAAGATGCCCCTGCGCATGGAGGTCAGCATCGGCGCGCTGGACAGCCGGCTGCGGCTGGCCCCGTGCAACCAGGTCGAGCCCTTCATGCCGCCCAACGCGCGCTTGTGGGGCCGTGCCCGGCTGGGCCTGCGCTGCGTGGACGGACCCACCCGCTGGAGCGTTTTTCTGCCGATCACGGTCAAGGCCTTCGGGCCGGCCTGGGTGCTGCGCAGCCCGGTGGAACAGGGCACGGTGCTCGGCCCCAACGACGCCGAGCAGGCCGAGGTCGACTGGGCCGAAGACCGCTCCCCCGTGCTGGCCGACCCCGAACTGTGGGTGGGCCAGATCGCCACCCGCACCTACATGCCGGGGCAGGCGATCCGCCAGTCCATGGTGCGCGCCGCCACCGTGTTCGCTGCGGGCACCCAGGTGCGCGTGGTGGCGCAGGGCCAGGGCTTTGCCGTCAGTTCCAGCGCCCAGGCCCTCAGCGCTGGCGTGGTGGGCCAGCCGGCGCGGGTGCGCATGGACAATGGCCGCATCCTCTCGGGCGTCGTGCTGGATGCCCGCACCGTTCAGCTGGCGCTGTGACCGGCCCGAGGAGATGGAACGAAACATGATGCTGGCCCTCAAGTTGCCGCAGGAACTGCCGAAACCATTGCCACGATGCCTTGCACCCGAGGCTTTTGGAGAGAGCGATGAAGATTGGTCAATCGCCCGAGCTGCCCACCGGAGTCAACGCTCCGGTCGCGAAACGGCCCGGGCAGGACATGGAAGCCGCCACGCAGGCGAAAACGGCCGCAAGCACGCCGGCCGCTGGCGCGTCCGTGTCGGTTTCTGCGCTGGCCCGCACGATGGAAGCGTCGCGCCGTGGCGATCTGGGCGATATCGACCAGACCAAGGTGGACGCGGTCAAGGCCGCCATGGCGAACGGCAGCTACAAAGTGAATGCCGAGGCGATCGCCGACAAGATGCTGGCAAACGCCCAGGAAATGCTGCAACCCAAGGCAAACGGCGCCTGAGCGTTCGGGGTTGCCGGCCATGACGTCCCCCCGTCTCGAACGCAGCCTCGGCGATGTCGAGCAGTTGCTGGGCAGCATGGCCACCCGGCTGGTCACCGGCGATGCGCTGGCCCTGGAGCGGGAGGCCACGGCCCTGCGCACCGCCATGGCCGAACTGGCCCAGGCCGGCCGCATCGAACCGCTGGACACCTTGCAGCAGCCGGCAGTGCGCGCGCGGCTGCAGGCCGTGTCCCAGTCCCTTTCCCGTCAGCGTGAACACCTGGCCCGCCGCGCCGTCGTGAATGAGCGGAGCCTGGCGGCCGTGGTGCCGCAGCACAGCGTCACCTACGCCAGCGGCCGTGCTGGGGGCTTCACGGGGTCGGTGGCCCGCATCTACGCGGCACCGGCACGGTAGAGACGCCTGCTTTGCCCACGCAAACGCCCCGCCATGCGGGGCGTTTTCATTGGCGCCTGCGCGCCGTGCGCTAAAGACCTGTCAATTCCATCGACAGGGTTTCTCGTCGCATTGTTCACATTTCCCGGCCGAATCGGACTTCTGGCGTGAGATTGTCCGCAGTAAAAGTTCACATCAAGCTGGCACACATGGTGCATACAAAGAAGCACCATGAAACACATTAAACACATCCTTACCCCCCTCGTTTTGGCCGCCGTCGCATCGACTGCCAGTGCCGCCACGGTCCGCGTCGATTTCGATGCGGCCCTGTACGACACGCGTCACGACTCGGGCTATGACAGCAACATCGACGTCCGGTTCGGCACCGAAACGGACAATCTCAATGTCGGCATGTTCAGCGGCAGCGTGGCCGCAACCAGTGGCGTCGAGCCGTCCGTCTTCATCTCGTCCAACGACTTCTTTGCATACTGCTACGACCTGGCCGAATCCATCAACGGCGGCGATCGGATCACCTACACCGTGAACATGGATGGCGAGCGCGCGCGCACGCTGGATTTCCTGGGCGCCGTGAACTACACGCTGAGCCTGAACACCGGCGTCTATGACCCGTATGCCTGGCTCAACCCGACGAACAGCTCGATGAGCGCAGCCATCCAGCTGGGCATCTGGGAAAGCCTGTACGACACCTCCAGCACCTGGACCAATTCGGCTGGCGAGTTTCAGGCAACGTCGGGCGTGCGCGGAGCCACGACGAACTATCTCTACTCGTTCTACGACGCGCTGGACGTGTCTGAAGCGCTGGATGGCCAGTACGTGATGACGCTGACAGCGGCCGGTGCGCAGGACATGATCACCGGCGCGCGCGCTGGCGGCTCTGGCGTGGGCGATTCCCGGGATGTGCCTGAGCCGGCGTCGCTGGCCTTGGTCGGACTGGCGCTGGCCGGTCTCGCTGCGGCACGCCGACGCAAGGTCTGACACGCGCAGGCACATCCCTGCATCCAAAGAAAAAACCCGCCTCGGCGGGTTTTTTGCTGGGCGCTCAAAGCGGCCGTCAATGCGCCCGCATCTTCGCCCGCAGCCGCGCCACCGATTGGCTGTGCAACTGGCACACGCGCGATTCTGTGACGCCCAGCACGGCGGCGATTTCCTTGAGATTCATGTCCTGCTCGTAGTACATGCTCATCACGAACTGCTCGCGCTCGGGCAGCGCCTTGATGGCCTCGACCAGCGCGCTGCGCAGCCGGCTGTCGCGCAGACGCTGCATCGGGTCGGCCTCGGCGTCGCCGGTGTGGCGGTCCAGAAAGCCATCGTCGCCGTCTTCACCGCCGCCCATGTCTTCCAGGTAGACCAGCTGTGTGCCGCGCACCCTGCCCAGCAGCTCCTGGTAGTCGGGCAGGGTCATGCCCAGCTCGTCGGCGATCTCCGATTCCCTGGGTGCGCGGCCGACACGCTGCTCGACGCGCTGCACAGCGCGCTCGATGTCCTTCTGGCTTTTGCGCGAGCCGCGCGACATCCAGTCGCCCTCGCGCAGCTCGTCGATCATGGCGCCACGGATGCGCTGCGTGGCAAAGGTTTCGAACTGCACGCCCTGAGCCACCTCATAGCGCGTCAACGCCTCCGACAGGCCGATCATGCCGACCTGGATCAGGTCGTCCAGCTCGATGTTGGCGGGCAGCTTGGCGATCATGTGGTGGGCCAGCCGGCGCACCAGGGGCACGTACTGCCGGATCATGTGCTCGCGATCCAGCTGGCCTTTGGCGGTGTACATCAGGTCCCTTCTAGCCGGCTCGCCCCACGACAGCAAACGGGGTCGAGCCACCTTCCAGCAGCCGCAGCGCCAGGCGGTGCACGTCGTCCTGGCGCCGACCACTGCCCGGCAGGCTGCGCACGGTGATCACATCGGTTTGGCAACCCAGGTAAGCCATGGCGCATTTTTGCAGAGTTCGACCGGCTGAACGCGCCAATTGGTCCGCGTTTCTGAGCGGGGTGGTGACCAGCGAGACCAGTGTCGGCACCAGCCGGGCGTGCAACTGAAACTGTTTGAATGTCTGGTAGCCGCGCACCACGGACTGGCGGCCCGGCGCCACGGCCAGCACAGGCTGGGCGCCGCTGTCGGCCAGCACCGGGATCAGCAGCTCGCTGCGCGCATAGACCACCAGCACGCCGCAGCCACGAAAGATCTGGCCCAGGCGCGCCACCGGTGACGGCCCTCCGCGCTCGCGCGCCAGTGCCCGCAGCCCGGCGGCTGCCGGCAGCACGGCCCAGTCCGAAGCGTCGGTTCCGCCCAGCGCGGTCCAGGGTGCGTCCTGCACCAGGTCCACCAGGCCGGGCTGCTCGCGCGATTCCACAGTCGTGCCATCCAGCACCACCGGTGGGTAGCCGTAGCCCTGCAGCGCCTGGCACAGTTGCCACAGCAAGCGCTGTTCGTTGGACTGGTCGCCCTGGCTGACCATGGTGATCAGGCGCACCGGCGCCTGCGGCATGCCCTGCCGCAGGCTGGCGCCCTGGCCGGCGATCGCCTCAAACATGGGCTGACCTCGCGCGCTGTGTCGGTTCGCCCGCCGGCGTGAAGTAGAAGCTCAGGTCCAGTGCTTTCGGGTCGTAGGCAGAACGCCCGCTGCTGCGCATCGAGGCGGCCACCAGCTTGGCCGCGTCGGCGCGCTCGAAATCCTCGGGCACGCGCTGGCCGTTGCACACACCGCGCAGCAGCAGCTGATGGCGCACCGTGGCGTCCAGCGCCGGGCCCAGTTTGACGGCCTCGTCGACCTTGGACAGGATGGCCTGCTGCACGCCGCTGGTCTTGAACGAACTCATCACGTCGTCCAGCGTGTCGCCGTGGCCACCGGCGTTGACGACCAGCAGCCGGTTCACGCCGGGCAGGTCCATCACGTCCAGCATGCTTTGCTTGCGCGGGTCACGCGGGGCGACGCCGGTGGTGTCCACCAGCACCATCTTCTTGTTGCCCAGCAGGCCCAGCAAATCCTGCAGCGCGGCGCGGTCGTGCGCCAGGTGGGCGACGACGCCCAGCATGCGGCCGTAGGCGCGCAATTGTTCGTGCGCGCCGACGCGGTACGTGTCCAGCGTGATCAGGCCCACGCTGGCAGCGCCGTGCTGCTGCACGCAGTGCGCGGCCAGCTTGGCGGCGGTCGTGGTCTTGCCGACGCCGGTGGCGCCCACCAGTGCGTAGATGCCGCCCTGCTCGTACAGCGGCAGTTGCTTCGCGTCGGTGCGCAGGTTGCGCTCCAGCACCTCGACGATCCAGCGCACGGCGTCGCCGGCGGACATGTCTGCCGGCAGGCGCTCCAGCATGGCGCGGGCCAGGCCGGGCGAGTAGCCCGAGCGGATCAGCTTGAGCATGAGGTTCGACTGGATCGGGTCCTGCCGCGCCTGGCCCAGCCAGGCCATGGTGTTGAAGCGCTCCTCGATCATCTCGCGCATGGCTTGCAGCTCGTCGGCGATGCCGTGCGCGGGCGCCGCTGCCGCCGGGGCGGCCGGCGCTGCGGCGCGTGTGTGGATCACGTCTTTGACGAACGGCAGCGCATGCTGCACACGCGTTGCCGCAGGCTTGGCCGGTGGGGCCGAGGCCTTCGATGGGACGCTGGCCGCCTGCAGTTGCTGGGCCAGTTGGGCCAGCTGGCCGGCAGTCGGCGCGACGCCGATCGCGGCGCGTGGCGCATCGGCCTGCGCGCGTGCGGCAAAGCCGGCGTTGCCGCCGCCCTCCAGCGCTTCGTGCCGGCGGCGCAGCATGCGCTCGCGCACATAGTCCTGGAACGACAGCGTGCTCATGGCCAGCTGATCGGCGTCGTCGGCCACCGGGCTTTCGTCGGCGGGCTGCGGGCGGCTGGCCATGCGGGCCTTGGCCGTGGATTGCGGCGCGGCCTGTGTGGCCAGGCCGGCCAGGGCGGCGCGCGTGGCCTCCTGGCGCGGGCCCAGCGCCGGGGCCGGCAACGCGCCGACCGTGTCTTCGGCCGTGGCCATCACCTCCACGCCGGTTGCCGTGGGCCGGTTGGACAGGATCAGGGTGCCGTCGCCAAAAGCCATCCGGGCCTTGGCCAGGGCCTCGCGCGAGGTCGCGGCGGTAAAGCGTTGAATGTTCAAGATGCACCTCTCAGGATGGGACCGATGCGGATGGAATGGGTTTCAGGGATCTCGCTGTGGCCCAGCACCTGCAGCCGGGGGGCCACGCGGCGCACCAGGCGCGAGATCGCATTGCGAATCTGGTCGGGCACCAGCAGGCAGGCCGGCACGCCCAGCTCTTCCTGCCGCATGGCCACGTCGGCCGCGTTCTTGCTGAGCAACTCGGCCACGCTCGGGTCCAGCGAGGGGCCGGCGGCGTTGCCCAGGGCCTGCACCAGCAGGCGTTCCAAAGCGGGTTCGATGGCGATCACGTTCAGCTCGCGCGTCGGGCCATAGATCTGCTGCACGATGGCCGGCGCCAGGGCGATGCGCACACGGCGCGCCAACTCCAGCGGGTCGGCAATGGCGCCGGCGTGCTCGGCCAGCGACTCGACGATGGTGCGGATATCGCGGATGTGCACCGACTCCTCCAGCAGCAGCTGCAGCACCTTCTGGAAGGTGGCGATGGGCACCATCTTCGGCACCACTTCTTCGATCAGTTTCGGGGCCAGTCGTGTCACGTGTTCCACCAGTTGCTGGGTCTCGGTGCGGCTGAGCAAACGTGCCGCCTGCACCTGCATCAAGTGTGAGAGATGCGTGGCCATGACGGTTTCCGAATCAACGACGGTAAAGCCGGCCATTTGTGCCGCTTCCTTCTGGCGCTCGTCGATCCAGTGCGCCGGCAGGCCAAAGGCCGGGTCGGTGGTGGCCGCGCCGATCAGCGGTGTGGTGATGCCGCCGGGGTTGATGGCCAGGTGCATGCCGGGGAAGGCCTCGCCTTCGCCCACCACCACGCCACGCAGCGTGATGCGGTAGGCGCTGGGCTTGAGCTCCAGGTTGTCGCGCACATGCACGGCCGGCGGCAGGAAGCCCACCTCCTGCGCGAACTTGCGGCGCACGCCCTTGATGCGGTTGAGCAGATCGCCCTGGCGCGTGCGGTCCACCAGTGAGATGAGCCGGTAGCCCAGCTCCAGGCCCAGCAGGTCGACGGGTTGCAGATCGTCCCAGCTGGCCTCGCCATCCTGCGGCGATGGCGCCGGCCCCGCCACGACCACGCCCTCCTTGGGCTTGTGCGCCATGGCCCAGGCGGCATAGCCCAGAATGGCCGCCGCACCCAGGAAGACAGCATGCGGCATGTTCGGAATCAGCCCCAGCATCGCCAGGATGCCGGCCGTGATGCCCAGCGTGCGTGGCGAGTTGAACAGCTGGTCGACGATCTGCACGCCGATGTCTTCGTCCTTGCCCACGCGCGAGACCACCATGGCCGCGGCCACCGAGATCAACAGGCCGGGGATCTGCGCCACCAGCGCATCGCCCACCGCCAGCAGGATGTAGCTGTTGGCCGCATCGGTGGCCGACAGCCCGTGTTGCAGCATGCCGATGGCAAAGCCGCCGACGATGTTGATCACCAGGATCAGAATGCCGGCGATGGCATCGCCGCGCACGAACTTGCTGGCACCGTCCATGGAGCCGAAAAACTCCGCCTCTTCACCGACCTCGCGGCGCCGGCGCTTGGCTTCCTTGTCGTCGATGAGGCCGGCGTTCAGGTCGGCATCCACCGCCATCTGCTTGCCGGGCATCGCGTCCAGCGTGAAGCGGGCCGAGACCTCGGCGATGCGCTCGGCGCCCTTGGTGATCACCACGAAGTTGATGACCACGAGGATCAGGAACACGATCAGGCCGACCGCGAAATTGCCGCCGATCAGGAAGTGGCCGAACGCCTCGATCACCGCGCCGGCCGCGCCCGGGCCGGTGTGGCCTTCCATCAGGACCACGCGCGTGGAGGCCACGTTCAGCGACAGCCGCATCAAGGTGGTCAGCAGCAGCACGGCCGGGAACGCCGAGAAGTCCAGCGGCCGCGTCATGTACGCCGCCACCATCATCACCATCAGCGCCACGGCGATGTTGACGGTGAAGAAGCTGTCCAGCAGCCACGGCGGGATCGGCAGCACCATCAGCGCCAGCACCGCCACCACCAGCAGCGGCGCGGCCATGCCGCTCATCTGCGTGCTGTTGGCCTTCAGCCAGGCCTGGGCCTTGCGCAGTTGGGGGTTCATTTCATCGGCTCCACGGGCGTGATGTCATCGATGGGGCCGTCGCCGCGGCTTTCGGTGGTTTCGGCCACCACGGTCTTGCCCAGCGGGTCGAGCTCGGGCGGCACGAAGGGCGTGGGCTGCTCCTCGGGCATCGGGCCCTCGCCGCGCATGGCTGCCTTCAGCCGGTACACGTAGGCCAGGATCTGCGCGACGGCGGTGTAGAGCGCCGAGGGGATCTCGCCGTCCAGCTCGGCATGCGCGTACAGCGCGCGCGCCAGCATCGGCGACTGCAGCACGGGGATGGCATGCTGCTGCGCCACCTCGCGGATGCGCATGGCCAACAGGTCCGCGCCCTTGGCGATGACCTGCGGCGCGGCCATGGTGCGCTCGTCATAGCGCAGCGCCACGGCGAAGTGGGTCGGGTTCATGAGCACGAAATCGGCCTTCGGCACGGCCTGGATGCTGCGGCGGTTGGCGATCTCGCGGGCCCGTGCGCGCAGCTGGCCCTTTTGCTGCGGGTTGCCCTCGGATTCCTTGTGCTCCTGCTTGACTTCCTGGTGCGACATCTTCAGCCGCCCCTTGAGCAGAAAGGTCTGCAGCGGCACATCCACCATGGCCACGACGAACACCACCAGCAGCAGCAGCGACAGGCCCATCGTCAGCCAATCGCCCAGCATGGCGATGGAGGCCACCGAGGGCTGCAGCACCATCGAGGCCACGCGCTCGATGCTGCCCTTCAGATAGGACCAGGCCACCACGCCCAGCACGCCGGTGATCACCAGCAGCTTGCCGACTTCGACCAGCTGTTCCTTGGAGAACAGGCGGCCCAGGCCAGACAGCGGATTGAGCCGGTTCGGGTCCGGCATCAGCGGCTTGGTGGTGATGATCCAGCCGCCGGCGGCAATGGCGCTGCCGATCGCCGCCACCAGCACGATGGCCGCAAACGCGACGCTGGCCGACAGGCCCACGATGGTCATGCTCTGCAGCCGGTCCAGCATGGTGCTGGCCTGGGCCAGCGTGTCGGCGCGAAAACTGTACTGTTGGCTGAACGCCAGCTTCAGGTGCTGAAAGAACACCGGCGCCAGCACCATCAGCGCGAAGCTGCCGACGCCCAGCACGGCCAGGTGCGACAAGTCCTTGGAGCGCGAGACCTGCCCGTCCTTGCGCGCCTGCGCCAGCTTGCGCTCCGAGGCGGGAAGGTTGCGGTCTTGGCTGCTGGATTCCATGGCATGCGGCGAGGGTGGTGCCGCATTGTCTGGAACGGGGGCGGGAACTAAAGCCCGATAAGAAGGCGGTTGGCCGGGCTAATCGGCCACCGCGCAGGCGCGCTCAGAACCCCAAACTGGCCAGCAGATCGTCGACTTGCGATTGGTCCGTCACCACGTCGTCCCGGGCCTCGGCGTCCACCACCGGCCCCTGCAGAGCCTTCGACGGGACCGGCGCCGCCGAGGGCGCGGTCTGGATCAGAATCGCCACCAGCTGCTCTTCGATCGTGGCGGCCAGGTTCACCACGCGGGCGATCACCTGGCCTGTCAGATCGTGAAAGTCCTGCGCCATCATGATTTCGGTCAGATGGGAGTCGATCTCCTGGCTTGCCTTGTCCACGTCGGCGACGAAGTTGTAGATCTGCCCGGTCGCCACAGCGGCCACCGGGTCCTTGACCAGCAGCGCGCCGATGCGGCGCGTCTCGGAGGCGATGAAGTCGTGCTGCGTCTTGGCCAGCTCGACGCGGCTGAGCACCTTCTCGGCGGCCTCGCCGGTCAAGCGGGCAATGTAGGAAAGACGGCTCTGCGCGTCCGGCAGTTCGTCAACGCTGCCGCGTAGTTTGTCGACATAGCCGAGCTCGCTCAGCGAGTCGTGCAACTGGCGGGTCAGCAGGCCGATCTTGTGGTGGACGTCAGGCGTGGCGCCGTCCAGCGACTGGGAAGGGTAGGGGTCGGCAGGCTGCGGGGAGAGGTCGCTGGTCTGCATATCCACCTTACAGCCCCAGCTTCTTGAGGATGTGGGCCACCTTCTCCTCGAGCGTGGCTTTCGTGAATGGCTTGACGATGTAGCCGGCGGCGCCACCCTGGGCCGCCGCCACGATGTCTTCCTTGCGCGCTTCGGCCGTGACCATCAACACCGGCAGGTGTTTCAGCTTCTCATCCTGCTTGATCTGCGTGAGCAGTTCGAAGCCGTTCATGTTGGGCATGTTGATGTCGCTCACGACAAAGTCGAAGCGGCCGTTGCGCAGCTTGTTCAGCGCGGCGACACCGTCTTCGGCCTCTTCAGCCTCGGTGTAGCCACTCTCCTTGAGCAGGTTGCGCACGATGCGGCGCATGGTCGAGAAATCGTCGACGATCAGAAAGCGTAGGTCAGCCACATTTGCCTCTTTTAGCGTGAGCGGGGGTTGGCAGGATCAGGGCGCATGGATCGGGCTCTCGATTCCTCATGACGTGCCGGGTGCGGCGGTGGTCCCGGCGGGAGGGCCGGTCTCCGCAGGCTGCGCTGGTGGCGCGCCCGCGGAGGGAGCTATTGTGGCACCACCGATCAGCCGCGCCTCGGCCTCGCGCGTGAGCACCGTCAGCGTGATGCGCCGGTTCACGGGGGCGCCCGGGTTCTGCCGATCCAGCAGGTTGCTGGCCGCCAGGCCGACGACGCGGCCCAGCCGCTCGTCCGGCATGCCGGCGGCCACCAGTTCGCGGCGCGAAGCGTTGGCCCGGTCGGACGACAGTTCCCAATTGCTGTAGCCGCGGTCGCCGTTGCCATAGGGCTTGTTGTCGGTGTGGCCAGACAGGCTGATGCGGTTTTCCACACCGGTCAGCGCGGTGCCGATCTCGCGCAGGATGTCGCGCATGTAGGGTTTGACCAGCGCGCTGCCGCTGTCGAACATGGGCCTGTTCTGGTCGTCCACGATCTGGATCTGCAGGCCATCCGGCGTGGTCTCCAGCCGAATCTGCGAGCGGTATTCGTTCAGCCGCGGGCTGGCCGTGATCATGGCCTCGATCTTGGCACGCAGGCTCTCGATGCGGCGCGCATCCTGGCGCGCCACCTCGGCCTTGGCCGCCTCTTCGGACATGCGCCGCTTCATCGGATCGTCGGACTGGCCGCGCATGGTCTGGCCGGTCTTCTCGGTCAGGTCTTTGCCGCCGCCGGGCAGGATGGAGTTGCTGGCCCCGGCGCCCGTGCCGCCCTGCATCGACACCTTCAGCGGCGCGCTGAAATAGTCCGACAAGCCCTTCTTGTCGCCCTCGGATGTGGAGCCCAGCAGCCACATCAGCAGGAAGAAGGCCATCATGGCCGTCACGAAGTCGGCATACGCAATCTTCCACGCACCGCCATGCACGGCGTGGCCCGACTTCTTGATCTTCTTGACGATGATCGGCTGTAGCTTCTTTCCGTCTCCGGCCATGGTTCAGCCCTCCGTTACTTCTTCTTCACGTGGGCTTCCAGCTCTGCGAAGCTGGGGCGCTCGGTCGAGAACAGCACCTTGCGGCCGAACTCGATTGCAGTCGACGGGTTGTAGCCCTGCATGCTGGCGAGCAGCGTGGTCTTGATGCACTGCAGCTCCTTGGCCGCGTCCTCGCTCTTTTGTTCCAGCAGGCCGCCCAGCGGCTCGACCACGCCGTAGGCCAACAGAATCCCGAGGAAGGTGCCGACCAGGGCCGAGGCGATCATGCCGCCCAGCACGGCGGGCGGCTGGCCCACCGAACCCATGGTGTTCACCACACCCAGCACGGCGGCCACGATGCCGAAGGCCGGCAGCGCGCCGGCCAGCCGTGCGATGGCGGCCACAGGGGCGTGCGCCTCCTGGTGGTGGGTCTCGATCTCGCTGTCCATCAGCGACTCGATCTCGTGCGCGTTCAGGTTGCCCGAGACCATCATGCGCAGGTAGTCGGTCATGAACTCCACCACGTGGTGGTCGCTGCCCACCGTCGGGTACTTCTTGAAGATCTCCGACGCTTCGGGCTCCTCCACGTCTTTCTCGATCGACATCAGGCCGTCCTTGCGCGCCTTCTGCAAGATGTCGTAGAGCAGCGCCATCAGCTCCATGTAGCGGGCCTTGGTGAACTTCGAACTCTTGAAGGCCGTGGGCAGCGCCTTCAGCGTGGCCTTGAGCACCTTGGGCTGGTTGTTCACGGCGAACGCACCGAGGGCGCCGCCGAAGATCGTGATCAGCTCGAACGGCAGCGCAGTCAGGATCACCTGGATGTTGCCGCCGTGAAAGACGTACACGCCAAAGATGCAACCCATGGCGACGACGTAGCCGATGATGACGATCATGAAGGGTGCTGCTGGGTTGTTGGGGTGGACCAGCCCGCGCCGCGCCTGGGACGGCGGCCGGTTCGACAAGGCTTATCTGCTTGCAAATGTATCGGATGGAGCGCGAGATACGAAGCGTTCTAAGCACGTATAAGCGCCTGAAACCACGGCCTGATCGGCGCGCCGTTGTAACAGTCGGCACACGGGCGGGCGGCTGTGGCGCTGGCCCGAGGCCCGCAATTGGCCGATGATTCGAACGCAATTCAAGCCATATTGCAGGCGAACAATCGCTATTCTCGGCAGCCAGATCCACGCCAGCACGCTGTGCCCATGCCGATGACCGAACTCCTTGACGCTGCCGCCTGGCCCGAGCTGCTGGAGCAGGCCATCGTGCGGCACCGCGCGTTCGACTTCGAGCAGGCCGAGCAGCTGTACCGCGCGGTGCTTGCGCAGCAGCCCGGTCACGCCGATGCGCTGCACAACCTGGGCGTGCTGTATGCGATTCAGCTGGGGCGCCCGCAGGACGCGCTGGCGCACTTCGAGGCGGCCTTGAATGCAGACGCGGCGCGGCCGCAGTTCTGGTTCAGCTATGTGGACGCATTGATCCGCGCTGGGCAGCCGGCGCTGGCGGAGCAGGTGTTGGAGATGGCGCGCGCGCATGGGTTGCAGCGCACGCAGGCCCAGAGCCTCGCCGAACGGCTGGCGCGCCGGCCCCCGGTGGTCGCCGCGCCGGCCCAGCCCGAGGCCCCGGCCGCACTACTGCCACCAGCCGAGCAGCAGGCCCTGGTCGATTTGTTCCAGCGCCGCGAGTGGGCGGCTGGCGCCGCACGTGCACAGGGCCTGCTGCAGCGCTATCCGGCCGACGCGTTCCTGTGGAAGTCGCTGGGCGCGATGTTGCAGGCGCAGGGGCTCAAGCACGAGGCCCTGGCGGCCAAGCAGCGCGCCGTGGCGTTGGACCCCGCCGATGCGGAGAGCCTGTGCAACCTGGGCCGCTCCCATTTCGAACTGGAGCAACGCAGCCCGGCGATCACCGCCCTGCGCGCTTCCCTGGCGTTGCGGCCCGACCATGCCGAGACACTCAACAACCTGGGCCTGGTGCTCAATGCCGAGGGCCAGGTGGCCGAGGCTGCGGCCCACTTCGAGCGCGCCGTGGAGCTGAATCCCCAGTTCGCCGAAGCCTGGAACAACCTGAGCGGCATCCATACCGCCCAGGGGTTGGTCGAACTGTCCATCGATGCGCTGTCGCGCGCGGTCCAGGCCAAGCCGGACTACCGGGTGGCGTTCGACAACCTGCTGTTCGTCATGAACTACCACCCGGACGCGACGGCCGAGCAGATCCAGCAGGCCTATGCCGCCTATGAAGAACGTTTCGGTGCGCCACTGCGCGCGTACTGGCCGGCGCATGCGAATCCGTCCGCAGACGGTCGGCGCCTGCGGGTGGGCTATGTTTCGCCGGATTTCCGCCACCATGCCTGCACCTTCTTCATGGAGCCGCTGCTGAGCGGCCACGACCGCAGCGCGTTCGAATTGTTCGCCTATGCCGAGATGCGGCAGCCCGGCGATGCGCTGACAGAGCGCTACCAGACCCTGGTCGACCATTGGGTGCCCACGCAGGACATGGATGCGCAGGCGCTGGCAGAGCGCATCCACGCCGACCGGATCGACATCCTGGTCGACCTGGCCGGCCATACCAAGGGCAACCGCCTGGACGTTTTCGCGCGCAAGCCCGCGCCGGTCTCGGTCAGTTGGCTGGGTTGCGCCAGCACCACCGGGCTGCGCGCCATCGACTACCACCTGACGGACGCGGCCAGCGCGCCGCCCGGTAGCGAAGCCCTGTTCTCCGAGGCGCCATGGCGCCTGCCCGGCGTGCCGTTCGCGGTGTACCGGCCCGGTGCCGGCATGGGCGACCCGGGGCCGCTGCCGGCCCTGCGCGCGGGCCACATCACGTTCGGAACCCTGACGCGCGGCGTCCGGGTCAACGACCACACCGTGCGCGCCTGGGCCAGGCTGCTGCAGCGCGTGCCGGACGCGCGCCTGGTCATCGACAGCCGCTCGTTCAAGGATCCGGTGCTGGCCGATGCGATGGCCGCGCGCTTCGCCCTGCATGGCATCGGGCGGGAACGGCTGGCCATCGGCTGCCACAGCCCGCCGTGGGATCTGCTGCGCACGATCGACATCGGGCTGGACTGCTTTCCGCACAACTCTGGCACGACCCTGTTTGAAAGCCTGCACCAGGGCGTGCCTTTCGTGACCCTGGCCGGCCGGCCCAGCGTGGGACGCATCGGCAGCGCCGTCCTGCAGGGCCTGGGGCGGCCCGAATGGATCGCGTACAGCGAAGACGAATACGTGGACAAACTTGCGGCGCTGGCGCAGGACCTGCCGGCGTTGGCAGAACTGCGCGGCGGGCTGCGTGCGCAGATGCAGGCCAGCGCGCTGATGGACGAGGGGGCCTTCGTGCGCACGGTCGAGCAGGCCTACCGGCAGATGTTCGCGCGGTGGCGCGAGCAGCATGCCGAGTCCGGCGGCGCGGCGCAGCCCGTGCCGGTGCAGCCCAGCCTGTCGGCCGATGCCGAGATCGCCGCGCTGCGCGCCGAACTTCTCTTCAACCAGGGCAATGCGCTGCATGCCCAGGGCAACGCAGCGGCAGCCGAGACGCGCTGGCGCGAAGCGCTCGCGCTGCGCCCGCAGCATGCGCAGGTGTGGAACAACCTCGGCCTGCTGCAGCAGGACCAAGGCCGCACGGCCGAGGCCGAGGCCTCGTACCGCGCCGCCCTGCAGGCGCAGCCCGACTACGCGCTGGCCCATCACAACCTGGGCAACCTGTTGCAGCATCTGGGCGATCTCGGGTCGGCCGTCGACGGCTACCGGCGGGCGCTCGCGCTGGGCCTGCAGTCGCAGCATTTGTTCGACAACCTGTTGTTCCTGCTGAACTACCACCCGGATCTGAGCGCCGAGCAGATCTACGCGGACTACCGCGCGTTCGATCGCTACTTCGGCGCGCCGCTGCGCAGCCAGTGGCGTGCGCATGCCAACGTGCGCGATGCGCGGCGTCGCCTGAAGGTTGGCTACGTCTCACCCGACTTTCGCCAGCATGCCTGCATGCGCTTTCTGGAGCCCCTGCTGCAGGCGCACGACAAGACAGCGGTCGAAGTGTTCGCCTATGCCGAACTCGACCGCGAAGACGACGTCACGGCACGCTACCGCCTGTCTGTCGACCACTGGGTGGCGACCCGGGGAGTGGACGACGCCGCAGTGGCCGAGCGCATCCGCGCCGACGGCATCGACATCCTGGTCGATCTGGCCGGCCACACCCGTGGCAACCGTCTGGGCGTGTTCGCGCGCAAGCCCGCGCCGGTCTCGCTGAGCTGGCTGGGCTATGCCTACACAACCGGCCTGTCCGCCATCGACTACTACCTGACCGACGAGGCCAGCGTGCCCGTGGGGGCTGAGTCGGTCTTTGCCGAGGCCCCGTGGCGGTTGCCGGTCGGCTTGGTGTTCCGCCCTGACCCTGGCATGGGCGAGCCCGGGCCGCTGCCGGCCGTGGCGTCGAACTGCATCACCTTCGGCACCTTGTCGCGCGCCATCCGCATCAACGATCACACCGTGCGTGTCTGGGCGCAGATCCTTCAGCGGGTACCGGGCTCACGGCTGGTCGTCGACAGCCGCAACTTCAGTGACGACGAGCCCTGCCGCCGCCTGCGAGCGCGCTTTGCCGAACACGGCATCCCGCAAGAGCGGCTGGCCATTGGCTGCCACAGCCCGCCCTGGGATCTGATGCGGACGGTCGACATCGGGCTGGACTGCTTCCCGCACAACTCGGGTACGACCCTGTTTGAAATGCTGTACCTGGGCGTGCCGGTCGTGACGCTGGTGGGGCGGGCGAGCGTGGGCCGCATCGGCAGTGCGGTGCTGCAAGGCCTAGGCCGGCCGCAGTGGATCGCACAGACCGAGGCCGAGTACGTCGACAAGGTCGTGGCCCTGGCGCAGGACCTGCCCGCCTTGGCCAGCGTGCGTGCGGGCTTGCGTCAGCAGATGGCCACCAGCCCGCTGATGGATGAGGCTGGGTTTGCGCGCACCGTCGAGCAAGCCTACCGCGCCATGTTCCAGCGTTACGTGGAGCGGCCCGCGGCGCCGCGCACCAGCTTGCACGGCAGCCCCACCCCACAGCAGATGCAGGCGTTGGCCGAACTGTTCCGCGCTCGGCGCTTCGTCGAGGGCGAGCAGATGGCCCGGGCCTTGACCGAGCAATTTCCCGACAACGGCTTCGTCTGGAAGGCCCTGGGCGTGATGTTGCAGCCGCAGGGCAAGTCTAGCGAAGCCATCATGGCCAAGCGCCGGGCCGCGCAACTGCTGCCGGACGACGCCGAGGTGTTCTGCAATCTGGGCCATGCGCTGCAGGACAGCGGTCGTTTCGCGGAGGCCGAACAGGTGTTGGCCCGTGCGTTGGCGCTCAAGCCGGCGTATCTGGAAGCCTTCAACAACCTGGGCATCACCTACCAGAAGCAGGGCCGGCACGACGCGTCGGTGCTCCACTTCGAACGGGCGCTGGCCGTGCAGCCGGGCCACGAAGACATCTACAGCAACATGCTGTTTACGCTGAATTACCACCCGGAGCGCAGCGGCGCAGAGATATTCGCGGCCTACCGCGAATACGACCGGCGTTTCGGTCACCCACTGCGCGGCATGTGGAAGACGCACACGAACGCCCGCAGCGCGGCACGCCGGCTGAAGGTCGGTTACGTGTCGCCAGACTTTCGCGAGCACGCTTGTGCACGGTTCCTGGAGCCCTTGCTGGCCGCGCACGACTGCCAGGCGGTCGAGATCTGGGCCTACGCCGAGCTGGTGCGCGAAGACGCAGCGACACAGCGTTACCAGGGCTATGTCGACCATTGGGTGCCCACGCGCGGCTTGAGCGACGCCGCCGTGGCCGAGCGCATTCGCGCCGACGGCATTGACATCCTGGTGGACCTTGCCGGCCACACGGTGGGCAACCGCCTCGGGGTCTTCGCGCGCAAGCCGGCGCCGGTCTCGCTGAGCTGGCTGGGCTTTGCCTACACGACGGGGCTGTCCGCCATCGACTACTACCTGACCGATGCCGCCAGTGCGCCCGAGGGGTCGGAGGCACTCTTCTCGGAGACGCCATGGCGGCTGCCGGTCGGCCTGGTCTATCGACCAGCTGCCGGCATGGGCGAAGTGGGGCCCCTGCCTGCGCAGCGCAATGGCTGCATCACGCTGGGCACGCTCACGCGCGCGGTGCGCATCAATCGGCACACGCTGCAGGCCTGGTCGCAGATCCTGGAGCGATTGCCGCAGGCCCGGCTGGTGGTCGACAGCTCGAGCTATGCGGACGCGTCCGCGCAGCAGGCCCTGCTGGCGCGTTTTGCCGAGTTCGGCATCGGGCCGGAGCGCCTGACCATCGGCTATCACAGCCCGCCGTGGGACTTGCTGCGTGGCATCGACATCGGGCTGGATTGCTTTCCGCACAACTCGGGCACCACGCTGTTCGAGAGCCTGTACATGGGCGTGCCCTTTGTGACGCTCGCCGGCCGGCCCAGCGTCGGCCGCGTGGGCAGCGCCGTGCTGAACGGTATCGGACATCCGGAATGGATCGCCCAGGACGTGGCCGGGTATGTCGACAAGGTCGTGGCGCTGGCGCAGGACTCGGCGCGACTGGCCTGCCTGCGCGCCGAACTGCGCCCACGCATGCGGGCGAGCCCCTTGATGAACGAGGTCGGCTTTGCGCGCGAAGTCGAGAACGCCTACCAGCAGATGTTCAGGCAGTGGTGCGCCACCGATGCCGACCCGCTGGTGGCACTGGTGCAACGTGCCCACGCGCTGCTCGACCGCGGCAGCGCCGAGCATGACCAGGGCCGGCTGCAGGAGGCCGAGGCCAGCCTGCGCCAGGCCTTGCTGCTCGTGCCCGAGTTTGCCGAGGCCCAAGGCACCTTGGGTTTGGTCCTGCAGGAAGCGGGGCGTCTGGAGGAGTCCGAAGCCAGCTACCGCAGCGCGCTGTCGCTGCAGCCGCAGTCGGCCACGACCCACTACAACCTGGGCACCAATCTTCTGGCGCAAGGTCAGCCTGCGCAGGCGGAGCAGGCCTTTCGCGATGCCCTTGCGCTGGAGCCCGCGTTCCCGGCGGCACGTGCGTATCTCGATCGGGTCGTGCAGGAGCAGGGGCGCTGGCTCGAGTCCGAGGTGCATTGGCGTGAGGCGCTGCGCGACAACCCGGAAAACATCACCGCGTATGTGCAGCTGAGTGTCGTGCTGCGGCGCCAGCAACGCCATGCCGAAGCGCTGGCCTGCCTGCAGCGGGCGCTGCAAGTGGACGCCGATGCCATCCCGGTTCACCAGCAACTGGCCACGGCTTACAAGGAGTTGCGCCGCTACGAGGAAGCCGAGAGCAGCAGCCGGCGCGCGCTGGCGCTCGACCCCGAGAGTGCCGTGGGATGGAACAACCTGGCAGAGATCCTCAGTGCCACCCAACGTCTCGAGGAGGCCGAGCGCGGCTACCGCAAGGCCTTGGCACTGGACCCGCAACTGGCCCAGGCCCATGCCAACCTGGGGGTGGTGCTGCAGGGCCAGGGGCGCCTGCAGGAGGCCGAGGACAGCATGCGTCGGGGGCTGGCGCTCAGGCCCGACGACATGGTGGCGCATGGCAACTTGCTGTTCGTATTGAACTACCACCCGGGCAAGACGGCCGAGCAGGTCTTCGACGAGTACAAGCTGCATGACGCTCAGTTCTACGCGCGGCATCGCGCCAGCTGGCGCGCGCATGCCAATCCACCAGCCCAGGGACGGCCGCTGAAAATCGGCTACGTTTCCCCGGACTTTTGCAATCACTCCTGCATGTACTTTCTGGAGCCTTTGCTGGCCCGGCACGACCATGCGAGCGTCACGGTGTATGCCTACGCCGAGCTGCAGCGCGAGGATGCGGCCACGGCGCGCTACAAGCAGATGGTCGACTACTGGGTGCCGACACGCGGCATCAGCGACGCAGCGCTGGCCGAGCGCATCCGGGCCGACGGCATCGATGTGCTGGTGGACCTGGCCGGCCATACCGCCGGCAACCGGCTTGGCGCGTTCGCGCGCAAACCGGCACCGGTCTCGGTCAGCTGGCTGGGCTACGTGAGCACGACGGGGCTCGCTGCCATCGACTACCTGCTGAGCGATATCTGGCATGCGCCCCCTGGCAGCGAGCACCTGTTCTCTGAAGAACTCTGGCGCATGCCGTCGAACTGGGTCTACCGCCCACCGGGCAAGGCGCAGACCGGCGAGCCCGGCGCGCTGCCTGCCGAGCGCAATGGCCATGTGACCTTCGGTACGCTGACGCGCGCGATCCGCATCAACGACGCCACCGTGCGGGTCTGGTCGGAGCTGCTGCGCCGTGTACCGAATGCCCGGCTGGTCGTGGACAGCCGCAGCTACACCGAGCGGCACAACCAGGATGCGCTGGCCGAGCGCTTCCTCACACACGGCATCGGACGCGACAGGCTGCTGATCGGCTGCAGCGCCTCGGGCTGGGACGTCTTGCAGCGCATCGACATCTCGCTGGACTGCTTTCCGCACAACTCGGGCACGACACTGTTCGAAAGCCTCTACATGGGCGTGCCGTTCGTGACGCTCGCGGGGCGTCCTGGCGTAGGGTGCGTGGGCAGTTCCGTGTTGCACGCGGCGGGCTATCCCGAATGGATCGCGGCCGACGAGCAGGCCTACATCGACAAGGCCGTCGCCCTGGCATCGGACGTGCCGCACCTGGCGGCGCTGCGCGTCAGCTTGCCCGCCGCGTTGCAGCGCAGCCCTTTGATGGACGAGCCGGGTTTTGCGCGACAGGTTGAATCCAGCTTGCGCGCCATGTTCGTGCGCTGGGAACAGGAGGACAAGACATGAAAGCCGTGATCCTGGCCGGTGGCCTGGGCACCCGCATCTCCGAGGAGACGCATCTCAAGCCCAAGCCCATGATCGAGATCGGCGGCAAGCCGATGCTCTGGCACATCATGAAGCTGTATGCGGCGCATGGCGTCAACGACTTCGTGATCTGCTGTGGCTACAAGGGCTACGTCATCAAGGAGTACTTTGCCAACTACTTTCTGCACATGTCGGACGTCACGTTCGACATGGTCAACAACCGCATGCAAGTGCACGAGAAACATGCCGAGCCCTGGCGCGTCACCCTGGTCGACACCGGCGACGACACAATGACTGGCGGGCGCTTGCGGCGCGTGGCCGACTATGTGCGGGATGACGACGCCTTCTGTTTCACCTACGGCGATGGCGTGGCCGACGTGGACATCGCTGCCGAGATCGCGTTCCACCGCGCCCATGGCAAGCTGGCCACGGTCACCGCCGTGATGCCACCGGGGCGCTATGGTGCATTGGTCCGTGACGGCGCCAGCGTGCAAGGGTTCATCGAGAAGCCACGCGGCGATGGTGGCTGGATCAATGGGGGTTTTTTCGTGCTGTCGCCTCAGGTGATCGCGCGTATCGCCAGCGACGCTACCAGCTGGGAGCTGGAGCCACTCAATGGCCTCGCCGCCGATGGGCAGCTCGAAGCCTTCGAGCATCGCGGCTTCTGGCAGCCCATGGACACGCTGCGCGAGAAGAACATGTTGGAAGACCTCTGGCAAAGGGGCAAGGCCCCCTGGAAGTGCTGGTGACATGCGACTGAACTCCGATGGCTGGCGCGGCCGGTCCGTGTTCGTGACAGGCCATACCGGCTTCAAGGGAAGCTGGCTCGCGCTGTGGCTGCAAGGCCTGGGCGCGCAGGTGCACGGCTATGCGCTGGACCCTGCGACCACGCCCAATCTGTTCGAGCTTGCGCAGGTAGCGCAGGGGCTGGCCAGCGACACACGCGCTGACCTGGCCGACCGCAGCGGCCTGCAGCGCGCTTTGGAGGCGGCCCGGCCTTCGGTCGTGCTGCACCTGGCGGCCCAGGCGCTGGTGCGGCCGGGCTATGCCGATCCGCTCGGCACCTTTGCGACGAACGTCATGGGGACGGCCCATCTGCTCGAAGCGGTGCGAGCGGTGGCCAGCGTGCAGGCCGTGGTCGTCGTCACGACCGACAAGGTCTATGACAACCGCGAATGGATCTACCCCTACCGCGAGGGCGACGCATTGGGCGGCCTTGACCCCTACAGCGCGAGCAAGGGCGCGGCCGAAATCGTGGCGGCCAGCTACCGCGCCAGCTTTTTCGCGGCGGGCGCCTGCGTTGCCACCGCGCGTGCAGGCAATGTGATCGGCGGGGGCGACTGGTCGCCAGAGCGCCTGGTGCCCGACTGCCTGCAGGCCTTTGCCGCCGGGCGGCCGGTTGAACTGCGCTACCCCCAGGCTGTGCGGCCGTGGCAGCATGTTCTGGAGCCGCTGGGCGGCTACCTGGCGCTGGCCGAGCGACTGCTGGCGGCCGACGGCCGGCGTGCGGCCAAGGCCTGGAACTTTGGCCCGGAGGCGGGCGGCGACGCCTCGGTCGGCGAGGTCGCGCAATCGCTCGCGCGGCTGTGGGGCGGCGCGGCGCGTGTGGACTGTCCCGAAGGCGCCGCGCATCCGCACGAGGCTGGCCTGCTGCGCCTGGACATCACCCAGGCCCGGGTCGAACTCGGCTGGTGCCCACGCTGGAGCCTGGAGCAATCGCTGGCCACCACGGTGGAGTGGTTCCGGGGCTGGCAGAGAGGCGACGATGCCGCGGATCTGTGTCGTGCGCAGATCCGTTCGTATGGCGAGGCTTTGGGGAGTGCGCCATGAGCGATGCCGAGCGCTCCACGCAGAGGTTCGATTTCGCGCAGACGCCGCTGGCTGGCGTCTGGCTGGTGCGGCGCAAGCCCATTGCCGATGCGCGTGGGTTCTTCGCGCGCGCCTACTGCGCTGAGGAATTCCGGGCCATCGGCGTGACGCAAGGCATCGTCCAGATCAACCATTCGCAGTCGCGCAGCGCGGGCACCGTGCGTGGCCTGCATTTCCAGCACCCGCCGCACCACGAGACCAAGATCGTGGGCTGCCCGGCCGGCCGCATCTACGACGTGGCGGTCGACCTGCGACCCGGCTCGTTGACCTATCTGCAGTGGTTCGGCGCCGAACTGTCGGAGCAGAACCGGCAGAGCCTGGTGATCCCTCCCGGCTGCGCCCATGGTTTCCAGGCCCTGGTCGACGGGGCCGAAGCGCTGTACTTCGTGACGGCGCCCTACGAAGGCCCGGCCGAGGATGGGCTCAACCCATTTGACCCGGCGCTGGCCATCCGTTGGCCCTTGGCCGCGACCGAGGTGTCCCCGCGTGACGCGCAGCGCGCGCTGATCGACCGGGCTACGTACGCAGGGATCGCGAGCGTCGATCCTGCAGAGGAGAAGACATGAAGATTGCCGTCACCGGCGCCAGTGGCTTCATCGGTCGCCATGTGCTGGCGGCCCTGCGTGCTCACGACGTGGACGTGGTGGCCGCGTCGCGGCAGTCGCCCGCCATGGACCCGCCGTCACCGCGCCAGCGCTGGGTGAGCCTGGACCTGTCCCGACCGCCGCCGCAGGCCTATGCGCATCTGGGCCGCCCGGACGTGCTGCTGCACCTGGCCTGGCAGGGCCTGCCGAACTACCGTGAAGCCCGTCATGTGGATGAGGAGTTGCCGCGCCAGTTCGCGCTGCTGCAGCATCTGGTCGAGGCCGGTCTGCCGGCGATGGTGGTGGCAGGCACCTGTTTCGAATACGGCATGCAGTCCGGCGCCCTCCATGAAGGCCTGCAAACGCACCCCGACAACCCCTACGGCGTTGCGAAGGACCAGTTGCGCCAGCGTCTGCAGGCGCTGCAGGCGAAGCATCCGTTCGCGCTGACGTGGGCGCGCTTGTTCTACATGTATGGCGAGGGCCAGCCCGTCAATTCCCTGTATCCGGCACTGCGCACCGCAGCGCAGCGTGGCGATGCGGGCATCGACATGTCCGGTGGCGAGCAGCTGCGTGACTACCTGCCGGTGCAGGAGGTGGCTCGCACGCTGGTCCGCCTGGCGCTGGCACCGCGCGAGCGCGGCGTGCTGAACCTCAGCTCGGGCACGCCGGTCTCGGTGCGTGCCCTGGTCACGCGCTGGATCGAGCAAGAGGGCTGGACCATCGCGCCCGCCTGGGGCCGCCGCCCGTACCCAGACCATGAGCCCATGGCGTTCTGGGGCGAGCGCCAGCGCCTGGATGCGGCGTTGGAGTCGATCGCATGAGCCGGGCCCGCGAACTGTTCCGCGTGGATGCGCTGCCCGTGCTGCAGAACCGCATGTTCGCCGACCGCGCGTCGGCGCTGGCCTGCGCGCGGGGCGACATGCGGCTGGTGCAGGCCGCCGACACGGGCCTCGTCTACAACGCGGCGTTCGACCCATCCTTGCTGGTCTATGACGAGCACTACCAGAACGAGCAGGGTATCTCTGCCGTGTTCGGGCGGCATCTGGCTGCCGTGACGGCGATCCTGCAGCGTCATTTGGGTGGCCAATCGCTGATCGAGGTCGGCTGCGGCAAGGGCGCCTTCCTTGAGCATCTGCAACGCGCGGGCTTCGAGATCACCGGCATCGACCCAGCCTACGAAGGCCAAAACCCGGCCATCGTGAAGGCTCGCTTCGAGGCCGGGCTCGGTCTGTCGGCCGATGGCGTGGTCATGCGGCACGTGCTGGAGCATATGCAGGATCCCGTTGGCTTCCTGTCAGCCATCGCCCATGCCAACGGTGGTCGCGGGGTGGTGTACATCGAAGTGCCGTGTTTCGACTGGATCTGCCGGCACCGTGCCTGGTTCGACATCTTTTACGAGCACGTCAACTACTTCAGGCTCGGCGATTTCGAGCGGATGTTCGGGCGCGTGCTCGAAAGCGGGCGCGTGTTCGGCGGGCAGTATTTGTATGTGCTTGCCGATCTGGCGAGCTTGCGCCAAAGCGTGGCCGATGCGGCCAGCGCCGTGGCCTTCCCCGCAGATTTCCTGCAGGGCATCGAGGCGGCGGCGCAGCGGGCTGCCATGGGCCGGGCCACCGTCTGGGGCGGCGCCTCCAAGGGCGTGATCTTCACGCTGCACCTGCAGCGTCGGGGGGTGACGCCGGCCCGTGTCATCGACATCAGTCCGGCCAAGCAAGGCAAGTACCTGGCGGCCAGCGGGCTGCAGGTGTTGTCGCCCGCCGATGGCATCGCCGCAATGCGGGATGGCGACGACGTGTTCGTGATGAATTCCAACTACCGCGACGAGATCGTCGCGCTGACCCACAACCGTTTCAACTACCTTTCCGTGGAGTATGGACATGAACTTTGACCAGGAAGTCGCCCAGCGCATCAAGGCCAATGGGCGGGACCACACCCTGCGCGCTACGGCGCAGGCCTTCATGCAGGCGTCGCTGGCGCCCAAGTACTCCTACAACTTCTCATGGATGGGCCGGCCCATCATCCAGTACCCGCAGGACATCGTGGCCATGCAGGAGTTGATCTGGCGCGTCCAGCCCGACCTGATCATCGAGACGGGCATCGCCCATGGAGGCTCGCTGGTGTTTTCGGCGGCCATGCTGGAGCTGAATGCGGCCTGCGGGGGGCCTGCGGACGCTCTGGTGTTGGGCCTGGACATCGACATCCGCGCGCATAACCGCGCGGCGATCGAAGCCCATCCCATGTCCAGGCGCATCACGATGGTCGAAGGCTCCAGTGTCGCGCCAGACATCGTGGCACAGGTAGCGCGCGTCGCGGCGCAGCGGCGCCGAGTTCTGGTCTGCCTGGACAGCAACCACACGCACGCGCATGTACTGGCCGAACTGCAGGCTTACGCGCCGATGGTGACGGTGGGCAGCTACTGCGTGGTGTTCGATACAGTCGTCGAGGACACGCCCAAGGAGGTGTTTGCGGACCGCCCCTGGGGCCCCGGTGACAACCCCAAGACAGCCGTGCATGCCTATCTGGCGTCGGCGCCGGGATTTGAGATCGACGAAGCAATGGACAACAAGCTGTTGATCTCCGTCGCGCCGAACGGGTTTTTGCGGCGTGTGGCCTGAGGCGGGAGCACCAGCATGATTGCGCCGCAGCCGGTGGCGTTCATGCAAATCGACCTCAACAACGCGCCGGCCGAAATCGGCGTGCCGGAGGTGTTGTCCGACCGGCGGTCGCCCACCCCACCGCCAAGGCATCGCCGCTGGCCGACGTCGAGGATTCCGTGCGTGGCACGCGGCGACGGCAGCCGCCTGATCCGCGAACAAGGCTTCATGCCCAGCAAGGGCGGCATCGTGATCGAGGATCTAAACCCAGGACCGCTAAGCCCGGCTATTTGGGCGCGCGCGGGCAACCCTTGGCAATCGTGACGCCCCGCGTGATCGACTGGTAGCGGCCATCGGCCTTCATCTGCGCCAGGGCCTGCGAGAACTGGGCCGCCAGTGCCTTGCCTCCCTCGGTGCCCTGGAACGCGTAGTAGACGTCCTGGCGCGAGACGGGCCGTTGCGGGTCGTATTGCATCTGCGCCGTCATGCCCAGCGCTTCGAAGGCCTTGACGCCGGTCTTCTCGTCGAGCACGAAGGCGTCCAGGTGCCCGGCCACGAGCTTTCGGATGTTGGCCTCGTCGGAGGGGCCGGCCTCGACGGTGTAGGTGGTGTTCTCTGTGACCTCACGGTCATACGGGTAGCCGCGCGTGATGCCGACCCGCTTGCCCTTTAGATCGTCCAGCGCCTTGAGAAAAGGCGCGCCCTTGCGCGTGAAGACGAAGTCTTCCTTGCAGTCCAGCGACTCGGCCGACCGGGTGATGGTCTGGCCGGGCGCGAAGTTGATGTCCAGCGCCGGGAACAGCCCCGCCACACTGCCCTCTGCATAGCTGTGGGCGGCCCGGGGCGGCGGCATGATCTTGATGTTGACCGCCTGGCCGGTCACCTTGGCAATCTCGCGCGTGAGCTCGATGAACAGGCCCTGTGTCTCGCTTTCGACGTGCACGGGGATGGGGAAGGTGGCCAGGTCCACGGCCGCATGCGGCGTGGACATCGCGGCCAGCAGGGCCAGGGGTACGAACCATCTGCGCATGATGCGAATCTCCAGCGGTGATGAACCTGACCGATGAACAGCTGACCCAAATGCCTGTTGGCGTGCGGCGCCAAGCGCGGTCTGCTCAGGCTGACCGGGCGGCTTGCGGTCCAGCCCGCAGCCTGGTCTGCACGACCTGCAGCGCCTGCTCGAAATCGAATGCGGCCAGGCTCTCGCGCAGCGTCCCCAGGGCCGGCCCCAGCAGTGCAGCCAGCGCCTGCGCGTGCTGCTCCAGGTAGTCCAGGGCCTGGGGGTCATCATCCTCCAGCAGGCTCGCCAGTTCCAGCAGCACCTGCTGGGCGCGGCCCGCGTCCGGCGCGTCGGGTGGCCCGTGCGGCGGCGTGCTGCGGCGCGCTTCGAAGCGGTCCAGGCCGGCCATCATCTCGCCCAGGGGCTGCTCCAAGGCCAGCAGCAAGGGCGCCAATGCCTGGGGCGGCGCGGCGGCCAGCGCCTGTTCCACTGCCTGGGCGAGCCGGGCCAGCTGGTGGGCGCCCAGGTTGCCGCAAACGCCGCGGGCGGTGTGGGCCAGGCGCTCGGCGCGCGGCAGATCGCCCTGGGCCACGGCGCTGCGGATCTGCGCCACCACGTCTCTCTGGGCGTTGGCAAAGCGCTGCAGCAGGGAGCGGTAGAGCAAGCGGTTGCCGGCCACGCGGGTCAGGCCATCGGCGCAGTCCAGGCCCGGCAGTTCAGGCAAGTCGACCGGCGCTGCGGCCTGGTGCGGCTCGGGGGCGGGCAGGGCGGCTGGGGCCTGCTGCGGTGGGCGCACCCAGGTCTTCAGCGCCGCCCACAGCCGGTGCGGTTCGATCGGCTTGGTCACGAAATCCTGCATGCCCGCACCCAGGCACCGCTCCACGTCGCGCTGCATGGCGTTGGCCGTCATGGCCACGATCGGCAGCGTATCGAACTGCGGCTGCCGGCGGATCGCCTGGGTGGCGGTGATGCCGTCCATCACCGGCATCTGCATGTCCATCAGCACCACGTCGAACGGTGCCGTCTGCAGCCGGTCCAGCGCGATCTGCCCGTTGCCGGCGATCTCCACGATGAAGCCGGCACCGCGCAGCAGCTCGCCTGCCACTTCCTGGTTGATCTCGTTGTCCTCCACCAGCAGAACCCGCGAGCCGGCCAGCGCGGCCATCTGCACGCTGTCGTCGGGCGCCTCCGGCCGGGCTGCCTGCTGCGCGGCGCGCCAGTGGTGTTGCAGGCGCATCAGTTCGCCATGCAGGCTGCCGGCATCCAATGGCTTGTGGAGCACGCCGTCGAATGGCCCGGTCGCCGCATGCGCGCCTTGCAGGCTGTGCCCATCGGCCGGGGCACCTGCGGGGCTGGCCAGCAGCACGATGCCGGGCCAGTGGGCGGCGTTCGCAGGTCGCTGCAAGGTGGCCATCAAATGCGCATCGCACAGCGCCTGGTCGACCAGCACCAGGTCGACATCGGGCAGTGGGCGGGCGAGCCGCGCGGCGTATTCGAACGCCAGTCCGAGGTTGCGTGTCCAGCGGGGCAGCTCGACGGGCGCAAGCGTGGGGGCCAGCAGCAGCAGCCGGCTGGCCCGGCGGGCGGCGGGCGATTCGGTGCGGGGCGGTGGCGTGCCCAGCGCGGCGGTGAACCAGAAGCTGCTGCCCACGCCCGGCGCGGACTCGATGCCCACGGCGCCACCCATCAGGCTCGCCAGCCGCTTGGCAATCGCCAGGCCGAGCCCGGTTCCGCCGTGCTTGCGGGTGATGGAGGCGTCCACCTGCGAGAAGCTCTGGAACAGCCGCCCCTGCTGTTCTGAGTTCATGCCCACGCCGGTGTCGATCACCGTGCAGCGCAGCAGCACGTTCGTGCCGGTCTGTTGCTCGCCGCGCGCGACCAGTGTGATGCGCCCCTGCTCGGTGAACTTGATGGCGTTGTTGCAGTAGTTGATCAAGATCTGCCGGAACCGCAGCGGATCGCCGATCAGCATCTTGGGCACGCTGGCATCCACGTCTACCACGAATGCCAGCCCCTTGGACTGCAGCTTCTCCGCCATCATGTCGCTGATGTCCTGGAACATCTGGTCGATCGAGAACTCGACGGCCTCCATGTCCAGCTTGCCGGCCTCGATCTTGGAGAAGTCCAGGATGTCGTTGATGATGCCCAGCAGATGGTCGCCCGAGCCCAGGATCTTCTTGACATGGTCACGTTGGCGCAGAGTGAGGTCGGTCTTGAGCAGCAGGTGGCTCAGCCCGAGGATGCCGTTCATCGGTGTGCGGATCTCGTGGCTCATATTGGCCAGGAAGTCCGACTTGACTTGGGCGGCAGACTCTGCGGCCTCGCGCGCCTCGCGCAGTTCGGTCACGTCGTAGAACCAGCCGAGCGAACAGTCGATGGCCTCGTACGTCAACCGCAGCACGGACACCATGGCCCACAGTGGTTGACCTTCCGCATTGCGCAGCTCCAGCATCCGCGGTTCGCTCACGCCCTGAGCTGTCGTCAGGCCGTCGGCGAGCCGCTGAAAATCGTCCGCATGGGCGTAGATGTCCTGGGCCGACGCGCCGTCACCTGGCGACTGGAACAGGTCGTGAAAGCGCGCATTGGCAAACAGAGTCTTCTTGGTGGCGTAGTCGACGATGCGCACGGCGATCGGGCTGTTTTCCAGCATCGCGCGCAACTGCTGCTCCCGCGCGGCCAGGGCTTGCGCGCGTGCGTCCGATTCCTCGATGGCCGCGCGAAGCTCCGAAGTGCGGCTGGCCACCGCGCCCTCCAGCGTCTGGTTGGCGTGGTTGAGCGATGCCTTCGATTCCAGCAGCCGCCGCCATACGTCGTTGAATGTGTTGACCAGCAGCCCGAGCTCGTCCTTGCCCGGGTAGTCGATGGGCTTGTACCGCGCGGCACCGTCATCCATGTCGAGCCGGGCGATCGAGGCGGCCAGCCCGGTCAGCGGCCGGCTGAGCTGCCGGGTGACGACGAGGTAGACCGCCACCCATAGCCCGGCGCCGACCAGCAGACTGTTCAGCGCCAGGGCCAGCAGGCTGGCCTTCAGGCGGCCGAAGATGACCTCGAACCCGGAATAGACCTTCAGCTCGCCGATGAAGGCGTCCGGCTTGGACGGATCCAGCGAGCGCAGCGGGATGGTGTGCACCGAGAACCGCTGCCAGAACGGCTGCGCACCCGGGTTGTCGTCCGCCGGAATGGTGCCGCCGCTGGCCTGTATTTGGCCGTTCGGCCCGCGCACGGCCACGCCACTGACAAAGGTGAAGCGTGCGATGCCCTCGGTCAGCGAGGCCACCATCGGCTGGTCGAAATTCCACAGCGCCTGCTGAAAGCCCGGCGTGAACGAATACTCCAGGCTCTGCAGGTCGCGGGCGATGCCTTGCTGGACCGCCTGATATTGCAATGTCCCCTGCAGGCCCGACGCCAGTACCACCAGGACGGCATACCAGGCAAAGACGTGTCGCAATAACTTGCTGGACAACGGAACCATGGGCCAGTGGGCGCTCAGGCGCGCAGGTCGGGGAGGGGAGGCGATTTAATTATGCGCTCGGCTCTCCCAAAAAAAAGGCCGCTTGCGCGGCCTTGGAAGGGAGAACCACCTCGCAGGGGTCAGGGGAACATCACTGTTGCAGCAGCTGCAACACCTGCTGCGGCAACTGATTCGCCTGCGCCACCATGGCGGTGCCGGCCTGCTGCAGGATCTGGGTGCGCGACAAGTTGGACGTTTCCTTGGCGAAGTCAGCGTCGACGATGCGCCCGCGGGCTGCCGCCAGGTTCTCGATCTGAATCTCGATGTTGGCGACCGAACTCTCAAAGCGGCTCTGCAGGGCGCCCAGATCCGCACGTGCGCGGTTGACCTGGTCCAGTGCGCTGTCGATCCTTTTGAGTGCAATCCACGCATTGCGCTGCGTGTCTACCGTGAGGGTGTCGATTCCGAGAGATTCCGTGGTGGTGTCAGTCGAATCGATTTCGGTGGCAAGCGGCCCACCGGCCACGCCGAAGTTGGTGGCGGTGAAGCCGCCGCTCAGTGTCATCGTGACGGCGTCGCCCAAGGAGTCCACGCGCGACGACACGATGTCGATGGTGTAGGCGCCTGCAGCGTCCTGCGCCAGGAAGGCCGTGACGCCGGTGTCGGCAGACTTGCGGTTGATCGCCTCGATCAACTGGCCCATGCGTTCCGTGCCGGAGCTGGCCTGCTTGATCGGCCCCAGGGCCCAGGTGGTCGTGCTGTCGGTGATGGACAGCACGGTGCTGTCGGTAATCGCCCCGATGTCCGTGATCGCGGTGGCCTGGATGCCGGTGGTCTGGGTATAGGAGTAAGCAATGTCGCCCAGGCCCGCGGCGGTGGTGTTGACCAGCGCGCCGACGGTGATGTTGTCGCCGGAATTCGCCCCCACCTGGAACACGGCGCCGGAAAAGCTGCCGTCCAGGATCTTGGTGCCGTTGAACGTGGTCTGCTTGGCCACGCGATCGATTTCATCGGTCAACTGCTTCACTTCGGCCTGCAGCGCGGCGCGGTCCGCCTTGCTGTTGGTAGCGTTGGAGGATTGCACGGCCAGTTCGCGCATGCGCTGCATCATGTCGCCGACCTTGCCCAGCGCGCCTTCCGCCGTTTGTGCGAGCGAGATGCCGTCGTTGGAATTGCGCGCCGCCACGGTCTGGCCGCGCACCTGGGTGTGCATGCGCTCGGCAATCGCCAGGCCTGCGGCATCGTCCTTCGCGCTGTTCACACGCAAGCCGGACGACAGGCGTTGCATGGACGTGGCCAGCGAGCCCTGTGACGTGCTCAGATTGCGCTGGGCGTTGAGGGAAACGACGTTGGTGTTGATCGTTGCAGCCATTGAAATGCTCCTGGGGTGTCTTGGGTTGTGGGCCGGTAGGTCGCCGGTGGCGGCGTCTGCACCCGCTGACGTCCACTTCCCTAGGCGTGAGAGAAATTGTGGAGACCCGTGCCGAAGTCATACGGGCGAAAAGCGTTCAAAAGTCCCGCCTTTTCCGCTCAACCTACAAACAAGCCCTCAAGTTTTGAGCCACGAGCCCGAAAACCTGTGCAATGGGTCCCCAGAAGGGTCCCGTTGACCGGCACAGCGGGGGCATCACCAGATGTTTCAAGCCTTCGCCACCGGTCAGGGCTGCCGGTCTCGTGCTGGCGTTTTCTTGATCGGCGTCTTGCCAGTTTTCAGTTAGCCAAGGAGCTTTTTTATGGCCTCGACCATCAACACCAACATCAATTCGCTGAACGCGCAGCGCAACCTGGGCACGTCCCAAGGCTCGCTGGCCACGTCCATGCAGCGCCTGTCGTCCGGTCTGCGCGTCAACAGCGCAAAGGATGATGCGGCCGGCCTGGCGATTGCCGAGCGCATGAACACCCAGGTGCGCGGCCTGACGGTCGGTGCCCGCAACTCCAACGACGGCATCTCGCTGGCGCAGACGGCTGAAGGTGCGCTGGGCAAGGTCGGCGACATGCTGCAGCGCATGCGTGAACTGGCGGTGCAGGCGTCCAACGCCACCAACAGCAAGGCGGACCGTGCCGCCCTGCAGGCCGAAGTGAAGCAGCTGACCGACGAAGTGGACCGCGTCGCCAAGCAAACCAGCTTCAACGGCACGAAGATTTTGGACGGCAGCTTCTCGGGTGCCGTGTTCCAGGTGGGCGCGAACTCCGGCGACAACATCACGGTGGGCGCCTTGACGGACACGACGGCATCGGGCTTGTCCGATGTGGCCTATGCGTATACGCAGACCACCGGTATCCAGGCGAGCGCCATCACCGACACCTCTGCGGTGACGTCGAGCACGACGTTCTCGATCACCGATGGCACCACCACCTGGGATCTGGGGCCGATCAAGGCGGCCAGCTCGGGCACCGAGCGCATGGGCCAGCTGATCGAGGCCATCAACCGCAAGTCGGCCGACAGCGGCGTCACGGCCTTCCTGTCGCAGGATGCCGCTGGCACCTACACCATCGACGTCGTGTCCTCGCGCCTCGATTCCGTGGGCGACGCTGTGACGATGACCCTGAGCGGTGGCTTCACGGCGGCGAACTTCGGCGCGGCAGGTGCAGCCCTGGCCTCGGAGATCGACTCTACGACGACGACGACGGAAGCGCTGGGCATCGACACCCTGAGCGTCGACACACAGCGCAATGCCTGGGTCGCGTTGAAGAAAATCGACTCTGCCATCGACCAGGTCAACAACGCCCGTGCCGACCTTGGCGCCCTGCAAAGCCGCTTCGAGAACTCGGTCGGCTCTATCGAGATCCAGGTGGAGAATCTTTCGGCCTCCCGCGGTCGCATCGTGGATGCCGACTTCGCCAAGGAAACCTCCAACCTGTCGCGCACGCAGATCCTGCAGCAGGCCGGCACCGCGATGGTGGCGCAGGCCAACCAGCTGCCACAGGGCGTGCTGGCCCTGCTGCAGTAAGCTGTAAAAGAAGACCGCGCCCCGGCCACGGGGCGCCCGGGTCGAGGCGGCGGGCAGGGAGCAATCCCTGTCCGCCATTTGAGCTTTCGGGGCATGGGCCCGGTGAACGGAGATCGTCATGGCCATTTCATCCGCCGGTATCGGCAGCGGCCTCGAAGTCGAGGACATCATCACCAAGCTGGTGGCGCTGGAGAAGCGGCCGCTGGAGGTCCTGGCGACCAAGGCCACCACGATCGAGACCAAGATCTCGGCCTACTCCAACATCAAGTCGCTCATCTCGACGATGGAAGATGCAGCGGCCAAGCTGGCGCTGGACAGTGGCTGGAACACGCTGGCCGTCAAGTCGTCCAACGACAAGGCGGTGTCGGTCAGCGTCAGCGGCGTGGCCAGTGCCACCAGCTTCAGCGTGGGCGTGCAGCAGCTGGCCAAGGCGCAGTCCAACGTGTCGACCTCGATCGCGGCCGGCGCCAGCATCGGCTCGGGCACGCTGACGTTGGAGCTGGGCGGCTGGAATGCCGGCGTGTTCACGGCCGGCACGGCCGCTGCCGTCAACGTGACCGTGGGCGCCACCGACACGCTGAGCCAGGTGGCCGCCAAGATCAACGATTCGGGCAGCGGCGTGGTCGCGACCGTGCTGTCCGATGCCTCTGGCGAGCGGCTGATGCTGCGCTCCAAGGACACCGGCGCGGTGTCCGGCTTTCGCATCACCGCCGCCGACGACGACGGGGTCAACGACAACGCCGGGCTGTCGCGTCTGGCGTTCGACCTGGCCGCGCCGACCGTCGGCATGGCGGCCAACACCTACCAGGCCGGCCAGGACGCGAAGGCCACGATCAACGGCATTGCCGTCACGTCGTCCAAGAACCAGCTGGTCGGCTCGATCCCGGGCATGACGATCTCGCTGAACGAAGTCACCACGTCGGACGCGCTGATCACCAGCACCGTCGACAAGGCGGCGATGACCAAGAACGTGCAGGAATTCGTGGACGCGTACAACGCCGTCAACACGCTGCTGGCCGAATCCACCAAGTACGACGACGCCACCAAGACGCGCGGCGAGCTGCAGGGCGACGGCACTACCGTGGGCCTGCGCAACAGCCTGCGCGCCATGCTGACGGGCGGCGTCGAGGGCGGCACGTTCAAGACCCTGTCGGACATCGGCATCAGCCTGGGCCGCGATGGCAACCTGACGGTCAACGGCTCCAAGCTGAACACCGCGTTCGACGATCTGGACAACGTCAAGAAGCTGTTCATCCAGCGCAACGACGATGGCACCAGCACCGGTGTGGCAGCGCGCATGAAGGCCTACACCATGAACCTGCTGTCGTTCGACGGGCTGATCAACAGCAAGACCGAGTCACTGGCCAAGGAGTCCGAGCGCAACCAGGAGCAGCAGGACAAGGTCAACAAGCGCGCCGAGGTCTCCGAGGCCAGGCTGCGCAAGACCTACACCGCGCTGGACGTGAAGATGGGCACGCTCACGGCGCTGGCCAACTACATGGACCAGCAAGTGGCCCAGTGGAACAAGAAGGACTGAACGCCCTTTTTCTCTTGGCCAGGGCTTGAGTTCCGGGCTGCCCTGTCGATACATAAAGCATCAAACCAGCTCAAATGGATGCCCCGATGTACTCCTCGGTCAGTTCCCGTTCAGCCGCCGCCTACAAGCGTGTTGGCGCCCAGACCAGCGTCGATGGCGCCAGCCCCCATCAGCTGATAAGCCTGCTTTATGAAGCCCTGTTGCAGTCATTGCGGCTGGCACACGGCGCGACAATGCGCGGCGACATCGAGACCAAGGGCAAGGAAATCGGCAAGGCCGTGCGCATCCTCGAGGAAGGCCTGAAGGCCTGCCTCAACGATGACGCCGGTGGCGAGCTGGCCGTGAACCTGCGCGGTGTCTACAACTACAGCATCAGCCGATTGACCCGAGCCAACATCAACAACGACGCGCCCATGATCCACGAAGTGATTGAGCTGATCGTGCCGGTCTACGGCGCCTGGAAAAGCATTGCGTCCGGCCAGCCGGCTGCGGCCACGTGAGGGCCGCCACCATGCCGCAAATGCTGATCGACTACTACAAGGCCATCGAGGACAGCAGCGTCAAGATGCTGCGTGCCGCCCAGCTGGAAGACTGGGATGGCGTGGTGCGCTACGAGGGCGCTTGCGCGGTGCTGATCGAGCAGCTGCGCCACCAATCGCACAGCGAGGCACTGACGCCCGAGCTGCGGCGTGAGAAGTCGCGCATCATGCAGCGCATCCTGCGCAACGACGCCGAGCTTCGCTGCCTCACCGAGCCCTGGCTGGCGCAGTGGGAGCGCCTGATCGACAGCCGCCCGCAGATGCTGCACTGAGGGCCTCGCGGCGCCCTTCGCCAGAAGGCGCGCTGCGTCACGTCACCCCTGCCAGTGCGCCTCGGCTAGCGGTGCGGGGGACGTCTCCACACGATTGCGACCGGCGGCCTTGCCGTGGTAGAGCGCCACATCGGCACGCTGCACCACCGCCATCACGTCTTCACCGCGCAGGGCCTGCGCAGCGCCTACCGTCACGGAGAGCTGCACCGGGCCACTCTGCAGCACCAGTTCGAGCGCGGCGACCTGTCGGCGCAGCCCTTCGGCCACGCGCATGGCATCGGCGCGCCGCGCACCGGCCAGCATGATCGCGAACTCTTCGCCGCCCCATCGGCCGATGAAGTCGATGCCGCGCAGACCGCGCTGCAGCGTGCGGCCGATGGCGCGCAGCGCGTCGTCACCGCCGGCATGGCCATGGCGGTCGTTCACTGCCTTGAAATGGTCGACGTCGACGATCAGCACTGAGAACGGGACGCCGTTGCGCCGCAGGTCATGGCAGGCCTTCTCCGCCGCCGCGAGCCACTGGCGGCGGTTAGCCAGGCCGGTCAGCGGATCGGTGTCGGCCAGGCTCATCATGCGGCGCTCGCCCTGGATTACAGCCGTCAGGTGCACCGAGGCACCGACCGCCAACAGCATCACCATGGCGACGATGTTGCAGTACTCCAGCGTGCGCAGGACCGAATCGGACACCTCATACCAGGGCGTCCAGTGGTGCGTAACCGCGCGCAGCACCACGTAACAGCCGGCCACCGAGATCAGCGTGACCCATCGCGCCACGGTCGCCAGGTTGTTGCCGACGGCGAACACCGCCACCGCCGCCATCAAATAGAAGTGAAAGCCACTGTCCCAGCCCAGGCACAGCGTGGCCAGCACGGCGTGGGTGACGACTTCGATCATGGCCACGTTGGCCAGCAGCCGGTTGCGTCGCGTGCGGCGCAGCGCCACGCCGATGCCGACGAACAGCGTCACGCTGATCACGTTGGCCAGCACCAGCGCGTACCAGCCGAACCAGGCGAACACGACCAGGAACACCAGATGCGTGGCGGCCGCGGCCCAGGCCACCATGGTCATCAGCCGCGCGAAGACCAAGCCGCTGTTGATCCGCGACTCCGACAACATGGACGATGGCGTCGCCATCATGCGGCAACCCTTGCCCTCAAGGCCGTGTTGCCCCTTACCTGCTCAGCCGCGCGAGCGACTCGCATGCGGGCATGAAAATTCGGGTAGCGGGACATCGGGCGACGTGTCGGGGGCGAAATACAGAACCTTGCAGAAAACAGAAGTTTGCAATGACATTCTGTCTGAGATATGTCTGGTGTCCAGCCCGATGCATCGCCACATCCGCGCGAGATGTGAGCGCCGTTGTTTTGACGCGGCCCGCGCCGCTCAGACCTGCATGTTCATGATGTCGCTGTAGGCCTGCACCATGCGGTTGCGCACGTGCAGCGTGGCCTGAAAGCCGATCTGCGCTTTCTGGATGTTGACCATGGTCTCCTCCAGGCTGACGGCCGGGTTCTCCAGCTGCACCTCGCGCGTCATGGCGGTGGCCTGGTTCTGCGCGGCGCTGACGGCGCCCAGCGCACCACGCAGCACCGTGGAGAAGCCGGGCTGCTCGTCCTTGGCGGCCGGCGCGACGCCAGCGCGCAGGCCGGCGCCTGCCAGGCCGGGTTGCGGGCGGGTGACGAGGGAGCCGATCGAAGGAGTGAGGCGCAGGTCCATGGCGGATCCTTTGGAGCAGGAGCGATGGGCCGAATGCTAGCGGCCCACTACCGTGGACCAATGCGTGAAATGACGGTCAATTACTGCGCTTATCAGCGCCAGGATTCGGCCGGCCAGCAGAATAATCCGGCGCAGTCCCCCTCTCGGCGCGTCTGAACGCGCGCCCCACACCGATGTCCGCCGTCGCCGAAATTCCTGCTGGTCCCCTGGGTGCCCCCCAGCCCGAAGGCTCGCCGCTCGTGCAGCGACTGGCCAAGCTCGACCGTGCACAGCGCATGCGGCTGGGCATGGGCATCGCCTTGCTGGTCATCGTGGCCATCGTCGGCCTGGTGATGGGGCGGCAGTCGGAGTACCGCGTGCTCTACAACAGCCTGTCCGACAAGGATGGCGGCGCCATCGTCGCCCAGCTGACGACCATGGATGTGCCGTACAAGTACTCCGAGAGCGGCGGCTCCATCATGGTGCCGGCCGACCGGGTGCACGACATGCGGCTGCGCCTGGCCTCGCTCGGCCTGCCCAAGGGCGCCGTGTCGGGCTTTGAGCTGATGGAGAACAACCGCTTCGGCATGACGCAGTTCCAGGAGCGGCTGACCTTCCAGCGCGGGCTGGAGGGCGAGCTGACCCGCTCGATCCAGGCGCTGTCCTCGGTGGCCAGCGCCCGTGTGCACCTGGCGTTGCCGAACCAGAACGGGTTCTTTCGCGAGCAGCAGAAGCCCTCGGCCTCGGTGCTGCTGAGCCTGCACGCCGGCCGCATGCTGGACCGCGCGCAGCTGGCCGGCATCGTGCATCTGGTGGCCTCCAGCGTGCCGGAGATGAACCCGGCCGCCGTCAGCGTGCTGGACGACACCGGCAAGCTGCTCTCGGGCTCGCCCGACGCGGCCGGCAACGGCGGCGTCGACGCGGCGCAGCTGCAGTACATCGCGATGCTGGAGCAGCAGTACAGCCGGCGCATCCTGGACATCCTGGAGCCCATCGTCGGCCGCCAGAATGTCAAGGCCCAGGTTACGGCCGAGATCGATTTCACGCAGACCGAGCAGACCAGCGAGCAGCACCGCCCCAACCTGGCGGCCGATGCCAGCGCCGTGCGCAGCCAGCAGGTGGTGGAGACGACGACCGGCGCGCAGACCGGCCAGCCCTCGGGCATTCCCGGCGCCGTCACCAACCAGCCGCCGCAGCCTGCCGCTGCGCCCATCAACGGTCAGCCAGCGCCGCTGCAGGCGGCTGGCGGCGCGGGGGCCGGGGCCGGCGGCCAGGGCAACGCAAAGCGCGAATCGGTCACCAACTACGAAGTCGACAAGACGGTGCGCGTGGTGCGTGGCGGCGCGGGCGGCGTCAAGCGCCTGAGCGCGGCCGTGGTGGTGAACCACCAGACCATCACCGGCGAGAAAGGCGGCCCGACGACGCGCGCGCTGACGCCCGAGCAGATCGAGCAGATGACGGCGCTGGTGCGCGAGTCCATCGGCTTCAACAAGGACCGTGGCGATTCCGTCAACCTCATGAACACGCCCTTCGTGCTGACCGTGGCCGAGCAGGACACGACGCCCATCTGGCGCCAGGCCGCCACGCTGGAGACGGCGCGCAGCCTGGCCTGGCCGGTGGGCACGCTGCTGCTGGCGCTGATCGTGCTGTTCGGCCTGGTGCGCCCCGGCATGAAGGCGATGCAGGCGCCCAAGCCGGTGCCGGCGCTGCTAAGCGGGCCGGGCGGCGCGGGCGGTGCCGGTGGCGCGGCTGGTGCTGGCGGCGCTGCTGGCCAGCTCGATGCCCTGGTGGCCGACGACGCCCAGCGCCCGGCCCTGGCCGGCCCGGACGGCACCGCCGTGACATTGACGCCGACCGAGCATCAACTGCGGTTGGAGGCGGCGCGCAAACTGGCGTTGGAAAACCCGATGTCGGTGGCCAACATCATGAAGGACTGGATCAACGGTGAAGACGGTGGCGCGGCGTGAGCGGCCCGCCCGGGAGCAAAGCCATGGATGAACAGGGATTGACCGACTCCGCGATCTTTCTGATGTCGCTGGGCGAGGCCGAGGCGGCCGAGGTGTTCAAGCATCTGTCGCCCAAGGAGGTGCAAAAGCTCGGCGAGACCATCGCCCGCACGCGCGCCGTGCCGCGCGACAGGGTCGAATCGGTGATGGCCAAGTTCACCGAAGCGGCCGGCCGGCAGAGCCTTCTGGTCTCCGACACCGGCGACTACGTGAAGAACGTGCTGCGCCGCGCGCTGGGCGATGACAAGGCCTCGTTGCTGATCGACCGCATCTTGCAGGGTGGCGACATCTCGGGCATCGAAAGCCTGAAGTGGATGGACCCGCTGAGCGTGGCCGAACTGCTGCGCAACGAGCACCCGCAGATCGTCGCCGCCATTCTGGTGCACCTGGATTTCGACCAGGCCGCCAGCGTGCTCAAGCAGTTGACCGAGCGCCAGCGCAACGAAGTGCTGCTGCGCGTGGCCACGCTGGAGGGCATCCAGCCGACCGCGCTGAAGGACCTGAACGAGGTGCTCTACAAGGTGCTGGCCGGTGGCGACAAGATCCGCAAGACCTCGCTGGGCGGCGTCAAGGCGGCGGCCGAGATCATCAACTTCCTGGGCGCCGCCATCGAGGGCACGGTGATCGAGTCCATCCGCGGCCACGACCCCGACCTGGCGCAGAAGATCATGGACAAGATGTTCGTGTTCGACGATTTGCTGAGCCTGGACGACAAGGGCATCCAGCTGGTGCTGAAGGAGACCGCGTCCGATTCGCTGATCGTGGCGCTCAAGGGCGCGGCGCCCGAGCTTAAGGAGAAGATCCTGTCCAACATGTCCAGCCGCGCCGCCGAGTCGCTGCGCGAAGACCTGGACTCGCGCGGGCCGATGCGCCTGTCCGAAGTCGAGGCGCAGCAGAAGGAAATCCTGAAGACCGTGCGCCGCCTGTCCGAAGAAGGCCAGATCGTGCTGAGCGGCGGCGGCGACGATGCCCTCATATAGAAATGAGAAACCCCCCAGTCTCCGCGCTGCGCGCTGCGCCAACCCCCCTCTGTGACGCGAGGGGGGCGCACCCAGCGGCCTGGCAGAGCCAGTTCCGCGGGTGCCCTGGCCTGGCCTGCTCTGCGGCCGTTCGTTCTGCGGCGCGTCACGCATGAGCAACTCCCGCAACCGCATGTACACCCGCTTCATCCCCAGCGAAGAGGTGGGCGCCGTGTCGGCCTGGAAGTTCGGCATCGTGGGCGACGCACTGCCGCCGCCCGAGGTCGAATCCGAGCCTGAGCCCGTACCGCTGCCCGAGCCTGAAGAGACCCGGCTGCAGCGCGCCTGGGACGGCGGCCACGCGGCCGGCTACGCCGAAGGCCACGCCGACGCCGCACGCGTGGGCCACGAGCAGCTCGATGCCTACGTCACGGGCCAGGGCCGCGACAACGCGGAGCAACTGGCCGCCGTGGTGCAGGCGCTGCAGCAGCGGCTGGACCGTTGCGAGCAAGACCTGGCGCATCAGGTGCTCGAACTGGCGGCCGAGCTGGCGCGCCAGGTGGTGCGCCGCGAGTTGGCCACGCAACCGCAGGCCGTGCTGCCGGTGGTGCGCGAGGCGTTGTCGCGCCTGATGGGCGAGCACAGGCCCACCACGGTGCGCCTGCACCCTGCGGACCTGCAGGTGGTGCAGGCCGCGCTGCAGGCTGAATTCCCGTTGCCCACGCTGCGGTGGGCCGCCGACGAGCAGGTGGCGCGCGGTGGCTGCGTGGTCGAGTCCGGTGGCACGCTGGTCGACGGCACGCTGGCCACCCGCTGGCAGCGGGCGCTGGCCAACCTGGGGCTGGAATCGGCCTGGGAGCCGCAGCAGCCAGAGCCGCAGCCGACCGAGCCGCAGCCGCCAGCGCCGCCGCCACCAGAGCCGCAGACGGCGGCCGCACCCGCGCAGGCTTCCCCGCCGAAAGACCAGCAGCAGGCCGACGCCGGAGGCGACGCCCATGATGCCGATGACGCCTGATCCCATGGCCGCCACGCCGACCACCGCTGTGGCCGAGCCTTCGGCCTGGAATACCTTCCTCGCCAACGCGCAGGCCCGCGCCCGCGCCGGCAGCACGCTGGAGGTGCGCGGCACGCTGACGCGGCTGGCCGGCCTGGTGCTGGAGGCCACGGGCGTGCAGGTGCCGGTGGGCTCGCAGGTGCGCATCGCCATGCCGGGCCAGCCGCCGGTGCTGGCCGAGGTGGTCGGCTTTGCCGGCGAGCGCGCATTTCTGATGCCGGCCGGCGATGTGCATGGCCTGTCGCGCGGTGCCAGCGTGGTGCCGGCCGCCCCCTACATCCCGGTGCCGCGCCTGGGCGATGCGCCCTGCGCCGCCAACCCCCCGGCCGAGGGTGTGCTGCGCCTGCCGCTGGGTGACGGCCTGCTGGGCCGCGTCGTCGATGCGCAGGGCCAGCCGATGGACCACCAGGGCCCGGTGCGTGACGTGGTGGCCCTGCCGATGGACCGCCAGCCCATCAACGCCATGGACCGCGACCCGGTGCGCCGGCCGCTGGACACCGGCGTGCGCGCCATCAACGCCATGCTGACCGTGGGCCGTGGCCAGCGCATCGGCCTGTTCGCAGGCTCCGGCGTGGGCAAGAGCGTGCTGCTGGGCATGATGGCCCGCTACACCGAGGCCGATGTCATCGTCGTCGGCCTGATCGGCGAGCGCGGTCGCGAGGTGAAGGAATTCATCGAGGACATCCTGGGCGAGGAAGGGCGTGCGCGCTCGGTCGTCGTCGCCGCGCCGTCGGATGCGCCGCCGCTGTTGCGCATGCAGGGGGCCGCCTACGCCACCGCCGTGGCCGAGCACTTTCGCGACCAGGGCCGCCATGTGCTGCTGTTGATGGATTCGCTGACCCGCTACGCCATGGCGCAGCGGGAGATCGCGTTGGCCATCGGCGAGCCGCCGGCCACCAAGGGCTACCCGCCGTCGTGCTTTGCCAAGCTGCCTTCGCTGGTGGAGCGCAGTGGCAACGGGCTGCACGGGCACGGCTCGATCACGGCCTTCTACACCGTGCTGTCCGAGGGCGACGACCAGCAGGACCCGATCGCCGACGCGGCGCGCGCCATTCTGGACGGGCACATCGTGCTGTCACGCGAGCTGGCCGAGTCGGGCCACTACCCGGCCATCGACATCGAGCAATCGGCCTCGCGCGTGATGCACAACGTCGTGCCGCGCGAACATTTCGAGCTGGCGCGACGTTTCCGCGCCGTCTACTCGCGCTACCAGAAGGGGCGCGACCTGGTGCAGATCGGCGCCTATGCCCATGGTTCGGACCCGTCGCTGGACGAGGCCATCCGCCTGGCGCCCGGCATGGCCGAGTTCCTGCAGCAGGACATGTACCAGGAGGCCTCGCTGCCGCAGAGCATCCAGCAGATGTCGATTGCGCTGGACGCCAGCGACTTCCATTGATCACCGCCGCGAAGGACGCACGCCATGTCATTGCTCAAGACCCTGGATCTGGCCATCACCGTGGCCGGCCGCAAGCGCGACGAGGCGGCCCAGGCGTTGGCCCAGGCGCAGCAGCGCCAGCTGGCGGCGCAGCAGCAGCTGGAGCAGCTGCGCAGTTACGCCCACGAGACCGAGGCGCGCTGGGAATCGCAGGCGCGCGTGTGCGCCATGCCCGAGCTGATGCAGCACCACTACCAATTCATGGCCCGGCTCGACCAGGCCGTGCAGATGCAGCTGCGCACCGTGGCCGACCAGGCGCAGTGGGTCGCGCTGGCGCAAAAGGCCCTGCTGGCCGCCGACCTGCGCGTGGCCACCCTGCGCCAGGTGCGCACCCACAAGCAGGCCGAGGTCGACCGCCTGCGACAGCGCCGCGAACAGCGCGCCATGGACGAGATGGCCGCCAACCGCTACGCGCTGACCGCGCGCGAGCACGCACTGGAGCTGGAACATGAGCATTGAACGAGGACACGCCGCGGGCGTGAGCAGCAGCGCCACCCCGCGCCCGGGCGGCGTCAAGAGCGCGGCGGCCCAGGCCGCTGCGGCGGGCGGCGACTTTCTGGCCATGCTGGCCGCGATGGCCGATGGGCTGCCGGGCGGCGCGCCCATGGCGCTGGCCGCAGGCGAGGCCGCGTTGGCCGACGCCGGGCGCGACCGCCGGGCCGACGTGCGGGCGGATGCACTGCGCCAAGAGGGCGCGCTGGCCGCCACGGCAGACGGCTCTGCCGGCGCCGGCGCTGCCGCCATGGCCGCGCTGATGGCGGTCGGTGCGGCGGTCGGGCTGGGTGGCGTGGCCGGCGCGCTGGCCGGCGCCGAGGCCGTGGGCAAGGTCGCCACCGCTGTCGCTGGCGCCATGGCGCAGGGCGACGCGGTGCCCGGCCGCGCCGATGCAGCCGATGGCCGGCCGGGCCGTGCGGATGCCCTGTCGGCTCCGCCGGAGCCCCCGCCCCCCGGCCCATCGGCCGAGGCCGCGCCATCGACGGCCCCCGGCCCTGCCGGCGCGAACGGTGTCAATGGCTCCCACGTCGCTGTGGGTGCCGCCTTGCCGGACGCTGCGGCCCTGCGCGCGGCAGGCGCGGGCCTGCAGGCCGAAGCCCCCTCTGCCTACGCCAGCGTGTTCGAGCAGCTCAAGAGCCGGCTGGCCGCGCAGGACGCTGCCGGCACCTCGCCAGCCGCCAGCCGTGCGCAGGCCGCCACGCTGGAGGTGCGCCAAAGTGAGCGCATGCTCAGCCAACGGTCGACCGCACAGGCCCTGTCGGCCGAACCTGCAGGCGTGCAGGCGGGCGCTGCCGACGCGCTGACCGCCGCGACGGGGTTGGCGCGCGGCGCACGCGGCGGCCAGCAGGCTGATGCGGCCGGCCGCGCCGAGGGCGGCTGGACAGCCCCCGAATTCACGCCCACCGTGCACTACGACGCAGGCCTGGGCGGCGTGCAAGCCGCAACCCCTGCCGCCGCTGGCGACGGCGCGCCCTTGGCCGAGCAGCTGCGCTACTGGCTCTCGCAGGGCGTCACCAGCGCCGAATGGACGGTGGCTGGCGACGCCGACCCGGTGCAGGTCAGCCTCTCGTTGCAGGGCAACGAGGCCAGCATCGCCTTCCGCAGCGAACAGGCCGGCACGCGCGAGCTGCTGGCCGGCACCGTGGACCAGCTGCGCGATTTGCTGCAGCGCGAGGGGCTGGTGCTGTCCGACGTGTCCGTCGGCGCAGAGGGCAGCGGCGCACGGGGCCAGCCGTCCGGTGGCGACGCCGCGTCACGCCCGGGCCTGGCGCGCCGCGCTGCCGGTGGCCCGGCACAGGCGGCGGCCGCCGTGGCGGCGCCGGCACATGCAGCGCGCAGCGTGGGCGGCGGCGTCGACCTGTTCGTCTGATCGTCGGCGCTGGCGCCGGCACCAAGGCCCGGGCGAGCGTTTCTGGTGGGCGGTTATATGGCTGCTTTGCCAGCCTAATCCGGCGATCGTTCTGTTGGCCCAAAGCAATAATGCGTTGCCTTGGGGGCTTTGCACAGCGTCTTGCTGCCGCCCCATCGCGATTGACATTGCACCAAAGGAGCCACCGTGTCCGCACCTGCCGCTACCGACGCGTCTGCGCCCAAGCCCAAGGGCAAGAAGATGATCGTCATCATCGCGGCCGTGGTGGTGCTGCTGGCGATTGCGGCGGGCGCCTACTTCTTCCTGGGCCGCTCCGGTGACGCCGAGGAGGGTGAAGACGGCGCCAGTGCGGTCGAGGCCCCCCAGGTGAAAGAGGGCACGCCGCCCACCTTCCTGCCGCTGGAGAACATGGTCGTCAACCTGGCCGACCCCGGCGGGCAGAAGTTTGCGCAGGTCGGCGTCACGGTCGAGGTGATGGACCAGAAGACCGCCGACCGCGTGAAGGCCTACCTGCCCACCATCCGCAGTGCCGTGCTGATGCTGGTGTCGCAGCGCACCTCCGAAGAATTGCTGACCAAGGACGGCAAGGAAAAGCTGGCCCGCGACATCCACCGCGAGGTGTCGACCCCCCTGGGCTACGAGGTCGAGGCAGACGAGGTCGAGTCGGACGCCAAGCCGGCCAAGCGCAAGAAGAAGGCCGCCTTCAACCCGATCTACGGCGTGCTGTTCTCCAGCTTCATCGTCCAGTAGCGCTGCCGGAGCCGCACCATGAGTGAATCGTTCCTGTCGCAGGAAGAGGTCGACGCCCTGCTGGAGGGTGTCACCGGCGAGAGCCAGAAGGACGTCGAGGAAGCTGTCGACACCGGCGAGATCCGCAACTACGACATCTCCAGCCAGGAGCGCATCGTGCGCGGCCGCATGCCGACGATGGAGATCGTCAACGAGCGGTTCGCGCGCAACTTCCGGGTCGGGCTGTTCAACTTCATCCGCCGCAGCCCCGAGATCTCCGTCGGCACCGTGTCCGTGCAGCGCTACAGCGCCTTTCTGCGCGAACTGGCAGTGCCGACCAACTTCAACATCATGGCCATCCGCCCGCTGCGCGGCAGCGGTCTGGTGGTGTGCGAGCCCTCGCTGGTGTTCGGCGTCATCGACACGCTGTTCGGCGGTGCCGGCAAGTACCAGACGCGCATCGAGGGCCGCGAGTTCTCGGCCACCGAGCAGCGCGTGATCAACCGGCTGATCGAAGTCATCTGCGCGGAATACAAGAAGGCCTGGCACGGCATCTACCCGCTGGAGCTGGACTACCAGCGCTCGGAGATGCAGCCGCAGTTTGCCAACATCGCCACGCCCAGCGAGATCGTGGTGTCTACCCAGTTCCAGCTGGAGATCGGCGACATCGCCGGCGCCATCCACATCTGCATGCCGTACTCGACGCTGGAGCCGATCCGCGACGTGCTGTATTCGGCCACGCAGGGCGATTCGGTCGAGGTGGACCGGCGCTGGGTCACGGTGCTCTCCCGCGAGATCCAGTCCGCCGAGGTGACGCTGGTGGCGGAACTGGCGCGGGCGGATGCCACGGTGGAGCAGCTGCTGGCCATGAAGCCGGGTGATTTCATCGAGCTGGAGCGCGAGCCCAGCATCACCGCCTCCATCGGCGGCGTGCCCATCTTCGAGTGCCAGTACGGCACGCACAACGCCAAGTACGCGATCCGCATCGAGCAATGCCTGCGCGGCAACGACCAACCAGTTCAAGAGGACCGCCATGTCATCTGATCCCAAAGACGACGACGACCCGATGGCCGCCTGGGCCGAGGCCCTGGAGGAGCAAAAGTCCTCCGACAAGCCGGGCGACGCCGAGCAGGGCGGCCCGCTGTCCGGCGACGGCGTGCGCACCTTCATCGGCAAGGACGGCACCATGCAGGACATCAACATGGTGCTGGACATTCCGGTCACCTTGTCGGTGGAGCTGGGCCGCACCAAGGTGCCGATCAAGTACATCCTGCAGCTGGCCCAGGGCTCGGTGGTCGAGCTCGACGCGCTGGCCGGCGAACCCATGGACGTGCTGGTCAACGGCTACCTGATCGCGCAGGGCGAGGTGGTGGTGGTGAACGACAAGTTCGGCATCCGGCTCACCGATGTGGTGACGCCATCCGAACGCCTGCGCCGCGTCAGCCGTGGCGGTTGACGGGGGCCGGCGCAAGCGCGGGGAATCGGCATGTCCTTGACCAGCCAGACGCTGCTGTCGGTGGTGCTGTTCATCGCCGCGCTGGCGGCGCTGCCCTGGGCCATTCGCTGGCTGCAGCGGCGCACGCAGGGCGGCATGGCGACGGCGGGATTGTCGTCGCGCCTGGTGGGTGCGTTGGCCGTGGGCCCGCAACAGCGCGTGGTGACAGTCGAGGTCGGCCCGCCGCATGCGCGGACGTGGCTGGTGCTGGGCGTCACCGCGCATTCGGTCAACTTGCTGCACAGCATGCCGGCCGACGCGCCGGACTTTGCCGGCACGCTGGTGAAGGTGCAGCGCAACGCCGCACCGGTGGAGCCGGTAGAGCCGGTGCTGCACGAGGGGGCAAGGCCATGACCGCGCGTTGCATGCGCCCCATGCAGGCTGCGCGCTGGCTGGCCGCTGGCCTGGCCGTCGTGCTGCTGCTGGCCCAAGGCCCAGCCGTGGCGCAGAACAATGCGCAGCTGCCGCTGATCATCGGCAACGCGCCGGGCGGCACCAGCTATTCGGTGCCGATCCAGACACTGCTGTTCTTCACCGCGCTGTCGTTCCTGCCAGCCGTGCTGTTGATGATGACCGGCTTCACGCGCATCGTGATCGTGCTGTCGCTGCTGCGCCAGGCGCTGGGCACGCAGTCGGCACCGCCGAACCAGGTGGTGATCGGCCTCTCTTTGTTCCTCACGCTGTTCGTGATGGGGCCGACGCTGGACCGTGTGTATGCCGATGCCTACGCGCCGTTCGCAGCCAACAGCATCACGTTCGAGCAGGCCATCGAGCGCGGTGAGGCGCCGGTGCGCCAGTTCATGCTGAAGCAGACGCGGCAGTCGGACTTTGCCCTGTTCGCACGGCTGGCGCGGCTGGACGCATCGGCCACGGCCGAGACGGCACCGCTGCGCGTGCTGGTGCCGGCCTTTGTCACGAGCGAGCTGAAATCGGCGTTCCAGATCGGCTTCATGATCTTCATCCCGTTCCTGGTGATCGACATCGTGGTGGCCAGCGTGCTGATGTCGCTGGGCATGATGATGCTGTCGCCCGTGCTGGTGGCGCTGCCCTTCAAGCTGATGATCTTCGTGCTGGCCGATGGTTGGAATCTGCTCATCGGCTCATTGGCCGCGAGCTTTGTGCAATGACGCCGCAGTTCGTCTTGACGCTCGGCCAGGAGGCGCTGACGCTGCTGCTGATGGTGGCCGCGCCGGTGCTGGGCGTGGTGCTGGTGGTGGGGCTGGTGATCAGCATCTTCCAGGCCATCACGCAGATCCACGAGGCCACGCTGTCGTTCGTGCCCAAGCTGGTGGCCGCCATGCTGGTGCTGGCGATCGCCGGGCCGTGGATGCTCAACACGCTGGTCGACTACATCCGCCGCATGATCGAGATGATCCCGCAGCTGGTGCAGTAGCGCCGCCCCACCGCAGCATGCAGGGCCGGCCGTGATCTCGATCACCGAAGCGCAGCTGGTCGCGTGGATCTCGCCGATCCTGTGGCCGTTCTTGCGCGTGTTGGCGCTGTTCACGGCGGCGCCCATCTTCTCGATGCGCGCCATCCCGCTGCGCGCCCGCATCGGCCTGGCCTTCTTCATCGCGTTGGCGGCCCAGCCCAGTCTGGTGGGCCAGCCGGTGGTGAGCATCAACGGGCCCGAGGCGTTGGGCGCCGTGGTGCAGCAGATCGGCGTGGGGCTGACCATCGGCTTTGCGGTGCGGCTGGTGTTCGCCGCCGTCGAGCTGGCGGGCGAGCTGGTGGGCCTGCAGATGGGGCTGAACTTTGCGGCCTTTTTCGACCCGGCCAGCAACGCGCAGGTGAGCGCCGTGTCGCGCTTTCTGGGCAACATCTCGCTGCTGCTGTTCATCGTGATCAACGGGCACCTGATGTTGCTGATGGCGGTGATCCGCAGCTTCGAGGCGTTCCCGACGGATGGCAATTTTCTGGCCGTGCTGCAGCGCGTGCAGCTGTACCAGCTGGGCGCTGACCTGTTCGCCAGTGCGCTGTGGATTGCGCTGCCGATGATCGGCCTGCTGCTGTTCGTCAACCTCACGCTGGGCATCGTCTCGCGCGTCGCGCCGCAGATGAATGTGTTTGCGGTGGGCTTTCCGGTCACGCTGGTGATGGGGCTGATCGGCATCGCGGCCACGCTGCCGCTGATGGACCAACCGCTGATGGCGCTGATGGAACGCACGATTGCGTTGTTCGGGCCGCGCTAGCGGGGCAGGCCGTTGCGATGACGCAGCCTTCGCTGTTTGACGAGCCAGTGCAGCAGGGTGTGGTGGCGCTCGGCCCGCAGGCTTGCTTGTTGCGTGGGTTTGCGCTGGCGCATGTGGCTGATCTGCTGACCGCACTGGCGGCGGTCGAACGCCAGGCCGCGCCGCGCCACATGGTCACACCTGGGGGCTTGGCCATGTCGGTCGCCACGACGAGCTGCGGCGCCTGGGGTTGGGTGTCGGACCGGCGCGGCTACCGCTACAGCGCGCATGACCCGTTGAGCGGCCAGCCCTGGCCGGCGATGCCTGCATCTTTCGTTGCGTTGGCCGGGTCGGCTGCTGCAGCGGCAGGCTTTGCCGGCTTTGTGCCTGATGCCTGCCTGGTCAACCACTACGCGCCCGGTGCGAAGCTCTCACTGCATCAGGACAAGGACGAGCGCGACCTGGCCGCGCCCATTGTTTCGGTATCGCTCGGCATGTCGGCCGTCTTTCTGTTCGGCGGCCTCGCCCGTGCCAGCCGGCCACAGCGCGTGCCGCTGGTGCATGGCGACGTGGTGGTCTGGGGTGGGGTGGACCGGCTGCGCTTTCACGGTGTGCTGCCGCTGGGCGACGAGCCGCATGCGGTGTTGGGTGCGGAGCGGGTCAACCTGACGCTGCGCAAGTCGCTGTGAGGGCAGTCGGAGCACCACGCGCACCAAGCTGGTCGCTAGCACGCTGTGGATAGTTCCGGCCGCGCTGAGCCGGCAAGATTCAGTGTCGCGGTGCCGAGCAATGAGCGTTGATCAGCGCGGACAACGGCGTCAGAGGCGGCATGCGGGCCAATGCTTCGAGCAGTTTGCGCACGCTCGATGTCGCAGTCTTGGTACGGATTGCTGCAATCTGCGTGATCACGGTGTTCGGAGAGACGCCGTGTTCTCGTGCAATCTGCTCGGTGTTCAGACCGCGGCAGATCTGGCTAAGCACATGGCTTTCGGCCGATGTCAGTTGGTAGTGCAAGGCGAACTGCTGCAGTTCGACGGCTCCGCAGAGTTCATCGCGGGCGAACGTCACGAAGGCCAGTGTCTCACCGGATGTGGCAACCGGAACCAACGCCGCGAACACGCTATTCGGTACGTCCGGCAGGCGAAACAACTCGCGGCGGGAACGGGTGCAGACACGCTCGACAATTCGGTGCCATTCGGCACTCCGAGCCGACTCCAAGCCTCCGCATATGGCGCCCGATTCCGATGCCCGTGCTAGTAGCGTACGCGCTGTGACGTTCGCATAAAGCACGCTGCATTTGCCGTCCAGCAACGCGAAGCCGTGGGCAACACTGTCCAGACCTTTCAGTAAATGAGGAACACAGGGATCGACATGCACGGCATCCGTGACTCGCGATCCGCTTCTCGAATCAACGTCGTTCTTCAGCGCCAAAGGGTTCGTCATGCAGTCCTCCGATCAGTGTTCGCCTAAAGCGTAAGCGGACGAACTGGGCAACGCATGTGCGAGACGGCATACGAGCGCCGCCCGTCCGTTCTATAACCAATGGTCGTTGGAGTGTGCCGGGGCTGCTGCTAGAGTTATCGGACCGTTGCGCAACTGAAAAGAGGGGTCCTTCATGCGTGCACTCATCGTCGATGACCATGCGCTGTTTTCCGAAGGACTGCGCCTGCTGTTGCAAGGTTCGTCGCTGGTCGAAGAAGTGGAATGCTGCCAAGACGGCAAGGAGGCTTTCCAGCGCGCTCGGGCACACGCTTTTGATCTGGTGCTGTTGGATTGGAACTTGGGCGCGGGACTCGGGGGCTTGATGCTGCTGTCTGCCTTGAAGGCGACACTGCCGCTATCGCGAATCGTCGTCATTTCCGGAGATTGCGGGGCGGACACGATCCGCGCTGCCATCGATGGCGGCGCAGTGGGTTTCGTCCCCAAGGAATCGTCCCCCGCCTTGTTGGTCGATGCCCTGACCATTACCGCGCATGGTGGCATCTATCTGCCGCGCGCCGTGCTCCGTGAAGTAGCGCCCTCCGTCGGCCGAAGTCTGCAGCGCATAGATGAGGCTTTTCCAGGGTTAACGCCACGTCACGTCGACGTGCTCGACCATGTGGCGCGCGGCATGCCCAACAAGGAGATCGCGCGCCGTCTGGGCATCTCGGACGGCACGGTCAAGCAGCATCTGAACGCCATCTACCGTGAGTTGGACGTGTCTAACCGCACGGAGGCCGTGTACCTGATGGCGCGCAAGGGCGTGCGCTTCGATTGAGCGCCCCGGGCCAACAGAGCCAGCCAGGGCATCCCGATGACCCACACAGCGTGGCCCTCTAGCACCCCTATTCAGCAGATTGAGGCGCTGGCCCAGCAGCGTCTCGTTGACGCGTTCGTCCAGCAGTCGTCGCACTCGCAGTGGGCCATGTTGCTGATCTCGGGAGTGGTTGCCTACGTCTGGTGGCAGGCGGTCCGAAACGCCTGGCCATGGGCGTGGCTTGCTTTGGTATACGCGTTTTGCCTGTGGCGCGTGTGGAACACGGAGCGCTTGGTCCGGAGCGCCGAGGGTGCGAGCAGTACTAGGCGCATCGCTGCGTTACTGTTCGCAAGCGGCTTCCTCCAGGCGCTCCCTTTGATGTCGTTTGGGGCCTTTTCAGACGCGGGCCGCAGCATGCTGACCGTTGTTCTGGTGACTCTCGCGACCGTGTCGCTTACTACGACTTCGGGCTTTCGCAGTCTATTCATGGCGTTCGCCGCGCCCACACTGTTACCACTGGCCTTGGCCTGGCTCGTGCAAAGCTGGAGCACTGGAGACGCGTCACTGGCCGGTCTCGGCGTCATGCTCCTGTTGCACCTCGGATTTCTGGCGTCGATCGGCCGAGAGGCAAGTTGGATGTTCATGGAAGGCTGCAGTTATCGCTTTGGCGAACAGCAGTCGAACGTCGAACTCAAGATTGCACTGGCTGCCGCAGACGAGGCTAACCGTGCCAAGACTCAGTTTTTGGCGGCGGCCAGCCATGATCTACGGCAACCGATCCACAGTATGAATGTGCTGGTCGCTGCGCTGAGTCTTCGACCGCTGGATGCGAGGACCCTGGAGATCGTGCGCTTGTTGAGCTCGGTCAATCAGATTCTGTCGCGGCAACTGGACACGTTGCTCGACATCTCCAAACTCGACGCGGGTGTGGTGCAGGCAGAGATGACCGATTGCTCTCTGGACGAACTCGTCCGCGCGCACCATGCTGCCGTCGCCCCTCTCGCAGAACAAAAGGGACTCAAACTGGACTTAACCATCGATGAGGCGGTCTGGGTACGGACCGATGCGGCCCTACTGATGCGTGCACTGTCCAACCTGACGGACAACGCGCTCAAGTACACGCCTACCGGCGGCGTTGTGGAATTGCGTGTCTGGCGTTGGGCCAGCGCGGTACATGTGTGCGTGCGGGACAGTGGAATCGGCATTTCGGTCGAGGAGCAAGGCAAGGTATTTCGCGAGTTCTACCAGGTAAGCAATGCGGAGCGTGACCGGGCCAACGGCCTTGGGCTGGGGCTGTCGATCGTACAAAGGCTCTGCAAGCTACTGGGCATCGGCTTGGTACTCGAATCTGCACCAGGAAGTGGGACGCGCGTGACCATGAGCCTGCCCGGCGCTGCGCCTCGAAGGTCTCTTGACCCGACAGTGCCGCCTCCCGGCTTGGAGTTGCGGGGTCCACGCGAGGTAAGTGTGTTGGTGGTTGACGACGAAGCCATGGTGCGGGACAGCATGCGAATGCTTCTGCAGGGCTTGCATTGCCAAGTCTATCTGGCCGATGGCGTCGTGCAGGCGGGCGAGATAGCGGCCTTGCACCCCTTGGACTTGGTGTTGTCAGACCTGCGGCTGCGCGGCAGCGAAAGCGGGCTGGCGGCCATAGATGCTGTTCGTGCGCGCCAGCCTGGACTGCGTGCGGTACTGATCACAGGCGATACGGCACCCGACCGCATACGCGATGCCAAAGCTGCCGGCGTGCCGCTGCTGTTCAAGCCAGTCACGATGAACGACCTCTTGCTCGTGGTGAAAGCACAGGGTGATGCGGAAATTCGGCGCGCGCGGCAGGATGTTTGATTGGCGACACGGGAGCGCCCGCCTCTTGGGCTGGCGGCTGTGCTGCACCGGCACATGCATGCCGTGATGGCCTGCGGCGTGCTGCAGGGCGGGCACTGGCACGCGCCCACCCGCCAGCCGGACTTCCTGTTCCCGGTGCGGGCGCTGTCCAAGATGTACCGGGGCAAGTTCGTGCAGGCGCTCACCGAGGCGCACCGCAGCGGGCGCATCGAGCACGACCCGCAAGGCCAGGACGCGGCCTGGCGCGAGCGCCAGCGCGCGCTGTACCGCCACGCCTGGGTGGTCTACGCCAAGGCACTGCTGGGCGGGCCGGCGCAGGCGTTGGAATACCTCAGCCGCTACACGCACCGCACGGCGATCGGCAACGAACGCATCCGCGCCGTGACCGACAGCGCCGTCGTCTTCACGGTGCGGGCCGATGACCAGGGCGGCAAGAAGACGATCCACCTGAGCGGCGCCGAGTTCGTGCGCCGCGTGCTGCTGCACGTGCTGCCCACGGGGATCAAGCGCATCCGCCACTACGGTGTGCTGGCGCCGGCCTGCAAGGGCAAGAAGCTGGACGCGGCGCGCACGGACCTGCGGATGCCGACGCCCAACCCGCGGGCCATGGAGTCGGCGCGGGAGTTCCTGCAGCGCGTGGCGCGCATCGACGCGCAACAGTGCCCGTGCTGCAAGACGGGCACGCTGCGCTGCGTGCAGACGCTGGCCGGGCCGAAGTCGCTGCCCGGCCCCACCGCCGCACCGGGGCAGCACAACCGGGGACCGCCTTGAGCAGCGCGGCGTCGATGCGAGGCAATGCGCCGCCACGGCGGTGCGGGCCAGGTGTTGCCCGCGCGCACGCCCGGACCCGTACGACGCGGTCACTGTGCGCTGGCCGCAACGCCTGCGGGCCCCGCGTGCGCCATGCGCCAGATGGGGGATGCCGGGCGCAGCCGTCTTGCCCATAATGGCCAGCGCCGTGCGCGGCTTCGCGCCGAAGCATTCCCCTATGGCGCGCGGGCCACGCGCCCTGTAGCCCGCGGTTCAGTCCAACGAGGTTTATCTGACGCTATGAACGTTGCTCGTGTTTGCCGGCCTTGGGATTGGCGTCAGATAAACGCTTTTCGTTAAACCTCATGATTACCCCGTCTGACTTTTGGTCAACGAACTACTACGAGCATCCGCCGCTGACGGACATCGCGCTCGCTCGTGCCGAACGCACTCTGGGATTTCGCCTTCCTGAAGAGCTGATCGCGCTGCTTCGAATCCAGAACGGTGGATACACCAAGGGGTTTATTCATCCGATGTCACAGCCGACGACTTGGGCCGAAGACCATGTTCCTCTGAGCGACCTCTCGGGCATCATCATTGACCCGAATTGCTCGTCCCCAATGAACATGGCCCGAACGGCAGAAATGACGAAGGAGTGGGGGCTGCCACCAAAGCAAGTTCTTCTTTCTGGCGATGGGCACTACTGGATTACGCTCGACTATCGAAACGGTAAAGATCCTTCGGTCGCGTGGATTGATGTTGAGTGCGAGGAGGATGTTCAGATTGCATCTTCATTCGGGCAATTCTTTGCAGGCCTCGTTGCGGAGACATCGCAAGATGAGGTTTAACCTTTCGCTGCAGTGGACGGCTTCGCCGCCCGCTGAGCTCGCACGTTAAAGGTCATGGAACAAGCGTTCGCGCAAGTCAGCCCTGCGGTCTTCATCGAGGTCCGTGATGCACTACTGGCGGAGAGTCGTGCAGAGATTGCGGAGAAGGTTTCCGTCGCCCGAATCGAGCGGTGCACTTTCTCGGAAGAGGACGACGTCGGATACGTGTATTTCGTGCGTCGTCGTACCAGCCTGCATTTCGCGACTCTGGCAGCGCCGGTTGCCGAAACGATTGCTTTCTTCAGTAATCTTGGCATCAACCTCGACATTGATCACGACGGCGACCTTTTCGGGTTGGAGTTCTTGGCCCGGCCAGATCTGGTTGCCTGCTTGAGGGAAGCGCATGAGCTTTAACCTGCCATTGGAGCGGACCGCCTTCGGCGTCCGCTCATTTTTACGTTGGCCAGCCAAGAGGGGCTTGTGATGTACTCACCGTCAACCCTTATCCATTTGGAGCGGCCGTGGACTGACGCGACCGGAGTCGATCCGGCTGTACTCCATGCGGCATTTCTCATGGGTCTTAGGTATCCAGGTGAGTATTGGGTTGAGTTGGCTGTGAAATGGGCTGAACTGGGTTTCCCAATGACCGACCAGGCGATCGACGAGCTGAAACGGATCGCTGCCAGTTCGGCCAAGAGATTTCCTCAGCGACTTCGTCACCGTGCCGCGGCACTACTTCGTCGCGCTGGTGCTGGCGTTGCTGCCCAACAGGTCGCTCCAGCGGACGGCTTCGCCGCCCGCTGAGCTTTTGCGTTAGGCTCTATATGCACTTTTACAAGACTGTAATCGCTATCCTGTTTGCAACTTTTTCATCCTTTGCATCTCCACAGCAGCGAGATGAAAGCGAAATTGTGTTTGTTGGTACAACCGACCCAGACATGGTTGCTGCAATCAAACATGCGCGAACCACTCTGGTCGATTTCCTGAAGCTGGCCGCCAACCCTCCTGCCGGCACGGATGGATACAAACTCAAGGTCATGGTTGTCGACAGTGCCAAGACCGAACACTTTTGGGTAACGCCCTTCAAGGTATTGCCCGACGGATTCGCTGGCGTTTTGGCAAATGATCCGAAGGTGGTAAGGAACGTGAAAGCTGGCCAAATGGTGCGCTTTGACGACTCCCTAATCTCCGACTGGGGTTACACCAAAGATGGCCGCCAAGTCGGTAGCTTCACTGTCTGTGCACTTTTCAAGAAAATGCCGGCAGCGCAAGCTGAGTACTACAGGAAAAACCATGGATTCGATTGCTAAGCCTAACAAACGCTTCGAGCCGACCGCCCAAAAGCTACGCTTTTGGGTTCCCTCCGCGCTGCGCGCTCCGGCGTCGGCTCAAGCTGCACGTTAGACAGCATCAATGAGACTGCTCATGCTTAGACCTTTTTCCTTTCTTTTTTTGGCGTTGGGCATGGTGTCGCCTTCGATGGCGCAAACCATTTCAAAAGAAGAGTTTCGCGAAATGATGATTTATGTTGGGCAATTAAATTACTGGTCCAAGGCTCCCTTCGCATTGATGATGACTTGCGGAAAGGAGTTTCCGGAGACGGGAGCTACCAGCCAGAGTTCCTACGTGACATGGCAGCGCGCCAATGTAGAAATTAACTCGCGCGTGGACTCGACATTGGCTCAATATTCCCCTGGTGCGGCAAAGCTCATGGGGAAATCCCACGACGATTTTCAGCTGCTGCTTACGAAAATAATAGACGAAGAGGTTGCGCAACGGTTTAGCAAAGCCGTGGCCGACGCGGACAGGCAGAGGCTATGTGCAAACTTCAATAAATTGCTTGACTCGATGTTGTCTGAAGATCTCGCTAAGCCACGTGTCGGCTTGGCAATCGAGGGACTGCAGAAGTATCGAAAATACGTTGTCAATTGATGGGTATTCATGCTGCCTAACATTTCTTTCCATCGGACCGGAACCGGAACTTGTTTTTCAAAAGTAGACACAGGCTCGTCAACACACACTCTTCTCAAACATCGCAGGTGAGCGGTAGCCGATCGAAGAATGCAGGCGCTGCTGATTGTAGAACTGGATGTA
>NZ_JBWMBB010000020.1:0-93708 GCF_056521305.1 Rhodoferax sp. RT4P68
CGGCAAGGACATGCGCATCAACCGCGAAGAAATCTTCGGCCCGGTGGCCAGCGTGATCCGCGTGAAGGACTACGAAGAAGCGCTGGCCACGGCCAACGACACCGAGTTCGGCCTGTCCGCCGGCATCGCCACCACCAGCCTGAAGCACGCCACGCACTTCAAGCGCCATAGCCAGGCCGGCATGGTGATGGTGAACCTGCCGACGGCGGGGGTGGACTACCACGTGCCGTTCGGCGGGCGCAAGGGGTCAAGCTACGGCCCGCGCGAGCAGGGCAAGTACGCGCAGGAGTTCTTCACGACGGTGAAGACGGCTTACACGCTGGCCTGAGCAGGGATCGGCCATGCACGGCGCGGCTGCTTCGGCGGCCGCGCCGTTTTGCGTTGGTGCATACGCTCAGGTGCGCGTGGCGGACCGGGGTGGTGCCACACGGCGGCGCCGGCGCAGCGCGTATTCCAACAGCTCGAACACTGCCTCGCTGAGCAGCGCGAGCCCCGCAGCCGGCACGGCGCCGGCCAGCAGCAGCTGCTTGTCGTTCAGCGCCAAGCCGGTGACGATGCGCTCGCCGAAGCCGCCAGCACCGATGAAAGCCGCGATGGTCGCGGTGCCAATCGCAATCGTCGTGGCCGTGCGCACGCCGGCGATCAAGGTCGGCAGGGCCAGCGGCAGTTGCACCAGCTGCAGGTTCTGCCCGGGCGTCATGCCCAGCGCCGTGCCGGCCTGCTTCAAGCCGTCCGATACATCGGCCAGGCCCGTGACGGCGTTGCGCATGATGGGCAGTAGCGCATACAGCGTCAGCGCGATCAGCGCCGGCAGCGTGCCGATGGCGCCTAGCGCCGAGATCAGCACCGCCAGCAGCGCCAGCGAGGGCACGGTCTGCAGCAGGCCGGCCGCGCCCAGCACCAGCGCGCGCAGCCGCAGGTGCGGGAACACCGCGATGGCCAGTGGCACGCCGATCAGCGTGGCGATGCAGACCGAGGCCACCACCAGCAGCAGGTGCTGGCGCGCCAGGCGCCACAGGTCGTCGCCCAGCAAGCGGGCCAGGAAGCCGGCGCCAGCATCCGGCGCGTTGGCGCCGCCAGCCAGGAAGTCGCGCGCGATGCGGTCGAAGGGCTGGCTCTGCAGCTCGGCGCGCGCATTCATCGCGATCATGGCGCGCTCGTCGATGCGGCCTTCGAGCTTTCGCAGCGCGGCCCAGGCCTGCGGCAGGCGCTGCGGCAGATCGGCGCGGTGCAGCACGATGGCGTCATAGCGCGGAAAGTAGGCCTTGTCGTCCAGCAACACGCGCAGGCCCAGGTGGTCGATCTTGGCGTCCGTCGTGTAGATGTCGATCACGTCGATCTGCCTGGCCGTGATGGCGTCATAGGCCAGGCCGTGGTCCAGCCCGGTCGGCTGCTGCGGCAGGCCGTAGTGGGCCGCGGCACCGCGCCAGCCGTCGGCACGGCCGATGAACTCGTTGGACAGGCCGAGCTTGAGCGCAGGGTGGCGCGCCAGGTCGCTCAGGGTGCGCACGCCCAGGCGGTCGGCGTCGGCCGCGCGCATGGCGAAGGCATAGCCATCGTTGAAGCCCAGCGGTATGGCGGCGGCCAGGCCCAGTGGCGCCAGCTGCGTGTTCATCTCCGGCAGTGTCAGCGGCTTGGGGCTGCGCAGGATCTCCAGCGCGATGGTGCCGGTGTATTCGGCGTACAGGTCGATGGCGCCCGAGCGCAGCGCCTCGTAGACGATGGCCGTGTTGCCCAGGCCCTGGCGCACGGTGGGCGCGCTCTGCAGTTGCGGCGCAGCCGTTTGCGCCAGGATTTCCGCGAGGATGTAGGACTCGGTGAAGCGCTTGGAGCCGACACGCAGCGCGCCTTCGTCGGCGGCGGCCGCTTGGCCGATCCACAGGCAGCAGCAGGCGAGCGCAGCCCACAGCAGGCGGCCGAATGGGGTGCAGGGGTGGGGTCGCATCGGCGGCAGTGTAGGGCGGGCGTTCTGCGCGAGCGCGTGCGCCCCGGCCCGCATACGGCACCGTCCTACACGCAAATGCGCGGTGCACAGATGCCGGGCGCGCCTGCGGCCTTGCACACGCGCGGCCGATGCGGGGGGACGATGGCGCCATGCCAGCCCGCGCGACGCGGCCGTGCACCAACAGGAACGCCGCATCCATGACCAAGACATCCGCAGGCCACAAGAGCAACAAGCGAGGGGACGACAAGAAGGGCGCCACGCCGGCAGCGAAACGCAAGCCCAAGACACGCCACGCGCCCAGCGTGGTGGGGGCTCACCACGGTGTCCTGGAGCTGGCGGATGTGCACATCGCCGGCTACAACCTGGAGGTCAGCGACGAGGACGGCTTCGTCGGTGACCGCGCCAGCCAGACGGCCTTTCGGCGCCTGCTGGACGACTGGCGCAAGCACTACCGCGACGAGGGCCTGGCCGATCCGCTGGGCGATGTGCCTTCCCGTCAGCTCAGCAAGAAGGTGCTCGACCAGGCGCTGCGCGGCAAGTCGACACCCGAAGCGGGCGACCTGGTGCGCTCGACCATGGAGGAGTTCGCCATCGGGCTGGTCGAAGTTATCCAGCGCTTCATGCGACAGAAGGCCTGGGACGGTGTGCAGCGCATCGTCATCGGCGGTGGCTTTCCCGAGAGCGACGTGGGCGAGTGCGCCATCCTGCAGACGGCGGCGCTGTGCCATGTGGCCGAAATCCCGGTCGAGCTGGCGCGCCTGCGCCACGAGGTGGATGACGGTGGGCTCATCGGCTGGGTGCACCTGGCGCCGCCGCACTTCGTCGAGCATGCGGACGCACTGCTGGCGCTGGACATCGGTGGTACCAACGTGCGCTGCGGCATCGTCGAATTTCGCGCGGACAAGGCGCCCGACCTGTCGCGCGCCCGCGTGGTGCGCCGCACCAAGTGGCGCCATGCCGATGACGAGCCCAGTCGCACGGCGCTGGTCGCCGGCCTGGTCTCCATGCTGAGCGAGGCCATCGCCTGGGCCGAGCGCAGGAAGATCCGCCTGGCGCCCTTCATCGGCATCGCCTGCCCGGGCCTGATCCGCGAGGACGGCACGATCGCGCGCGGCGCGCAGAACCTGCCTGGCAACTGGGCGGCCGACACCTTCCACCTGCCAACGGCGCTGCGCGAGCAGCTGCCGGTGATCGGCCGCGAGGCGACCCAGGTCATGGTGCACAACGACGCGGTGGTGCAGGGCCTGTCCGAGCTGCCGTTCATGCGCGATGTGAAGCGCTGGGCCGTGCTGACCATCGGCACCGGCCTGGGCAACGCCAGCTACATCAACCGGCCTGCGCGCCCGCCGTCGAACGGTTGACGAGAGGCCTGGCGCAGCGCCTCAGGGCCCGGCCGCGCCCGCTGGCGCCGTGGCCTGCCGCAGCATCTGCAGTGCGGTGTCGAAATCGTAGTTGCCGATGGCGGCGTCGAACGCGCCGAAGCTCTCGCCAAAGGCCGCCTGCAACGCAGGCCGATGGGCGGTCAGCAGTTCGGCGGCCTCGGCATCGTCGTCCTGCAGCATGCGCGTCAGTTGCTGCAGCACCGCCGGATCGAGCGGCTGCGCTGCGTCGGCTGCCCCTGCGCTGCCGGGGCCTGCGGCGCCCGCGCCTGGGGCAGGCAGCTGCTGCCGCAGCGCGTGGACGATGGCTTCAAGGCGGACGCGCGTCTCCGCAAGCCGCGTCGCCACGGCCGGCAATGCCAGGCGCTCGCGCAAGGCTTGTTCCAGTTGGTCGGCAGATTGCTGCAAGGCCGTGGCGCCGATGCTGCCCGCAACGCCCTTGAGTGTGTGCGCCACCCGCTCGGCGGTGGCGGCGTCGCCAGCCAGCAGGGCCTGCTCCACACGTTCGGGTGCATCGTGCTGGCCGGCCACGAACTTGGTTAACAACGCGGTGTAGAGCGCTGGCCGGTTCAAGGTGCGCCGCAGGCCGGCGGCCATGTCCAGCCCCTCGATGGGTTGCAAGGCTACGGCAGCCGGTTCGGGTTGTGGTGCTTCGACCGCCCGAACCGGTTCGGCCATGTCGGCCCGTGGCTTGACCCAGCGCCCCAGGGCTTGCCACAGCGCATCGGGCTCGATCGGCTTGGTGACGAAATCCTGCATGCCTGCCTGCACGCAGCGTTCGCGGTCGGCCGGCATGGCGTTGGCGGTCATCGCCAGGATCGGCATGGCGTCATGCCGAGGGTCGGTGCGCAGCGCGCGCGCGGCCGTGACGCCATCCATCACCGGCATCTGCATGTCCATCAGCACCACGTCGTAGGCCGGCGTGCGTTGGCTGTGCGAGAGCACCAGGTCCAGCGCGACCTGGCCGTTGTCTGCCAGGTCGACGTCGAAGCCGGCGCCCTGCAGCAGCTCGGCGGCCACCTGCTGGTTCAGGTCGTTGTCTTCCACCAGCAGCACGTGGGCGCCGCGCAGGCCGCGCAAGGCGTCCAGTGCAGCGCTGCGCCGGCGCTCCTTGGCGGGTGGCGGGGTGGGGGGCGCAGGTTCGGCCAGGGCGATCTGGCCGGCCCGCATCATGGTGTCGAACAGCACCGAGGCGCTCACCGGCTTGAGCACCAGGTGGTCGATGCCGGCCTCGTGCGCGCCGCGGATCACTTCTTCACGGCCGTATGCGGTGACGATCACCATGGTGGGCGGGCGCTCCAGCCCCAGCGCGCGGATGCCGGCAGCGGCCTGCAGTCCATCCATGCCGGGCATGCGCCAGTCCAGCATGACGAAATCGAAGGGCCGGCCGTCGGCCGCCGCATCGCGCGTGGCAAGGATGGCCGCGCGGCCGGACGGCACGGACTGCACGGTCAGCGACATCGCCTGCAGCATCTCGGTCAGCACCTGGGCGGCGTGTTCGTTGTCGTCGGCCACCAGCGCGCTGCGTCCCCGCAGGTCGACCATCGGCGGCGGCACCCGCGCCCGGCGCTCGCCCAGCCCGAGCAGCGCGGTGAACCAGAAGGTCGAGCCCTGGCCGGGCACGCTGTGCACACCCACCTCACCACCCATCAGTTCGGCCAGCTGCTTGCTGATGGCCAGGCCCAGGCCGGTGCCGCCGTATTGCCGCGTGATGGAGCTGTCGGCCTGCTCGAAACTGCGGAATAGCCGGCTCACCTGCTCCTCGCTCATGCCGATGCCGGTGTCGCGCACTTCGAAGTGCAGCAGCACCCGCGGCCCCGGATGCGGCGCGTCGTCGGCAGGTGAATGGAAGCCTATCACCCGCACTTTGATGCCGATCTCGCCCTGGGCCGTGAACTTGATGGCGTTGCCGACGTAGTTGATCAGGATCTGCCCCAGCCGCATCGGGTCGCCGATCAGCTGCTGGGGCACATCGGCCGCCACGTCGAACACCAGCTCGAGGTTGGACGCCGTGGCCTTGTCGGCGATGACGTCGGAGACGGTGGCCATCATGGCGTCCAGTTCGAACGGCGTGTGCTCGATGTCCAGCTTGCCGGCCTCGACCTTGGAGAAGTCCAGGATGTCGTTGAGGATGCCCAGCAGGTGCTGGCCCGACTGCTGGATCTTCTGCACGTAATCGCGCTGGCGCGGGCTCAGATCGGTGCGCAGCGCCAGGTGCGACATGCCGATGATGGCGTTCATCGGCGTGCGGATCTCATGGCTCATGTTGGCCAGGAAATCGCTTTTGGCCTGGTTGGCGGCGTCGGCTTCGTCGCGCGCGCGCACCAGCGCCGTGATGTCCACGTGCACGCCGGTCACGTGCGCGGCGCGGCCGTCGGCACTGCGCCGGATGCGCCCCACTGTCTGCGCCACACGCAGGTTGCCATCGGGCAACACGATGCGGAACTCATCGCGGTGCGTGTCGACCGTGGGGTCGCTCAGCGCCTGCAGAAAGGCGGTGGCGGCGCGCTCGCGGTCGTCCGGGTGCAGCAGCGCGTTCCACTCGGAAAACTGCTTGATCTGGGTGCCGGGCTCGACGCCGTAGATGCGCTCCAGTTGCGGTGTCCAGTAGTGCACGCCGGTCTCGAAGTCCAGGTCGAAGAGGCCAATGCCACCGGCATCCTGCGCCACCTGCAAGCGCTCGCTGGCGTGCCGCAGCGCCTCTTGCGTGTGCTTGAGGGTGCTGACGTCCACGGTCACGCCGACCAGGCCGGCAACCTGGCCGTCGCGCCGCTTGACCGCACTGGCCGAGTACAGCGTGGTGTGCATCTTCCCGTCGGCGAACCGCAGGGGCTGCTCGCGCGTGAAGGTGCCGCCACTGTCGAGCAGGGCGAGCTGCTCGTCCTGCAGGTGGTCCATCAACGGCGCGTCGGCGGCGCTGACTTCTGGCGCACTGCGCCCTAGGAGTATGCGCGGCAGAAGCTTTTGACCCGGGATCTGGGCGCGGTGCCCAGTTCTTGGCCGAGTTGCGGCAGCGCCAAAACGTCAGCGTCTCGTTGGAGCAGTCCTTTGAGGCATCAAACAGCGCATAGGGGCTCCCATGGGGGCCGATGCGTGCCCCCCCTTGGCCTCATCTGGCCCTCAAGCCACTCATGCGCCGCAGGTTCAGCGCCAGGCACACGAGCTTGAACTCGGCCTGGACCTTCTCCAGCCCACGCAGGCTGAACTGCCTGAACCCCAGCACGTTCTTGATCCACCCGTTGGGCGCCTCCACGATCCACTTCCTCTTGCGGTAGGCCGCCTGGCCCTCAGGAGTTTTCAGCTTGGCATCCATCTGTGCCGTGTGCGGGTACTGCTTGGCGTCGATCTGCAGCTCCTGCTTGCCTTCGCGCCCCAGCGCCACGATCAGCTCACTCGGGCTGTCCTTGAGTTGCTCGAACACCGCCTCCGAACGGAAGCCCGCATCGGCCAACACCTGCCGTGCGTCTTCGCCAAGGTTCGCTTTCACCGCCACCAGCAGCACCGGCAGACGGTCACTGTCCGATGCGTTGTTGCTCAGCTCGGCCGCCACCACGATCTGCGCCGTCTCGTCCACTGCGGTATGGGCGTTGTAGCCGTAGTCAAAGCCTCCGCCGGCGCGCTTCATGATCCGGCTGTGCGTGTCGGTGAAGCTCTCCTGGGCGCTGTCCTTGGGAATGCCGAAGTCGCGCTTGTAGCGCCCCCCTTTGGGCTTGCCGTTCTTGTCGCGCGGCTTGCGTTCGTCGTCCTTGCTGCGCCCGCCAGCCACGTCGGCCTCTTGCTGGCGCTGCTCCAGCCGCAGCTTGGCAGCCGTGATCGCCGCCAGCCGGTCTTCTCTGCGCTTGATCTCGCCGGGGATGTCCAGCTCGGGCTCGTTCTTCTCCAGGTCGTCGGCAGCCTTGGCGCGGTTGAGCAATCCGTCGATCTGCTCCTTCAGTTCGGCCTCGGCCTTGACCATGCGCTCGTAGCTCATGGCCTTGTGGCGGCTGGCGTTGGCCTTGAGCTTGGTGCCATCGACGGCCACCGTGCCCAGCTTGACCAGGCCGCATTCACGCGCCAGGCGCACCACCTGCACGAACAAGTCCGCCAACTCCTGCAGGTGCAGCGCACGGAAGTCCGACAGCGTGCGATGCGCGGGATAGTTCTCCGCGGCCAGCACGCGCAGGGCCACGTCTTCGTGCAGCTTGGTGGCCAGCTTGCGCGAACTGAAGGTGCCCGTGGCGTAGCCATAGATCAGCACCTTGACCATCATGGCCGGGTGGAAGGGTTGGTTGCGCGGGCCGCCCTTGGCATACCGGGCGTGAAATGCGCGCAGGTCCAGGCTGTCTACGCTGTCGCTGATGAAGTACGCCAGGTGCCCCTCGGGCAACCAGTCTTGCAGTGCGTCGGGCAGCAGGCGTTGTTGTTGGGGCTCGTAGGGGAGGTAGCTGGCGGGCATGCCTGAATTTATCAAGCCCGCCCTCCGGCGTCACGCTCTGCCGCGCAGACTCCTAGCACCTGCTCGGGTCGCAGACCGAATACCTGCGCGAACGCTGTGTTGATGCCGAGAAAGCGCGCCTGCCGGTCCTTGTAGAAAAGGGGCATCGGCACGGCATCGATGACCGACTGCAGAAAGGCCGTGTGCTCCTCGCCGATGCGCAGCGCTTGCTGGCGGTGGTGCACCATTTGCGAGAGCGCGCGGCTGACCAGCAGGATCAGCAGCAAGCCGAGCAGGGCGACGACGCTGGTGACCACCGCGTGCAGGCTGCGCATGCCGGCCACGCCGTCCAGGGGTGCCAGCGCGATGAGCTGGTAGTTGCCCACTTGCAGCGGCTCGCGCTGCACGAGGTGAGGCTGTTCGTCGATGATCCAGTGGTTCGCGTGCAGCGCCTGCGCGGGTTGCCGGGCGGCGAGCTGCGGGCCAGCCGGGTTGGGCGGCGCCGTCGGCGCGCCGGCAGCTGGCTGGCTGAGAACATCGGCACGCAGCTGCATGAGCCGCGCCTCGGACGAGGCCAGCACCAGGCCGCGGTCGTCGACGATGAACGCCGTGCGCGGGCCCGACAGCAGTTGGTTGACTGCGGCCGTGTCGTGGCGGATCACCACCGCACCGGTGGCCCCGTCTGCCCCCTCGACACGCGCAGAGGCGTGCACGCCGGGCTTGTCGCCCTCCCGTCCGACGTAGAAGCGCCGGCTCTCGCCGCCGACCAGCACCTCGTAGAAGTACTCGCGGTCACCGTAGCTGGCACCGAGCAGGCTTTGCGGCGCGTTCGGCGCGTCGCTGCTGGCGACCACGGTGCCCGAGCGGCTGACCAGGAAGACCTGGCTGTAACCCAGGTCGCGCGTCAAGCGCTGCAGCCGCTCCCCGGCGCTGGTGACGAGCGGCCGGCTGGACAGGACGGCGGCGCGCTCGGCGGGCGTCTGGGCCGCGTCGAGAGCAGTGTCGTCCACGGCCTGCCGCGCGATCTCGATGACATCCGCCTGGTTCGCCACCATGCTGGCCAGGCTGGCGAGCTCGACGAACATGCGGTTGATGACCCGGGCGGTTGCAGCGGCGTCTCGCGCGGCAACGGTGGCCGTGCTCTCGACATGGTCGGAGACCAGCCTTTGCGACGCGAGCGTGCCCACCAGCGCGGCCGCCGCGAGCCACAGCAGCACGGCGACCACCGTCCAGATCCGCAAACGCCGCAGGCCGCGTTGGCCGGCATCAAGGGGAGCGGTATCTGGCGGGGTGCCGGGCACGATGGGCATCCCTTATTCTGCATGGTGTGGCGATGCGCACGATGCGCACGATGCCCGCGATGTGCGGCGGGGCTGCGCGCACTGCCGTGTGTCGGGAACCAGCGGCGCGGCCCGATGCGGCTGGTCCGCAGCCGTGCGTGACGTGCGGCCGCGCTACCTCGCCGCGTCGCGACCGTGGCGAAAGTGATCGTGCATGTGGGCGCGGGCCGCTTCGGGGTCGCGGCGCTGCAAGGCGTCCATGATCAGCCGGTGCTCATGCAACGAGGCCGCAATGCGGCCGCTCTTGTGCAGCGAGGTGATGCGCACCAGCTGCATCAGCTTGCGCAGGTCTGCCACCATCTGGTCGCGGCGGCGGTTGTTCGAAATCGCCAGCAGCCGCGCGTGAAAGCGCACGTTGACCGCGAAAAAGGCGTCGCCGCTGTCCTGGGCAGCTTCGAGCTCGGCGTGCAGGGCGCGCAGTTCGGCCAGTTGTTCTGGTGTAGCGTTGCGCGCGGCATCGGCCGCGGCGTCAGCCTCCAGCAGGCCCAGCAGGTGGTAGACCTCGTTGAGGTCGGCTTCTGACACCTCGGTCACGTAGGCGCCGCGCCGCACCTTCATGGTGACCAGGCCCTCGGCGGCCAGCACCTTCAAGGCCTCGCGCAAAGGCGTGCGGCTGATGCCGTATTGCTCGGCCAGGCGCAACTCGTCGATCCAGCTGCCAGCGGCCAGTTCGCCGCTGCAGATGCGCTGACGCAGCGCCTCGGCCACGTCTTCGTAGAGCGCGCGCGGGGTCAGGGTGACAACGTTCATGCAGTCGTGCCGGATCGGATGGGAAGATGTCGAACGAAAAAACTTTGCATCAATAATTATGAATCATATAATCTTTGCGCTGTGTGTCCATCCGGTGACGCCTCGGTCGACGACGGCTGCCTAGCATCTCGGCGTCTTCTTCCGGTGGCTCCCGCCTGCCACCTCTGTGCCGCCCTTGATCTCTAAACGGTTGACGTCCATGCCTTCTGAATCGCCCTCGTTCGCCCCCGCTTCCCTGGAAGCCTGGGGCCGTGCTGCTGCCAAGTCGGCCCCTGGTGGCGATGTCGCCGCGTTGAACTGGCTGACACCCGACGGCATCGCCGTCAAACCGCTCTACACCGCTGCCGACCTGAAAGGCCTGCAGTACACCGACACCTTGCCCGGGTTCGAGCCCTACATCCGCGGCCCGCAGGCCACGATGTACGCGGTGCGGCCCTGGACGATTCGGCAATACGCGGGCTTCTCCACGGCGGAGGAATCCAACGCGTTCTACCGCAAGGCGCTGGCCGCCGGCGGGCAGGGCGTGAGCGTGGCGTTCGACCTGGCCACGCACCGGGGCTACGACAGCGACCACCCGCGTGTCACGGGCGATGTGGGCAAGGCCGGCGTGGCGATCGACTCGGTGGAGGACATGAAGATCCTGTTCGACCAGATCCCGCTGGACAAGGTCAGCGTCTCCATGACCATGAACGGCGCCGTGCTGCCCGTGCTGGCGGGCTACGTGGTGGCGGCGGAAGAGCAGGGCGTGAGCCAGGACCAATTGAGCGGAACCATCCAGAACGACATCCTGAAGGAGTTCATGGTCCGCAACACCTACATCTTCCCGCCCGAGCCGAGCATGCGGATCATCGGCGACATCATTGCGTACACCTCGCAGCACATGCCGAAGTTCAACTCGATCTCGATATCGGGTTACCACATGCAGGAGGCCGGTGCGAACCAGGCGCTGGAACTCGCCTTCACGCTTGCCGACGGCAAGGAATACGTGAAGACCGCGCTGGCCAAGGGCCTGAACGTGGACGACTTTGCCGGCCGTTTGAGCTTCTTCTGGGCCATCGGCATGAACTTCTATCTCGAAGTGGCCAAGATGCGTGCGGCGCGCCTGCTGTGGTGCCGCATCATGAAAGAGTTCGAGCCCAGGAACCCCAAGAGCCTGATGCTGCGCACGCACTGCCAGACCTCTGGCTGGAGCCTGACGGAGCAGGACCCGTACAACAACGTGGTGCGCACCACCATCGAAGCCATGGCGGCCGTGTTCGGCGGCACGCAGAGCCTGCACACCAACGCGCTGGACGAAGCCATCGCGCTGCCCACCGAGTTCAGCTCGCGCATCGCGCGCAACACGCAGCTCATCATCCAGGAAGAGACCCACATCACCAGCGTGATCGACCCCTGGGCCGGCAGCTACATGATGGAAAAGCTGACCCAGGACATGGCCGACAAGGCCTGGGAAATCATCGAAGAAGTCGAAGCCATGGGCGGCATGACGCGCGCCGTGGACTCGGGCTGGGCCAAGCTCAAGATCGAGGCCGCGGCGGCCGACAAACAGGCGCGCATCGATTCGGGCAAGGACGTGATCGTGGGCGTCAACAAGTACAAGCTCAAGACCGAGGACGCCATCGACAGCTTGTCGATTGACAACGTGAAGGTGCGCGACGGCCAGATCGCGCGGCTGAAGAGCATCCGCGAGAAGCGCGATGCGGCCCAGGTGCAGCTCACGCTGGATGCGTTGACGGCTGCGGCCGAGAGCAACACGGGCAACCTGTTGGCGCTGTCGATCGACGCGGTGCGCGCCCGCGCCACGGTCGGCGAGATCAGCGACGCGCTGGAGAAAATCTTCGGCCGCCACCGCGCCGACACGCAGAAAGTGACCGGTGTGTACGCCGCAGCCTACGACTCGGCCGAAGGCTGGGATGCGCTTAAAAAAGAGATCGACGACTTCGCCGAAGCGCAGGGCCGCCGCCCGCGCGTGATGATCTCCAAGCTGGGGCAGGACGGGCACGACCGTGGAGCCAAGGTGGTGGCAACGGCTTTCGCCGACCTGGGCTTCGACGTCGACATGGGGCCGCTGTTTCAGACGCCCGAGGAATGCGCGCGCCAGGCCATCGAGAACGACGTGCATGCGGTGGGCGTCTCCACGCTGGCGGCAGGCCATAAGACGCTGGTGCCCGCCATCATCGAAGAGCTGAAGAAGCAGGGCGCGGACGACATCATCGTGTTCGTGGGCGGCGTGATCCCGCGGCAGGATTACGAGATGCTGTACGAGGCGGGCGTGAAGGGCATCTATGGCCCGGGGACGCCGATTCCGGCCAGCGCGAAGGATGTGCTGGAACAGATTCGCAAGGCGACGGCGGGCGTGGTGTAATTCGGTAATACCGTATTTCACCAGGAGCTGACCATGGCCGTTTCTGTTCGGATGGACCCCTTGATGGAGAAGGAACTGGAGCTTGCCGCCAAGCGCAAGGGAATCACCAAGTCGCAGTTCATCATCGATGCGGTCGAGCGTGCGCTGGGGCGCAAGGATCCGTTGGCATTGCTGCACCAGGTCAAGGAAGAGTTTGCGCCCTACCGGGTGGAGCAGGCCGCACGAACCACCGCTGTCGGCGCCGAAGAAGCGTCTGATGCCAATGGCGGCGATCCAATGCGCGGGAGGTTGCGCGCGAAGTTGCGCGCGCAATACGCGGCGCACCAGGAAGACTACGCAGCCTATTTGGCGGCCAAGGCGGCGGGTCAGGAGCCACCCATCCCATGACGCCGGTGTTGCTGGATGCCGGTCCCTTGATCGCCCTGTTCGACGAGGGTGATCCTTTTCACCCGCACTACCGGACGCTGCTGGGTGATGCGAGCCGACCGCTGAACCTGTACACGACCTGGCCCTGCGTGGTCGAGGCCAGTCACATGCTGGGCGACGTGGAGCGGCTGGAAATGCTCAAGTGGGTGGGCTTGGGTGGCGCGCAGGTGTTTCCTTTCGATGCGCCCGCCGTCTTGGACATGGTGGGGTGGATGCTGCGCTATACCGAGACGCCACGCACACGGATGGACTTGGCCGATGCGTCGCTCTTTTGGCTTGCGCATGAAAGCGGCGTGACCACGATCTTGACTGTCGACGTCCGCGACTTCTCGCGCTACCGCCTGCCCGACGGGCGCGCCTTCGAGATCCTGTGAGCCGCATGCCCGTCGCCATTCCCTGGGCTGAGGCCCTGCTGCACGGCACCGGTAGCGTGCAGCGCCGCGCCATCGCCAAGGCCATCACGCTACTGGAGTCGACGCGCACCGACCATCGTGCGCAAGCCGACGCGCTGCTCACCACCTTGCTGCCGCACACGGGCCGCGCGTTCCGCCTCGGCGTCTCCGGCGTGCCCGGCGTGGGCAAGAGCACCTTCATCGAGGCGCTGGGCCTGTACCTGATCGGCCGGGGCCACCGCGTGGCCGTGCTGACCATCGACCCATCCTCCACCGTCTCGGGTGGCTCCATCCTGGGCGACAAGACGCGCATGGAGCACTTGTCGGTGCACGAGCGCGCCTACATCCGGCCCAGCCCATCGTCGGGCACTCTGGGTGGCGTGGCCGAGAAGACGCGCGAGGCCATGCTGGTCTGCGAAGCCGCAGGCTACGACATCGTCATCGTCGAGACCGTGGGCGTCGGCCAGAGCGAAACGGCGGTCGCCGCCATGACCGACATGTTCGTGCTGCTGCAACTGCCCAATGCCGGGGACGAACTGCAGGCCATCAAGAAGGGCGTGATGGAGATCGCCGATCTGGTCGTCATCAACAAGGCCGACATCGACCCCGACGCCGCCACGCGCGCACAGGCGCAGATCATCTCGTCGCTGCGGCTGCTGGGCATGCACGGCAGCGCCGGCCATGCGCAGCACGACGAAACGCTGTGGCACCCCAAGGCCATGCAGCTCAGCGCCTTGCGCAACGAGGGCGTGGACCGCTTCTGGGACAAGGTCGAGACCTTTCGCGCTTTGCAGACGGCCAATGGCCGGCTGCAGACGCGGCGCCAGAAGCAATCCCTGGCCTGGATGTGGGAACGCATCGAGACCGGGTTGAAGCAGGCCTTTCGCAGCCACCCGCACGTGCGCGAGCAGCTGCCGGCGATGGTGGCAGCCGTCACCGAAGGCCGCGTCGCCGCATCCACCGCCGCGCGCGCCCTGCTGGCCGCGCAGACGGCAGACACCGCCCCCATCTGAAGAACACCGAGCACTGGAGAGCAAGCACATGCAGGACATCCTGGAACAACTGGAACAGAAGCGCGCCCAAGCCCGCCTGGGCGGTGGCGAGAAGCGCATTGCCGCGCAGCACAAGAAGGGCAAGCTGACCGCGCGCGAGCGGCTCGAGCTATTGCTGGACGAAGGCACTTTTGAAGAGTGGGACATGTTCGTCGAGCACCGCTCGGTGGACTTCGGCATGGCCGAGCAGAAGATCCCCGGCGACGGCGTGGTCACCGGCTACGGCATGATCAACGGGCGCCTGGTGTTCGTGTTCAGCCAGGACTTCACCGTCTTCGGCGGCGCGCTGTCCGAGGCCCACGCCGAGAAGATCTGCAAGGTGATGGACCAGGCGATGAAGGTCGGCGCACCGGTGATTGGGCTCAACGATTCGGGCGGCGCTCGCATCCAGGAAGGCGTGGCGTCCCTGGGCGGCTATGCCGACGTGTTCCAGCGCAACGTGATGGCCTCGGGCGTGGTGCCGCAGATCAGCATGATCATGGGCCCCTGCGCCGGTGGTGCCGTTTACTCGCCGGCCATGACCGACTTCATCTTCATGGTGAAGGATTCGAGCTACATGTTCGTCACCGGCCCCGAGGTCGTGAAGACCGTGACGCACGAAGAAGTCACGGCCGAAGAGCTGGGCGGCGGCATCACGCACACCACGCGCAGCGGTGTGGCCGACCTGGCGTTCGAGAACGATGTCGAGGCGCTGATGATGCTGCGCCGGCTCTACAACTACCTGCCGCTGAACAACCGCGAGAAGCCGCCCGTGCGCATGTCTGGCGACCCGGCCGATCGCCAGGACATGAGCCTGGACACGCTGGTGCCCGAGAACGCGAACAAGCCCTACGACATGAAGGAGCTGATCACCAAGACGGTGGACGATGGCGACTTCTTCGAGATCCAGCCCGAGTACGCCAAGAACATCGTGGTGGGCTTTGCGCGCATGGAAGGCCAGACGGTCGGCATCGTCGCCAACCAGCCACTGGTGCTGGCCGGCTGCCTGGACATCAAGAGCTCGATCAAGGCGGCACGCTTCGTGCGCTTTTGCGATGCGTTCAACATCCCGGTGGTCACCTTCGTCGACGTGCCGGGCTTCATGCCGGGCACCAGCCAGGAGTACGGCGGCATCATCAAGCACGGCGCCAAGCTGCTGTACGCATATGCCGAGTGCACGGTGCCCAAGATCACGGTCATCACGCGCAAGGCCTACGGCGGCGCCTACGACGTGATGAGCTCCAAGCACCTGCGCGGCGACGTGAACTTTGCCTGGCCCAATGCCGAGATCGCGGTCATGGGCGCCAAAGGTGCGGTGGAGATCATCTTCCGCGAAGACAAGAGCGACCCCGTCAAACTGGCTGCGCGCGAGGCCGAGTACAAGGCCCGCTTTGCCAACCCGTTCGTGGCTGGCGCGCGCGGCTTCATCGACGACGTGATCCTGCCGCACGAGACGCGCCGGCGCATCTGCCGATCGCTGGTAATGCTGCGCGACAAGAAGCTGGAAAACCCGTGGCGCAAGCACGGAAACATCCCGCTGTGACCACCAACCCAATTGTTCTTGCTTGAACCATCAAACCAGTTTTAGAGGTTTAATTGTTCTTTTGGGAGCCATTGATTGCTGGAGCTTCAGTCCCCCGAAGCGATCTGCCGCATGCTGGGCGAGCGCATCCGTGCGCTGCGCCTGGCGCGCAATATTTCACAACAGGAACTGGCGCAGATGAGCGGCGTATCGCTGTCCACCGTGCGTCGGTTGGAAGCCAGCGGGCAGGGCAGTCTGCAGTTGGTGGTGCAGGCCGCGCAGGCCCTGCATGCCACGCAAGGGATGGAGCATCTCTTCGCAATGCCGGCGCGCAGCATCGCCGAGGCCGAGGCCGCCGTGCAGCTGACGACTCGCCAGCGCGCGCGCAAGCCGCGCCAGGCGCAGCGCTCGGGCGGGTGACGCAGATGGCCGGCATCACGCGACGTTCCCATCCGGCAGTCCACGCTGCGCAGCCTGCGGGCACGTGTCTGCGTGTCTGGCAAGGACTTTGATTCTTTCAAGAAGAGGTAAGCATGTTCAAGAAGATCCTGATCGCGAACCGTGGGGAGATCGCTTGCAGAGTGATCAAGACCGCCAAGAAGATGGGCATCCTGACGGTGGCCGTCTACTCCGACGCCGACCGCTACGCCCGCCACGTGGAGTTGGCCGACGAGGCCGTGCACATCGGCGCTGCGCCGTCGCGTGAGAGCTACCTGCTGGCCGACAAGATCATCGCCGCGTGCAAGCAGACCGGCGCCGAGGCCGTTCACCCGGGCTACGGCTTCCTGTCCGAGAACGAAGCCTTCTCCAAGCGTGTGGAGGAAGAAGGCATCACCTTCATCGGCCCCAAGCACTATTCGATCGCGGCCATGGGCGACAAGATCGCCTCCAAGAAGCTGGCGAACGAGGCCAAGGTCAACACCATCCCGGGCTGGAACGACGCGATCGCCTCGGCCGAGCGCGCGGTGCAGATCGCCAAGGACATCGGCTACCCGGTCATGATCAAGGCCAGCGCGGGCGGCGGTGGCAAGGGCCTGCGCGTGGCCTTCAACGACAGGGAGGCGCTGGACGGCTTCACCGCCTGCCAGAACGAGGCGCGCAACAGCTTTGGCGACGACCGCATCTTCATCGAGAAGTTCGTCGAGCAGCCGCGCCACATCGAGATCCAGGTGCTGGGCGACAGCCACGGCAACGTGATCTACCTGAACGAGCGTGAATGCTCGATCCAGCGCCGCCACCAGAAGGTCATCGAAGAGGCGCCGTCGCCCTTCATCAGTGACGCCACACGCAAGGCCATGGGCGAACAGGCTGTGGCGCTGGCCAAGGCCGTGCGGTACCAGAGCGCGGGCACGGTCGAGTTCGTGGTCGGCAAGAACCAGGACTTTTATTTCCTGGAGATGAACACGCGGCTGCAGGTGGAGCACCCCGTGACCGAGTGCATCACCGGCGTGGACCTGGTGGAGCTGATGATCCGCGTGGCGGCCGGCGAGAAGCTGCCGCTCACGCAGGCCGATGTGAAGCGCGATGGCTGGGCCATCGAATGCCGCATCAATGCCGAAGACCCGTTCCGCAACTTCCTGCCATCCACCGGCCGGCTGGTGCGCTTCGCGCCGCCGCAGGAGACCATGTTCGCCGCCGACACCGAGCACCTGCAAGGCGTGCGCGTGGACACCGGCGTGCAGGACGGCGGAGAGATCCCCATGTTCTACGACTCGATGATCGCCAAGCTCATCGTGCACGGGAGGGACCGCAATGAAGCCATCGCCAAGATGCGCGAGGCGCTGAACGGTTTCATCATTCGCGGCATCAGCAGCAACATTCCGTTCCAGGCGGCGCTGCTGGCGCACCCGAAGTTCGTGGCGGGTGACTTCAACACGGGCTTCATTGCCGAGCAGTACGCCAAGGGCTTCCATGCCGAAGACGTGCCGCACGACGATCGCGATTTTCTGGTGGCGCTGGCGGCATTCGCGCACCGCCGCTACCGGGGCCGCGCCAGTGGCATCACGGGCCAGATGGCGGGACACGGCATCAAGGTCGGTGAAGAGTTCGTCGTCGTCGCGCTGGGTGCCGATGGCCACCACCAGTCCACGCCTGTGCGCGTGAGCGGCTTCGATGAGGAAACGCGCGCCAGCACCGTGCAGGTCGGCGCGCGCACGTACCAGCTGTCCAGCGATGCGCGCCTGGGCGCAGTGCGGCTGACCGGCACCAGCAATGGCGAGCCTTTCAGCGCGCAGGTGGAGCGCGGCGCGCAGAAGAACCCGCTGGCCATCCGCGTGTCGCACAACGGCACGCAGCTCGACGCCCTGGTGCTGTCGCCACGCGCGGCCGAGCTGTTCACGCTGATGCCCTACAAGGCGCCGCCGGACATGAGCCGCTATGTGCTCTCGCCCATGCCGGGCCTGCTGGTCGACGTGGCGGTGCAGGTCGGCCAGAAGGTGCAGGCCGGCGAACGCGTGGCCGTCATCGAGGCCATGAAGATGGAAAACGTGCTGTTCGCCGCGGCCGACGGCGTGGTCGGCAAGGTGCTGGCCGCCAAGGGCGAGAGCCTGACGGTGGACCAGCCCATCGTCGAATTCGTCTGAGGTCGGGCGCGTGAGCCTGCTTCGCCGTGACGTGCTGGCGCTCGGCGCGGCCGCCGCGCTGCCGCTGGCGCCAGCATGGGCGCAGCAGAGCGCGCCCGCGCCCTTGCGCCGCATCGGCTTTGCATCGTGCATCCACCAGGAGCGGCCGCAGGACGTGGTGGACCATCTGGCTGGCCAGCGCTTCGACCTGTTCTTGTTCGGCGGCGACAACGTGTATTGCGACGCCCCGTACACCCGCGACAAACTGCACGCGGCCTACCAGAAGGCGGCGGCCCAGCCGGGCTATGCGGCCCTGCGTCGCAACACTGCCCACCTGGCCGTCTGGGACGACAACGACTACAGCCCGCGCGATACCGGCGCGGACTTCCCGTTCAAGCATGATTCCAAGGAAGAGTTTCTGGCGTTCTGGCAACTGCCGCAGGACGACCCGCGCCGCAGCCGGCCCGGCCTGTACCACGCGCAGACGTTCGGCCCGCCGGGACAGCGGGTGCAGGTGATCCTGCTGGACACACGCTGGTACCGCTCGCGCATCGAGCGCGCGGCGCGGGTGCAGCGTCTGCTGGGCGATGGCGGCTATGTGCCCGACCCCGATCCGGCCAAAACCATGTTGGGCGATGTGCAGTGGGACTGGCTGGAGGAGCAGCTGCACCAGCCGGCCGAGCTGCGCCTGATCGTCTCCAGCGTGCAGGTGCTGGCCGAGGGCCATCGCTGGGAGTCCTGGGCCAACCTGCCCACCGAACGCGAGCGCCTGCTGCGCCTGATCGGCACGACGCGTGCCAACGGTGTCGTGCTGCTGTCCGGCGACCGCCATTTCGCCGCGCTGTACCGGCGCCGGGAGGGCGCGCCCTATGCGCTGACCGAGCTCACGGCCAGCGGCGTCACACACAGCTGGGCCGAACCGACGGACCAGCCCGGCAACCGCATCGGCGAGCCCTTCACCGGAATGAACTACGGCCTGCTCACCATCGACTGGGGCGCACGCAGCGTGCGCCTGGCCGCGCACGACGGCCAGGGCGCGGAGCGCCTGGGCCAGACCCTGTTCTTCGACCAACTCAAGGCTTCCACATGAACCGTCCCTTCCAGGTATTGGGTATCCAGCAGATCGCCATCGGCGGGCCGGACAAGACCCGGCTGCGCACGCTCTGGGTGGACATGCTGGGCCTCTCGGTCACGGGCAACTTTCGCAGCGAGCGCGAGAACGTGGACGAAGACATCTGCGCCATCGGCGCCGGCCCGCACAAGGTCGAGGTCGACCTGATGCAGCCGCTCGACCCGGACAAGAAGCCTGCGGTGCACACCACGCCGCTGAACCACGTGGGCCTGTGGATCGACGATCTGCCGCGTGCCGTGGAGTGGCTGACGGCCCAGGGCGTGCGCTTTGCGCCGGGCGGCATCCGTCAGGGCGCAGCGGGCTACGACATCTGCTTCCTGCATCCCAAAGCCAACGAGGCGTTTCCCATTGCAGGCGAGGGCGTGTTGATCGAACTGGTGCAGGCACCGCCCGAGGTGGTGGCGGCGCTGGCGCTGGGCGCTGCGGTCTGATCAGGCAGCCACGGCGGCGCGCAGCAGCGTCGCCGCGCGGCTGAAGTCATAGGCATGGATCGCCGAGGCAATGTCGGCGCGCGCCTCGCCCAGCACAGAGTGCAACACAGCGTCGGACCGCTTGAACAGGTCGATCGCCTCGGCATCGTCCTGGGCGAGCAGGCTTTCCAGCCGCGCGAGCAGGTCGCGCACGGTCTGTCTGTCTTCGACCAACGGGGCTTCGGTGACCCGTGCGGGCGGCGCCAGCACCGGACGCAGTGCCTGCAGCAGGGCGTCGCACGTGTCTTCACAGGCCTGTAGCAGGGCTTGCTCGTGCGCAGCGTCTTCCTGCGGCGCTTCCAACGCCGTTTCCACCTCCTGCGCGCAGTGGGCCACGGCGTCTGCGCCAATGGTGGCGGCCGTGCCCCGCAGCGTGTGCATCAGCCGGCGCGCTTCGGTGCGCTGGCCGGCCGCCAGCGCGGCGCGGGTGGCCCGCACGGCACTGCCCTGGCCATCGACGAACCGCTGCAGCAGGCCCTCGTAGGTCGTGCGCTTGTGCAGTACCCGGCGCAGACCGCTGGCGGCATCCAGGCCGGGCACTGCTGCCAGTGGATCGTCCAGCTGCAACTGCACGACGGGCACCGGCGTCACGACGGCCGACGCCGGGCTGCGCGGGGCCAGCCACAGCAGCATCTGGCCGAACAGTTCGGCCGGGTCGATGGGCTTGGCAATGTGGCTGTTCATGCCGGCGTCCAGACAGCGCTCGCGGTCCCTGGCCATGGCGTTGGCGGTCATCGCCAGCACTGGCAGCCTGCCCCACCGCGCTTCGCGGCGAATGGCGCGCGTGGCGTCCAGGCCGTCCATGACGGGCATCTGCATGTCCATCAGCACCAGGTCGTAGGCCTGGGCGTTCAGGCGGTCCAACGCGATGCGGCCGTCTTCGGCGGTGTCCACGATCACGCCGACGGCCTCCAGCAGTTCGGTGCCCACCTGGCGGTTGAGGTCGTTGTCGTCCACCAGCAGCACGCGTGCGCCGCGCAGGCGCGCGAGCTCGCCGTCGTCCGTCAACCGTGCGTGGACCGGCGTCTCGCGGGCGGGCAGATCGGTGGACAGCGCGCGCATGGCGGTGTCGAACAGCATCGAGGGGTTCACCGGCTTGAGCAACAGCAGCTCCACGCCGGCGCTCTGTGCGGCCACGACCAGTTCGTTGCGTCCGGGTGCCGCCACGATCACCGGCTTGGGCGGATCGGCCAGGGCGCCCAGGGCAACTGCGGTGGCCACGCCATCCATGCCGGGCATCTGCCAGTCCACGAAGGCGATGTCGAATGCCTGGCCGGCGGTGGCGGCCCCGCGGGCCAGTGCCACGGCGCTCTCGCCGCTGTCGGCTTCGGTCACCACGAAGCTCATGCGGCGCAGCATCTCGCACAGCACCGCGCGCGCTGCGGCGTTGTCGTCCACGACCAGCATGCGCCGACCGCGCAGATCGGGTGTCGGCACCAGCGACAGTGGGGCGTGCAGGCGAACACCCACGCGCGCGGTGAACCAGAACACGCTGCCCTGGCCTGGCGCGCTGCTCACGCCGACTTCGCCGCCCATCAGCTCGGCCAGGCGTTTGGAGATGGCCAGCCCCAGCCCGGTGCCCCCGTGCTTGCGTGTGGTCGAAGGGTCGGCCTGGTGGAACGACTGGAACAGCCGCTTGAGCTGCGCCTCGGTCATGCCGACGCCGGAGTCCCGCACTTCGATGCGCAGCAGCACCGAGCTGGCGTCGATGGGCGTGTGCCGTACGCGCACCACGACCTCGCCCTGCTCGGTGAACTTGACGGCGTTGCTGGCGTAGTTGATGAGGATCTGCCCCAGGCGCAGCGGGTCGCCGCGCAAGGCCGCCGGCAGTGTCGCGGGGCCAGGGTCGAAGACCAGCTCCAGACCTTTGGCGGCAGCCTTCTCGCCGATCAGGTCGGCGACACTGTCCAGCACCGTCTGCAGGTCGAAATCAACGGTCTCCACTTCCAGCTTGCCGGCCTCGATCTTGCTGAAGTCCAGGATGTCGTTGATCAGCGCCAGCAGGTGCTGGCCTGAGCGCTGGATCTTGCGCGCGTAGTCGCGCTGGCGCGTGGTCAGCTCGGTGCTGAGCATCAGATGGCTCATGCCGATGACGGCGTTCATCGGCGTGCGGATTTCGTGGCTCATGTTGGCCAGAAAATCCGATTTCATCTGCGAGGCCGCTTCTGCGCGTGTCTGTGCGGCGCGCAGCTCGGCCTCCTGTGCGAGCAGCGTCGCGTTGACGGTCGCCAGTTCGGCGGTGCGTGCCTCGACCCGTGCCTCCAGCGCTTCTTCGCTGCGTTTGAGCGATGCCAGCAGGCTGGACTGTGTCTGCAGGGCCTGCGCGTTGGCCCGCGTGCGCTGGGTGAACTGGCGACCCATCGCGACGGCCAGCAGCAGCGTCAGCAAGGCCTGAAACACCGTGAGGCCGACCGCCTGCACCGTCTGGCGCCGAATCTCGGAGTTGCGGTGGTCGGCCAATTTGGACGAGGCGCGCGCGGCTGCCAACGACAGCTCGCGCACGGTGTGACGCAGCGACCGGAACTGATCCTGCAGTGCGAGCAGGCTTGCACTGCCGACGTCGGGTGGCGTGGCGGCCAGCAGCTGGACGTCGCCTGCTGTCACGAATGCATGCAGCTCCTGCAGGGAAGTGGTGTAACTGGGGTCGGCCTGCATCAGGTTGCGCGATGTACCGGACTCGGCATCGCGGATGCGGCTCACAAACAAGTCATAGCGCAGCTGCAGCTGGGCGTGGGGAGTGTCCGGCAAGCGCAACAGGTAGGCGTTCAGCGCACTGTCCAGGCGCTCATACTCCACGTTGAGTTGCACGAATGCCCACAGCGCACTGAAGTCGCCGCGTCGGCTGACCTCGGAGAGATCGCGGTACTGGCGGTATTGGACGACGCCGATGGCAAGGTAGACCAGCGCCAGGCTGGCGATCAGCAGGCGCAACAGGTGCTTGCTGCGGGGCGTACGAATGGCCGGACTCCTAGTGCACCTGCATCTGGATCAGCTGCCAGGCGGCGCGGCCGTAGTACAGCTCGGTCCTCAGCTCGGCGTTGGAGTCGAATGGGTAGACGATGCACAGCGGGCCCTTGTCACGCACCGTCATGGGCTTGCCGTTCATCAGGCGTGCGGCGATCACGTCGTGCTTCGACACGTCGGCGAACGGGATTTCCGTGCGGTAGTCGTTCAGCGCGATGGCCAAGATCGTGGTGCCGCTGGCACCGGCGGCGGCCAGCACGTCGCGCAGCAGGGGGCCGGTCACGCGCACCGGCTCGCTGAACCATGGCAGGCGCGTCGTGAAGGTGTGCTGCGGCAGGTGTTCGAGCATCGCCATGTCAAAGACTGCACGCGCCCCCACGTTCGGTTTGGAGACCTTGCCGCTGACCGTCAGCACCACCTCGCCCGAGGGCACCGTCTGTGCCGCGGCAAGACCGAAGGCCAGGCACAACAGCACAACGAGCGAGCGCCGTGCAGACAAGGGGTTGGACATCGGTTTCTCCCGCGCTGGACAAGTCTGTCTACCACTCGGTGGACAAATTTCCGCAACTTTGTGGACTATATCGACTCGACGCGTCCTGTGGGAGCCCGCATCCCCTAGTGCGTGTGAGGCGCTAGCGCGGATGCGGGATTCACCGTAGCGGGCACCGCGCAGGCCCGCATAGACTGGTCTGACCAGTAGGCCACATCAACAGACCCTTGGCTGCTGGGCAAGGAGAGCAGATTGCAGCCAACGCGAGAAGTCAGTCCGTCTTATTTCCATCAAGTTGTCGACTGCCAGTGGGCCTGCCCCGCCCATACCCCCGTCCCGGAATACATCCGGCTGATTGGCCAGGGTCGCTATGCCGACGCCTACATGGTCAACTGGGTGTCCAACGTCTTTCCCGGCATCCTCGGTCGCACCTGCGATCGGCCCTGCGAGCCTGCGTGTCGCCGAGGCCGGGTCGAGCAGGGCGCGGCCGGCACACCCGAGCCGGTGGCGATCTGCCGCTTGAAGCGCGTGGCCGCCGATATGAAGGGTGACGTGGCGCAGCGCATGCCGGCGGTGGCGCCGCCCAACGGCAAGCGCGTGGCCTGCATCGGCGCCGGTCCGGCGTCGCTGACGGTGGCGCGCGACCTGGCCCCGTTGGGCTACGAGGTGACGCTGTTCGATGCCGAGGCCAAGGCCGGCGGCTTCATCCGCTCGCAGATCCCACGCTTTCGGCTGCCCGAGGAGGTGATCGATGAGGAGACCGGCTATGTGCTGGACCTCGGTGTGCGCTTGCGCAGTGGTGAGCGCATCGATTCGATGGGCGCCCTGCTGGCGCAGGGGTACGACGCGGTCTTCGTCGGCTGCGGCGCGCCGCGCGGGCGGGATCTGGATCTGCCGGGCCGGCGCGAGGCGGCAGCGCAGATCCACCTGGGCATCGACTGGCTGGCTTCGGTCTCGTTCGGGCACGTCACCCGGATCGGCAAGCGGGTCATCGTGCTGGGCGGCGGCAACACGGCGATGGACTGCTGCCGCTCCGCGCGCCGCCTGGGCGGCGAGGACGTGATGGTGGTCGTGCGTAGCGGCTTTGAAGAGATGAAGGCCTCGCCCTGGGAAAAGGAGGACGCGCAGCATGAAGGCATTCCGTTCCTGAATTTCCACGTGCCCAAGGCGTTCGAACACGAGGCGGGCCGACTGACCGGCATGCTGTTCGAGCGCGTGCGCGCCGAGCGCGACGGCCAGGGCCGGCGCCACCTGGTGCCCACTGGCGAGCCAGACGTGCGCATCGCGTGCGACGAGGTGCTGATCGCCGTGGGCCAGGAGAACGCCTTTCCATGGATCGAGCGTGACTGCGGTATTGCGTTCGATCGCCATGGCCTGCCGGTGCTGCATGGCGACAGCCTGCAGTCCAGCCTGCCGCGCGTGTTCTTTGGCGGCGACGCGGCGCACGGGCCCAAGAACATCATCACGGCCGTGGCGCATGGCCATGCGGCGGCGGTCTCGATCGACCGCTTTCTTCATGGCGAGGATGTGCAGCGCCGCCCGGCGGCGGTCGGCAACCTGGTGTCGGCCAAGATGGGCATCCACGAATGGAGCTATGACAACGCCACATCGCACGAGCGGCGCTTCCCGGTGCCATGGGAACGGGCGGAGGTGGCGCTGGCCAGCATTCGGGTGGAGGTGGAACTGGGCTTCGATGCTGCCACCGCATTCAAAGAGGCCAGCCGCTGCCTCAACTGCGATGTGCAGACCGTGTTCACCCAGGAGGCCTGCATCGAATGCGATGCCTGCATGGATGTCTGCCCGATGGACTCCATCAGCTTCACCGCCCCGGGTGACGAGGCGGACCTGCGCACGCGGCTGAAAGCACCGGCGTTGAACCTGGCGCAGGACTTGTACGTCTCGGCACCACTGAAGACCGGGCGCGTCATGGCCAAGGACGAGGACCTGTGCCTGCACTGCGGGCTGTGCGCCGAACGCTGTCCGACCGGCGCCTGGGACATGCAGAAGTTCGTGCTGCAAACGCCCCCGGCCGGCGCCGGCTGTCGCGATGCGGCGATGCCGCAGGCGGAGGCGGCATGACGCAGCAACACACGGCGCAGCAACTCACGGCGCAGCAACACACGGCGCAGCACCACACGGCCCCGCGCATCGAGGCGGTGAACGATTTCGTCGTGAAGTTCGCCAACGTGAACGGGTCGGGCTCGGCATCGGCCAACGAACTGTTCGCCAAGGCCATCCTGCGGATGGGCGTGCCGGTCAGCCCGCGCAACATCTTTCCCAGCAACATCCAGGGCCTGCCGACCTGGTATGAGGTGCGCGTGAGCGAGGCCGGGCACCTGGGTCGGCGCGGTGGCATCGATCTGATGGTGGCGATGAACCCCCAGACCTGGGACGACGATGTGGCCGAGATCGAACCGGGCGGCTATCTGTTCTACGACAGCACGCGGCCGCAACCGGCCGACAAGTGGCGCAGCGACATTTCGGTCATCGGCATGCCGCTGACCGAGATCGCCAACGCCGTGTACGCCGATCCGCGCCAGCGCCAGTTGTTCAAGAACATCATCTACGTGGGGGCGCTGTCGGTGCTGCTGGGCATCGAGGCCGAGGTCATCGAGCAACTGTTCGTCGAGCAGTACAAGGGCAAGGAAAAGCTGCTCGACTCGAACAAGCGCGCCTTGCACCTGGGCCGTGACTTCGCGCGCGAGCACCTGGAAGCGCCGCTGCCAATCTGCGTGCGCCGCGCCGACCAGGTGGGCCAGCGCATCTTCGTGGATGGCAACAGCGCCGCGGCGCTGGGCTGCGTGTATGGCGGGGCGACGGTCGCGGCCTGGTACCCGATCACGCCGTCGTCATCGGTTGCCGAGGCTTTCCAGAGTTACTGCGCGCAATACCGCGTGGAGGCCGAGACCGGCTTGCACCGTTACGCGATCGTGCAGGCCGAGGACGAGATCGCCTCGATCGGCATGGCGGTGGGCGCCGGGTGGAACGGCGCGCGCGCCTTCACCGCTACGTCTGGCCCCGGCATCTCGCTGATGACCGAGTTCATCGGCCTGGCCTACTTCGCCGAGATCCCGGTGACCATCATCAACGTGCAGCGCGGCGGCCCTTCCACCGGCATGCCCACGCGCACGCAGCAGGCTGACATCCTGGCCTGCGCCTATGCCTCGCACGGCGATACCCGGCACGTGCTGCTGCTGCCGCAAGACCCGACCGAGTGCTTCGAGCACGCGGCGGCCGCGCTGGATCTGGCAGACCGTCTGCAGACCCCGGTGTTCGTCATGAGCGATCTGGACATCGGCATGAACCAGCGGCTGTGCCAGCCCTTCGCCTGGGACGACGCGCGGGTGTACGACCGCGGCAAGGTGATGACGGCGCAAGAGCTCGAAGCCGGCCGCGACTTCGGCCGCTACAAGGACGTGGACGGCGACGGTATCGCCTGGCGCACCTTGCCCGGCACGCACGCGAGCCGAGGCAGCTACTTCACGCGGGGCACGACGCGCGACGCCTATGCGCGCTATTCCGAACTCGGGCCGGATTACATCTACAACGTCGAGCGGCTGCAGCGCAAGTTCCGCACAGCGGCCAACCTGGTGCCCGCGCCGGTGGAGCGGCCGGCCGCGGAGGCGACGCGGTTCGGCGTGCTGTATTACGGCTCGACCAGCCCCGCCATGGACGAGGCGCTGCAGGTGATGGCGGCCCAGGGCGTGCACGTGGATGCCATGCGGCTGCGGGCCTACCCGTTTGCGGACAGCGTGGCGCAGTTCATCGCGGCGCACGACCAGGTATTTGTCGTGGAGCAGAACCGCGACGCGCAGATGCGCAGCCTGCTGGTCGACGCCTTCGACATCGACCCGGCGCGGCTGGTGCGCGTGTTGCACTTCGATGGCACGCCGATCACTGCCCGCTTCATCGTCAGCGCGGTCACCGGGCGCCTGCCGCGCCATGGCGCCGCCACGTTGCCCCATGGGTCGGAGGCTTGCGCATGACCTACCTGGCCAAACCCCGGCTGCACCACCCCAGCCTGGCGAAGAACAAGGTCGGCTTCACGCGCCGCGACTACGAGGGCAAGATCTCCACGCTGTGCGCCGGCTGCGGTCACGATTCGGTGTCGGCGGCGATCATCCAAGCCTGCTGGGAGCTCGACATCGCGCCGCACCGGGTGGCCAAGCTGTCGGGCATCGGCTGCAGTTCCAAGACGCCGGACTATTTTCTCGGCGCTTCGCATGGCTTCAACACCGTGCACGGGCGCATGCCCTCGGTGTTGACGGGCGCCAACTTGGCCAACCGCGAGCTGCTGTACCTGGGGGTGTCAGGCGACGGCGATTCCGCCTCCATCGGCCTGGGTCAGTTCGCCCACGCCATGCGACGTGGCGTGAACATGGTCTACATCGTCGAGAACAACGGGGTCTACGGGCTGACGAAGGGCCAGTTCTCCGCAACGGCTGACGCCGGTTCGCGCAGCAAGAAGGGCGCGGTCAACCAGGACAGTGCGATCGATCTCGTTGGGCTGGCGCTGCAATTGGGCGCATCCTATGTCGGGCGCGGCTTCTCGGGCGACAAGGCGCAGCTGGTGCCGTTGATCAAGGGGGCGATCGGCCACCGCGGAGCAGCCTTCATCGACGTGGTGAGTCCCTGCGTGGCGTTCAACAACCACGCGGGCAGCACCAAGAGCTACGACTACGTGCGCGAGCACAACGAGGCGGTCAGCCGCATCGACTTCATCGCACCGCAGGCCATGACGCATGCCGAGCCGGCACCCGGTGAGCTGCTGCGGCTGCCGCAGCCGGATGGCTCGACGCTGCAGTTGCGCAAGCTGCACGCTGACTACAACCCGCGTGACCGGGTCGCCGCTCTGCATGCGGTGCTGGCGCGCCAGGCCGACGGTGAGTTGCTGACGGGCTTGCTATACGCCGAGGCCGATGGTGCAGAGCTGCACGACATGCACCACACGGTGTCCGCTCCGCTCAATGCTCTGGACGCGCGCAGTTTGTGCCCCGGGGCGGCAGTGCTGGGCGGCATCAACGCGGCGTTGCGCTGAGGGTCGGCGCGTCAGGCGCCGGTGGAGTCGCCGGAGGGCTCACGCGAAGGCGCCGGTTCAGGTGCACCCCGGGACGTCCTCAGCGCGGTGTGGAACGCGCGCGTGCCCGGGTCATGGCGGCCTCGACGACTGCCCGCCGCGCGGCAGCACGGTCAGGCACGGCCTCCTTTGCCGCAAGCGCCGGCAATGCGGCACCGGAGAAGGCTGGCTCCGAGCGGGCCTCGGCGTTGCCGTGGGGCGCTGTGTGCAGCCTTTGCTGGTGAATGGCATAGCGGGCACGTGCGTGATCCGCCTGTTGGGCCGACCAGGCAGCCCATCCGGAATGCCCGCCCGAGACGGGTTCCATGACGATGCAGTCGACAGGGCAGGCCGGCAGGCACAGGGCGCAGCCCGTGCAATGCACCTCAATCACGGTGTGCATGCGCTTGGCGCTGCCGATGATGGCGTCGGTGGGGCAGGCATTCAGGCACAGGGTGCAGCCGATGCACCAGTCCTCGTCGATGAACGCGACCTGGCGCGGCTCTTCACGGCCGCAACTGGGGTCAAGCGCAAGCAGCGCCTCGCCCGTCAGCGCCGCCAGCCGGGCAATGCCCTCAGCACCGCCGGGAGGGCAGCGATTGATGGCGGCCTGGCGCGTCGCAACGGCCGAAGCGTATGCGGCGCAATCGGGGTAGCCGCAACGCGTGCACTGCGTCTGCGGCAGAGCGTCGAGGATGCGCTCGTCCAGCGTTCGCATGGGCGCGCGCAAAACGCGCTCAGGCGTTTGCTGCGGTCTTCTTGGCGCTGGCCGTGGCGCGGGGCCTGGCCTGCCGGACCTTGGCAGCCGCAGGGGCGAGTGCAGGTGCGGCTGCTGCCGTCTTGGCGATGGCCGGGCGCCGGGCCGTGGAAGGCTTTGCACCCTCGTTGTGCGCCAGGATGAAGGAACGCACCTTGGGGTAGACCATGTCGCGCCAACGGCGGCCACTGAAGATGCCGTAGTGGCCTGCACCCGCGACTTCGTAGTGCTCCTGGTCAGCCTTGTCGATCCCGGTGCACAGGCCGTGGGCGGCGGCGGTCTGGCCAGATCCAGAGATGTCGTCCAGTTCGCCTTCGATCGTCAGCAGGGCGCAACCCTGGATGTCCTGCGGTTGCACCAGTTCGTACGTGCCCTTGGGGCTGCGCACTTGCCAGGTGCCGCGCACCAGCTTGAACTCCTGGAACACGGTGGAGATGGTTTCGAGGTAGTAATGCGCGTCCATGTCGAGGACGGCGTTGTACTCGTCGTAGAACTTGCGATGGCTCTCGGCGCTAACGTCGTCGCCCTGCAACAGGTGCTCAAAATAGTCGTAGTGGCTTTTCGCGTGGTGATCGGGGTTCATGGCCACGAAGCCGGCGTGCTGCAGGAACCCGGGGTAGACGCGACGGCCCGCGCCCGGGAAGCCCTGCGGCACCCGGTAGATGACGTTGTTCTCGAACCAGTCGTAGCCCTTGTTCATGGCCAGGTTGTTGACCGCAGTCGGCGACTTGGTCGCGTCGATGGGGCCGCCCATCATGGTCATGGACAGCGGCAACTGCTCGCCGCGCGAGGCCATCAGCGAGACAGCAGCCAGCACTGGCACCGTGGGCTGGCAGACACTGATCACATGGCAGTCGCCATAGATGCCCTGCAGGTGGCGGATGAACTCCTGCACGTAGTTGACGTAGTCGTCCAGGTGGAATTCGCCTTCGGACAACGGCACGAGGCGCGCGTTCTTCCAGTCGGTGACGTAGACCTTGTGGTCACCCAACATGGTCTTGACGGTGTCGCGCAGCAGGGTGGCGTAGTGGCCCGACAGCGGCGCCACGATCAGCACAGGCGGCTGGCCCTTCAACTTGGACAGCGTGCCGGCGTCGTCGGTGAAACGCTTGAAGCGCCGCAACTCGCAGAACGGCTTGTCGAGCTCGACGCGCTCGTGGATGGCCACTTCGACGCCATCGACGCTGACCGTTCTCAGCCCGAAGCTTGGCTTCTCATAGTCCTTGCCCAGTCGATAGAGCAGGTCGTAGGCCGCAGCAACGCGCTGCGCGAAGGGGTTTCTGCCCAGCGGCGACGCCGGGCTACCGAACATCTTTGAGGTGGCGTTCGCGAATTCCGCAAAGGGCTCCATCAGAGAGCGCTGGGTTTCGTAGATCTGGTAGAGCATCGCAGCGTTGTAAATTGGTTATGTTGCAGTGCAGCAATATAGCAGCTGCACGTTGAGTTGGCATGCATGAATACACCGACAACCGGTGCTTCCTACGGCCGGTGTATCCCGCCGCCTACACTGCGCCCCCATGAACGCACAAGCTGCATGCTAAACGGTCTCTGGCTTGGTTTTTTCGTGGCGGCTGCAGCCTGCGCGTTCTGGCGCTGGCTGGTCGGGGGTGATGCCACGGTGTTCGCCGCCATGGTGGAAGCCCTGTTTGCCATGGCGCGGCTGTCGGTCGAGGTCATGGTGCTGCTGTTCGGCACATTGACGCTCTGGCTGGGCTTTCTGCGCATTGCCGAGCAGGCCGGGCTGGTGGCCTGGCTGGCCAGGCTGCTGGGGCCCTTGCTGTGCCGGCTGATGCCGCAGGTGCCGCCGGGTCACCCGGCGCTGGGGCTCATCACGCTGAACTTTGCCGCGAACGCACTGGGTTTAGACAACGCTGCCACGCCGATTGGCCTGAAGGCCATGCGCTCGCTGCAGGAACTCAACCCCAGCACCACAGTGGCCAGCAACGCGCAGATCCTGTTCCTGGTGTTGAACGCCTCGGCGCTCACGCTATTGCCGGTCAGCATCTTCATGTACCGCGCGCAGCAGGGCGCGCCGGACCCTACGCTGGTGTTCCTGCCGATCCTGCTGGCCAACGCGGTGGGCACGCTGGCGGCGTTGCTGGCGGTGGCCTTTGCGCAGCGCATACGCCTGTGGGACCCGGTGGTGCTGGCCTACCTGCTGCCCGGCTGCCTGCTGTTCGGCGGCTTCGTCGCACTGCTGGCGGGGCTGTCCGCGGCGGCGCTGGCGAGTTTGTCCTCGCTACTGGGCAACCTGACGATGTTTTCGCTGGTGCTGTTGTTCATCGTGGCCGGTGCCGTGCGGCGTGTGCCGGTGTACGAGGCGTTCGTCGACGGCGCCAAGGAAGGTTTTGATGTCGCCCGCAGCCTGTTGCCCTATCTGGTCGCCATGCTGTGTGCCGTAGGCGTGTTGCGTGCTTCGGGTGCGCTGGACGTGGTGCTCGATGGCCTGCGCTGGCTGGTCGGTCTGGCGGGGTGGGACACGCGCTTTGTCGACGCCATGCCGACGGCCTTGGTCAAGCCGTTCTCTGGCAGCGCGGCGCGCGCACTGCTGATCGAGACCATGCAGACCTCGGGCGTGGACAGCTTCGCGTCTCTGTTGGCCGCCACGGTGCAGGGCAGCACCGAGACGACGTTCTACGTGCTGGCGGTGTATTTCGGCGCGGTGGGCATTCAGCGCGCGCGGCACACCGTGGCGTGCGCCGTGTTCGCCGACCTGGCCGGAATCCTGGCCTCGATCGGCGTGTGCTACTGGTTCTTCGGCTGAAACAACAACGCCGCGTCAAAGCGCGGCGTTCAGGAGGGTGAGGCGGGGTCAGACCACCTTGGCGATCGCTGCGCAGACGTAGTCGATGTTCTTGCTGTTCAATGCGGCCACGCACATGCGTCCGGTGTCGGTGCCGTACACGCCGAATTCGCTGCGCAAGCGCACCATCTGGTCTTTGCTGAGGCCAGAGTAGCTGAACATGCCGACCTGGGTGGTGATGAAGCCCATGTCCTGCTGCACGCCGGCGCTCTTGAGCTTCTCGACCAGCAGGCCGCGCATCTGCTTGATGCGCACGCGCATGCCGGCCAGTTCTTCTTCCCACAGCGCACGCAGCTCGGGCGTGTTGAGCACGGCAGCGACCACGGTCCCACCATGGATTGGCGGGTTGCTGTAGTTGGTGCGGATCATGATCTTGAGTTGGCTCAGCACGCGGGCGGCCTCTTCCTTGTCCTGGCACAGCACCGACAACGCGCCCACGCGCTCGCCGTACAGGCTGAAGCTCTTGCTGAACGAGGTCGACACGAAGAACGACAGCCCCGCGGCGACGCACTTGGCGACGGCAGCGCCGTCTTCGGTGATGCCTTCGCCGAAGCCCTGGTAGGCCATGTCCAGAAAGGGCACGAGCTGGCCGGCCTTGAGCACGTCGATGACCTGGTCCCATTGCGCGGACGAGAGCTCGTAGCCGGTCGGGTTGTGACAGCAGGCGTGCAGCACGATGACGGTGCCGGGCGCCGCCGCCTTCAAGTCGGCCAGCATGCCGTCGAAGTTGACGCCGCGGTTGGCTGCGTCGTAGTACGCATAGGTTTCGACCACGAAGCCGGCCTGCGTGAACAGCGCGCGGTGGTTTTCCCAGCTCGGGTCGCTGATCAGCACCTTGGCACCGGGCTTCAGGTGTTTCAGGAAGTCGGCGCCGATTTTCAAGCCGCCTGTGCCGCCGATCGCCTGGATGGTGGCGACGCGACCGCTCTTGACGGGCTCGCTATCGGCCCCAAATACAAGGTTTTTCACTGCGCTGTCATACGCGGCGATGCCATCGATGGGCAGGTAGCCGCGGGCCTTGGGCGCTTCCATCATGGCCTTTTCGGCCTTCTGCACGCATTCGAGCAAGGGCAGCTTGCCGGCATCATCGTAGTAGACGCCGACGCCAAGGTTGACCTTGTTGGGGTTGGTGTCGGCGGCGAACTGCTCGTTGAGGCCCAGGATCGGGTCGCGCGGTGCCATCTCGACGGCGGTGAACAAAGACATGAGGGTTCCTGAAGAGGGTTGTCGCTAGCGGGGAGGGCCGGGCTGCGCTAGCCTATCGGGCTGCCCTAGCGTGGCTGTCGAACGGCGGGCCACGGCCTTGCGTCAAATTTTAAGCACTACTGTCACAAGATCGGATTCATATGTCGGAACTCCACGCGGCGCCAACGGAAGAGAAAAAGGGCGAGTTCATCCGCTTTCCGGATTCCCCGTTCGAGCTGTTCATGCCGTATCCGCCTGCCGGCGACCAGCCCGAGGCCATCGCACAGCTCGTGGAAGGCTTGCGCGACGGTGAGGTGTTTCAGACGCTGCTGGGCGTGACGGGTTCGGGCAAGACCTTCACCATGGCCAACGTGATCGCCCGTATGGGGCGGCCGGCCATTGTGTTTGCGCCCAACAAGACGCTGGCCGCGCAGCTGTACAGCGAGTTCCGCGAGTTCTTTCCGCACAACGCGGTGGAATACTTCGTCAGCTACTACGACTACTACCAGCCCGAGGCCTACGTGCCGCAGCGCGATCTGTTCATCGAGAAAGACTCGGCGATCAACGAGCACATCGAGCAGATGCGCCTGTCGTGCACGAAAAGCATTCTGGAGCGGCGCGATGTGCTGATCGTGGCCACGGTGTCGGCCATCTACGGCATCGGCGAGCCGGAGAGCTACCACCGCATGATCATGACGCTGCGCGCCGGCGACAAGTTGGGGCAGCGCGAGGTGATCGGCCAGTTGATCCGCATGCAGTACCAGCGCAACGACCAGGACTTTTCGCGCGGCAAGTTTCGGGTGCGCGGCGACACCATCGACGTCTTTCCGGCCGAGCATTCCGAGGTGGCGATCCGCATCGAGCTGTTCGACGACGAGATCGAGTCGCTGCAACTGTTCGACCCGCTGACGGGGCGCATCAAGCAGAAGATTCCGCGGTTCACCGTGTACCCCAGCAGCCACTACGTGACGCCGCGCGACAAGGTGCTGACGGCGGTCGAGACCATCAAGCTCGAACTGGCCGATCGGCTCAAGGAGCTCGTCGGCATGGGTAAGCTGGTCGAGGCCCAGCGGCTGGAGCAGCGCACGCGTTTTGACCTGGAGATGCTGAGCGAAGTCGGCCATTGCAAGGGCATCGAGAACTACACGCGGCATTTGTCGGCCTCGTCCCCAGGCGATCCACCGTCGACGCTGACCGACTATCTGCCCAAGGACGCGCTGATGTTTCTGGACGAGAGCCATGTGCTGATCGGCCAGCTTGGCGCCATGTACAACGGCGACCGTTCGCGCAAGACCACGTTGGTGGAATACGGCTTTCGCCTGCCCAGCGCGCTGGACAACCGGCCGCTCAAGTTCGAGGAGTTCGAGCAGCGCATGCGCCAGGTGGTGTTCGTCTCCGCCACGCCAGCCGACTACGAGAAGACCCACGCCGGGCAGGTGGTGGAGCAGGTGGTGCGCCCGACCGGCCTGGTCGACCCGCAGGTCGAGGTGCGGCCCGCCGTGCACCAGGTCGACGATGTGCTGCAGGAGATCCGGCTGCGCGTGGAGCGCAACGAGCGCGTGCTGATCACGACGCTGACCAAGCGCATGGCCGAGCAGCTGACCGACTACCTGGCGGACAACGGCGTCAAGGTGCGCTACCTGCATTCGGACATCGACACGGTGGAGCGCGTGGAAATTCTGCGTGACCTGCGGCTGGGCAGCTTCGACGTGCTGGTGGGCATCAACCTGCTGCGCGAGGGGCTGGACATTCCCGAGGTGTCGCTGGTCGCCATCCTGGACGCGGACAAGGAGGGCTTTCTGCGGTCCGAGCGTTCGCTGATCCAGACCATCGGGCGCGCAGCGCGCAACCTGGAGGGCCGGGCCATCCTGTACGCCGATCGCATCACGGACTCGATGCACAGGGCCATCGGCGAGACCGAGCGGCGCCGGACCAAGCAGGTCGCCCACAACCTGGCGCAGGGCATCACGCCGCGCAGCATCGTCAAACAGGTGCGCGACCTGATCGATGGCGTCTACAGCGAAAAGAGCGGCCGCGAGGCGGAGCGGCTGGAGCAGGCCGCCACACAGCGCGCCAAGGTCGAGGACATGAGCGAGAAAGACATTGCCCGGGAAATCAAGCGGCTTGAAAAGGCGATGTTGGAGCATGCCCGCAACCTGGAATTCGAGAAGGCCGCGCGGGTGCGTGACGAGCTGACGAAGTTCAAGACGCAGGCGTTCGGGGCGGGCGGCGGTGACAACCTGCCGGCTGCCGCATGACCTTTGTCCAGGGAGTACCCGACGAAATCAATCGGGATTACTGCTATACTTGAGTTAATTTATCGGGAACAAAAAGCGCATCAAGAAGTCCATCGGTTGAGGGCTCAAGCCGCTGACCATCGAAGGTTGGAAGCAGGTGAAAAGCGCGTCGGTCACTGGTTCGACCCGGGGCTGGCTTCAACGGTAGGTCAAAGCAGATTAAGGAGCTTGTGATGCGTCTCACGACCAAAGGCCGCTTTGCGGTGACAGCCATGATCGACCTGGCCCTGCGCCAGAACAATGGGCCGGTGACGTTGGCGGCGATCAGCCAACGCCAGCAGATTTCCTTGTCGTATCTGGAGCAGCTGTTCGGCAAGCTGCGCCGCCACGATCTGGTCGAGTCGACCCGTGGCCCTGGTGGTGGCTACACCCTGGGCCGCAAGGCGGCAGACATCACGGTGGCAGACATCATCGTCTCTGTGGACGAGCCGATCGACGCGACGCATTGCGGGGGCAAGGAGAATTGCCTGGGCGATGCCGGCCGTTGCATGACGCACGAATTGTGGGCATCTTTGAACGCCCGCATGGTCGAGTTTCTCGATTCCGTCACCTTGCAGAAACTGGTCGAAGACCAGTTGGCCAAGGGTGTGCAGGTCGAGAGCAAGCCCATGATCAAGCGTGCCATTTCGCCTGTGCCCGTGGTCAAGCCGATCCGTGTCAACGCACCGAATTCGGTGTTTGCCCTGGGCAACGTGTTTGCCAAGTCCTGAAACTACTTCGAAGCCAGCCGCCACTGAGAGCTAGCCAATGGATACCACGCCCCACTTTCCCATCTACATGGACTACAGCGCCACCAATCCCTGCGACGAGCGGGTGGTGGACGCCATGATTCCCTGGCTGCGCGAGCATTTCGGTAACCCTGCGTCGCGTAGCCATGCCTGGGGCTGGGAGGCGGAGGCCGCCGTCGAGAAGGCGCGCGAGCATGTCGCAGCGCTGGTCGGGGCCGACCCGCGCGAGATCGTATGGACGTCGGGTGCGACGGAATCCAACAATCTGGCGCTCAAGGGGGCCGCGCAGTTTTATAAGGGAAAAGGTCGCCACATCATCACGGCGAAGACCGAGCACAAGGCCGTGCTGGATACCTGCCGTGAGTTGGAGCGCCAAGGCTTCGAGGTCACTTATTTGGACGTGCAAGAGGACGGTCTGCTGGATCTGGCGGTCTTCGAGCAAAGCATCCGCCCGGACACGATCTTGGCCAGCGTGATGTTCGTGAACAACGAGATCGGTGTGATCCAGGACATCGCCGCGATCGGTGAAATCTGCCGTGCCAAGGGCGTGGTGTTTCACGTCGATGCGGCGCAGGCGACGGGCAGGGTGGACATCGACCTGGCAGCGCTGAAGGTCGACCTGATGAGCCTGACTTCGCACAAAACCTATGGCCCCAAAGGCATCGGGGCGCTCTACGTACGCCGCAAGCCGCGCATCCGCATCGAGGCGCAGATGCACGGTGGTGGCCACGAGCGTGGCATGCGTTCGGGCACGTTGCCCACGCACCAGATCGTCGGCATGGGCGAGGCCTACCGCATCGCCAAGCTGGAGATGGCCGAGGAAAACAAGCGCATCAAGGCTTTGCATGACCGCATGCTGGATGGCCTGAAAGACATCGAGCAGGTGTTCATCAATGGACACGCCGACAAGCGGGTGCCGCACAACCTGAACATGAGCTTCAATTTCGTCGAGGGCGAGTCGCTGATCATGGGCATCAAAGGTTTGGCTGTGTCCAGTGGTTCAGCCTGTACCTCGGCCAGCCTGGAGCCCAGCTACGTGCTGCGCGCGCTCGGCCGCAGTGACGAGTTGGCGCACAGCAGCCTGCGCATGACGATCGGCCGCTGGACGACCGAGGCCGAGATCGACTACGCCGTGCAGACCATTCGCCACAACGTGAACAAGCTGCGCGAACTCAGCCCACTTTGGGAAATGTTCCAGGACGGCGTGGACATTGCTTCGATTCAGTGGACGGCGCACTGACGCCGCCTCGACAGACAGGAGTTGGAAATCATGGCTTATTCTGAAAAAGTGGTAGACCACTACGAGAACCCGCGCAATGTGGGTTCGTTCGACAAGGGTGACGAGACCGTCGGCACCGGCATGGTGGGTGCGCCTGCCTGCGGTGATGTGATGAAGCTGCAGATCAAAGTGAACCCGGAGACCGGCGTCATCGAGGACGCACGCTTCAAGACCTACGGCTGCGGCTCGGCCATCGCCTCGTCGTCGCTCGTGACCGAGTGGGTCAAGGGAAAAACGCTGGCCGAAGCGGCCTCGCTGAAGAACAGCCAGATCGCCGAAGAACTGGCGTTGCCGCCGGTCAAGATCCACTGCTCGATCCTGGCCGAGGACGCTATCAAGGCGGCGGTCGACGATTACCGTAAGAAGCACGGAGCCGATCAAGCTCAGGAAGCCCAGGTGCATTGAGATGGGTGTGACCCTGACCGAGGCCGCCGCACGTCATGTCAGTCGCTACATCGCCAAACGTGGCAAAGGCGTTGGCGTGCGCCTGGGTGTCAAGACCACGGGCTGCTCGGGGTTGGCCTACAAGCTCGAATACGTCGACGAGCCGGAGCCGCAGGACGTGGTGTTCGAAGACCACGGCGTGAAGGTTCTGGTCGACCCGAAGAGCCTGGCCTACATCGATGGGACCAAGCTGGACTTCGTTCGCGAAGGATTGAACGAAGGCTTTCGCTTCGAGAATCCGAATGAGCGCGACAAATGCGGCTGCGGAGAGAGCTTCCGCGTCTGACGCGCCGCGCCCCCACCCGGACCGCCAGGCCGCAACATGTTGCGGATTGGCGGTTTTTTCTTGTGCCGACCCGCTTGCGCGCCATTCACCATGAATCTTCAGTCCAACGATTTCGAGCTGTTCGACGTGCCGCCGTCTTTCGAGCAGGACGTGGCAGTGTTGCAAGAGCGCTGGAAGGCGCTGCAGCGCGAAGCCCATCCTGATCGGTTCTCGGCGCAGGGCGCGGCCGCGCAGCGCGTCGCCATGCAGTGGTCGGTACGCATCAATGAAGCCTGGCAACGCCTGCGCGATCCGCTGCGGCGCGCCGCCTACCTGTGCGAGCTGAACGGCGTGCCGGTCGACAAGCATGGCAACACCAAGATGCCGCCAGAGTTCCTGATGCGCCAGATGGCCTGGCATGAGCAGCTGGACGAAGCTTCAAGCGTGTCCGACTGCGACACCCTCGCCCAAGAACTCGCCTCCGTACGCGACGACCTGTTGCAGCGCACGGCGCAGTTGCTCGACGTGGCCGGCGACCACGCCGGCGCGGCCGAGCAGGTGCGCGCCTTGATGTTCATCGAGCGTTTAGGCGATGCTGTGGACGACAAGCGCGATGCCTGCCCCGCCGTGGGGGGCATGGCTTCCGAAGGACAATGAAGACATGGCCTTATTGCAGATTTCCGAGCCCGGGTTTTCGCCCGATCCGCACCAGCGTCGCATTGCCGTCGGCATCGACTTGGGCACCACGCATTCGCTGGTCGCCGCCGTGCGCAACGGGGTGGCCGAGTGCCTGCCCGATGCCCAGGGCCGGGTGATTCTTCCGTCCGTCGTGCGCTACCTGGCACCGTCGGCCGGCGGTTCCGGACGCCAGATCGGGCACGAGGCCCTGGCCGCCATGACGGCCGATCCCGAGAACACCATCGCCTCCGTTAAGCGCCTGATGGGACGTGGGCCGGCCGACATCGACCGCGCGCACCTGGCTTACCGCGTGGCGGATGCAGACGGCGCCTTGGGCATGGTCCGCATCGACACCGCGGCCGGGCCCAAGACCCCGGTGGAGGTCAGCGCGGAGATTCTGGCCACCTTGCGCTTTCGTGCCGAGGACAGCTTCGACGGCGACCTGCACGGTGCCGTGATCACAGTGCCGGCCTATTTCGACGACGCACAGCGCCAAGCCACCAAAGACGCGGCGCAGCTGGCCGGCATCCACGTGCTGCGCCTGATCAACGAGCCTACGGCGGCCGCCATTGCCTATGGCCTGGACAACGGCAGCGAAGGCATCTACGCCGTCTATGACCTGGGCGGCGGCACTTTCGACATCTCTATTCTGCGCCTGAGCCAGGGCGTGTTCGAAGTGATCGCGGCCGGTGGCGATTCGGCGTTGGGCGGTGACGACTACGACCGCGCGCTGGCCGATTGGGCATTGCAGGCCACGGGTTTACGCGTCGACAGCGCTGCTGACCGCGTGGCCTTGCAGCGAGCGGCTCGTGCGGCCAAGGAGGCGTTGACGGACCAGGCCAGCGTGGTGCTGCAGGTGGCGCTGGGCAGACAGGCTTTGTCGGTGCAGATCACGCGTGAAGCCTTCGATGCGTGCACGGCCGCGCTCACGACACGCACCATCGCTGCCGTGCGCAAGGCCATGCGCGACGCCCGTTTGACCATCGGCGACGTGCAAGGCACGGTGCTGGTGGGCGGCGCCACGCGCATGCCGCAGATCCGCCAGGCCGTGCACTCTTTCTTCGACAAGGCGCCGCTGACCAACTTGAACCCGGACGAGGTCGTGGCCCTGGGCGCCGCGATCCAGGCCGACCAGCTGGCCGGCAACAGCGGCGCGGCCGATCTGCTACTGCTCGACGTGATCCCGCTGTCGCTGGGCATCGAGACCATGGGCGGCCTGGTGGAGCGCATCGTGCCGCGCAACCAGACCATTCCCACGGCGATGGCGCAGGACTTCACGACCTACCAGAACGGCCAGACCGCCCTGGCGCTGCACGTGGTGCAGGGCGAGCGCGATCTCGTGGCCGACTGCCGCAGCCTCGCGCGATTCGAGTTGCGCGGCATCCCACCGATGGCGGCGGGCGCAGCGCGCATCCGCGTGACGTTCACGGTCGATGCCGATGGCCTGTTGACCGTCAGTGCGCAGGAACAGGGCAGCGGCGTGGAGGCGCGCGTCGACGTCAAGCCGTCCTACGGCCTCAGCGATGAGGAGATCGCCCGCATGCTGCAAGAGAGTTTCTCGACCGCCGGCCAGGACATGCAGGCCCGCGCGCAGGCCGAGGCCCGCGTCGAGCTGGACCGCATGGTGTTGGCCACGCGCAGCGCGCTGCAGGCCGATGGTTCGCTGCTGTCCATCGACGAGCGAGCCGATCTGGACGCGTTGATCGCTGCGGCCGAACAGGCACGCACTGCAGACGACACCCAGGCCATGACCCAGACCACCGAACAACTGGGCAAGGGCACGGAGGCGTTCGCCGCCCTGCGCATGAACCAGGGCATCCGCCAGGCACTGTCCGGCAAGAACATCGAGGCTGTCTGAATGCCCATCATCAAGGTATTGCCCCATCCCGAATACTGCCCTGCAGGCGCCGAGCTGCGGGCCGCGACCGGCACGTCGATCTGCGAGGCGTTGCTGGATCACGGCATCGCCATCGAGCATGCCTGCGATATGAGCTGCGCCTGCACCACCTGCCACGTGGTCGTGCGCCAGGGTTTTGCGTCGCTCAATGAATTGGAAGAGGCCGAGGAAGACCTGCTCGACCGTGCCTGGGGTCTGGAGCCACAGTCGCGGCTGTCGTGCCAGGCACTGCTGGCGCAGCAGGATGTGACGGTAGAGATCCCCAAGTACTCGATCAACCACGCCAAGGAAAATCACTAGCCATGCGCCAGATCGTTCTGGACACTGAGACAACAGGCCTGTCAGCGGCCAACGGAGACCGGATCATCGAGATCGGCTGCGTGGAACTGGTCCAGCGCAAGCTGACCGGCAACAACAAGCATTTCTACCTGAACCCCGAGCGCGACAGCCATGAAGACGCGCTCAAGGTGCACGGGATCAGCAACGAGTTCCTGCGCGACAAGCCCAAGTTCGCCGCCATCGCAGATGAATTGCTCGACTACCTGCAGGGGGCGGACGTCATCATCCACAACGCGCCGTTCGACGTCAGTTTTTTGAACCGCGAACTGGAGCTGGTGGGCCGGGGCAGGTTGGCTGGCATCGTCGCCAGCGTGACCGACACGCTCGTCATGGCCAAGGAAATGTTCCCGGGCAAGCGCAATTCGCTGGATGCGCTGTGCAGTCGCCTGGACGTAGACAACTCAGGTCGCACACTGCATGGCGCCTTGCTGGACGCCGAGCTGCTGGCGGATGTCTACATCAACATGACGCGAGGACAGGACGCGTTGCTGATCGACGTGGAGCCGACCGAGGTTGCCGTGGCCGAGGTGCCGCGCGTGGACCTGTCGACGTTCGCGCTCACGGTGTTGATCGCCTGCGCGGACGAGTTGGATGATCACGAAGCGGTGTTGGCGCAACTCGACAAATCGAGCGGCGGCAAAACGGTCTGGCGGATGATGGAAGAAGCTGTGGCATAATCACAGGCTTTCCTGAACACGATTCAGGGCGGTTAGCTCAGGGGTAGAGCACTGCCTTCACACGGCAGGGGTCGGAGGTTCGAAGCCTCCACCGCCCACCAAAGCAAAAGGACTTGGCAGCAGTGCCAAGTCCTTTTTTGTTGTCCGGGGCCATCACATGTGCCGCCCGGCGGTGGCATCAATCTGCCAGCTGGCCGATGCTGACCACTGCCAGCGACAGGTTGTCCCCGACGCCGCGCGCACGAAGACGTGCCTTTTCGATGATGAACTCGGTCGCCTCACGCGGCGACAGTGTGGCCAGCATGGCGCCCATCTCGTCGTCGAGAAAGTAGTGCCACACACCGTCACTGCAGGCCATGATCACGTCGCCCGGTTGCACCTGTCCAATGCGGTGCACGGCGACCGGTGGGTCGGCTTCGGTTCCCAGGCAACCCAACAGGATGTTGGCGTCCGGATGGTTGTGGGCCTGATCGGCCGTGATTTCTCCGCGATCGACCAGCGTCTGCACGTACGAGTGGTCGAGGGTGCGCTTGCGCAGGCGGCCGTTGTGAAAGTGGTAGATGCGAGAGTCGCCGACGTGAATCCAGTGGCAGTCGCCCGCTGGATTGAGAACGAACGCGGCGATGGTGCTGTGCGGCTCCTGCTCTGAGGCGATCGCGGTGAGTTTGATCACCATGTGTGCTTCGTACACCACGTTGCGCAGCAGCTCCAATGCGTCGTCTGTTGTCGGGTCGTAACGTTCGAACAGCTGGTGTGCGGTCAGCATGACCTGGTTGGATGCCTTGCGCCCGCCACTGCGCCCGCCCATACCATCTGCTACAACGCCCATCACGCACCCGGCCGTGCGTGCGTGGCTGATCAGCGCGACCTGATCCTGCTGGTAGTCTCGGTCACCCTTGTGGATGCCTGTCGCCGCGCTGATCCGATAGCCTTTGCCCATGGTCGGTGTGATGCCCTCGGGCGTTAGGTGATGGTGCAGCAATTATCATCAAGTTTCCTGGCGCGCCGCCTGTTGCGGCGCAGCCTCGCAATGTGCTTTTGAACCATCATTCCCCCGAACGGCAGTTGATCGAACTGCGCATGGAACACGCCGATCTGAACGCGGCCGTGGACCGGCTGGCGTCGAACAGCGCGCGTGATGACCTGCTGCTGCAACGCCTCAAAAAGCGGCGCCTGGCGTTGCGCGACAAGATCTCGCAGCTGGAGATGCAACTGGAACCCAAGGAGCCTGCCTAGGCAACGATGAGCAGCCCACTGGACGAGGGCGTCACAGCGCTGCAGGCGCAGGTGCGTGCCGTGTTCGATGCAGGCGGACCGCTTGCCCGCGCGCAAGCTCGCTTCAAGCCCCGCACCGGCCAGCTCGACATGGCGCTGGCGGTCGCCCGGACGATCGTCGCCGGCGGTGCCCTGGTGGTCGAAGCGGGTACGGGTGTGGGCAAGACGTTTGCCTATCTGGTGCCTGCGTTGCTGAGTGGGGAACGCGTGCTGCTGTCCACGGCAACCAAGACCCTGCAGGACCAGCTGTTCAGCCGTGATCTTCCGCAGTTGCTGGCTGAGCTCGGCTTGCCCGCCCGTGCAGCGCTGCTGAAAGGCCGCAGCAGCTACCTGTGCCTGCACCGCATGTCGATCGCGCGGTTCTCCCTTGGCGACGGCGACGACCGGCATCTGCGCGCCCTGGCCGAGGTCGAGCGCTGGGCGCAGGTGACCCGCACAGGCGATATGGCGGAGCTTGAGGCGCTCGACGAGCGCTCGCCCGTCGTCCCATGGGTGACGTCGACGCGCGAGAACTGCCTGGGCGCGCAGTGTCCGCAGTTCCGCGCCTGTCACGTGAATCTGGCCCGCCGTGAGGCGATGGCGGCCGATGTGGTCGTGGTCAACCACCATCTGTTCTTCGCGGATCTCGCAGTGCGTGAGTCCGGCATGGCCGAGCTGCTGCCGTCGGTGCGCGTCGCCATCTTCGATGAAGCGCACCAGCTCAACGAGATCGGCGTGCAGTTCCTGGGCGCGCAGATGGGTACCGGTCAACTGCTGGACTTCGCGCGGGATGTACTGGCCACAGGGGTGCAGGCTGCGCGCGGCCTTGTCGACTGGAACGAAAGCGTGGCCGACCTGGAGCGCGCGGCGCGCGACCTGCGCATGCTGGCCGGCCCATCGGTGCCAGGCACCAGGCTACGCTGGCTGGGTGTGGCGCCAGAGGGCCTGCACGCCGATGACTGGGTGGCAGCCCTGGACGCGTTGGTCGCGGCCTTGGCAGAGGTGCTGCGCCGGCTGCAATTGGTGGCCGACATGTCGCCGGACTTTGCGCGACTGCACGACCGCGCACGGACGTTGCAAGCGCGCGTGGTGCAGTTTGCTTCGGCGTGCGCAAGCGAAAGCGTGCGCTGGGTCGACGTCGGCACACAGCTTCGCCTGGTCGAAGCGCCGCTCGATATCGCCCGCACTGTGCGAACGCGCTTGCTGCAATCCGAGGATTCTGACGCGCCGACAGCCGCCGGCGGGCGGGCATGGATCTTCACATCCGCAACGCTCGGTGACGATGCGCGCCTGCGATGGTTCACAGAGCCCTGCGGTCTGCAGGATGCGGAAGTCCTGCGCGTCGAAAGCCCGTTCGACTACGCGCGGCAGGCGGCGCTCTACGTGCCGGCGCACCTGCCCAAGCCGGCCGACGCGCGTCACAGTGAAGCGGTCGCCCGGCTGGTCGTGGACGCGGTGCGGAGGTTGGGCGGCCGCACCTTGGTGCTGACCACGAGCCTGCGTGCATTGCGCGCGATCGGCTCGCAGTTGCAGGGCCACTTCGGCGTCGCCGGGCCGCTGCAGGTGCTGGTGCAAGGGCAGATGGCCAAGAGCCGGATCCTGGAGCGGTTTCGTGCAGGCGGCGCTGGCCTTCACGCCGGTTGCGTGCTCGTCGCGTCGGTCTCGTTCTGGGAGGGGGTGGACGTGCCAGGCGATGCTCTGCAGCTGGTGGTGATCGACAAGCTGCCGTTTCCTGTGCCGAGCGACCCGCTGGTCGAGGCACGGACACAGCGTATCCAACTGGAGGGCGGCAATCCGTTCAAGGACTACTTCATTGCCGAGACGGCCGTGGCGTTGAAGCAGGGTGCGGGCCGCCTGATTCGCAGCGAGTCGGACGCCGGCGTGCTGGTGGTGTGTGATGTGCGCCTGACCCAGATGGGCTATGGCCGTCGGCTGCGGGCGGCGCTGCCGCCGATGCGGACGCTGAAGACCCAGGACGAATTCGTCGAGCTGCTGGATGCGCTGGGCGCGAGTGCTGCTACCAGACTTTCCACCACGGCGAGTCTTTCGGCCTGAAGCCGCGCGCCACATACTCGCTCTTGGGGTAATTGGTCTCCAGCACACGGCGGGCGTCATCGCGCAGCTGTGTCATGCCCAACGCTTCGTAGCTCTTGTAGACGATGTACAGGGCTTCCTCAAGAGCCGGCACTTCGCGGTAGTCGGCCAATGCGATCTGCGCCCGGTTGATCGCCGCGACATAGGCGCCCCGCGAGTAGTAGTAGCGCGCCACATGCACTTCGTACTGCGCCAACGAATTGACGATGTAGTTCATGCGCTGGCGGGCGTCGGGCGTGTAGCGCGAATCCGGGAAACGCGCCGCGAGCTCGCGGAAGGATTCGAACGACTCCTTGGCGGCTTTCTGGTCGCGCTCTGACAAGTCCTGCTTGGTCAGAAACGCAAACATGCCCAGGTTGTCGTTGAAGTTGACGATGCCTTTGAGGTACAGCGCGTAGTCCAGCGCGGGGCTGGCGGGGTGCAGCTTAATGAAGCGATCCAGCGTGGCGATGGCCTGCGCCGGTTCGTTCGAGCGGTGGTACGCGTAGGCCTTTTCCAGTTGAGCCTGCTGCGCCAGCGGGGTGCCGGCGGCACGGCCTTCGAGCTTCTCCAACAGGGGGATCGCGCGCTCATAGCCACCCGAGTCCAACTCCTCCTTCGCTTCGGTGAAGATGCGATTGGAACTCCAGCCCTCGGTTTCATCCTTGGGTGTGGATGAGCACCCCGCGAGCACGGCCACGCTGCCGGCGACCAGCAACGAAGCAAGCATCGATAATTTGGAGTGATGAAACACGGACTTTTCCCTTGAAAGAAGCGACGCCGATTATATCGGCCGACCCCTCGGCAGACGCCCTGGACGAGGTCGCCGGCCTGGAGCCGGACGCTGAGACGCGCACATTGCAGATCGATGCGGGCCTGCATGGCCAGCGGCTGGACCGGGCGCTGGTGGCCCTCTTGCCCGAGTTTTCGCGCAGCTTTCTGCAGCAACTGATCGACACGGCGGCGGTGCAGGTGAACCGGCAGCCGGCGCGCAAGTCGGCGGCGCGCGTGCGTGTGGGCGACGCCGTGTCGGTCGAGTTGCGCCCGACCCTGCAAAGCCAGGCTTTCGTGGCGCAAGCCATGGACTTGCGGGTGGTGTACGAAGACGAGCATCTTCGCGTCATCGACAAGCCAGCCGGGCTCGTCGTGCACCCCGCACCGGGCAACTGGAGCGGCACGCTGCTCAACGGCCTGCTGGCCATGGACGCAGGGGCCGCCACCCTGCCGCGGGCGGGAATCGTCCACCGGCTCGACAAGGACACCAGCGGGCTGATGGTCGTGGCCCGAACGCGCGCCACCATGGATGCCTTGGTGAAGCTGATCGCGCAGCGCGAGGTGCACCGGCAATATCTGGCTCTGGCCCATCGCCCGTGGACGGGGCCTGCGCAGCGCACGGTGCAGGCGCCGGTGGGCCGCGACCCGCGCAACCGGCTGCGCATGGCCGTGGTGGACTTGGCGCGTGATGCCGGCAAGCCCGCGCGAACCGACATCGAATGCCTGGACCGTGTCGACGCCGGCTGTTGGCTGCGGTGTACGTTGCACACCGGGCGCACGCATCAGATCCGCGTGCATGCGGCGTCCATCGGGCATCCCTTGGTTGGGGACACGCTCTATGGCGGCGCAGCAGCGGCCGGCCTCACGCGGCAAGCCCTGCACGCCTTCAGGCTGGCGTTTCGGCATCCGGTGACCGGTGCGGATCTGGACCTGCGCTCGACGCTGCCCGACGACATCCGCGAAGGGCTTGCGCAGTGGGGGCTGCGCTACAATCCGTGACCGCGTGCAGACGGCCCGAACTCAGGGCTACGACGCCATCGCCTGATGCGCTCGCCTTGGCTGCAGCCAGCCTTGCCCCGCGCATCCGAGCCCGCACCGTCACGGTGCCAACCCCGGAACCGTACAGCCAACATGAATTCGGCAGAGGCCAAGCATGTCCTCGAAGCGGCCCTGATGTGTTCGCCTCAGCCCTTGCCAGTGCGCGACTTGCGCGTGTTGTTTGATGATGCCTTGGGGGCAGACAGCATCAAGGCGTTGCTGGCCGAGCTGCAGGACGACTGGGCCCAGCGCGGCCTGGAGTTGGTGGGCGTGTCCTCCGGCTGGCGCTTCCAGAGCCGACCCGCCATGCGGCCCTATCTGGACCGCCTGCATCCGGAGAAGCCACCGCGGTACACGCGAGCGGCTTTGGAAACATTGGCCATCATCGCCTACCGCCAGCCGGCGACGCGGGGTGACATGGAGGACATCCGCGGGGTCAGCATCAACGCGCTCGTGCTCAAGCAGTTGGAGGACCGTGGCTGGGTCGAGGTCATCGGGCACCGCGAAACCGTCGGCCGGCCTGCCTTGTTCGCCACGACGCGCCAATTCCTGGATGATTTGGGCCTGGAGTCCCTCGACCAACTGCCCACCGCCGACGACCCGGAGCAACGTGCGGCCTTGTTGGCGTCGCTGGCTCGCACCCACGACCCGGCGCAAGCGGCACTGCCGATGGATGCCGCTGCCGATGCTGCGCCCGAGCCGGTCGACACCTCCCTGGTCGAAGTCTGTACCCCTGGCGATGCGTCGTCAGCTGAATCCTCTCCGTCAACCGAGGAGGCGCCCCGCGTCACCTCCGAGCCAGCAGATCCTTCCCTATGAACGACACCCATGGCAGCGCTCCCGCAACCGACGAGAACGGCATCCCGGACGATGCTCCCGAGCCCGTGACGTTGCCCGACCAATCTGCGGCGCCGGCTGACCAATCTGCAGCGCCCGTGGCGCCGACGGCGCCGGAGCCGCCGGCAGGCGTGGTCGACCGTTTCGCCGACGTCGTGTCGGGCCGGTTCGACGCCGAAGAGACGTTGGCAGAACTGGCACCGCCCAAGCGCGTGTTGCCACCGCAGCCGGAGACGCCCAAGCTGCACAAGATCCTGGCGCAGGCCGGGCTTGGCTCGCGGCTGGAGATGGAGCAGTTGATCACCGAAGGCCGCATCTCGGTCAACAACGAGCCGGCGCACATTGGTCAGCGAATCCAGTTCGGCGACCAGGTCAAGGTCAATGGCAAGTCCATCCGCGTGCGCATCGATGCGCCGCCGCCGCGGGTGATCGCCTACCACAAGCCTGTCGGCGAAGTCGTCACGCACGACGATCCGCAGAACCGGCCGACGGTGTTCCGCAAGCTGCCCAAGTTGTTCCAGGGCAAATGGCAGTCGGTCGGGCGGCTGGACCTCAACACCGAGGGCTTGCTGCTGTTCACGAACTCTGGCGAACTGGCCAACCAGCTGATGCACCCGCGTTTCGGCTTGGAGCGTGAGTACGCGGTGCGCGTGCTGGGTGCTTTGAGCAACGAGGAAAAGCAGCGTCTGCTCGATGGCGTCAGGCTGGACGATGGCATGGCGCAGTTCGGCAGCATCGAGGACGGTGGCGGCGAGGGCTCGAACTGCTGGTACAAGGTCACGATCTCAGAAGGGCGCAACCGCGAGGTTCGCCGCATGCTGGAGGCTGTGGGCCACGCCGTCAGCCGGCTGATCCGCATTCGCTATGGCGCCATGCTGCTGCCGCGCGGCCTCAAGCGCGGCGCCTCACTGGAATTGGACAATCGCGACATCCAAGCCTTGATGCACGCAGCCGGTGCGTCGCAGGACGGTGCCAATGGCGGTCGCCGCGATGAACGACGAGGCCCCCCTGGTGGTGGCGAGAACCAGGGCCAGCCGCGCGGTGCCGCTCCCGGGCGCGGCAAGCAGCGTGGCGGGCGCAACGCCAGTGGTGGCCGCCCGCCGGGCGCTGGCAATGCCGGTGGCCCCAGGCGAGATGCGGGTCGCGACATGGGCCGCGATGCGGGGCGGGACGGCGGACGCGGGGAAGGACCGATCCCCAATCCGCTGGGGACCAGCACCCTGGGCGGCGGTGCTCCGGGCCAGCGGCGCGGCAACCGCGATGACCGGGCAGACCGGGGGCCTGTGGGTGGTCAGCCCGATCCGATGAAAACGTCGTTCGGCTACATCGGCGCCGACAGTTTCACGCGCCAGCGCCAGGGCCCCGGCCAGCCGCGTCGTGGTAGTGGCGGTGGCGGTGGCGGTGGAGGAGCCGGCGGAGGAGGCGGTGGTGGCGGCGGTGGCCGTCCACCCCAGCGGCGGGGCGGCCGCGGCCGCTAAGCCCGTGTGTGGGTGGGTCAAGACCCTGACCCCGGTAAGCTTTCAAAGCGCGTCATAGGCCATGGCTAAAATGGCAGGCTTTGCGTGCGCATGTGCATCGTGAAAAATCCTTTGTCTTCATCGACTTCCCGCAATCACCAGGACTCCAGAAAAATGGCTTTCGAACGCACCCTTTCCATCATCAAGCCCGACGCTGTCGCCAAGAACGTGATCGGCCAGATTTACGCCCGTTTCGAGGCTGCAGGCCTGAAGGTCGTTGCGGCCCGCATGGTGCACCTGTCGCGTGGCGAGGCTGAGCAGTTCTACGGAGTCCACAAGGAGCGCCCCTTCTTCAAGGACCTGGTCGAGTTCATGATCTCCGGCCCCGTCATGATCCAGGCGCTGGAAGGCGAGAACGCCATCCTCAAAAACCGCGATCTGATGGGCGCGACCGATCCCAAGAAGGCTGCCGCCGGCACCATCCGCGCCGACTTCGCCGACAGCATCGATGCCAATGCCGTGCACGGTTCGGATGCCGCTGAGACCGCCCAGGTCGAGATCGCGTTCTTCTTCCCTGGCATGAACGTCTATTCGCGCTGACATGCGTAGCCCCGCGCGTTGCCGCCTCGTCGTGGCGCCACCGATCGCGCGGGGTGTGAGTGTGCCCGTCCCGCGGCACGCCTGAGGCTGTTCATGCAAGCCTCCACCAATCTGCTGGACTTCGACCTTGACGGGCTCGCGGCATTCTGTGAGACGCTGGGCGAGAAGCGCTTTCGCGCAACGCAATTGTTCCGCTGGATCCACCAGCGCGGCGCCTCCGACTTCGCGCTCATGAGCGATCTGGCTAAGTCCCTGCGCAGCAAGCTGCAGGCTTGTGCGCACGTGACAGCGCTTCCGGTTCTGACCCAGAACATCTCGGCAGACGGCACCATCAAGTGGCTGTTCGACGTCGGGGCGGGCGATGCGGTCGAGGCCGTGTTCATCCCGGAAGATGACCGCGGCACGCTGTGCATTTCCTCGCAAGCTGGCTGTGCGGTGGGCTGCCGCTTCTGCTCGACTGGGCACCAGGGATTCAGCCGGAATCTGACGACTGGCGAGATCCTGGCCCAGCTGTGGTTTGCCGAGCATTTCCTGCGCCAGCGCTTCGGGACCGATGAGCGCGTCATCTCCAACGTCGTCATGATGGGGATGGGCGAGCCCCTGCAGAACTACACCGCTCTTGTACCGGCCCTGCGCGCCATGCTGGACGACCACGGCTATGGGCTGTCACGCCGGCGCGTGACCGTGTCCACTTCAGGCGTGGTCCCCATGATGGACCGCCTAGGCGCCGACTGCCCGGTAGCGTTGGCTGTTTCGCTGCACGCGCCGCACGACGAACTGCGAGACCAGCTGGTGCCATTGAACCGCAAGTACCCGTTGGCCGAATTGATGGCCGCCTGCAAGCGCTACCTGGCGCACGCGCCGCGCGACTTCATCACCTTCGAATACTGCATGCTGGACGGCGTCAACGATCAGCCCGAGCACGCCCGTGCGCTCATCGCACTGGTGGAGCAGCACCGTGATGGCGGCGTCTGGTGCAAGTTCAACCTGATTCCGTTCAACCCGTTCCCGGCGTCCGGGCTGGTGCGCTCCAGCGCGCCGCGCGTGGCGGCGTTTGCCAAGATGCTGTCGGATGCCGGCCTTGTCACCACCGTGCGCAAGACCCGCGGTGACGACATCGACGCCGCCTGCGGCCAACTGGCGGGTGACGTGAAGGACCGTACGCGCGTGGGCCAGCGCATCGCGCAGCAACGCACGGTGGTCTGGCACGGTGCGGGCGCGCCGCGCGCCGTAGCGCCCGAAGGGACCTGAGGCATGTGGCATTCGTTGCGGCGGCGCCTGTGCAGTGCGCGTTGGTGGGCATCAAGCGGTGTGGTCGTGCTCGCTGCGCTGCAGTTGCAGGCTTGCGCCGTGCCGCCGGGTGGCTTGCACACATCATCGACGCGTGATGACCTGCTGACCCCGTCGGATGAGCCCGAGACGCGCCGGCGCGCGCGCGTCCGGCTGCAGCTGGCGTCGGGCTATTTCGACCAGGGGCAGACCACCGTAGCACTGGACGAATTGAAGCAGGCATTGGCGATCGACCCGTCGTTCGCGGACGCCTTCAATTTGCGCGGCCTGATCTTCATGCGGCTGAACGACGTGCAGCTGGCCGAAGATAGTTTTCGCCGCGCCCTGGCCTTGAATCCGCGTGAACCTTACACGGCGCACAACTATGGCTGGCTGTTGTGTCAGCTCACGCGGTTCGGCGAGGCCGATCTCCAGTTCGGCCACGCACTTGCACACCCCAGCTATACGGGCAAGGCCAAGACCTACCTGGCCCAGGGCATGTGCCAGCAACGCGCCAATCAGGTGGCCCTGGCCGAGCGCAGTTTCAGTCGCTCGTATGAGTTGGACCCCGGCAACCCCATCACTGGCTACAACCTGGCGCTGCTGCTCTACCAGCGGGGGGACTATCCGCGTGCCCAGTTTTACATCCGGCGCATCAACAACACCGAGTACGCCAACGCCGAATCGTTGTGGCTGGGCATCAAGGTCGAGCAGCGTGCAGGGGACCAGGAAGCGTTCGAGCAATTGAGCGCTCAACTGAGAAAACGTTTTGCGCAGTCGCGCGAGTATCTGGCACTGGAGCGCAGGGCTTTCGATGAGTGACGTCACCCAATCCCCTGGGCCGTTGGACGGCAAGGCGCCCTCTGCAGAAGCCGCTGGCGCCATGCTGCGCAAGGCGCGCGAGGCAGCCGGCCTACATGTCGCGGCCCTGGCTGTCGCGCTGAAGGTGCCCGTCAACAAGCTGGAAGCGCTGGAAGCCGGCCGCATCGACCTGTTGCCGGACGCCACGTTTGCGCGCGGGCTCGCAGCCAGTATCTGCCGTGGCCTGAAGATCGATCCGAAGCCGGTGCTGGACTTGATGCCGGGCATCGGAAATTCGCGGCTGGGCACAACGCCGCCCATCAATGAACGCTTCGAACCGGCGGGCTCGTCATCCGGGGCGACTTGGCGGCAGCTCCCCAGTCCCGTGGTGTTCGCCGTGCTGCTGTTGCTGCTCGGCGCACTGGCCATGTATTTCTACCCGCTCGCTCCGGCGGAACCAGACCCTTCTGCAGACGCTGCGACGCCGGCGCCCGGAACGGTGCAGATGACAGTGCCCAGTGAGGCGGTGGCGCCCGTCGCGCCGGCTTCGATGGCGCTGCCCGCGCCGCAGGCCATGCTGGCCCAGCCCGGCGTGAGCGCCGCGGTCGCAACCGCACCCGTGCCTGCCGCGTCGACCCCCGAGGGCGATGGCCTGATGGTGTTCACTGCCAAGGGAGAGTCCTGGGTCCAGGTCACCGATGCCAACGGCGTGGTCATCTTGCGCCGCACCATGCAGGCCAATGAGCGTGCGACTGCCACGGGCGCCTTGCCACTGGCTGTGGTGGTCGGTCGCATCGACGTCGTGGACGTACAACTGCGCGGCAAGGTCATGGACTTGCGATCGATTGCCAAGACCAACGTCGCGCGCTTCGAGGTGAAATGACCATGCAGCAACCCCCATCGTTCCAGACTCCGATTGCGCCCATCGCCCCCGCCGCGCGCCAGTCCATGCAGGCCCTGGTGCGCTGGCAAGGGCGCGAGGTCGGCATTGGCGGCGACGCTCCCGTGCGCGTGCAGTCCATGACCAACACCGACACGGCGGACGCGATCGGCACTGCCATCCAGGTCAAGGAGCTGGCGCTGGCCGGCTCCGAGCTGGTGCGCATCACAGTCAACACGCCAGAGGCCGCTGCGGCCGTGCCACACATCCGCGACCAGCTAGACCGCATGGGCATCGACGTGCCCCTGATCGGCGACTTCCACTACAACGGCCATCGGCTGTTGACCGACTATCCGGCCTGCGCCGAAGCCCTGTCCAAGTACCGCATCAACCCCGGCAACGTGGGCAAGGGCGACAAGCACGACCGGCAGTTCGGCCAGATGATCGAGGTGGCAATGCGCTGGAACAAGCCGGTGCGCATCGGCGTGAACTGGGGCAGCCTCGATCAGGAGCTGCTGGTCAGCATGATGGACGAGAACAGCCGGCGCGCCCAGCCGTGGGAGGCCAAGCAGGTGATGTACGAGGCGTTGATCACCTCTGCCATCACCTCGGCCCAGCGTGCCGAAGAAATGGGCATGCCCGGCCACCAGGTCATCCTGTCGTGCAAGGTCAGCGGCGTGCAGGACCTGATCACCGTCTACGGCGAACTCGCACGTCGCTGCCGCTACCCCTTGCACCTGGGCTTGACCGAGGCCGGCATGGGCACCAAGGGCACAGTGGCCTCGGCTGTCGCTCTGTCCGTGCTGCTGCAGCAGGGCATTGGCGACACGATCCGCGTTTCGCTCACGCCGCAGCCCGGCGAGGCAAGGACGCAGGAAGTCGTCGTCGCCTCCGAGATCCTGCAGGCGCTGGGGTTGCGCAGCTTCGTGCCCAGCGTCACGGCCTGCCCTGGCTGCGGCCGCACGACCAGCACCACGTTCCAGGAACTGACCAAGCAGATCGACGATTTCCTGCGTGCACAGATGCCAGTCTGGCGCGACCGCTACCCCGGAGTCGACCAGTTGCGCGTGGCCGTCATGGGCTGCATCGTCAACGGCCCGGGCGAGAGCAAGCACGCCGACATCGGCATCAGCCTGCCCGGCACTGGCGAGGCCCCGGCCGCGCCGGTCTTCATCGATGGTGAGAAGGCCATGACGCTGCGCGGTGACGGTATCGCGCAGGAGTTCCAGAAGATCGTCGAGAACTACATCGAGAAGCGCTTCGGCACGCCTGCCGCGACCGAAGCAGCCTGACATCCATGCAAGACCAAGCACCTGCCGCCGCTGCGGCCCGCCCCGCCATGGCCAAGCTGGAGAAGCTCAGCGCCGTGAAGGGCATGAACGACATCCTGCCGCCGGACTCTGCGCGCTGGGAATGGCTGGAAGACAAGATCCGCGCGCGCATGGCGAGCTTTGCCTACCGCAACATTCGCACGCCGATCGTCGAGCCCACAGCGCTGTTCGTGCGCGGCACCGGCGAGACGACCGACATCGTCGAGAAGGAGATGTATTCCTTCGAAGACCGGCTCAACGGCGAGGCCCTGACGCTGCGGCCCGAGAACACGCCCGGCGTGGCGCGCGCCGCCATCGAGCACAACCTGACGTATGACGGCGGCAAGCGGCTCTACTACATGGGCCCGATGTTCCGCCACGAGCGCCCGCAACGAGGCCGCTACCGGCAGTTCCACCAGCTCGGCGCCGAGGCTCTGGGCTTTGCCGGCCCCGAGGTCGACGCCGAACTCATGCTGCTGGTGCACCAGCTGTTCGCCGACCTGGGCCTGCGCAATGTGCGCGTGGAACTGAACAGCCTGGGTGTACCGGCCGAGCGCCAGGCGCACCGCGCGGCGCTGATCGCGCACTTCCAGCAGCACGCCGACCTCCTGGACGCCGACGCCCAGCGCCGGCTGCAGACCAATCCGCTGCGCATCCTGGACACAAAGAACCCTGCCATGCAAGAGCTGGTGCAGGGCGCGCCGCAGTTGCTGAGTTACCTGGGTGAGGCATCGCTGAAGCACTTGCAGACCGTGCAGCAATTGCTGACGGCCTGCGGGGTCTCGTGGCGTGTCAACCCGCGTCTGGTGCGTGGGCTCGACTACTACAGCCACACCGTGTTCGAGTTCATCACCGATGAGCTCGGCGCGCAGGGCACGCTGTGCGGCGGTGGCCGCTACGACGGGCTGTTCGAGCTGCTGGGTGGCAAGCCGACCCCGGCCGTGGGCTGGGGCATGGGGCTGGAGCGTGTGTTGGAGCTGGTGCGCGCGCAGAGCGAGGCCTCGGCGCTGCCGGTGCCTGATGTCTATGCCGTCGTGCCCGACGCGGTCGCACTGCCGCGCGTGCTACCGGTCCTGCAGACCCTGCGCGCGTTGGGCGTGCAGGTGCAAATGCACGCTGGCAGCGGCGAAGGGCAGGGCAGCATGAAGACGCAGTTCAAAAAGGCGGACGTCAGCGGCGCTCGCTTTGCGCTGGTCTTCGGTGCCGATGAACTGGCCCAGGACAGCGTGACCGTGAAGACCTTGCGCGATGGCCAGGGTGAGCAGCGCCTGCAGCCGCTGGCGAACCTGGCCAGCTGGGGGCCGACCCTACAATCGCGCGCTTAAAATTTGGGCAATCCATGGCACAACATCTCGATCTCGAAGAACAAGAACAGCTCGACCAGTTCAAGCATTTCTGGCAGCGCTACGGCAATGCCATCACCTGGCTGTTGATCGTGGTCCTGGCGGGCTTCGCCGGGTGGAACGGCTGGCAGTATTGGCAGCGCAACCAGTCGGCCCAGGCGTCGGCACTCTATGACGAGGTGGACCGCGCAGCCAAGGCGGGTGACGTCACGCGCCTTGAACGTGCCTTCGGCGACATCCGTGACAACTACGCCGGCACGCTGTACGCACAGCAAGCCGGGCTGCTTGCCGGCAAGACGCTGCATGACAAGGGCAACCTGGATGCCGCCAAGGCGGCGCTGGGCTGGGTGGCCGACAAGGCGTCCGACCCCGCCTACCAGGCCATGGCACGCCTGCGACTGGCTGGCATGCACCTGGATGCCAAGTCCTACGATGCGGCGATGGCCCAACTCTCGGGCAGCTTTCCGGGCGAGTTCGCGGCGCTGGCATCGGACCGCCGGGGTGACGTCCTGCTGGCACAAGGGAAGAAGGCCGAAGCCTTGACCGAATACGGCAAAGCCTTTGCAGGCCTGGAAGAGCGCATGGAGTACCGCCGCATGGTCGAGGTCAAGCTCAATGCCATGGGTGTCGATCCGACGGCCGCAGGGGCCGGCAAGTGAGCCCGGCCCTGTGGAGCCGTCGCCGGCTGGCCGTCTGCGGCATGGCACTTGCCTTGCTGGGGGGCTGCGCCAGTTCCAGCAAACCCAAGCCTGCGGAGTTGGGACCCAACCCGGGCCTGCTCGGCGTTCGCCAGGTCTGGAGCGCCCAGCTTGGCGACGTGGCGTTCCCGTTGGAAGTACAAGTCGTTGGCAGCCAGATCGCCATGGCCAGCAGTGACGGCATGGTGGTGGCGCTGGACGCGCGAAGTGGGCGCGAATTGTGGCGCGCCTCGACCAAGAGCCGCGTCTCCGCAGGGGTGGGCAGCGATGGCAAGTTGGTCGCCGTGGCAACCCGGGGCAATGAAATCGTGGCGTTCGAAGGCGGACGTGAGCTCTGGCGCCAGCGCATGGCCAGCCAGGTGCTGACTTCGCCCCTAGTCGCAGGCGGCCGCGTGTTCGTGCTCGCGGGCGATCGTTCGGTCACGGCGCTGGACGGCGCCAGTGGGCGCAGGCTGTGGAACCAGCAGCGCCCTGGCGAAGCTCTGGTGTTGCGCCAGCCGGGCGTGATCCTGGCCGTTGGCGACACGCTGGTGGTCGGCTCGTCCGGTCGCCTGGTCGGGTTGAACCCGGCGAACGGTTCGGTCCGCTGGGATGCCCCCATTGCTACACCCCGTGGCACCAATGACGTCGAACGCCTGGTCGACCTGGTTGGCCGCGTCAGCCGGGTCGGCGATTCGGTCTGCACGCGCGCCTTCCAGGCTGCTGTCGGATGTGTGAACACCGCGGGCGGTAGCGTCGCCTGGACCAAGCCATCGCCCGGCTACCAGGGGGTGCATGGCGATGACAAGCTGGTGTTCGGCCCCGAGCGTGACGGCAAGGTCGTGGCGTGGCGCCGTGCCGACGGCGAGCGCGCCTGGGTCAGCGAACGCCTGCGCTATCGCGAATTGACCGCGCCACTGGCGCTGGGGCGCTCAGTCGTTCTCGGCGACGAGTCCGGCATCGTGCATTTCCTGTCGCGCGAGGACGGCACCCCGCTTGCCCGCGTGACCACCGACGGCTCGGCCATCGTTGCCGCGCCGGTCGTGGCCGATGACACGCTGATCGTGGTCACCCGCAAGGGTGGCGTATTCGGCTTCGCGCCGGAGTAATCGAGCGACATGAAACCTGTCATTGCCCTGGTGGGCCGGCCCAACGTCGGCAAGTCCACGCTCTTCAACCGGTTGACGCGTTCGCGCGACGCCATCGTGGCCGACTTCGCTGGCCTGACGCGTGACCGTCACTACGGCAATGGCAAGCACGGCAAGCAGGAGTACATCGTCATCGACACCGGCGGCTTCGAGCCGACGGCCGAGAGTGGCATCTACAAGGAGATGGCCAAACAGACGCGCCAGGCGGTTGCTGAAGCGGACGTGGTGATCTTCGTGGTCGACGCGCGGGGCGGTGTGTCCGCGCAGGACCACGACATCGCCAACTACCTGCGGCGCCTCGGCAAACCCTGTGTGCTGGCGGCCAACAAGGCCGAAGGCATGACCGAGAGCCACCAGACCAGCGACTTCTACGAGCTGGGCCTGGGGGAGGTGCATGCAGTCTCCGCCGCGCACGGCCAGGGCATTCGCACGCTGCTGGATCTGGCGCTTGCGCCACTGCAACTGCCAGAGGTGGGCGAAGACGAGGAGGGCGCCGACCCCGGCGTGATCCGTCTGGCGGTCGCAGGGCGGCCCAACGTCGGTAAGTCGACGTTGATCAACACCTGGCTGGGCGAAGAGCGCCTGGTGGCATTCGATCTGCCAGGAACCACGCGCGACGCGATCTCCGTGCCCTTCGAGCGGCACGGCCAGCGCTTCGAGCTGATCGACACGGCCGGTCTGCGCCGGCGCGGCAAGGTGTTCGAAGCCATCGAGAAGTTCTCGGTCGTCAAGACCTTACAGGCGATCGAGGGCGCCAACGTCGTCCTGCTGCTGCTGGACGCCACACAGGGCGTGACCGACCAGGACGCGCACATCGCGGGGTACATCCTGGAGAGCGGCCGCGCCGTCGTCATCGCCATCAACAAGTGGGATGCCGTGGACGCCTACCAGCGTCAACTGGTGCAGCGCTCGATCGAGACGCGGCTGCCGTTCCTCAAGTTCGCATCGATGCACTTCATCTCGGCGCAAAAGCGCCAGGGCCTGGGGCCGGTGTGGGGCGCCATCACCCAGGCGCACAAGGCCGCCATGTGCAAGATGTCCACGCCGGTGCTGACGCGGCTGTTGCTGGAGGCTGTGCAGTTCCAGAGCCCCAAGCGCGGGGGCATGTACCGGCCCAAGCTGCGCTATGCGCACCAGGGCGGCATGAATCCGCCGATCATCATCATCCACGGCAACTCGTTAGAGCACGTGACAGAAACGTACAAGCGGTTTCTGGAGGGCCGGTTCCGCAAGGAATTCGACTTGACAGGCACCCCGTTGCGGATCGAGATGCGTAGATCTGATAACCCGTTCGCCGACAAAAAGTAGGGCTGGACCAGTGGAACTCACCGGAGTTGTACGGTTTCTGACGTAATCGGCTGAACGATTCGGGCAGAAGTCCCAACATGCACCATAAGGACATCGGTGTTTCCACCGGTGTCCCAGACCCCGTGTGGTATGGTCAATGCTTCCAAATAACAACTCTGAACACGGAGAATATCGTGAGCAACAAAGGTCAACTTCTGCAGGACCCGTTCCTGAATACCCTGCGTCGAGAGCATGTGCCTGTGTCGATTTACCTCGTCAACGGCATCAAGCTTCAGGGTCAGATCGAATCATTCGATCAGTACGTTGTGCTGCTGCGCAACACTGTGACCCAAATGGTTTACAAGCACGCCATCTCGACGATCGTTCCGGGCCGTGCGGTGAATTTCCAGGCGGCTCAGGAAGAGGGCGCGCCCGACGCGGCGCCCTGACGCTGATCGAGCCGGGCCAGTACCGGCTCCCTGCATGCCCCGCAAGGGGTGTGCGTCTTTCCATCGATTCGCTTGACTGACATTCACTCCGCGGAACACGCCACGGCGGCGTCGGCCATTCTGGTCGGCGTCGACTTTGGCCTGCCGCATTTCGACCAGGAACTCGAAGAGCTGGGACTGCTTGCCGAAACCGCCGGGCTGGTGCCGGTGGCGCGCATCACCTGCAAGCGCAAGGCACCGGACGCAGCCCTGTTTGTGGGCAGCGGCAAAGCGGACGAGATCAAGCTGCTGGCGCAAATGCACGGTGCCACGGAAGTCCTGTTCGATCAGAACTTGAGCCCGGCGCAGCAGCGCAATCTGGAACGACACATGGAACTGCCGGTCAACGACCGCACCATGTTGATCCTGACCATCTTTTCGCAGCGCGCGCGCAGCCATGAAGGCAAGCTGCAGGTGGAACTGGCGCGCTTGCAATACCTCAGCACGCGGCTGGTACGGCGATGGTCGCACCTGGAGCGCCAGCGTGGTGGCATCGGCACCCGCGGTGGCCCGGGCGAGCGCCAGATCGAGCTGGACCGGCGCATGATCGGCGAGTCGATCAAACGCACGCGTGAACGGCTGGCCAAGGTCGTGCGCCATCGGGGCACCCAGCGCCGCCAGCGCGAACGCCGTGACGCGTTCACGATTTCCTTGGTTGGCTACACCAACGCTGGCAAATCGAGCCTGTTCAATGCCTTGGTCAAGGCCCGTGCGTATGCGGCCGACCAGCTGTTCGCCACGCTCGACACAACCACGCGCCAGCTGTACCTGGGCGAGGCCGGGCGGACCGTCTCGCTGTCCGATACCGTGGGCTTCATCCGCGACCTGCCGCATGGGCTCGTCGACGCGTTCCGCGCCACGCTGCAGGAGGCAGCCGATGCCGATCTGCTGCTGCACGTCGTCGACGCCTCGAATCCGCACCATCCCGAGCAGATGGAAGAGGTGCAGCGCGTGCTGACCGACATCGGGGCCGATGCCGTGCCGATGCTGGTGGTGTTCAACAAGCTCGATGCGCTGGACCCGTCGCAGCGGCCGGCGCTGCTGGCCGATACGGTGCTCGTGGGCGGCGCGCCGGTGCCGCGGATCTTCGTCAGCGCGCAGAGCGGTGAGGGCGTGGCCGGTTTGCGTACCGAGCTCGCGCACCGGGCGCAGCAAGCCTCTGACAGCCAGGCTTCTCCTCTGTCAGACGATTCCCCTGGGTATCATGAGGCCGATCCGCGATTCGGCACAATCACACGTTGACTACAAGAGACCAGAGCGAATGAATCTTTCTTCTCGGCCGTCGGGTTGGGCCGGTCTGCCAAGCCGCATCCGCGGCATGTTCAATCTGAACGATCCTCGCTGGGGCCGTGGAGACGACAAGCCGACCGAGTCAGACGAGAAGCCGGATGCGCGCCGTCCGGAAGTCGATCCTCCGCGCCCTTACGAGCCTCCTCGCAACAGCCCCAACCGAGGTGGCGGCAACCAAGGGCCGCCCGACCTCGATGAACTGTGGCGCGATCTGAACCGCAAACTGGGCGCGCTGTTCGGCGGACGCGGCGGCACACGGCCGGGGCGCAATGGCTCGGGCGGCGGCATGGGCGGTGGTGGTTTTCAACCGGACATGAAGAGCGCCGGCATCGGCGTCGGCCTGATCGGCGCCGTCGTGGTGCTCATCTGGCTGGGCACTGGCTTCTTCATCGTGCAGGAAGGCCAGCAGGCCGTCATCACGCAGTTCGGCAGCTACAAGTCGACGGTTGGCGCCGGCTTCAATTGGCGCCTGCCATATCCGATCCAACGCCACGAGCTGGTGTTCGTGACGCAGATCCGCTCCATTGACGTCGGCCGCGACGCCGTCATCAAGGCCACGGGGCTGCGTGAGTCGGCCATGTTGACCGAGGACGAGAACATCGTCGAGATCAAGTTTGCCGTGCAGTACCGCCTGAACGACGCGCGCGCTTTCCTGTTCGAGAGCAAGGACCCGACCGGTGCCGTTGTGCAGGCTGCCGAGACAGCCGTGCGCGAGGTGGTCGGCAAGATGCGCATGGACTCGGCGTTGGCCGAGGAACGCGACCAGATCGGCCCGCGCGTGCGCACCTTGATGCAAACGATTTTGGACCGCTACAAGGTAGGCATCGAAGTCGTCGGCATCAACTTGCAGCAAAGCGGCGTGCGACCGCCCGAGCAGGTGCAGGCTGCGTTCGACGATGTGCTGAAGGCCGGACAGGAACGTGAACGCGCCAAGAACGAAGCACAGGCCTACGCCAACGACGTGATTCCGCGGGCGACCGGTTCGGCCTCACGCTTGAAGGAAGAGTCTGAGGCCTACAAGGCCCGTATCGTGGCCCAGGCCGACGGTGACGCGCAGCGCTTCCGCTCTGTGTTGACTGAATACCAACGAGCGCCGCAGGTGACGCGTGACCGCATGTATGTGGATTCGATGCAGCAGGTCTACAACAACGTGACCAAGGTGATGGTGGATTCACGCCAGGGTTCCAACCTGCTGTATCTGCCGTTGGACAAGCTGATGCAGATGACGGCCCAAGGCGCCACCACCGGTGTGGACGGCAACCCTGCTGGTGCCGGCAGCGTGGTGCCGCCCGCGCCGAACGGGCCGCCCGCATCCCCCGGCGACCTGCGAGCGCGAGACGGCCGCTCACGTGACCGTGACATGCGCTAGGAGACAACAGAAGTGAATAGAGTAGGTTTTATCGCGTCGTCGCTGCTGGTCTTGCTGGCGGCACTCAGTTCCATGCTGTTTGTTGTTGACCAGCGCCAGTTCGGCGTGGTCTACGCCCTCGGGCAGATCAAGGAAGTCATCACCCAGCCCGGCTTGCACTTCAAGCTGCCGCCCCCGTTCCAGAACGTGCGCTACCTGGACAAGCGGCTGCTGACGCTGGACAGCACCGATGCCGAACCCATGCTGACGGCCGAGAAGCAGCGCGTGGTGATCGACTGGTACATCCGCTGGCGCGTTACCGACCCGTCGGAGTACATCCGCAACGTGGGCCTGGACGAAAGCGCCGGCGCCAACCAGCTGAACCGGGTCGTGCGCAACGCCTTCCAGGAAGAGATCAACCGCCGCACCGTGCGCGACCTGCTGTCGAGCCGGCGTGAGGAGTTGATGACCGATGTCAAGCGCGAGGTGCTCGAGGTCGTGCGTGGGGCCAAGCCGTGGGGCATCGACGTCATCGACGTGCGTATCACGCGAGTGGACTACGTGGAAGCCATCACCGAATCGGTTTACCGACGCATGGAAGCGGAGCGCAAGCGCGTGGCCAACGAACTGCGTTCCACCGGTTTCGCCGAGGGCGAAAAGATCCGCGCGGACGCCGACCGCCAGCGTGAAGTGGTGGTGGCCAATGCCTACCGCGAAGCGCAGAAGATCAAGGGCGAGGGCGATGCCGAGGCAGCCGCGCTTTATGCAGATGCCTTCGGACGCGATCCGCAGTTCGCCCAGTTCTACCGGAGCCTGGAAGCCTACAAGTCCAGCTTCAACAAGAAGGGCGACGTGATGGTGATCGACCAGTCGTCCGAGTTCTTCCGCGCCATGCGCGGAGCGACGACCCCGGGCACGGCACCCCCGCGCTGAGCGCTGCGGTGGACACGCTGTGGGCCGCGCTGGCCCTGGTGCTCGTGATCGAGGGGCTGCTGCCCCTCGCGTCTCCCGGTGGGTGGCGCCGCATGTTCTCGCAGATGCTGCAAATGCACGATGGGCAGATCCGGTTCATCGGCATGTGCAGTGTGCTGACGGGCCTCGTCCTGCTCTGGTTCGTCGCCTGATCGACCGTTGCGCTGGTGGGCCGCGCCGCGCCGGTGCGGTCACGGTCGCCCGGTAGAATCCCTTTTTTAACAGCGTCCCCATTTCTCATGTCCGCTTGGGTCCTGCCGGATCACATCGCCGATGTCCTGCCATCCGAGGCCCGGCACATCGAAGAGCTACGCCGCGAATTGCTGGACACCGCACGTAGCTACGGCTATGAGCTGGTCATGCCGCCGCTGCTGGAGCATCTCGAGTCGCTGCTGACGGGCACTGGCGAGGCGCTCGATCTGCAGACCTTCAAGCTCGTGGACCAACTGTCCGGCCGCATGCTGGGTCTGCGCGCTGACACCACACCTCAGGTCGCACGCATCGACGCCCACCTGCTCAATCGCCAGGGCCTGACGCGTCTGTGCTACTGCGGTCCGGTTGCGCATACACGGCCAGATCGTGCGCATGCCACGCGTGAACCGCTGCAGTTCGGCGCCGAGATCTACGGCCACGCCGGCCTGGAGGCGGATGTCGAGATCCTGCACCTGGCGCTCGACTGCCTGACCACCGTGCGGGCTGGCGACCTCAGTGTGGACCTCGGCGACGCGCGGATCGTGGATGCGCTGCTGGATGATGCGGCGTTGCCCGCGCCCCTCCTGGGGCGCATCCACGCGGCGCTGACGACGAAGGACGCAGGCGAACTGGCAGCGCTGACGCTCGGCATGCCGGCGGCCGACCGTGCCGCGCTGCTGGCACTGCCGGGGTTGTACGGCGACATCCACGTGCTGGACGAAGCGGAGCGCCGCTTGCCCGCCAAGCCTGCCGTGCGCCAGGCGATTGCCGAACTGCGGCAACTGGCGCGTTTGCTGGGCGATCGCGCACGGCTGAGCTTCGATCTGGCGGATCTGCGCGGCTATGCCTACTACAGCGGCATGCGCTTCGCCGTCTATGCGGAGCAGGCTGGCGATGCGCTCGCGCGCGGCGGCCGGTACGACGAGGTGGGCGCAGTGTTCGGCCGCAACCGGCCGGCGGTCGGTTTCAGTCTGGACATCAAGCAGCTGGTGGGCGCGGTCTCTCCCCGGCCGCTGCGCGCGGCCATCCGCGCGCCATGGGGCGAAGGCGAGAGCCTGCGTGCAGCCATCGCTGCACTGCGCCAGGGCGGTGACACCGTGGTGTGCGTGTTGCCGGGCCACGAGAGCGAGATCGATGAATTCCATTGCGACCGTGTGCTGACCCAAGCCGCTGGCCAATGGGTCGTACAAGTCATCTGAACAACCGAGCGTTTCGAATTATGAAGACAGGCAAACTGCCGGCCTCTGGCCGCAACGTGGTCGTGGTCGGCACCCAATGGGGTGACGAAGGCAAAGGCAAGCTGGTCGACTGGCTGACCGAAAGTGCGCAAGGCGTGGTGCGCTTTCAGGGCGGACACAACGCTGGCCACACGCTGGTCATCAACGGTGTCAAGACCGCGCTTCACCTCATCCCCAGCGGCATCATGCGGCCCGGCGTCAAGTGCTACATCGGCAACGGCGTGGTGCTGTCGGCCGCCAAGCTGTTCGAGGAAATCGAGGGCCTGGAAAAGGCCGGCGTCGAAGTGCGCTCGCGTCTGCGCATCAGCGAAGCTTGCCCGCTGATCCTCCCGTTCCACGCCGCCATCGACGTCGCGCGCGAGGCCGCCCGCGAGAAGGTCGGCATCGAGAAGATCGGCACGACAGGCCGCGGCATCGGCCCAGCCTACGAAGACAAGATCGCCCGCCGCGCGCTGCGCGTGCAGGACCTCAAGTACCCCGAGCGCTTTGCCACCAAATTGCGCGAGCTGCTCACGCTGCACAACTTCGTGCTGACCGAATTCCTGCACGCCCTGCCGGTCGACTACGACACTGTCTACGCCGAGTCCATGCGCCATGCCGAGCTGCTGCGCCCGATGATGGCCGACGTTTCGCGCGAGCTGAACGATGCGCACCGGGCCGGCGCCAACCTGCTGTTCGAAGGCGCCCAAGGCACCTTGCTCGACGTGGACCACGGCACCTACCCCTATGTCACGTCCAGCAACTGCGTGGCCGGTAACGCGGCCGCTGGCGCGGGCGTCGGCCCGGGCATGCTGCACTACATCCTGGGCATCACCAAGGCCTACTGCACGCGCGTGGGCGGCGGGCCGTTCCCCACCGAGCTCGAGTGGGAAAAGCCCGGCACGCCGGGCTACCACATGAGCACCGTGGGCGCCGAGAAGGGTGTGACCACTGGCCGTTCACGCCGCTGCGGCTGGTTCGACGCCGCGCTGCTCAAGCGCTCGGCCCAGGTCAACGGCCTGACGGGCCTGTGCATCACCAAGCTCGATGTGCTGGATGGCCTGGCTGAACTCAAGCTGTGCACCGGCTACCAACTGGATGGCGAGACCATCGACATCCTGCCGATGGGAGCGGACGACATCGCGCGCTGCGAACCGATCTACGAAACCCTGCCTGGCTGGAGCGATTCCACCGTGGGCGTCACGGTCTACGACGACTTGCCGGCCGCGGCCCGGCGCTATCTGCAGCGCATCGAGGAGACCACCGGCGTGCCGATCGCGATGGTCTCCACCAGCCCGGATCGTGACCACACGATCATGATGCAGCACCCGTACCAGCCCGCCTGAATCCGTCTTCACGCAAGCCACCCAGAGGAACCACGCCCATGTTGACCGAAGATGGCAAACACCTGTACGTCAGCTATGACGAATACCACAACCTGATCGAGAAGCTGGCGATCAAGGTGCACCAGTCGGGGTGGGAGTTCGACAACATCCTGTGCCTGGCGCGTGGCGGCATGCGGCCCGGCGACATCCTCTCGCGCATCTTCGACAAGCCGCTGGCGATCATGTCCACCAGCTCGTACCGCGCAGAGGCCGGCACGCGGCAGGGCAACCTGGACATCGCGCGCTTCATCACCACGCCCAAGGGCGAGATCGCCGGCAAGGTACTGCTGGTCGACGACCTGGCCGACAGCGGCCACACACTGAAGGCTGTCATCCAGTTGCTCAAGACCAGTTACGCGCCCATCACCGAATTGCGCAGCGCCGTGCTGTGGACCAAGGGCGTCTCCACCTTCACGGCCGACTACTCGGTCGAGTTCCTGCCTACGAATCCCTGGATCCACCAGCCCTTCGAAGGCTACGACGGCATGGGGCCGGAGCAGTTGCTCGAGAAGTGGAAAGTCTGAAGCGCAGAGGCCGCGCGCAAGCGCCGCGTCCAGTGCATCAGAAGGCGGCGCGCAGCGGCCGGTAGAACGCGCGGATCTCCTGCGCAAGCTGCTCGGGTTGCTCCATCGCGGCGAAATGTCCGCCCCGCGGCATCACGCTCCAGCGGCGGATGTCGCTGAACGTGCGTTCGGCCACGCACCGTGGCGGGCGCAGGATCTCGTGCGGAAATTCCGCATACCCCATTGGCACGTCAACCGTCGCGCCCGCCGGAATCGGCCACTCGTCTGCATGCAGCCGCGCGTAGTACGGCCAGAACGATGACCCGATGGCGCCCGTGAACCAGTACAGCGATACATGGGCCAGGATCTCGTCGTGGCTGAACACTGTGTCGACATCGCCGCCACAGTCCGACCACGCCCGCATCTTCTCGGCCATCCACGCGGCCAGTCCGATCGGCGAATCGCTGAGTGCGTACGCCAAGGTCTGCGGCCGCGTGCCCTGGATCGTGCTGTAGCCGGTCTCTTCACGCAGCCAGTGCTGCAGTTCCTGCCGGTACTGCTGCTCCGCCGCGCTGTTGCCCAACTCAGCCAGGTCGCGCCGTATCGGCAACATGTTCAGGTGCACGCCCACCGTCTTGTCGGCATGGGCCAGGCCCAGTCGTGCCGAGATCGAGGCGCCCCAATCCCCACCCTGGGTGGCAAAACGAGGGTAGCCCAGGGTGCCTGCCATCAGCTCAGCGAAAGCATCGGCCATCTGCTCGACCGAGAAACGCGGTTGGCCCGGACTGAACGACAAGCCATAGCCTGGCAGGCTGGGCGCCACCACGGTGAACGCATCGGCCGGGTCACCGCCGAAGCGGGCCGGGTCGGTCAGGCGCGGCATCAGCTCGGTGAACTCGAACACCGAGCCCGGCCAGCCGTGCGAGAGCAGCAGCGGCATCGGCGTCGGGCCCTGGCCCTGCACATGCAGGTAGTGCAGCGTGATGCCGTGCAAGGGCACCGTGAACTGTGGGAACGCGTTGAGGCGGCGCTCCTGCGCTCGCCAGTCGAAGCCATGGCGCCAATAGCGCGCCAGCGACTGCATCCAGGCCAGGTCTGTGCCGTAAGCCCACGGCGCGCCGGGCGCCTGATCGGGCCAGCGCGCCAGATCCAGCCGGGCATGCAAGTCGACCAGTGCGGCATCAGCGGTGTGCAGCGTGAACGGTTGTGGGGTCATGGGTGGCAATCTATCGCGCGGCGGGCGGGTGGCGAAGCCGGCAAACCCCGAGCTCGCGATTCGGCGCACCGCTACCATGCCGCCATGCGCACGCCGACCACCGACCTCATCCACCACCCCTACACGCCGCCCGCCGCGTTCAGTGCGCCACAGCCCGGCGTCTTCAAGGCCTCGACTGTGATCTTTCCGAACGTCGCTGCCATGCGCCGCCGCGAGTGGAAAGACAAATCCGGCTACACCTACGGACTGCACGGCACGCCCACCACCTTCATCCTCGAAGAGCGCCTGTGCGCGCTGGAGGGCGGCCTGCAATGCCTGCTGCTGCCCAGCGGGCTGGCGGCCATTGCCAACGTCTCGTTGGCGCTGCTGGCCACCGGCGACGAGATGCTGCTGCCTGACAACGCCTACGGCCCGAACAAGACACTGGCCCAAGGCGAGCTCGATGCATGGGGCATTGCCCATCGCATCTACGACCCCATGGACCCTGCGGACCTGGCCGCCAAGATCGGGCCGCGCACGCGCCTGGTGTGGCTGGAGGCACCAGGCTCTGTCACGATGGAGTTTCCCGACCTGCCCGAGATGGTGCGCATCTGCCGCGCCAGTGGCGTCACCTGCGCGCTGGACAACACCTGGGGTGCCGGCCTGGCCTTCAATGCCTTTGACCTCGGCACGGTCCAGGCACCGCTGGGCGTTGACATTTCCGTCCATGCGCTGACCAAGTACCCCAGCGGCGGCGGCGATGTGCTGATGGGCAGCGTCATCACGCGCGATGCGGCGCTGCACCTGAAGCTGAAGCTGACCCACATGCGCCTGGGTTTTGGCGTGGGTGCCAACGACGCCGAAACCGTACTGCGCTCGCTGCCCAGCATCGCCCTGCGTTACCAGGCGCACGATGCCTCGGCCAGGGCGCTTGCGTCGTGGTGTCAGGGCCGGCCCGAGTTCGCCCAGGTGCTGCACCCTGCGCTGCCCGGTGCACCCGGCCATGCCCACTGGGCCGCGCTGTGCGACCCCGGTGAGACTGGCCAGCCCGGGTCTGCCGCGGGCCTGTTCAGCGTGATGGTCGATGCTCGCCACGACGGCGCCAGGGTCGACGCGTTCTGCGATGCCTTACGGCTGTTCAAGCTGGGCTACAGCTGGGGCGGGCCCATGAGCCTGGTCGTGCCCTACACGCTGCAGAGCATGCGGGCCGTCTGGCCTCCCCATCTGGCGCGCGGCACGCTCGTGCGCTTCTCCGTGGGGCTGGAAGATGTGGCTGACCTGCGTGCCGATCTGGAGCAGGCGCTGGTCCACGCGTTCGGGTAACGCGGTGTACAAATCCCACCCTATTTGCATCCGTATTCACCCCTGCGGATTCCCTTGCCAAACTGTTAGAGTGGTGCACCACTAATTGAGAGAGCACGACATTGGCTACACCGAACTACGGATACGAGAAGCGTCAAAAGGAATTGGCGAAGAAGCGTAAGAAGGAAGACAAGCTCAGAGCCAAGTCCGACCGCAAACACCTGGGCCCGGGCGAGAGCGAGAACGGCGCCACGGACGACGGCAACCCCGAGAATGCCGGCCAGGGTGCCGCGCCGCCGCCGCCCTCGGCCTGACCGTCAGGCCGCGCCGCTGGCCATGATGCGGCGCGCCACTTCCAGCATTGCAGCCTCTGAGCGGTCCCGCGCCTCGACCGTCTCCGCGTGTTCATACTGGCTGAAACTACGCCGGATGGATTGCAGGTAGCCCGGGTCGTAGTGCTCTCGCAGCAGCCCGCGCACCAACTCCTCGAAGCGCCCGGCCAACACCAGTTCCTTCCACGCCTGCACTGCCACCCGGCCTCGCACGGCGTGCAGCGCGTCCAGACGGCCACACAGAAACGGCTTGTCGTGCAACAGGAACGCATAGTCCTCCAGCAACAGCGCCACGCGCTCGTCGTCCGCCAGCTCCAGCCGCACGCAGGGCGCTGACCGCATCGCCTGGATCAGGGCCTCGGGGACCGCGACATTGCCCACCTTCTTGCTCTCGCTCTCCACGAACACCGGCCGGGCCGGGTCGAAGCGCCGCAGGTGCTCCCAGATGCGCGTCTCGAAGTGCTTTTGACTCGGCTGCGGCACGTCCGGAATGGCGCCCAGCACCGAAGCCCGATGGCAGGCCAGCGCCTCCAGGTCCAGCACCTGCGCACCCTCGGCCGCCAGCGCCTGCAGCAGCCGCGTCTTGCCGGTGCCGGTGTTGCCGCACACGACCCGCAACGCCAGCGGGGCAACCAGCCGGGGGATGTCGGTGACCACGGCATTGCGGAACGCTTTGTAGCCACCTTCGACCAGCGTCACCTGGAAACCGATCTGGTCCAGAATCAGCGCCAGCGCACCGCTGCGCTTGCCGCCGCGCCAGCAGTAGACCAGCGGCTGCCAGTCCTTGGACAAGTCAAGCACATGGCGGTCGATGTGGTCGGAGATGTTGCGCGCGGCCATGGCCGCGCCGCGCTTGCGTGCTTCGAACGCGCTGATCTGTTTGTAGGTGGTGCCGACGATGCGCCGCTCCTCGTTGCGCAGCGTGGGCCAGTTCTGCGCGCCGGGCAGGTGGTCGAGCGCGAATTCGTCCTCGCTGCGCGCGTCGATCACGGCCGAGAAATCACGCAGCCGCACCAGTACCTCGGCGGCTTCCATCCTCTCGATGGTCATGCGCCTTCTCAGCGCAGCTGCTTGCGCAACTCGGGCCAGACGTTGGCGAGCATGGCGGCCTGCGCTTCCTCGCGCGGGTGGATGCGGTCGGACTGGAACAGCGTCGCAGCGTCGGGCCGGTCGGCCACGCCCTTCAGCAGGAACGGCACCAGGCCTGCCTTGCGCTCTGCAGCCACCTGCGCAAACAGCTGCGCGAACTGGCGGCCATAGTCGCCGCCGTAGTTGGGCGGCACCTGCATGCCGACGAGCAAGACCTTGGCGCCTGCGTCCTGCGCAGCGCGCGTCATCTCGCGCAAGTTGTCGGTAGTGCCCTGCAGGGGCAGGCCCCGCAGCGCATCGTTGCCGCCCAGCTCCACCACCACATGCGTGGGCTTGTAGCTCTTGAGCAGCGCGGCCAGCCGCGCCCGGCCGCCCGAGGTGGTGTCGCCGCTGATGCTGGCATTGCGCACGTGGGCCGAGATGTCGTCCTGGGCCAGCCGCTGCTCCAGCAGCGAGACCCAGCCCGCGCCGCGGCGCAGGCCGTATTCGGCCGAGAGGGAATCACCGACGACCAGAATGCGAAAGCGGGCGGTTGCCGGATCGCTGGCCGGCGGCGTCTGGGCCCAGGATGGCCCGGCCGCCAAGGGGATGTAGAGGGCCGCGATAAAGTGTCGTCGTTTCAAAACCAAGAAGCCTTTCAATGTCCAATCCCCCCGGTGCCGCGCTTGTGGCCGTCGAACACGTGTTCAAGTCCGTCACCGACTCCACGGGCACTCTCGACATTCTGCGCGATATCGATTTCACCCTGGCGCCCAAGGAAACCGCCGCCATCGTGGGGGCGTCAGGCTCGGGCAAGAGCACCTTGCTGTCCATCATCGCGGGGCTGGACACGCCGACCACCGGCACCGTGCGCATCGCTGGCCAAGACCTGTTCGCCATCGACGAAGACCAGCGCGCCGCCCTGCGCGCGCAGAAGGTCGGGTTCGTGTTCCAGAGCTTCCAGCTGATGGGCAACCTCACCGCGCTGGAGAACGTGATGCTGCCGCTGGAGCTGGCTGGCCGCCGTGATGCGCGCAGCGCCGCCAGCGACATGCTGGCGCGCGTGGGCTTGTCCGCGCGCCTGTCGCACTACCCCAAGGTGCTCTCCGGTGGCGAGCAGCAGCGCGTGGCGCTGGCACGCGCCTTTGTCGTGCAGCCGGCCGTACTGCTTGCCGACGAGCCCACCGGCAGTCTGGACTTCGCCACCGGCGAGAAGGTCATGGAGCTGATGTTCGAGCTCAACCGCGAGCAGGGCACGACGCTGGTGCTGGTCACGCATGACCGCGCCATCGCCGCGCAGTGCGAACGCCGCATCACCATCGAAGCCGGGCGCATCGCCGCGCCTGCAGCCCCCGCCGTGGCCTGAGGCGACGCGCTGCCGGATGGCCCGCGCCCGGGCTTTCCCCATGCAGTGCGCCGCGATGCCGACGTACGCTCGTTCCTTTTTTCGAAGGCTCTCGCATGTCCGTGGATCGCCCGCATTTCGCGTTTTGGCCCAAGCGCCTGCCGCATTCGATCACCGTGCCGGCCACCTCGCTGTGGCACAACCTGGCGACGGCCGCAGCGCGCTACCCGGACCGCCCGGCGATGGTGTTTTTCGACCGTGTGACGCCCTACCGCGAGCTGCTGGCCCAGGTCGACGCCCTGGCCGGTGCGTTGCACGCGCTGGGCGTGCAACGCGGCGACCGCGTGGTGCTGAACATGCAGAACAGTCCGCAGCTGGTGGTCGCGCACTTCGCCATCCTGCGTGCCAACGCTGTCGTCGTGCCGGTCAACCCGATGAACCGGGCCGAGGAGCTGAAGCATTACCTGAGCGACTCCGATGCCCGCGTCGCCATCACCACCGGCGACCTGGCCGGCGAGATGGCCAAGGCCAGCAACGCGCTGCCCGCAGCGCAGCAGCTGGCGCACCTCGTCGTCACGCAGTTCACCGATGCCTTCGACCCAGCGGCTGCCGCGACGCCGGCCATGGCGCCGGCCTGGCATGAGTGGCTGCTGACGCGACATGCGTTGCCCGTGCTGGACAGCGGCGCCGTGCACGCCTGGGCTGACCTGCTGGCCGCCGGCCACCCGGCCCCGGCCCACGTGGTGGGCGCGCGCGACATGGCGCTGTTGCCCTACACCAGCGGCACCACCGGCATGCCCAAGGGCTGCATCCATCCGCACGCCACGCTGATGCACAACGCCGTGGCCGGGCAGCTGTGGGGCTGCACCAGCTCCGAGAGCGTGGTGCTCGCTGTCGTCCCCATGTTCCACATCACCGGCATCGTCAGCATGTTGCACACGGCCCTGCTTAGCGCGGCCTGCCTGGTCATCATGCCGCGCTGGGACCGCGACGTCGCAGGCCACCTGATCTCCACGCGCCGCGTCACCAGCTGGACCAACATCCCCACCATGGTCATCGACCTGATGGCCAGCCCGCGCTTTGCCGAGTACGACCTGTCCAGCCTGGTCTACATCGGCGGTGGCGGCGCGGCCATGCCGCAGGCCGTGGCGCAGCGATTGCTGGAGCACTATGGCCTGGTCTACCAGGAAGGCTACGGCCTGACCGAGACCGCCGCCCCCTCACACAGCAACCCGCCGGACCACGCCAAGCAGCAATGCCTGGGCATGCCCTTCATGGGCGTGGATGCGCGCGTCGTCGACCCCGAGACGCTGCGCGAATTGCCGGTCGGCGAATCGGGCGAGATCATCATCCGGGGTCCGCAGGTGTTCGAAGGCTACTGGAAGCGGCCCGACGCCACGGAGGCGGCCTTCGTCGAGTTCGAGGGCCAGCGCTTCTTCCGTTCCGGCGACATGGGGCGCATGGACGAGGAGGGCTTCTTCTTCATCACCGACCGCTTGAAGCGCATGATCAACGCCAGCGGCTTCAAGGTCTGGCCGGCCGAGGTGGAACTGCTGATGTACCGGCACCCGGCCATCCAGGAGGCCTGCATCATCGCCACGCGCGACGCCTACCGTGGCGAGTCCGTCAAGGCCGTCATCGTGTTGCGGCCCACGCACCTGGACACCACGCCGGAATCCATCATCGCCTGGTGCCGCGAGAACATGGCGACCTACAAGGTGCCACGCCAGGTGCAGTTCGCCGACGCATTGCCCAAGAGCGGCAGCGGCAAAGTCATGTGGCGGCTGCTGCAAGAGGCCGAAGAGCGCGTGGCCAGCGCCACCTGAGCATTTGCCGAGGGCTGCGGCCGCCGCAGTCATTGCCGGCGCTGCGGGGTGCACGTCTTGCGCCGCAGCGCGAGCCAGGCGCAGTGGCGCTGTGATGCCGCTGTCACATCGCGCGTTGAACATGGGGCTCCACAACCAACCTGATGGACTTCGCCATGTCGCACACGCCTACCCCCGCCCAGATCCTTGCCGCCGCCGACCTCGCCGATGGCTTCATCGCCGAGATCCTGGATTCCGAGCCCAAGCTGCTTGTCAGCAAAGTGGCCGACGAAGACTCCAAGGACATTGCCAAGGCCGCCCGCAAGCTGGCCGAGTTCCGTGAGCACTTGATCAACGCACTGGCCGTGCAGCCGCTGGGCAGCGTGGACCGCTACGAAGACGAAGAAGGCGAAGAGAGCGAAGCCGCAGACTTCGACGAGCAGACCGAGCCCGAGGACGCCACGGTCGAAAACGAGGACGTCGCCAAGGTCGCCTGAGCGGTTCTGCATGGGGGCAGCGTGTGATGCGGTGCGCTGCCCGCGTGAAGCAGCGCACCGTTTGGTACAAGCGAGCCCATGCACTCCAACGCCCCCACCCCCATACTGCACACCTTCGACCCGGCGCAGCCTGAACACGCGACACCGATGGTGCCTGGTGCACCGCCCCTTGGCACCTACCGCCACGCCGATGGCGGCCTCTACCGGGTCGTCGGCATGGCCCGCGATTCACGCGATGGCAGCGATGTGGTGCTGTACGACCACGTCTGGCCGTTCGAGGCCGGCCGCTGGACGCGCCCGCTGCACGAATGGGCCAGCCGCTTCACGCCCGTGACTGCCGAAGAAGTGGCAGCCGAGCAGCGCGGTGACCGTGCGGCACGCCAGGCCACCATCAGCGCGGCGAGGGCTGCGCGCAAGGGCTGAGCGGTCAGAGTCGAAAACTGTCCGCGATCAAATTTCGGGGAGCTACGCTCAGGGCGAGCGATGCAGCCGGGGCGCTGCCAGCAGGTTCAGGTTGTCCGCGATCGCCGCATCCACGCGCGGATAGCGGCCCTGCATTTTCGACATCGTCATGATGGTCTGCAGCGCCTGCAAGTCCTTGAGCGAGGGCGCCACCTTGATCTGCGCAATCGCAGCGCTCGCGTTGCCCCCGTTGATCAATGCCATCAACTTGGCTGCCCAGTCGTTTCCGCGCGCCATGTCGTTCACCGGTAGTGGTTGAGGAGACCGACTGTACAGAACGCTGCGGCGGCGGCTGTACGATCACCCATGAGAAAAACCTTTCAACTCCACGTCGAGGGCAAGCACCCCGAGCGTCTGGTCGAAGCGATCAAGCACGAGATCCGCAAATACATCAAGCGCGAGCGGCGGCGCGACCTGCCCGAGGCGGCTGACTTCTGGGACTTCGATTGCAGGTTCGGCACCGCCGAAGAAGCGGCTGAAGTCGTCCACCTCTCGGCCATCAATGGCCTGATCGATGGTGTCGTGAAGGCCGGCGGCCAGCAGTTCTATGTCGAGCTCCTCGCCAAGCCCGGCAAGCGCCAGCCGCGCCCCGTGGGCGAGCCGGCGGCGGACTTGCCTGAAGACTGATCTGTTCCGACTGGCCCCGTCAGCCCGGGCGGGCTACATCGACCCTTCCAACATCCCGAGGTAATCCTCACGAGACGCCAGCCGCGGGTTGGTCTTGTGGCAATGGTCGGCCATGGCGCCGTCGATGATGCGTTCGAACAGGTCGGCCGTGACACCGGCTTCGGCGAGACCCTTGGGCAGGCCCAGGCGCGCGTTCATGTCGCGGATCGCCTCGCCAATCTCGCCAGCGGAGTCCAGCCGCATGGCCTGGGCCATGCGCTGCAGCCGCTGGTCTTTCTGCACCGATTCGGCGCCCGCGTTGAAGGCCACCACGCACGGCAGGAACAGCGCGTTCAGCGTGCCGTGGTGCAAGCGCGGGTCCACGCCCCCAAGGCTGTGGGACAGGCTGTGCACGCAGCCCAGGCCCTTCTGGAACGCCATGGCGCCCTGCATCGAGGCGCTCATCAGGTTCAACCGCGCCTCGCGGTCGCTGCCGTCCTTGGTGGCGCGCTCGATGTGGGCCCAGGCCCGCTCCAGGCCGTCCAGCGCAATCCCGTCGGCCGGCGGGTTGAAAGCGGCCGACATGAACGTCTCCATGCAGTGCGCGATGGCGTCCATGCCGGTGGCCGCCGTCAGCCTGGGCGGCAGGCCCAGCGTGAGTTCCGGGTCGCAGATGGCGGCCTTGGGCATGAGCGACCAGCTGTGAAAGCCCAGCTTGCGGTGGTCGTCCACGATGACGATCGCGCCGCGCGCCACCTCGCTGCCGGTGCCGCTGGTGGTGGGCACGGCGATCAGCGGCGCCACCTTGTCGGTGATGCGCGGCGAGCCGCCTTCGATGGTGGCGTAGTGCTTGAGCGGGCCTTCGTGCGTGGCGGCAATCGCCACGCCCTTGGCGCAGTCGATGGAAGAGCCGCCGCCCACGGCGATCAGCCCGTCGCTGCGGCCGCTGTGGTAGAGCGCTGCGGCCGCGCGCACGGCCGCCTCGGTCGGGTTCGACGGCGTCTGGTCGAACACCGTCACCGGCAGGTCGCCCAGCGCGTCCAGCGCCTTCTGCAGGATGCCGGCGGCGCGCACGCCGGCGTCGGTCACGATCAGCGGGCGGGTGATGCCGACGCGCTTGCATTCATCTGCCAACAGGCGGATGGCGCCGAACTCGAACTGGATCTGGGTGAGGTACTGGATCAAGGCCATGGGGTGGGGGTGTGGTGGCGTGGAAGAACAGGCAATCTATCAAATGCCACCCATCGCGCGCATAGCGCCATCCCTGCCTGCGTCGCCCCCGCGACCGCAGTACCCATCACCGCCCTGCCTGCGCAGCGAATCGAGCCTGCCTGGCCCTCTGGTGCAGCGTTCAAGCCACCCGCTGCAACCACAACAGCGAGAGCAGCGCCGCGGCCAGCATGAGCAACAGCCCGCCCAGGGCCAGCGGGCCGGACAGCTCGGTCGTGCGCACCTCCAGCTGCATGCGCGTGCCGAGCTGCTCGTACACCTGCACCAGTGACTGGGCGCTGCCCGCGTGGAAGTATTCGCCCCGCGTCAACGTGGTCATCTCCTTCAGCACCGCCTCGTCGAGCTGCATCGCGGCGGCCCAGCCGTCCAACTCCTGGGCGCCGGTGTCCACCGTGCCCAGCCCCACAGCGTGGATGCGCACGCCGCGCTGGGCGGCCATCGCGGCGGCTTCGAGCGGATCCATGCCTGCGGTGCTGCGGCCATCGGTCAGCAGGACGATCGCGGCCGACCGGTTCGAGCCGGGTGGCACCGGTGTGAACGCCCCGACCTGGTGCATGCGCGGGCGCTGGTCGTTGCCGTAGGTCATCCCCATCAGGTCGATCGCCAGCCCGGGAAACAGTTCGGACAGCGCGACGACGATGCCGCTCCCCACCGCCGTGCCGTGCTGCAGGTGCAGCCGGTCGATGGCGGCGAGCAGATCTTCGCGGCTGCGGGTGGGCGGCTGCACGACATGGGCCGCGGCGGCAAAGCCGACGATGCCCACCCGCACGTCGGTCGGCAGTTGGCGCACGAAGGCCTTGGCCGCCTCGCGTGCGGCATGCAGCCGGCTGGGGGCGATGTCGTCGGTCTCCATGCTCAGCGACACGTCCACGGCCAGCACGACAGTGGCCTGGTCGGTCGGCAGTGGCAGCACGGCTTGCGGGCGGGCAGCGGCCAGCAGCAGCACCATCAGCGCCAGCAGCAACAGAGCAGGGGGTAGGTGGCGCCGCCACGCCCGGCCGGGAGCCATGGCCTGGCGCACGATGGACAGGCTGGCAAAGCGCAGCACGGGCTGGCGGCGCCTGCGCAGCAGGCCCAGGTAGGCCAACGCCAGCATGGGGATGGACCACAGCAGCCAGAGCAGCTGGGGCCACAGGAAATGCAGCGGACTCAACATGGCATCCTCCCAGGGTTAACCCTAGGAATTGACGCAAGAAGCTTGCCCGGTTGCTGTCCCCTGGCCCTTTGTTCTGCCTTTGCTGCAATGGCCGAGCGGCGCTTTGTCTCAGGCAGGCGGCTGGCGCACGACCAACTTGAAGACGGCGCGCGCCACCGCCACCACGGTGCCGCCAGCGTCCACGATCTCGCCCTCGGTGAACGCCAGCGACCGGCCGCGCCGCGTGCAGCGGCCGATCACCGTGAGGTCGCTGCGCGCCGGCTCGTAGAAGTGCGTCGACATGTCGACCGTGATCACGCCCAGCCGCAGCGGGTCGTGCGAGCGCGCGGCGGCGCTCAGGGTGAAGTCGAACGCGCTCATCAGCGTGCCGCCGTGGATGTCGCCCCGGCTGTTGACCAGGTGAGGCCGCAGCGCCAGCAGCGTGCGGCACAGGCCTTCTTCCATCAGCAGGGGCTGCAGGCCGATGTGTTCCATGAAGGGGACTTCGACGCCGAAGTAGCTGATGGCGTCGGGTGCGGGGGTGGGTGTGTTCATGCGCCTGACTTTGCACCGAATGGGGCCGCGTGGTTGCGCCGGCTGTCGCTTTGGCGGCAATACAAAAAGGGGGCTTGCGCCCCCTTGAATGTGGTGTGAGCGGCTTGAAGCTTCACTGCAGCTTGAACAGTCCAATCTTCTTGCTGACTTCGACCTGCTTGGGGCTCCGAGCCCACAGCTCAATCATGTTCACAGTGGTTCCCGCGGCATAGCGGCCCTGACCACCGGCATCGCAATGCATGTCAGCCGAGGTCTGGGGCGAGCAGTAGACGATGGCCTTGCGCGCTGAACTGACAACGCCTGCAGAGTCATTGAAGCGCAGCCCGTTCTGGCCGGCGGTGGTGCTGCCAAAGGGGGCCCTGCCGTAGATGCTGACGGAGGTTGGCGCCAGGGCTCCGGTCGGAACCGTCCAGGCGTCGCCACCGGCGACCGTATCGATGTAGGCAACATCAGGCTCATCGAATTGCGCGAAGCCGGGCACTTGTGAGTCAGCGATGAGTTCAGCGCGCGCGGTTGGCGTTGGCTCGGCAAACACGCGCCCCGTGCGAATCTCGCCGAGGGTCTCGGCCCGACGCACGGTGCGGTAATGCTGCACCACATTGGCCACAGCGGTGTTGGTATGGAAAAACTCGAGCCTCCAGACACCGTTGTTGTCCAGCGCACTGATCTGCCCGGGCGTGTACTGAGGCGTGGTGTAGACGAGGTTCTCCTTTTCTTGGGGGTTGCCGGCCTGTGCCAAGTCCCGGTAGGCCGCCGCCAGTCGCAGCACCGGCGAGCCGGTCGGCGTGACGCCGTCGGGGGCGATCACAAGGTAGGAGAGTCCCGGCGTGGGCAGCATCGTCAGCGTCAAGCCCAGCGGCGAGGTCACCACCACCTTGCTGAAAATCGGTGTGCCGTTCGAGGTGCGGTTGTCGATCTGGATGTTGTAGCCCGTGGTGTAGTAACTGAAGGCTGGCGTGTTGACCAGGTCACGGTCCTCCGAGAACGGGCGAATCGTGACGGCATAAGTGTTGCTGTTGCCGACGAGTTTGAGCACGCCAGCCACTTCGTGCGCAGCCAGCAGGTCGTAGTCCTGGCTGCCGAATCGGTCGATCCACTTGTGGCTGATGATCATGTCGCCGTTGGCGCGGAAGAATTCCACGTCGCCGGCGATCCACTGGAGGCCGGTGGCGCCGGACCGGAACAGGCTGGCGAACGCTCCGCCGTTGTTGGCATTGCGACCGACGGTTGCCATGTTGGCAACGAAGTTCGCCGGGTCGTTGTCCACGAAGAGACTGCGGCAGGCCGCTGCAATCACGTCGGCAGGGCCTCCAACGGCCGAAACGTTGTCGTCTGCCGCGCGCACGCGTTGCGTCAGTGGCAAGGCATAGCAGGCGTTCATCCGGGCAAACAGGTCGGCGACCAGGGCGGGCGACGGTACCGGTGCAAGGGCCGCGCCGATCGAAGCGGGCAGTGGCGGCACGGTGGCGTCGGCGCTGCTGAACTTGAGCGAGACCGGTGGGGCACTGGCACTGGACGGGATCGTTTTGACGGTCAGTTCGATGTTGGCGACCGTGCCGTTGGGACGAACGCTCACCGAGATCGCGTCCAGCAGTTTGTCCTGTCCAGTGCCGTCGGCCACCAGCGGACCCGCCAGCGGGTCGATGGTCAGGCCCAGTGCGGTGAGCAGCGGCTGCAGCGCAGCGATGAGGGCCGTCGCCTGTGCCTGAAGTGTCTCTGCAGTCACCGTCTGCGGCGAGGCTTGGATGGCGGCGGCGAGGGCGGATGCGTCGCCATTCGGCGCCAGCTTGGACGCGATGATGTGCGTCAGCGGCGTAACGTTGACGCGCGCATCACCCATGGTGGCCGTGGCACTGTAGAGCACTTGGTCGTCCTTGACTGCCCGCAGGACCAGCGGCCGAACGGTGGTGGCCGGCAACGTGCACTGGAACACGCCCTGGGCATCCGTGACGGTGTCGCACACAGTCGTACCGGACCGGTCGGTCACTTGCAGCGCCGCGCCAGCAAATGGTGCACCGGTTGCGGCCGTGCCTGTCAGCGTGGTCGCCATCGGTTGCGCCGGCGCTGCCGGACTCGTATCGTCACTGCCACCGCCGCAGCCGACCATCAGCGCCAGCACGCCGGCGCAGGCCAGATGCGGGCGAAATCGACCCGCGCCGCCGAAGCGTGCGGGAGCCGCAGAAAAGACATCGTTGTTCATGGTGTGCACCCTTCATCGTGGTCATGGCAAGACAGCCGGACGCGAGTCTGCGTGTGAGGTGCGGCGGTTCGCATCACCTGATTTGATGAGTCCACGGCCTCGGGTCGCCGCGCTCCTGGGGCCGGCGGTGCCGGTGCGCGCCCTTCCTCATCAGTCGTGATGAGGAGACGACAAGGCCCACGTCCGCATCCGGCTGACCGGCGCGCGGCCGGCCATGTCGCGGTGGACGTCGAACTGGCCGTCGATGGACAGCCCGTGCCGCGGGTTCAGCCGGCTGGCCGCTTTGACAATGCAAGCATCGGCCAGATCGAACGGCAGAACCCGCCCGCGCTCAGTGGTTGTCGCGCGGCACGCCGAAGGTGGCGTGGATCTTCTGGTACTTGACCGCCGGCTTGAGCACCATGCCCTCTGACAACTCGCCCACCACAGCGCGCTGGATCTCCTGCCACGGCGTCTGGCTCGGCGGGAACTGGTAGCCGCCGCTGGCTTCGAGTTCGGCGCGGCGGCGGGCCAACTCATCATCGGCCACCAGCATGTCGGCACGCCGCTTCTTGAGGTCGATGCGCACGCGGTCGCCGGTCTTGAGCAGCGCCAGGTTGCCACCGGTCGCGGCCTCGGGCGATGCGTTCAGGATCGAGGGTGAACCGGACGTGCCCGACTGCCGGCCATCGCCGATGCAGGGCAGCGCCGTCACGCCCTGCTTGAGCAGGTAGCTGGGCGCGCGCATGTTGACCACCTCGGCCGCACCGGGGTAGCCCACCGGCCCCACGCCGCGCATGAACAGCACGCTCTGCGCAGAGATGCCGACCTTGGGGTCGTCGATGCGGTGGTGGTAGTCCTCCGGCCCATCGAACACCACGGCCGGGCCTTCGAAGGCCATCGGATCGGCCGGGTTCTCCAGGTAGCGCTCGCGAAATTCGGGCGTGATCACGCTGGTCTTCATCATGGCCGAGTCGAACAGATTGCCCTTGAAGTTCAGGAAGCCTGCGTCCTTCTTCATCGGCTTGGCATAGGGCAGGATCACATCGCGGTCGCTGCTGAACTGGCCTTCGCAGTTCTCGGCCAGCGTCTTGCCGTTGACCGTCATGGCGGTCTGGATCTTGCCTTTGGCCACCAGCTCGGCCACCACGGCCGGCAGGCCGCCGGCACGGTAGTAGTCTTCGCCCAGGTACTTGCCGGCCGGCTGCAGGTTCACGATCAGTGGAACCTTGTAGCCGACCTTCTCCCAGTCGTCGTTGTCCAGCGGCACGCCGATGTGCTTGGCGATGGCGTTCAGGTGCACCGGGGCATTGGTCGAGCCGCCGATGGCCGAGTTCACCACGATGGCGTTTTCGAAGGCGGCACGCGTCAGGATGTCGGAGGGCTTCAAGTCTTCGCGCACCATCTCCACGATGCGCTTGCCCGTCAGGTAGGCCATCTCCTGCCGGTCACGGTAGGGCGCCGGAATGGCAGCGCCCCCAGGCAGCATCAGGCCCAGCGCCTCGGCCAGCGAGTTCATGGTGGAGGCCGTGCCCATGGTGTTGCAGTGGCCGGTCGATGGTGCAGAAGAGGCCACGAGTTTCAGGAACTCCGGGTAGCCGATCTTGCCGGCCGCCATCAGTTCACGCGCCTTCCAGACGATGGTGCCTGAGCCCGTGCGCTCGCCCTGGAACCAGCCGTTCAACATGGGGCCGGAGTTCAGCGCGATGGCCGGAATGTCCACCGTGGCCGCAGCCATGATCTGCGCCGGCGTCGTCTTGTCGCAGCCGGTCGTCAGCACACAGCCGTCGATGGGGTAGCCATACAGAATCTCGACCAGCGAGAGGTACTGCAGGTTGCGGTCCAGTGAAGCAGTGGGGCGCTTGCAGGTCTCCTGGATCGGGTGGATTGGAAACTCGAACGCGATGCCGCCCGCGTCGCGGATGCCCTCTTTCACACGCTCGGCCAACACGATGTGGTGACGGTTGCAGGGCGCGATGTCCGAGCCCGTCTGCGCGATGCCGATGATGGGCCGGCCCGATTGCAGCTCGTCGAACGACAGGCCGAAGTTCATCGTGCGTTCGAGGTACAGCGCCGTCATGTCGGCGTTCGACGGGTTGTCGAACCAGGCTTGCGAACGCAGGCGTGGCGCGACCTGGGCCTTGGCGGCCTTCGACGTCTTCGCCGGCTTGGCCGCGTTCGGGGTCTTCGCGGCCTTCTCGGCCTTGGCGGTCATCTTCATCGTGTCGTTCTTCTTGCTCATTGCATCCCCTTCAAGGTCTGTGCGGCGTTCGGGCCGGCCTGGCAGTCGTCGATGTACTCGCGAATGATGTCGGCGAACTGCGTGTAGGGCTTGAGTCCCAGGCCAGCGGCACGCACGGCGGTGGCGCCGCCCGGCCAGTTGGCCACGATGCCGGCGACGCGCTCGTCGCGCTCGAAACGCACCAGCGCGCGCACCTTGGGGCCGGCCACTTCCTCCAGCGCATCCAGCATGTCGGCCACGCGCACATTCAGGCCCGGCAGGTTCAGCGCCAGCCGGCCGACGAAGGCCTCGCGCGAGGCCTCGTACACGGCGATCAGGCCGGCCACCGTCTGCGAGGGCGAGGACATCGGGTGCGTCACATCGGGCGACACCGGGCACACCGATTCGCTGCCTGCCAGCGGCTCGCGAATGATGCCGCTGAAGAACGACGAAGCCGCGCCGTTGGGTTTGCCGGGGCGCACCGTCACCGTCATCAGGCGTGCGCAGCGGCCGTCCAGGTAGCCCTTGCGCGTGTAGTCGGCGATCAGGTATTCGCACATCAGCTTGTGCGTGCCGTAGGACGTTTGCGGCGCCGGCAGCGTGTCGTCGCCGACCAGCTTGGGCCAGGGGAACGAGGGGTCCGGCCCGAACACCGCCACCGAGCTGGAGAACACCAGGCGCGGCACCTTGCCGCTTTCGGCCGCGCGGGCGCGCAGCGCGTCCAGCAACGCGCGTGTGCTGTCCAGGTTGGAGCGCAGGCCCAGTTCGAAATCGAGCTCGCATTCGCCAGACACGGCCGAGGCCAGGTGGAACACGCCATCGAAATCCTCGCCGCTGATGGCCGGCGTCTGCGACAGCAAGGTACCCGTGCGGGCCTGCACGCGCGCGTCGGCCAGCAGGTCGGCCGGGGGCGGTGCGATGTCGGTGAGCACGACCGAGGTGATGGGTTGGCCATCGAGCGTGCCGCGGGCGAGCAGCGTGCGCGCCAGCCGTGCGCCGACGAAGCCGCCGCCGCCGGTGATCAGGAGTTTCATGTCGGTTCCTTTCGTGAGGGGATGAAGTGTGGCTGAGGATGGATCAGATGGATGGTCGCGTCCTGCCGGGGCGTTTGCGCTTGGTGATGACGCCGCCTTCGATCAGGCGCTGCTCGCCATGCAGGATATGGGCGGTGGCGCAACTTCGCGCCGCCACCGGGTCGCGCGCGGCGATGGCCTCGACGATGGCGCGATGCTCCAGCTGCACGGCGCACATGAAGTCGATGCGGCGCGCCTCGTTGCCGCGTGTGATGCGCATGCCTTCGCGCAGGTACTGCGCGAGGAAACCCAACAGCAGGCGGAACTGTGGGTTGCCGCAGGCCTCGCCGATCAGGGCGTGAAAGGCCAGGTCTTCGGCCACGCCGTCGCGGCCCTCGGCCACGGCGGTGTCGATGGCTTTGAGCGCGCGGCGCAACGCGGCAATCTGGCTGCGGCTGGCGCGCTCGGCGGCCAATGATGCGATCTCGCCCTCCAGCACGCGGCGCACCTCCACCACGTGCACCACGGCCTGCACCGATTCGAGCACGCGTGGGTCGAAGGCCAACGGCTGGTGCACCGGCGCCATGGCCACGAACACGCCCGAGCCCTGGCGCGAGACCACCAGCGCGCGCGACTTGAGCTGGTGCACCGCCTCGCGCACCACGGTGCGCGAGACGCCGTGTGTGGTGGCGAGCTGCTGCTCGGTCGGCAGCCGGTCGCCGGGGCGTAGTGCGCCCGATTCGATCTGCTGCGACAGGCGCAGGGCCAGCCGGTCCGACAGCCGATCTGACTCCTGGCGCAGGGGTTCTGCAACAGGCGGGTGGGGGACGAGGGCGGGGCGGTGGAGCACGGGACGCGGGGCGCGAACGCTGGACGATTGGCCGGGACGGTAGTCTGGTCATCATACAAATTCCAGGACTTGTCTACTACCGGATTTCCCTGATGGCGATGGGCTTGCACAGTGCCGATACTGCGCGGGCCGCAAGGTACCCAGGCTCTTGCGGTCCGGTCCATCAACTTCAGAAATGAGCCCAGTGCATGGCGAGCGTCACGATTCAGGGTGTGAAGAAGAGCTTTGGCGAGGTGCCCATCCTGCATGGCGTGGACATCGACATCCAGGACGGTTCGTTCACCGTGCTGGTTGGCCCATCGGGCTGTGGCAAGTCCACCCTGCTGCGCATGATTGCGGGGCTGGAGCAGATCAACGGCGGTGAGATCCGCATCGGCGAGAAGCGGGTCAACGACCTGCCGCCGAAGGAGCGCGACATCGCCATGGTGTTCCAGAACTACGCGCTGTACCCGCACATGACGGTGCGCGACAACATGGCGTTCTCGCTGGCACTGGCCAAGACCGACAAGACCGTCATGGACACCAAGGTCATGCGCGCCGCCGAGATCCTGGCCCTGGTGCCGCTGCTCGACCGGTACCCGCGCCAGCTCTCGGGTGGCCAGCGCCAGCGCGTGGCCATGGGCCGCGCCATCGTGCGCGACCCGCAGGTGTTTTTGTTCGACGAGCCGCTGTCCAACCTGGACGCCAAGCTGCGCGTGGCCATGCGCAGCGAGATCAAGGAGCTGCACCAGCGGCTCAAGACCACCTCGGTCTACGTCACACACGACCAGATCGAAGCCATGACCATGGGCGACAAGATCGTCGTCATGCGCGACGGCCGCATCGAGCAGACCGGCGACCCGCTGGAGCTGTACGACCGCCCGGCCAACCAGTTCGTGGCCGGCTTCATCGGCTCGCCGTCCATGAATTTCTTGCCCGGCAAGGTGCGCCGCAGCGCCGGCGCTGCCGAGGTTGAGCTGAACGACGGCACGCGCCTGGGCATGCCGCAGGGCGCGGCGGGGCAGGACGGGCAGAGCGTCGTGTACGGCACGCGGCCCGAGCATCTGACGCTGGGCGACACCGGCATTCCCGCCACGGTGGCGGTGCTGGAGCCCACCGGCATGGACACCTTCGTCGCCTGCCGACACGAAGGCGCCGAGCTGTCCGCCGTGTTCCGCGAGCGCTATGACTTCGCGCCCGGCAGCACCATCCACCTGCAGCCCGATCTGCAGCGGGCACACCTTTTCGACGCGGGCACCGGTGAACGGCTGGTGGCCTGATTCCTTCCCTGATCCCACCGTTCAGACACCACAGGAGACTTGACGATGAGTGATTTCCAACAGCGTCGGCGCAGCATTCTGAAGGGGTCCGCCAGTGCGGCGGCCGCGGCATCCATCGGCGCGGGGGGCATCGTGTTTGCGCCGCTGGCCGGCGCGCAGACCATGAGCTTCAAGCCCGAGAAGGGCGCCAAGCTGCGCGTGTTGCGATGGAGCCGTTTCGTGCAGGGTGACATCGACGCCTACATGGTCAACGTCAAGAAGTTCACCGACACCACCGGCATCGAAGTGCGGGTGGACAACGAGGGTTGGGAAGACGTGCGCCCCAAGGCGGCCGTGGCGGCCAACACCGGTGCCGGGCCGGACATCATCCTGTCCACCAACGATGACGCGAACCTCTACCCCGACAAGTTGCTCGATGTGACCGATCTGGCCGAGTACCTGGGCAAGAAGTACGGCGGCTGGTACCCGGCCGTGCAGCAGTACCTGCGGCCCGACGGCAAGCGCTGGATCGGCCTGGGCCTGGGCGCGTCCGGCTCGATGATCGTCTACCGCGACAGCATGGTGAAGGCTGCTGGCTTCAGCACCTTCCCCAAGGACACGGCCGGCTTCCTCGCGCTGCACAAGGCGCTGAAAGAGAAGGGCACGCCCGGCGGCTACGCGTTGGGCAACGCCACTGGCGACGCCCTGTGGACCAACTGGCTCATCTGGTCGCACGGCGGCAAGCTGGTCGACAAGACCAACAAGGTCGTGATCGACAGCCCCGAGACCATCAAGGCTCTGGAGTACGCCAAGGAGCTGTACGCCACCTGCATTCCGGGCACCTTGTCGTGGCTCGACCCGAACAACAACAAGGCCTTTCTGGATGGTCAGATCAGCGTGACCAACAACGGCATCTCGATCTACTACGCCGCGAAGAACTCGGCCGATGCCAAGATCAAGGAGATGGCGGCCGACATCCAGCACGCACCCTTCCCCGTGGGGCCGGTGGGCGTGCCGACGGAGTCGCATCTGTTCTTCAACCAGATGATCATGAAGTACACGAAGTTCCCGAACGCGTCCAAGGAGTTCCTGCGCTTCATGATGGAGCGCGAGCAGTTCGACGCCTGGCTGACGGGGGCTGGTGGCTACATCGGTCAGCCACTGGCTGCCTACGAATCCAGCGCGATCTGGACGGTGGACCCCAAGCACACGCCGTACCGCGACTGCGTGAAGAACATGCGGCCGTCGGGCTACGAGGGCAAGCTGGGTTACGCGTCCGCCGGTGCCGGCGCCGACTTCATCGTGGCCAACATGGTGGCCGAGGCCGCCAGCGGTTCGCGCAGCCCGAAGGAAGCGGCCGAACGCGCACAGAAGCGCGCCGAGCGCTACTACAAGGTTTGACCGGCCACACGCTGTAGTTCTTCAGCCTCTCCATGACCATGCTCGCCCGCCTGCAGAACAGCCGCAACGGCTTAGGCTTTCTCTTCATGCTGCCGGCAGCCGTGCTGCTGCTGTTGTTCCTCACCTACCCGCTGGGGCTGGGGACCTGGCTGGGCTTTACCGACACCAAGGTGGGCCGCGGCGGCGAGTGGGTCGGGCTGGACAACTACATCTACCTGTGGGGCGACTCGGTCACGCGGCTGGCCTTGTTCAACACCCTGTTCTACACGGTGGTGGCCAGCATCTTCAAGTTCCTCCTGGGGCTGTACCTGGCGCTGCTGCTGAACAAGCACCTGCGCATGAAGTCGTTCTTTCGCGCCGTCATTCTGTTGCCCTACATCGTGCCGACGGCGCTGTCGGCGATAGCCTTCTGGTGGATCTACGACTCGCAGTTCTCCATCATCAGCTGGGCGCTGGTGAAGATGGGGTTGATCGACACCTACATCGATTTTCTGGGCTCGGAATGGAACGCGCGTTTCGCCGTCATCGTGGCCAACATCTGGCGTGGCGTGCCCTTCGTGGCCATCACGCTGCTGGCGGGGCTGCAGACGATTTCGCCCTCGTACTATGAAGCTTCGGCCATCGACGGGGCCACGCGCTGGCAGCAGTTCTACCATGTGACGCTGCCGCTGCTGACGCCCATCATCGCGGTGGTCATGACGTTCTCGGTGCTGTTCACCTTCACCGATTTCCAGTTGATCTACGTGATCACGCGCGGTGGCCCGCTGAACGCAACGCACCTGATGGCCACGCTGTCGTTCCAGCGTGCGATCTCGGGCGGGGCGCTGGGCGAGGGCGCGGCGATCGCCATTGCGATGGTGCCGTTCCTGCTGGCCTGCGTGCTGTTCAGCTTCTTCGGCCTGCAGCGGCGGGCCTGGCAACAAGGTGGTAAAGACTGATGGCTGCCAAGAGCTCCGATGTCGACGCTGTCGGCATGTCCTACCTGGACTCGATCCCGCGCAAGGCGGTGACGGTCTACCTGCCGCTGCTGGTCTTTTTGATCGTGCTGCTGTTCCCGTTCTACTGGATGGCGATCACGGCCGTGAAGCCCGAGGCCGAGTTGCTGTCGCGCGACGGCAATCCGTTCTGGGTCATCAACCCGACGCTGGACCACTTTCGCAAGCTGCTGTTCGAAACCTCGTACCCGCAGTGGCTGTGGAACACGGTGCTGGTGTCGGTCGTGTCCACCTTCATCTCGCTGGCGGCCTCGGTCTTTGCCGCGTATTCCATCGAGCGGCTGCGCTTCAAAGGAAGCAAGCACGTGGGTCTGTCGATCTTTCTGGCGTACATGGTGCCGCCGTCGATCCTCTTCATCCCGCTAGCCAACGTGGTGTTCAACCTGGGCCTGTTCGACACGCGCTGGGCGCTGATCCTGACGTACCCGACGTTCCTGATCCCGTTCTGCACCTGGCTGCTGATGGGCTACTTTCGATCGATCCCCGCCGAACTGGAAGAGTGCGCGCTGATCGACGGCGCCACCCGCTGGCAGATCCTCGTCAAGATCGTGTTGCCGCTGGCCGTGCCGGGGCTGATCTCGGCCGGCATCTTCGCCTTCACGCTGTCGTGGAACGAGTTCATCTACGCGCTGACCTTCATCTCCTCGTCCGAGGTCAAGACGGTGCCTGTGGGCGTGGTCACCGAGCTGGTTCAGGGCGATGTCTATCAGTGGGGGCCGCTGATGGCCGGGGCATTGCTGGGCTCGCTGCCGGTGGCGTTTGTCTACTCGTTCTTCGTCGAGTACTACGTGTCGGGGATGACGGGGTCGGTGAAGGAGTAGGGCCGGCCAGGACGCAGCGCCGCAGCGTCAGAATGCGCCTATGTCATTCGCCGCCGCGATCCCTGTACTGCGTATCTTCTCGGTCGACCTGGCCAAGGCGTTCTACCTGGACGAACTCGGCTGCACGTTGGACTGGGAGCAGGGCGCGAGCGAGGGTGGCCCGTTCATCGCGCAGGTGCACCGAGACGCGCTGGTACTGCGCCTGAGTGAGCGGCATGAAGATGGCACACCGGGCGCGCTTCTGGTCGTGCCCGTTACCGATCTCGGTGCCCTGCATGGCCAACTGCGCGCGAGGCCGCACCGCCAGCCGTTGCCGGAGCTGCAGGCAAGCTCAGTCGGGCGCGAGCTGGTGCTGACCGACCCGTTCGGTAACCGATTGCGGTTCTGCGAAGGCCAGGGGCTCGGTGCGCCTCGTGCCGATGCTGGGGCGGCTGCGTCGCTCACTCGCGCGCAGGTACGGGCCGAGTACCTGAAGGCGCGCGCCGAAGGCACACTGCCCCCGACGGGCGAAGCCTGAAGGGTCAGGGCAGGCGCCAGACCTACGCTTTTTGTTCCATCGGTGCATTTCCTGAGTGTCGGGTGTGCACGGGGGGCCGCCCGGCATGGGGCACCCCCAGGGCCGGCCCGGCTCAGCGCCCCTCGCCCAGGGGCTCGGGGTCCCCTGCGGTGCTCGCGGCATGGGCGCATTGCACAACTCGCACCACTCACTGCGTTCGTTCACCTCGAACAGGTGCAATGAGTCAGTTCACGAAGCGTGCTTCGCCACCGCCCATGCCACTGCGCTCCTCGGCGCATCTGCAGTGCCGGCCCTGGGGGTACCCCATGCCGGGCTCGGTGCGGCTGACTCCGATGCGCGGTGCTTGCTGATAGTCCCGAGAGAGAGGCCGCTGGTGATTGGAGAGAGAGAGAGGCCGGCGGTAGTCCGGAGAACGCGCCCGCGTGACGCGAGCCTGTCTCCCGACAGCGCTTCAGCCACCCCCCACGTAGCCCGGCCTGGGGTGGCCGCCGTGGCCAACCTGTGGCCGCGCCGAGGAGCGCAGGACTGCGGGCGGCGGCGCAGCACGCCTCAATGACTGAAAAGGCCTGAGCCTCAGACCTTCAAGCGACTCAGGTACTCGAACCCCACCCGCGCCGTGTTCAACGCATTCAACCCCGCGTCGTCGCGCTCGACGATGTACTCGTGGTCGTGCGTGTCACCCGCCGCCTTGAAGATGCGGGCGAAGTCGATCACGCCGGTGCCGACGTCGGCAAACGTCGGCTTGTGGTCGACATACCGCATGTCCTTGACGTGGAACTGCCGAATGCGCTCGCCCGCGTAGGCCAGCAGGTGCACCGGGTCGCGGTGGGCGAACCAGGTCCAGTACAGATCCAGCTCGAAGTGCACGAGCCGCGGGTCGGTCTCGGCCAGCAGGATGTCGAAGCCCACGCGCGGCGTGTCTTCGTCGAGCGCAGAGAACTCCCAGAAGTGGTTGTGGAAGCCGAACCGCAGCCCGGCAGAGCGGGCGATGGCGCCGGCGCGGTTCAGGTCTTCGGCGAACTGCTGCCACGCGGCGACCGTGGTCAGCCCCTTGATCTTCGAGGCGTCGCCGTCGGTCGGGAAGAACGTGATCGGGCTGAGCGGCGTGACGATGTACTTCTGGCCGACGGCCACCGCGTCGGCCACCGTCTGGTACCAGGTGGTCTCGTTCCATGGCTGCGGGATGGACTGGTGCCCGGACGTCGCGCGCAGGCCGCTTTGCTGCAGTGCCGCCCGAAACTGCGCCGCCGTCAGGCCCCCGAACCCGGCATGCTCGACCGTGCGGTACCCCATCGCCGCGAGGGCCTGCAGCTTGGGCTCCAGCGCCGCCAGCTGGCGCAGCGTGTAGAGCTGGATGCTGATGTTCTCGCGTGGGATCGAGCGGCCTCGGCCCCGGTGGTCGCGCGCCTGGGCCGGCATGGCCGAGAGGCCCGCCAGCGCCGGGACGGCTGCAGCCGTGGCTGCCACGTTCCTGAGAAATCTGCGGCGCCCGCCTTCGGTCTCGTGCGCCTTGGTGCCGGGCGTGTGGGGACGTGCCGTGGGCTTGTTGTCTGCTTCGCGCATGGGATCAGGTCTCCTGCTTGTGGTTGTTGGGATCGCTCGGCGACGTGGACCTGATGGCAAGCTCGACGCTCGTCTTCGAGCCCATGCGCAAGCCTGTGCAGGTTACCGGCCCCCGTACCGGTGTGGCCGATCCGGTTACCAACCCTTACCGTGCCCGGCGCGGCGTGACAAATCTCCAAGAGGCGAGGCGGCAGCGCTCACAGCTGAAACGCCACCGCCAGCAACAACCCCTCCGCCACATCGCGCAGCAGCCCCGGCTGCGCGGGCACATACACCCGCCCCAGCGCGCGCTGCGCTTCGATCCAGCGCGCCATCCAGCCGATCTCCTCGCGCCCATAAAACACCACGCCCGCCTCGTGGTTCAGCAGCAGGCTGCGCAGGTCCAGGTTGATCGAGCCGCCCAGCGCAAACTGCTCGTCCACCACCACGGCCTTGGCGTGCGACATCGTGGGCAGCAGATGGAAGACCACGCCGGCTGCTGCGAGATCGCGCATGGCGCGGCTGCGGGCCAGGTCGGCCAGGCGGTGGTTGGAGATCTCGGGCAGCACGATGTCGACCGCCACGCCGCGCCGGGCGGCACGGCGCAGGGCGTCGCGCAACGCGTCGTCGGGGATGAAGTAGGGCGTGGCCACCAGCACGCGCTGCTCGGCGCGGTAGCAGGCGTCGATCAGCAGCGCATGGGCCGTGTCTTCGGCCTGGTCCGGGCCGCTGGGCAAGAACTGCGCTTGCGGTGCGCCCGTGATGGCCGGGCTTGCCACCACGCGGCGCGGCACGGTCTGGCGCACGGCGCTCCAGTCGCGCTCGAACTGCCAGGCCGCGGCACTGGCGACCGGGCCTTCGATGTCGAAGCTGAGGTCGGTCCAGGCCTCCTTGTCGACATCGCCCTCGAAGTATTCGGCGGCCAGGTTGCGCCCGCCGCTCCACAGGCGCTGGTCGTCGGCGATCACCAGCTTGCGGTGGTTGCGCAGGTTGCGCGGGCCGGTGTTGCGCAGGCCTAGCAAGGGGCGAAAGACGGCGACATCGCCGCCGGCCTCGTGCAGCCGATCGAAGTGGCGGCGCGGCAGCTGCAGCGCGCCGAAGCCGTCCAGCAGCACCCGCACCCGCACGCCGGCGCGCGCACGGTCGGCCAGCCGGTGCACCACCTCGTCGCCAAAAGCGTCGCGGCCGATGATGAAGGTGCTGACATCCAGCCGGTGCCGCGCGTCGGCAATGACGGCCCACAGCGCCTCGCGCGCGCCCGTGCCGTCGGCATGGAAGACCACCCGGTTGGCACTGGGCGGTGCCAGCTCGAAGCCATCCAGCAGATCCGCCGCCCAGTGTGTGAAGCGCGGCACCACGCCACTGCCGCGCAGCCGGGGCCGGCCCGCCGGGCGCAGCTTGCGCTGGCCGAACAGCAGGAACAGCGGCAGCATCAGATAGGGCAGAAGCGCCAGGCCCATGACCCAGGCAATCGCCGTGGTGGGCGCGCGCGGCTGGCGGCGTGCGCGGTTCGTCAGCACATAGACCAGCACCGCCAGCGCCCCGAACAGCAAGTGCTGCGAGACGCTGGGCAGCCACTCCAGCAGTGCGTGGGCCACGGGCGTCAGCCGGTCAGCTGGGCGGGCTCACTGCCCTTGCGGGAGAGAGCCGGGTCGAAGGGGCATCGGCGTCGGCAGCCGCCGGCATGCTCACCCGCCCCACACTTCGCGAGCCGTCTCCACCACCAGCCGCAGCTTGTCGCGCTGCGCCTGCACGGCGATGTTGTTGCCGTGCACGGTGCTGGAAAAGCCGCACTGCGGGGAGAGCGCCAGCTGCTCCAGGGGCGCGTAGCGGGCGGCCTGGTCGATGCGGCGCTTGAGCTCGTCCTTGTCTTCCATCTGGCCGAACTTGGTGGTCACCAGGCCCAGCACCACCGTCTTGCCCTTGGGCAGATAGCGCAGCGGCTTGAAGTCGCCCGAGCGGTCGTCGTCGTATTCGAGGAAATAGGCGTCCAGGTCCATCTCCTGCAGCAGTGCCTCGGCCACCGGCTCGTAGTTGCCGGCCGCCGCGTGCGTGCTCTTGAAGTTGCCGCGGCACAGGTGCATGGCCAGCAGCATGCCGGGCGGCTTTTGCGCGACGACCTTGTTGACGAACTGGGCGTAGCGGTGCGGCAGTTCGTTCGGGTCATCGCCGCGCTGGCGGGCGGCCTCGCGCATCTTCTCATCGCACAGGTAGGCCAGGTTGGTGTCGTCCATCTGCACGTAGGTGCAGCCAGCGGCGGCCAGCGAGCGCAACTCGTCGCCATAGGCTTGCGCCACGTCGTCGTAGAACGCCGGGTCCAGCTCGGGGTAGTGCTCGCGGCTGATGCCGGCGCGCCCGCCGCGAAAGTGCAGCATCGTGGGCGAGGGGATGGTCACCTTGGGCGTGCAGCCCGCGGCCACCTGGCTCTTGAGATATTCGTAATCGGCGCGCTGGATGTCGGTGGTGTGGCGCACCTTGTCGATCACGCGCATGACCGGGGGCGCCAGTTCCTGCGTGCCGTCGGGCTTGGTGATGGTGACCGGGATGTCGGTCTTCACGCCCCCCAGTTGCTCCAGAAAGTCGATGTGGAAGTACGTGCGGCGGAACTCGCCGTCGGTGATGCTCTTGAGGCCCACGTCCTGCTGGAACTGCACGATCTCGGCGATGGCTTTGTCTTCCACCACGCGCAGTTGCGCGGCGTCGATGGTGCCCTGGGCCTTCTGCTCGCGCGCCTCCAGCAGGTAGGCGGGGCGCAGAAAGCTGCCAACGTGGTCGTAGCGGGCGGGTAGCTGGATCATGGTTCCTCCGTGAAGTGGGCGGTGCGGCGACGCAGGCCCGAAGGCACGGCGCCAGGGGCCGTGCCGCAGGGCGGGCGCCTGCGGGGCCGGGAGTGTACGCCGCGCTTTGAAGGGCCTGGGGTGCCGACGGAATGGCTGACATACACACAGTTACCGGGACGTCCACTGCCTTGGGGATGGACGAGACCGGCTGTTGTCTGCAAGAGTGCCAATCCATCGCAATTCCAAGGAGACGACCTCATGCCCAGCCGTTCCAGGGTCGCACCCTTGCTCGCCGCTTGCACCCTGGCCGCATGCGGCGGCGACGACGCCCCGGCCCCGCAGGCCGCGACGCCTGCACTGCGCCCGAGCATCACCGCCACCGAAGACTTTGCCGGCAGCTACGGCAGCGTCGGCGCCTACGAGAAGCTGACCGGCACCATCGCCGGCGAGGTCGACCCCAAGGACCCGAAGAACGCCGTCATCCAGGACCTGGCGCTGGCCCCGGTCAACGCGCGCGGCATGGTGGAGTACAGCGCCGAGTTCACGATGCTCAAGCCCAAGGACATGGCCAAGGCCAGTGGCGTGCTGCGCTACGACGCGCCCAACCGCGGCAACATCCTGACCATGCTCAACCCCACGGCCACGCCCAGCGATGCCGTGTACCTGGAGCGCGGCTACGTGGTGCTGTATGCGGCCTGGCAGGGCGACGTGCCCAAGAGCAACCCGGCGCGCCTCACGGTGACGGTGCCCACCGCCAAGAATGCGGACGGCAGCAGCATCACCGGCCCCTACCGCGCCGAACTGGTGCCGAGCGCCGCCACGCCCGTCATGACGCTGCCCGGCGGCGTGTTCAACGGCAGCATGATCCCCTACGCCCCGGCCAGCCTGGA
>NZ_JBWMBB010000021.1:0-70845 GCF_056521305.1 Rhodoferax sp. RT4P68
CCCCCACAAAGGAGCGGCCGCCGCGCGGCAGGCCGCTACGGGTTACGCCCTACGGGCTCCACCCTGCGCGGCCTGCCGCGCGATCAAGACTTACACCACTTCCCGGGACATCAACCAGATGAGCAACCAAGAGGTCTTGATGGTGGTGTTCTTCGTTCGCTAGGGTCATATGCGCTGGCACTGGGCCCGTGTAGCGTGCCATGCAGTGGGAGATGGCCCCGGCGCTGGGGCGGCACATCGGCGCTCACCGCTGCGCTGACGGCTTGTTGTATGGCCGCGAACTTCCCGTTGCGTCTCGTTAAACAGCGGCAGCGGTCGGGCGCGAGGCGCCAACCGCGCCGCGTGGCGGCAACGCGGGCAGCGGCCCATCGGCGGCGTAGACCCAGGCGCGATCCGCCGCGTTGCGCACGGCTTCGTCCTTCAGCAGCCGATCCCGCGGCGACATGTAGGCGCTCAGCACGTGCAGCGGCATGGGCGCCGGTCCCGCGTCGAGCAACAGCGCGTTGGCGAACGGCGCAGCCGAAGGCGCGTCATATCGCAGCGGCTTGAAGAATCGCCGCTGCTGCGCGACCAGCGCCTCGATCAACGGCAGCTCGTGCCAAGCACTGAGCGGGATCCAATCGCGGCTGGTCAACATCAGACAGGCCGTGTCGATTTCGTGCACGCCGGGTTGCCGGGCGTGGACCAACGCCGCTAGCACCAGGCGCACGCGCCGGCTGTCGTCCGCATCGTGCGCTTCCAGCAGCGGCCCATAAGCGCGGAGCATGCGGGTCCAGCATGCCGGTCCCACCAGCAGTGGTGTGTCCGGCATGTGCCGGATCCAGATCCGGTGTCCCAGGGTGCCAGGCTGGCAGAGCTTGAAGTCGCCGACGACCAGGGCCAGGGGCACGCGTCCGTCCTGCGGTCGGGTGATGGACAGGCGTTCGCGGCGCTGCGCGGCGAGCGCGTCTTTGCGGCTGGGGCTGAACGGCTCCGGCACGTACAGGCGCTCGGCCAACGCCGTGCCCTTGATGGCAATGCCGGTGGCCGCCTCCATCAGGTACTTGTGCAGCACCGCCTGGTTGCGCCGGCCCGCCATGGCTGGCGTCCAGCGGTTGAAGCCGGCCCGCTCGAACAGGTAGTGCAGCACGGCGCGTAGCGACATCCGGCCGCGGGGGCTGTCCACCTCGGCAGCATCGCCGGGCGCGCCGAGTGGCGGGGCGCGCCCGCCCTGCAGGCGCATCCACGGGAAGTCGACCCGCAGTTCGACCCGGTCCGCGTCAAGTTCTACCACGGCGTCTCCGACTAAGGCCCCCAGGCCCGAAAGCATGCCCTCAGGCGCGTAGGACGGGCAGGTCGGATGGTGCCGGTCGCCGGTTTGCGGCATGCGCTTGACGAGATAGCGCTGGTGCAGCGCCACGTACATGTCGGTGCCCGCGGGCGTGCACAGGCAGCGCGGCCGGTCGCCGGTCGCGTGCGCCCGCGCCAATGCGGCCTGAAACCCTGGGTCACCCGACCACCAGGTCCGGCCGTGCAGCGCGAAGTGCTGCGGCTCTTGCGGCACGTCCGCCGCGACGGTGGTGTCCGGTGCATCCATGGCGTCACACGAGGTCCTGCAGCAGCGCTTGCAGCGTGGGCGGCCGGCGCGGGAACTGCGCATGCACCGCGCGCCGCTCGACGATGCCGAACAGCAGGCCGATCTGGTCCTCGTCGGCGCCGCGCGCGTACAGGCGTTCGGCCACCGTGCGACGGGCCGTCAGCGCCGTCACCTGCGTCAGTTGGGCGTGGCGGAACAGCATCCGGTAGTGGTGCCAGACCGCGCGGCATTCCAGGCGGTGCTCGCCATCCTCGCCCGGGTGCGCCACGGCATAGCCAGTCCCCGTGGGCGACAGAAACAGCCGGCTGTCCGGCGCCAGGCCGCGGTAGGCCGGCGTGGCACCCAGACCGCGGCCGGCCGCCAGCCGCTCGGTCAGGTGGGCGTCCAAGGCCTCGCGCAGATGCGCGCTGGCAAACAGCAGCGGGCGCGACCGTCCGGTGGTCGAGACCTCGTCGCGGATCTCGGAGCACTGCCGAACGCTGCCGTCGCTGCGCAGGTAGTCGCGCACCAGCAGGCGCGCGATCTCCAGCGGGCGCGCGCCCGTCGCGAACAGCAGGTAGTACATCGCCACGTCCTCCAGTGGCTGCCGGCTGCGGCCCCGGATGCGCAAGGCGCCGGCGGCGATGTCCGCGTCCGACAGGATGGCGACCGGTCGCGCGCGCTCCGCCTCCTGGTGCTCCAGCGCCTCCAGGCCGCGCAGCACGGCGTCGCGGTGCAGGCGCAGCCGCTTGATGGAATGAGAGGCCTGGGCGTTGAGTCCCTGGATCTGCGCGCGGGCGACGAGCAGCGCTGCCACCGCCTTGATCCGGCGTTCGACGGCCGTGCGCGAGATGGCTTGCGCCGCCGCCACGGCGTCGTACGACTGTCCGCGGACGACCGCGCGCAACATGTCGACCGAACACTCCCATTGCGTGCGGCGCAGCGCGTCACCGTTGTCCTGGCTGTCCATGCTTTGCTTCCCCACTGCGCGACAGCGCGCCATCCAAGGTCGCCATGCTGGCGCACACCGGCGCGCCGCGCCACCGGGAATCGGCGCCAAAAACGGCGGGATATTGCGATCAGGCGCGCCGTGGGTGGGGCTTGACCGAGGCATGGCGGCAACCGGTACAGCGGACCCATGGCGCGGTGGCCTCTCTGTGCGCTGCGCGCAGCGTGCCGGCCCGCCGGCGCCGCAGGGCTTGAACACCGAGCGCGCCGCGCGAGCATGGTCCACCGGCATGTGCCGGGGCCATCCATGGAGATTTCCATGAGCAATGCACTCTTTTCGGTCTACGGCGGACTGCTCGCGCCGCCGGGCTTGCTGGGCCAGGGGCCGGCTCGCATTCCGACGGCCGGCAAGATCCGGCCCGGCATCATGGTGCTGTCGCGCCGCGCGGCCGAGCACGCCGAGGCCAAGACCTTGTACCGCCAGGGCGTGGCCGAGGGCCGCTCGTTCGAGCAGATCGAGCGCCTGCTGGCCGAGGCACTGCCCGATCTGAAGTCGCCGCTGGTGCCGCGCAATGTGCCCTGGTTCACGGTGCGCGCGCAGGATTTTCCGAACCCGGAGGTCGCGGAGCAGATCATGGAGGCCTATGGCGAGGACCGCGGTCAGGGGCGGCGGCTGTACCGTTTCCCCGTGGTGTTTCCCTCGGACCACTGGATGACCGTGATGCCGCACGAGCTGGCCTGCTGGACCACGCACGAGAAGCGCTATTGGTCCCAGGTCGCGCCCGACGGCCAGCGGCGGCTGTGCATGGACCATGCGCCGGTGCCGCTGGACGCCGGCGGGCGGCGGACCATCCGGGTCTTCGGCGGTCGCAAGGCTGTGCCACGCGAGGACAACGGTGGCGTCTGCGACCCGGAGATCTGCCCCGAGTACCAGAACCGGCAATGCAACCTGACCGGGCGCTTCGTGTTCTTCGTGCCCGGCGTGCGCTCGATCTGCGCGCTGGAACTGCCGACCAACAGCTTCTACGCGATGAGCCGGGCACTGCAACGCTTCCAGGCCGTGGCCCAGCTGCGCGGTGGCCGCATTGCGGCCTTCCTGGGACAGGAGCGCGCCAGCTTCTGGCTGACCAAGGTGCAGCAGGACGTCGCGCACCTGGACGAGCAGGGTCGGGCCGTGCGCGTGCCGCAATGGATCGTCGAGCTGGAGGCGCCGGTCGACGTGACGGCGCTGCTGCGCGAACGTGAGGACGAGGAGACGGCCGTGCACCAGGCCCATCGGGCCGCCGCCGTGCTGGAACGTGGCACGGGCAAGGTGGGGCGTGCCGGGATGGCGACAGGGCCACTCGATGACGATGCGATCGACGAGGCCGAGGCCGCGGTAGCCGCGTCCCATCCGACGGCGGCCGAAGCGCCGTCCGTCGCGCAGCTGCTGACCCGTGCCACAGCCATGGGCTTGACCGCGGAACGCTACCTGGCCTTCGCGGCCCGGCGCTTCGGCATCGGCTGGCAGCGGCAGGTGCACGACCGCGCGCGCGCCTGGGACGAACTGGAGCGCCACCGCCACGACCCGGCCGGCTATGCCGACAAGGTCGAGCATGCGCTGGCGCACTGATGCCGCCGGAGACGCCCATGCGCATCGCCCATCTGTCCGACCTGCACTACGGCACGCGCACGCTGGCCGAGGCCGACCGCTGCCTGGCCCATGCCGTGGACCGCATCGCAGCGCTCGGTGTCGACGCCGCCGTGCTGTCCGGCGACGCGACCGACCATCCGCTCGAACTGCACGCCCCGGCCACGGCGCGGCTGCTGACCCAGCTGCGCCGCTTGGCGGACGTCTGCCCCGTGCTGGTGCTGCAGGGCACCTACTCGCACGAGCCACCGGGCGCGCTGGCCGTGCTGCGCAGCGTCGGCGGTCGCCATCCCATCCATGTCGCCGACCGCCTCCAGCAGGTGGTCTTGACGCGGGACGGGGGCTGGTCGGCCTCTGCGTCTTGGCGCTTCGACGCGGTGCCTGGCGATGCCGCGGCCGTGTTCTCTTGTGTGCCCACGGTCAACAAGGCGGCGGTCGCGGCCGCCGTCGGCGCGGCCCATGCGGGCGCGGGGTTGGGCGAGCAACTGGCCGCGCTGCTGGCCGGCTTCGCGCCGCTGCACCGGGTGGCCCGTGCCTGCGGCCTGCCGACGCTCGGCGTGTCGCATGGCACGGTGTTCGGCTGCCTCAGCGAGCACGGCGTGCCCATGGCCGGCTTCGACCATGAGTTCACGACCGGCGGTCTTTTCGCGGCCCAGGCCCAGGCCTTTCTGCTGGGCCACATCCACCGGCACCAGGGCTGGCAGCAGGAGGGCGGCTGCGGCGTCCAGTGCATCGCCTACGCCGGCTCGATCGGGCGCTTCCACCATGGCGAGCAGGGCGACAAGGGCTTTCTGGTGTGGGAGGTGCAGGCCGACCATGCGCAGTGCAGGTTGGAGCCGACGCCGGCGCGGCGCACGGTCGACATCGTGTTCGCGGGCCGTCCGGATTTGACTGAACTGCGCGCTGCGGCCACGGATGCGGCAGTCCACGGCGCCAGCGTGCGGGTGCGCTGGACGGTCGCGGAGGAGGACCGCGAGGCGGTCGACCGCAGCGCCATGCTGCAGATCCTGGGACATGCCGCCGACGTGCAGCTGGAGGGCCGCATCGTGCCCCTGATGCGCACGCGCGCGCCCGGCATCGCGCAGCTGCCGCGCCTGGCCGACCAGGTGCAGGCCTGGGCCCGCACGGTGCAGGTCGAGGATGCCGCGCTGCAGGACTGCCTGGCCGCGCTGGCCGCCGCCAGCCCGGAGGAGATCGCGACCAGGCTGTTGACGCTGCCCCGTATGACGACGAACGCCGCCATCCCATTCGCTTCGTGACATCGTGGCGAGCGTCTGACGGCTGACCCGGCCACACGGGCTTGTCAGCGATCCCCGGCCGCTTGGCCCTGACCCGCGCCGACGGAGCGGGTGGCAGTGTCTTGCGGCGCGGCAGAATGCCGGCCATGGAGGATCTGCAGCACCTGTCCGATGGCGAGCTCGAGGGGCTGGCCAAGTCCTTGCGGGCCGAAGCCTTGCGTGGCGTGCGCGAAGCCCGCGCGCCGGCGCACCTGTACGAGTCGGAATTGCGGCGTCGCCGCGGCAACGCGCCGCCGCGCGAGCCTTGCGCCTTGGACCTGCGGCCGCTGGAGGCGCGCACCGTCCGGCCGCACTGGTGGGCGTTCTGGTGAGGCGACCGTCGCCTGTAGGCCTCGCTTTTACGCCTCGGCCTTTCGACCGCGGGCTCGTGTGGACTGCTGAAGAGCCGCTACCTTCGGCTGGCCCAGTGCGCCGCCGGGCACGAACACCTTTATTCCGAGACTTTCGTCGTTCGATCCTGTCGCGCACCCAGGCCGCGCCGCCCAGCATCTTCAACTTGTTGCGCTGCTCTTGAGTCACCCGCATGGCGATCAACACCATCGGCGTGTCGCCACACTGCGGTCTGCCGCCGGGCCGTGCTGCGCGATCGTTCGTTCTGGTGCTCAACAGTTTCCGTCTTGGCGGCATGGATGGCTTGGCGTTCGGATGGTGACGATCGACAGGCATCCCGTGGCGCAACGTGCGACTGAGAGCTTTCGAGACCTGCTGGCTGGGCGTGAAGCCGATCACACGACGGCCGGTGATCGCGGCGATATGCTGCTGCCATGAAGCAAATCCGGATCGTGCAAGTGGCCGGCGCTGCCGAAGTTCGAGGCAGATCGTTTGCCTGCGAATGAATGGAGGCGTCCTTGAACAACCGCTGGTTGTTGAAGACCAGGCTTGCCGAGGCGCTGCAAGCGGATGGAGTTGACACGCACCGAATCGAACTGCGGGACAAGATCGCGGAGCCCGGTTGCGTCTCGGCGTAGCGCTCCGCCGTGGGGCCCTTCAGTCGCCTTCGTCGACCAGGTCCAGGTCGGCTCCAAGAGGGACGTTCGCGCCCCGATAGCAGGACATCATCGCCGACTCCCGCGCGTTGTCCCAGGCATCGGCTGCGGCCACATCTTCAGGCGTTGGCTCCATCAGCGGAGACGTGCCGCTGTCACCCCACACCGCCCGAACATCGGCCCCGCGCTTTGCATCCTCGGCGGAGATGCCGGCCCGGGCCAGGAATGCGGCCGCTGCAGCTTCGCCCTTTTCGCATTGGAGGTCGGTTGCGCCAGGGGCCAGCAGTCGGAGTTTCATTTTTCTCTCCGTGATCTTGAGGCGGTGTTGTTGCGAAAATTGCGGCCATCTTGCCAAAGAGGTGCTTTCCGAACGCTTCCGATGTGACATCGGCACGGCGTGTGCTTCGGTAGGGCAGTTCGGTGTCCGTCTCTCCTGCCGCTTGGCCGACTCGCGGCGCATGTCGTCGACGCCCGTGATGGCCGCGAAGTTGGCATGGCGCCGCTGCGCTGACGCTGGCGTCCTCACGGAGCTACCGTCGATCGGTTCACATCAGGTTTTCATCGTGAGAAGCGGGGTTCGACTCCCCGCAGCTCCTCCAGAACAGGCCTCTCCTGCACTGGCGCTGCGCATCGGCATGGCGATCCCACGGGGCCAATGGGCTCACCGCAGCGCCGGCGCTGTTGCAGCAAGCCAATCTGCGCGCATTCTGCGTGCATCGGGCCTGGTGCCCGCTGGAGCCACCCATGCAACCACTGCAACTCACCCTCAAGGGCTTCCGGGGCGTCCGGGACGGGCTCGGCCTGGCCGAGCTCCATCTCGACCTGGAAGCGCTCACCGGCGACGTCGCGCTGATCGCGATCACCGGAGCCAACGGCAGCGGCAAGACCACGGTCATGGACAACCTGACACCGTACAACCTGCTCGCCAGCCGCGGCGCCAGCGGCGCGCTCGGCGGTTTCAGCTACTACGACCATGTCTACCTGCCCGAGAACCTCAAGGACCTGGTCTGGGCGCATGAGGGGCGCAGCTACCGCACGCAGATCGTGGTGCGGCTGAACGGACGGCGCCGTACCGAGGCCTTCCTGCACCGGCTCGAAGACGATGGCGGCTGGCGCCCGGTCGTCCTGGACGATGGCACCCACGCCGATGGGCGACTGGACAGCTACAACGCCTGTGTCGAGCGGCTGTGCGGCAGCGCCGAGACCTTCTTCACCTCGGTGTTTGCCGCGCAGGGGCGTCGGCCGCTCAGTGACTACCGCAATGCCGAGATCAAGGGCCTGCTGGCCGACCTGCTTGGGCAGGAGCAGATCCTGGCCCTGGGCACGCGCGCCGCGGAGACTGCACGGTTGCTCAAGGCCGGTTTGGTCGCGTTGCGCCGCGAGCGCGACGTCGCGGAGCAGGAAGCGACGCAGCTGCGCGATGCGCTGCAGCAACTGGGCGATGTGGCGCTACGGCAGACCGTCTGCACCGAGACGCTGCGGTCGACATCTGATGCCTTCGACCGCGCGGTCGCGGACCATGCGTGCCACGCAGCCGAGCAGGCGCAGCAGCAGGCCGTGGCGGGGCAGCGCGCGCGGCTGCTGGACCAGCGCAACCGGTTGGACGACGAGGCCGGTCGTGCTGTGCAGGCGCTGCAAGCGCGGGAAGTGGCGGCCGGCCGTCGGCTCGGCCGGCTGCAACAGCGCGCGACGGAGCGCGCGGCACAGCAAGCGCAGCAGCGCCGACGGCTGCAGCAGCGGCGAGCAGCCGCGCTGCAGACGTTCGCGCAGGCGGACGCCGCAGAGCGTGCAGCTCGGCGGCTGCCGCTGGCCCTGCAGCTGCACGCGCTGCGCCAGGAGGCGACACAGGTTTGCCGTCGGCGTTTGCAGGACGCGCAACAGGCGCAGGCGACGCTGCAACTGGCCGACCAACGCCTGGCCGCGCTGAAACGCGAGGCCGGCAAGGCGATCCTGCGCCTGGAGGAACTGACGCGGCGCTGCGACCTTGTCGGCGAGGTGCCTTGCGCGGGCACCGGTCTGCAGGGCCGCTGCGCGCTGCTGGATGACGCGCGCGGGGCGAAGGCGGTGCGGCCGGAGGCACAGGTTGTGGTCACGCGGTGCGCGCAGGAGCGGCGCGCGGCGCTGCGCGAGCGGGCCGTGGCGCTTCGCAGAACGGCGGCGCTGGCTGGGGCGGGGCAGGGCCTGGCCTAGATCGCGCAGGAGCGGCAGGCGATCGTCCGCATGCGCATCGAGACCCAGTCCCGGTCACAGGACGCGCGCGCACGCCTGGATGCGGATCTGGCGGCATTGCCCAGTTTGGCCGATGACGGCACCCTGCGTGCGGCCGCGCAGGCCGTGACGCGGGCTCGCGCCGCGCACGACCTGGCACAGCAGGCACTGCTGGACGCCGTCCGCGATGCGCAGTCGGCCCAAGCGCTGCAGGCGCGCGAGCGGATGCTGACGCCGTGGCTGGCCGTGCGTGGCGCCCATTGCGCCGACGTCGAACGGGAGCTGGGCGACTGGAACTTACTGGCGCGCTGCCTCGGCCACGATGGCTTGATCGCCCTGGCCATCGACGATGTGGGCCCGACGCTGGCGGCCCTGGCGAACGACCTGCTGCTGGCCAGCCATGGTCCACGCTTCACGCTGGCGCTGCAGACGCAGGTCGCCACGGGCAAGGGCGAACTGCGCGAGGGCTTCGAGATCGTTGTGCACGACGGCACCGGTGGCGAGCCCAAGGCGCTGGGCCTCATGTCAGGGGGCGAGCGGACCTGGATCGAGGCCTGCCTGGTGCGGGCCGTGGCCCTGTACCTGGCCATGCACACGGGCCGGCGCTACAGCACCCTGTTCTCGGACGAGGCCGATGGCGCGCTCGACCCCGAGCGCAAGCGCATGTTCATGGCCATGAAGCGCGCCGTGCTGCGGCTGGGAGGCTACGCGCGCGAGTACTTCGTGACCCAGACGCCGGAGCTTGTCGCCCTGGCGGACGCGGTCATCGACCTGGACGCGCTTCGGCAGCCGGCACCGGCAATGGTGGGAGACGGGATTGGCCACAGCGCGAGCGGTGGTCTGGATGCCCTTGCAGGGTCATCAGCCGGTTCGCAAGACCGATGTGCAACGTGTGTGGCGTACGACTGACGCGTCGGCAAGATCGGCGAGGTCGGTGACGGCCAGGCTCTCGGGCCGACCGTCGCGTGTGGGGAACGACCGGCCAACGCAGTCACACCTGAGTCCCATGGCAGTGTCAGTCCAGAATTTTTTGCACCCATGGCGTCCTGCGGCGCGCCGACGCGCTTGCGTTGCGCCACGATGGTGGTGGGAGGTGCACCACCATGCTTCGCCTGGGTTCTTCAATCCGTCTCACGCGTGCCGAGCACGCGCGTTTGCTGCAGCTGACCGATATCGCGCCGGACGGTGTCAGGACGCCGGCCGACCTGGGGCGCTACGTCGCGCAGTGCAAGGCGCACTACTGGGGCCACTCCCAGGACACGCAGTTCCTGCACTGGTTGATCGATCGGGAGGTGGCCCGCTGCCTGGCCGCCTGATGGGGCCACACCGGGGGCGGTGTGCCCCCAGCATGGTCCCATCGGCGTCAGGCGCCGCCGACGGCACGCACGGCCGATGCCGCGGTCGACGGTGCGGCCGCCGCTTCGCCCGTGGTGGCGCTGGCTGGCACCGCGGCTGCCGGCTGCGCCGCATAGGCTGCGCGGGCAGCCCGCAGGGCTGGATCGGCGGCCAGCCGCCGGACCTTGGCCTTGGCAGGCTCTGGCGCCGCGGCCGGCAGGCTGGCGAGCGCGACGTCGCCGGCTCGACCGAGCAGGCGGCGCAGCGCGCCCGCTCCCCGGACCGCGATGGCGCTTCCCAGCCAGCGCAGACGGGCGACCAGGCGTGCATCGCGGGCGGCGCGTTCCTCGTGCAGGCGCAAGGACTCGCGGCAGCACAGGTACAGCGCCAGGTGCGCGCGCTTCATCTCCGGGTCCAGATCGAGCTGGGCCAACACCTCCGCCGCGACCGCCGGTTGATGGCGGGCGCGCCGGTAGAACGAGACCCAGGCCTGCTCCTCCTCTGATTGCACGGTGGGGCGGCTGGGCAGGGTGCGCAAGGTCGTGAGGCTCATCTTGGTTCTCCTGGAATCGGGCGGGTCGCTGGCGCATCGCACCGGAGTGCAAGACGCAGGCGGTACCCCGGAGCGAAGGGGGACGTCGGCGCGACGCCGGGCAATGACCGACACAAGATGGGCACGCTCGGGTGCCGCGAGGCGAGGGGTCGAACACGGCTGCTGCCGCCGAGCAGCACCGGCACGCGACGGATCGCCTGACAGACGGGGACGGTGGACATGGGGTTCTCCTTCATGGTGTGAAAGGGAACGCCCATCCCGCGCGGGGACACGGGTCCCCAGTTGGGAAAGCTCCAGGCGGGCTGGAGCGCGGTCGGCTGACCTTGACGGCCAACAAAGAAGAAGGCCTGCATCCCGAGACGCAAGCCTTCGCTCGATGCCTGCAGCGCGGGCTGCGGGGCATGGGGTCGGCATCGGCAGAGTGCCGATGGCAGTACCAGACCATCCAGGGATGGCCAACCGGCGCGGGGCCGGTGCTACAAGGCAGGTGACGACTGCGACGCCAGCGAGCTGGACTTCAGGGCCCAGCGAGGGGCCGATGAAGGCTTGGTAGACGCGATGTCCACGGGAGCGCTTCCAGTATGGGGCGCCGGTGCGGCGAGCGCGAGCCGCTGCAAGCAATCGCCACGCAAGAACCTCCGGGTTTGCGGGTGTTTTGGACGGGTTTTGGTGTTGGGTTGCTCGCCGATGCGGTTTTGGATTCGCGGGCTGTGAGGCGTTCACGCCATAGTCCGACTGTGGATGCCCACTTTCCCCTTGCTCCTGCGCAGTCCCGCGGACTCTCCGATGCGCTGCTTGATCCGCAGTAGCGGCTCGACTTGACCACGGCGCAGAGTGGACATGCTGGTGGGGTAAGCCATGACTTCTGCGGCATTCTTGCTACCCTTCCGCAGCGGCGCTTACCGGTCAAGTCGGCGCTATCCACCAACTGCTGTCGTTCGTTGTCGAGTCGACGCCGATCGCTCCAGACTGTTATGCACAGGCCTCGGTTATGAACAGTTGGTGTTGGCAGAGCAGCGGCGTTGCCTCGCACCGGGAAGCGAGGTCGCGGCTCCGCGCTTCGCATAGTCAGAGAGCCTTGATGAAGTCCAGCAGCGAGTCATCTGCTCGGAAGCGGCGTGCTACGACGCCGGGATCCTGAAGCCGAGACAGCGCCTTCTCCTTCATGGCGAGATCCGCCTCGACGTACTGGTGCGTCGTCGTCGGACTTTCATGGCCGAGCCACAGGGCGATCACGCTGATGTCCACGCCGGACTGCAGCAGGTGCATTGCAGTCGAGTGACGCAGCGTGTGGGGAGAGATCGCTCGGCCGGCCAGGCTCGGCAACGTGCGCGTGGCGGCCTTTACGGCCAACGCCAGCCGCTGCGTCACGTTGGATCGCGTCATCGCCACACCTGCGCGACTGGGCAGCAACGCCGACGTAGGACCCAGGTCAGGGTTCAACCGCAGCCATGCGCGCAGCCCCTTCACCGTGGAGCGCCACAGCGGCACCGAGCGTTGCTTGCGCCCTTTGCCATGAAGGTGCACGCAGGCAGCAGGCGCGAGTACGACGTCGGCAACCTTCACACCGATCACCTCCGACACGCGAGCGCCGGTGTTGTACATGAGGGCAAGCAGCAGGACGTCGCGCTGACTGACCGGGCCGTTGACTTGGTTGTGCCCGGTCTCTGTCTCGCAGGAATCGGCAAACCGGCTTGGCGCATTGACGCATCTGCCGTCCACGGCTGTCGCTTGCCTGGTCAAGTTGGACTGCGCCGTGCTGGGAGCTCGCGCAGCGTACTACTGCCGCCGATGCGTCTTCGTGAATCCAATGGAAGTCGAGTCTCCGTACTGGAATCGAGACTGGCTCGCGCCGCGAGCAGCGCCCAGCCTATTCATGTGGGCTGCTGATCAGACTGCCTCTAGGAGAGGTGCGCTGTGCCGCAAACATGCCATCACTCATCCGCGCGGTCAGCAGTTTTGAAAGGGTCGACGTGCCCGCGCAGACAGGCGGTATTCGCATGATCTCTGAGCCTATTCTCATCAACCGAGATCCGCAACACCTGCGCAGCGGGTCAGCCCTTGGTCAGCTCTGGTAGTTTACGGCAGCAGATAATCGCGGCCAGGCACGAGAATCTGCCATTCCTCTCGCTGGCTGTTGCCGGCCCGCAGCAGCGTCCAGATGGTGGTTTGTAGATGTGGCTTCAAGACGTTCACCTCGTTGAGTCCCCTCGTGTCCAAGGGGGCGAAAGTTACGTCCTGCTCGTCAGGGCGGAGGCGCCTGACACACCGTTCTCAGTGGGTCAATTCACCCCGGCCAGGTGGAGCAGTTTGAGTGGCCACACGTGGGGCAGTTTGGGTGGCCACCGGGGATCAACGGGCGGCGATCATGAACACGACTCCATCGGCGATAGTTCCCAACGCGCCGTTATGTGCAAGTGACAGAGCGAGAGGCTAGGCACTTAGCCGTGCCAATGCGAGCAGCGGATCGCGCTGCAAAAGTTCCCACGATGGAAGTGCGGCTCTTTGTCGGCCATGACGTCTGCCTTGACGTCTGCCTTGACGTCTGCCTTGACGTTGCCGAATGTCGAGCCGGGCTTGTGCTTGATACCGTCGTAGAAGGCCTGGATGATGTCCTCCTTGAACCTGGCAGTGCGCGGAAATGCGCTTGTTACCGCGTGGCGTTCAGCTTCCGAATAGTCAGCGTATGTCAGTCCCAGCACATCCATCTCGACGCCAGCGGTCACCAGCGCGACGACAGGATGCATGTGCTGTGGCACACCGGGCGTCGTATGGAGCGCGATGGCGGTCCACACGGTGTAGGCGTCCTGCTCAGGGATGCCGTGGCTGCGCAGGAAGGCGCGGGCGGCATGTGCCCCGTCTACCTCGAAGCGCTCATCTTGGCTGCTGTAGCCCGGCATCAGACCGATGTCATGGAACATTGCACCGGCATAGAGCAGCTCGCGGTCGAACTTCAGGCCGCGCTTGACGCCGGCCAGTGCACCGAATTGGTACACGCGACTCGAATGGTTGAAGAGTAAGTCCGTTTCGTTGTCGCGAATGAACTTCGTGATGGCTCTCGCCAGCGTGGAGTCGGGGATGGCGGCGTCTTGGGCGGATGACATGGGTTTCCTTCGCTGAGTGGTCTGAAGAAGGATAGGATCGTCGTGCCACGTCTTAAATCAACGTGGCACGTCGATTTAAGACATTTCAAGACCGGAGCGGCCATCGGTGACCAAGAAGTTGAAGACGATCGTGCTGCTGGCATTTCCGGGTGTGCAGCTTCTCGATGTGTCGGGTCCGCTGGACGTATTTGCCGAAGCGAATACGCAGGCGCAGCGGGAGGTGTACCGACTGGTCGTCGCCGCCGCTGCCCCGGGTCCCCTGCGCAGTTCGTCCGGCGTGCGATTGATGCCGGACTGGACCATCAACCGAGACGCTGACGAACCCATCGACACCTTGCTCGTCGCTGGCTGCGCGAACCCCGCTGAACTGCCGGTGTCTGGCAAGGTGCTCGACTGGCTAAGGCAAAGTGCGCCGGGCACGAGACGCTACGGATCTGTCTGCAGTGGCGCTTTCGTCCTCGCGGCAGCCGGCTTGTTGAGCGGAAAGCGGGTAACCACACACTGGGCCGTGGCCGAGCAGCTCAGCGAGCGATTCCCTGACGTGGTGGTCGAGAAGGATGCCATTCATGTGCGCGACGGGCGGCTACGCACGGCTGCTGGCGTCACCGCGGGGCTCGACCTGGCACTTTCGTTGGTAAAAGAAGATCTCGGGCATGACATCGCGATCCGGGTCGCGAGCCAGCTTGTCATGTTCTTCAAGCGGCCCGGCGGCCAGGTGCAGTTCAGCAGGCAAGGCACAGCTGCGCCTGTCGGTCGGGCGGCGCTGCAGGATCTGCAGCGTTGGGTCGGCGCGCACCCCGCGCTCGATCACAGCGTCGCACGCCTGGCCGAACGCATGCATTTGAGTCCTCGACACCTTTCGAGGCTGTTTCGCGTGGCGGTGGGGATCACGCCGGCGACTTGGGTGGAAGAAGTGCGCGTAGGCACCGCGCGTCGCCTGCTGGAGCAGGGAGACTTGGCGCCCAAGCAGGTTGCGGCGAGCTGCGGGTTCTCCGATGCGGACGTCTTGCGCAGAGCGTTCATGCGGCAAGTCGGAGTCACGCCCGCAGAGTACCGCAAGCGATTCGCCGCTATCCCTCGGTGATCAACTCCGGCCGGGGCTTCAGACGCCGTTGCTCTCGGCCTGGAGTCGCCCCGCGGGCGCTGAGGTCGGTGTAGATCCGCAGTTCGGTGGGGCCCCCAGATGCCGGTCTGCGCCGTGCATTGTGTGCAATATGCAACTGCAAACACATCAATTCCATTCAAGTCGGATCTCCTCGAAGATCGCGTTTCTCCAAGCGATCACGAAGAGAACACGATGACTGAAACCCTCACCCAACACCGCGACGTCCCAAGCGCCATCGCTGCGCCATGGTCGCCAGAAACCACCGCAGCATGCGTTTCTTGCGTCGTGCGTTCGCGCCGTGCCACGCGCGCATTCAAAGCCAGCCCTCTTCCTAGGCAAGCCGTGGAGGAGATCCTGACCGAGGCAGCCTGCGCCCCAAGTGGCGCCAACATCCAGCCCTGGCGCGTGTACGTGGTCAGTGGCGAGGTGAAGGACGGCTTGACCCATGCGCTGGTCACCGCGTCACGCGCCGGCGTTGCGCCGGCACCGGCGCATTTCCCTGAACCCTTGCCCGACATGTTTCGCAACCGGCTGCAGGACTTCGGTGCCCGCTATTACGCATCGCTCGGCATCGAACGCTCCGACACCGCTGCGCGCACGCGCCAGACCGAGCGCAACTACGCCTTCTTCGGCGCCCCGGTCGGCCTCATCTTCAGCATCGACCGCCGGTTGAAGCCACACAGCTGGATCGACCTCGGCCTGTTCGCGCAGACCGTGATGCTCGCGGCCAAGGCACGCGGCATCGACACCTGCCCCCAGGTGGCCTTCGCGCAGTTCCACGAGCCGATTGCGACGTATCTGCAGATGCCGCAGGAAGAGATCACCGCGTTCGGCATGTCCATGGGATACGGGGACACGCAGGCCCCGGTGAACCGGGCTGCCATGCCCCGGGTTCGCTTGCAGGATTTCGCACAGATCCTCGGGTTCGCCGGCTGAACCCCTGCACGCCACCCATCATTTTTTCAAGGAGAAGCTCCATGCATGCTTCATGGCTGCTCGCCATCACGCTCACCGCCGGAGCGACCGGCTTGTTGACGACCCCTGCCGCGAACGCACACGGCGCGGGCGAGAAAGTCACGCCCGCGTTACAGCAGCAGATTGCGAACATTCCCGGAAAGTCGCTGGTTGCCGTGGTCGTCGACTACGCGCCCGGCGCCGGTTCGCCCTCCCATGTGCACGCGAAGTCCGCGTTCATCTACGGCTACGTGGTCTCGGGCGCCATCGAGTCGCAGGTGAATGAAGGCCCCAGGCAGATCCTGCGTGCTGGTGACAGTTTCTATGAGCCTCCCGGCGCACGGCACACCGTCAGCAGGAATGCCAGCAAGACCCGGCCCGCAAAACTGCTGGCGGTGTTCGTCGTGGACAGCGACGACACGGCACTCACCACCCCCATTCATTAACCGACCAAGAGGATCACGACCATGAGCAACCGCATCGACTACAACACGGTCGCCCCGGCTGGCGTCAAGGCGCTGGGCGGCGTGTATGGGTACATCTCGAAGAGCAGCCTGTCGCCTGTTCTCGTCGACCTGGTGTACCTGCGCGTTTCCCAAATCAACAACTGCGCCTACTGCCTGGACATGCACACGCGCGATCTGCTGAAGAAGGGCCAGCCCATCGAAAAGATCGCCCTGCTGCAAGCATGGCGCGAGGCAGGCGCGCTCTTCGACGCGCATGAGCGCGCTGCTCTGGCCTGGGCTGAATCGGTGACCCGCGTTGCAGAGACCGGCGTGCCCGACAGCGATTTCGCCGCCGCCCGCTCCGTGCTCGGCGAGCCCGAACTCGTGGAACTCACGATCGCCATCGGTCTGATGAACACCTACAACCGGATGGCGATCGCGTTCCGCAACACGCCCCAGGCCCTGGCCGCCCTGTGATGCGGGGCCACTGCAGCGGCGCGCACGCACAAGCGACATCCATCAGCACAAGGACCACGCCATGACGCACTCAGCCATCGCTGGGGTGTACATACCCGACAGCCAGCTCGCGCGGGAGATGACCCAGTTCATCCGCGACACCGAGAGCGATCTGCTCTTCCACCACTCCGTGCGCGTGTATTGCTGGGGCTACCTGACCGGGGCCCGCACAGGCTTGAGCTTCGATCCGGAGCTGCTCTACGCGGCGTCGATGTTCCACGACATCGGCCTCACCGCACGCTACCGCGACAGCCAGCTACGTTTCGAAGTGGACGGTGCGAATGCCGCACGGGAATTCCTGCGGTGCCACGGCGTGCGCGATGCCGACATCGAGACCGTCTGGAACGCCGTTGCGTTGCACACCACGCCGGGCACACCGCAGTTCATGCGCCCGGAGATCGCACTGGTCCAGGCCGGGGCAGGCATGGACGTGGCGGGCCGCGGCTACGACCAGTTTTCCGAGGCGCAGCGCGCGGCCGTGGTCGCCGCCTCTCCGCGGGAAGCAGACTTTGCGCAGGGCATCATCGACGCCTTCTACGAAGGCATGCAACACCGCCCGCTCAGCACCTTCGGCACCTTCAACGACGATGTCCTGGCTTTCAAGGACCCCGCCTTCCAGCGCATGGACATGTGCAGCATCATCCTGGCTTCGGACTGGACCCGCCGAACGGGCTGCCAGGCGGCAGGCGGCTGCCCGCACCACGACCACCCACACCCCCCGGCAAACGGCTAGGCCACCTGTTGCGCCACCCGCGCGATGCTTTCCTGCAGCCACACCTGCGCGGGGTCGTGGTCATTGCGGCTGTGCCAGACCGCGCGGAACGTGGACAGCGCGGTTGGATAGGGCGGCTCGCGCACCAGCAACTCGCCCGCACCTGCCAGACTGCGCGCCAGCGACGACGGCATGATGGACAACATGTCGGAGCCGCGTAGCAAGGCCGGAATCGCCAGGGAATGCGGGACGGTCGTGCGATACCGCGGCGCTAGGCCGTTGGCTGACAACGCCTCTTCGAGCGCATGGCGGTCGAACATCTCGGCCTGCCGCGCCAGGCCACGCTCCAGGATAAAGCCGCCGACGGCGCCCTCCTCCTGGCCGCCCACAGACACCGTCACCAAGGGATAACGCGCCAGGTCACGCAGTGCCAGCTTGCGGCGGGAAGCCGGGTGCCCCTTGCGCATGACGATCATCTCGCCCTGCGTCATCAAGGTCCGCGCGCTCAGGCGCGAGGGCACCTGCGCGAAGATGCCCACGGCGATGTCGATCTTGCCGACGTCGATCGCCTCGGCGAGATCGAGGCGCGTGGACGGCCGGACCACGAGGTCGATGCTGGGGGCCTCTACCGCCATGAGCCGGCTCAGTTCCGCCACCATCACCGCCGTCAGGTGGTCGTTGGCGGCCACCGCGAAGCGGCGTGTGGACTTGCCCGGGTCGAAGGGCTCCACCCCCAGCGTGGCCTCGATCCGGCGCAACGAGTCGCGCAGCCCGTCGGCCATCGCCGCTGACCGTGCCGTGGGCACCATGCCCTTGGACGTGCGGACGAACAGCTCGTCGCCCACCACCTCGCGCAAGCGCGTGAGCGCGTGGCTGACTGCCGACTGGCTCAGGTTTAGGCGCTTTCCCGCGCGCAGCAGGTTGCGGTCTTCATAGACCGCGTCGAACACCTTGATGAGGTTCAGGTCGATGCGTCCGATGCTCATGGTGCGCGTCTCCGATATTGCACGGCGTGCATTGTGCTCTTGCAAAACGGGCGATTCCGTTCATGGCGACGGATGACGATCATGGAGCCCTCAACCCCTTGCAACCTCGCGGAGCCCCCATGAACCCACTCTCACGTCGGCGCTTCGGTGCCATCGGCCTCGCCACGCTGGCCACGTCGGCACTGCCGACCATGGTCTGGGCGCAAGCCCCGGCGCCCCCGCGACGGATCATCGTGGGTTACCCCGCAGCAGGCACGCTGGACCAGACTGCGCGCCGCGTGGCCGAGGCATGGCGCAAGCAAGGCATCACCACCATCGTCGACAACCGGCCCGGCGGCGCGGGCCGCCTGGCCCACGCACAGCTCAAGCGCGAGCGCGCGGACGGCAACACCCTGCTGTGCACGCACACCTCGGCGCTCAGCATCTACCCGCACGTCTACACGAAGCTTGCGTACGACGCGGTGGCCGATTTCGTGCCGATCACACCGGTCGTCTCGGCGACCTGTGCCCTGGCCGTCAGCAACGCCGTCCCCGCGACCGTCAAGACCCTCGCCGACTACGTGCAGTGGGCGCAACGGTCTCCCAACCACGCCATGTTCGCGTCGCCCGCGGCGGGCTCCATGGCGCACTTTCTGGGCTTCCAGTTGTCCGAGGCAGCGGCGCTCAAACTGCAGCACGTGGGCTACCGGGGTTCGGCGCCGGCCATGAACGATCTGCTCGGTGGTCAGATCCCCGCGTACCTGGGATTTGTCCCCGACTTCCTGCCGTACCTGCAGAGCGGCAAACTGCGCATCCTGGCCGTGAGCGGCGACAAGCGCTCGCGCGCCATGCCTGGCGTTCCGACCTTCGCCGAGCAAGGCTACCCCGCGATCACCGGCGTCGAATCCTACGGTGTCTTCGCTCCCCCCGGCACACCCGAAGCCATGGTGAAGAAGCTGTACGACGACGTGCTCGCGGCCAGCAAGGACCCGGCCCTGGTGGCGGACTTCAAGGAGGTCGGGATGGAGCTGTTCACGCTCACGCCCAAGGCCTACGAAAGCCACATCCGGACCGAACGCGACAAATGGGGTCCGGTCGTGCGGGCCTCCGGCTTCACATCAGAGGAGTGACCATGAGCAAGCACGACAGCAACCAAGACCGGGAAGAACTGATAGCGCGCAGCATCGCCTTCCTCGGCGAAGTGAAGGACATGACCGCGGGCACAGACGTCGAGCGCTGGCTGAACCTGACCCATGGCCCAGGAAGCGAGGTCTACGAGCAGCTCGCGCGCCTGGTGAAGGCCGGCGTGCGCGACGGCTGGGCGGCCAACGTCGAGATCACCGGACCGCACTACCGGCGCAGCCGCCTCGTGGAGCCGTCGGAGCGCACGCACTGGTTCAGCATCACGGCCGTGTACATGGACAGCACGGCCAACACGCAGGGCAACCCGGGCAACACCTTTCGCGGGCAGTACCACGCGCATCCCTATGGCGAGCTGAACATGGTGGTCCCCCTCAACGCTGGCGCAGCGCTGGCAGGGCCCAACGGCTGGTGCGAAGCGGGCTGGACGGCGCCCGGCCCGGGCAGCCACCACTACCCGGAAGCCCGCGGCGGCGCGGTCATCGCCTTGTTCTACCTGCCTGCCGGGCGCATTGCATACCACGCGCCGCCGGTCGAAGCGCAGGCCGAGGAGCGGCCATGACGCAGGGCGACATCGCGCACACCACGCGCGTGGTCGACGGTGTACTACGGGGGCGGCGCAGCCTGCGCGCCTACAAGCCGGAGCCCGTTCCGCGTTCCCTGCTGGAAGAGATCCTGGACGTGGCATCGAGCGCGCCCAGCAATTCCAATACCCAGCCATGGCAGGTGCACGCCGTCGCCGGTGCGCACCTGGCAGCACTGGGCGCCGCGTTGGTGAGCGCCTGCCGCGAGAACACGCTTCCGCCATCCCCGCACTTCCCCGACCCATTGCCCGACGAATACGCCCAGCGGCAGCGCGATTTCGGTGCGATCTACTACCAGACGCTCGGCGTGGACGTCGCCGACATGCCCAGCCGCATCCGGCAGACCGAAAAGAACTTCGTGTTCTTCAGCGCGCCGGTCGGCCTGATTTTCACCATCGACCGGCGCTTGGCGCCCCACAGCTGGCTCGACCTGGGCCTATTTGTCCAGAACGTGATGATCGCCGCCGCAGCGCGCGGCCTGGGCACCTGTCCGCAGGTGTCGTTCGCGCGGTTCCATCCGGTCATCGCACAGCACCTGGCCTTCACGGAGCACGAGCTGACGGTGTGCGGCATGTCGCTGGGCTACCCCGATCGCGATGTGCCTGTCAATCAGATGGCCACGCCGCGTCGGGCCGTGCTTGAGTTCGTCAGCTTCCAGCACTTCGCGGATCCATGAGCGCGCCCAGAACGGCGGCCGAGCGCAGAGTTCGTCGGGCATACGCACATCGGAGACTGGTGCTTGGCATGGTGCCTGTGGCGCTCCGCGGATTGAGATCGCCAACCGCCGGACCCTTGCAATTGTCCGCTGGCGTGCACTCAAGGTCGCGGCTGTGACCGACCGCAACGGGCGCAGAGCGATAGTTCACCAGCTGCGCGAGCAGCCGTTCGCGTGATCTAGCGGTGAGCTTTCGCTGATTGACCGGTTACGGGGGTACAGCGGGCCGACGCGCTTGGCGAGCGTGAATGTCGGGTTTCGCAAGCGACGGTCATTCAGATCTGAAAACTCAAGGTCAGCAGCCAGTCTTTATGGAGAGCTCTCCATAAAGCCTGTTATGCACAGGCCTCGGTTATGAACAGTTGGTGTTGGCAGAGCAGCGGCGTTGCTTCGCACCGGGAAGCGCGGTCGCGGCTCCGCGCTGTGCATAGTCAGAGAGCCTTGATGAAGTCCAGCAGCGAGTCATCTGCTCGGAAGCGGCGTGCTACGACGCCGGGATCCTGAAGCCGAGACAGCGCCTTCTCCTTCATGGCGAGATCCGCCTCGACGTACTGGTGCGTCGTCGTCGGACTTTCATGGCCGAGCCACAGGGCGATCACGCTGATGTCCACGCCGGACTGCAGCAGGTGCATTGCAGTCGAGTGACGCAGCGTGTGGGGAGAGATCGCTCGGCCGGCCAGGCTCGGCAACGTGCGCGTGGCGGCCTTTACGGCCAACGCCAGCCGCTGCGTCACGTTGGATCGCGTCATCGCCACACCTGCGCGACTGGGCAGCAACGCCGACGTAGGACCCAGGTCAGGGTTCAACCGCAGCCATGCGCGCAGCCCCTTCACCGTGGAGCGCCACAGCGGCACCGAGCGTTGCTTGCGCCCTTTGCCATGAAGGTGCACGCAGGCAGCAGGCGCGAGTACGACGTCGGCAACCTTCACACCGATCACCTCCGACACGCGAGCGCCGGTGTTGTACATGAGGGCAAGCAGCAGGACGTCGCGCTGACTGACCCAACCCGCACCGGGCGCTCCGATCACGGCCAACATCTCCTCCCGCGTCAGAAAGCCGAGCATGGGTCGCTCGAAGCGCTTCATGGGCACGCCCAATGCTTGCTCGACGATGTGAAGGGCCGTCACGTCCTTGCGCGCCGCGAACTTCAGGAACGTGCGCAGTGCGGCCAACCGCGCATTGCGGCTGCGGACCATGTTGTGCCGATCGCTCTCCAGATGGTCGAGGAAGGCCAGGATCAGAGCGGGCGTTACGTCTGCGAGCTGCATGGCCGTGGGGGCTTTGTGCAGCCGCGTCTGGGCGAATTCCAGGAACAGCAAGAACGCGTCCCGGTAGGCCGCCACGGTGCGGGCACTCAACGCACGCTGCTGGGTCAGGTGTTCGGCGAAGAACGATTGCACGAGCGCCGCAAAGCTGGGTGGGGCCAGCTTGGATTCGTTGGGCTTAGTCATAGTCGCACGCTCCGAGATCCGCAAAGCGCTCGAACCGTGCGCCGGCCAGCGCCATCAGCTCCGGCACACCACTCAGGTACCAGTAGGTGTTGGAGATGCTGACGTGCCCCATGTACGTGGACAACGCCAACATCCGTTGATGGAGGTCGGCACCCTGCTCGTGCCACAAGATCAGCCGCCTCACGGCAAAACTGTGGCGAAGATCGTGGATCCGAGGTTGGCCGTGCCCGCCTCGATCGATCCATCCCAATTGCTCGCGTAACTGCGCGAACATCCGGTGCGCCTGTCTCTCACCCAACGGCTCACCCCGGCGCACGCCGCGCGAACTGATGAAGAAGGTCGTATCTGGTGTCGGACGTACATGCTGGCGGCGCAGTGCCTGATAGGTCGTCAATGGACCGATCGCGCTTGGATACAGCGGCACTTGGCGGGACTTGCCGAACTTGGTCTGACGGATGGTCAGGAGGCCTCGGTCCAGGTCCACGTCCGGGTCCAGCAGTCTCAGCGCTTCGGAGATTCGCAGTCCGGTCGAAGCGATCAGTCCGAACAGCGTCGTGTAAGTGGCGGCGCGCAGGCCATCCGACGGACCGATTTGGCTGGCAACCCCCAGCAACGCAACGATCTCGACCTCGCAGTAGATGTGAGGCGACACACGGCCGGGAAGCGGGCCGAAGCTGGAGTCATCCGGAACCTCAGTGGTCGGATCGAATTGCCGCAGCCAGCGCATGAATGGCCTTAGCGCCGCCAGCCGACGCGCCGCTGTATCGCTGTCGGGCGAGCCGTTCACCAGGCGTCTGGCCTCCACCTGGCGTGCCCATTGCGCCATCAGCTCGATCGTCAGCGGCCCGGTGTGGCCGGCGGCGGCGACGAATCGCGCAAAGTTGGGCAAGACGCGGGCAGGTGTCCGCAGTTCGAACCCAAAGCGACGTCGCTCATCCAAATATTGCTGCACCCGACAGGCAAGGTCGCTGCTGGAGCCTGCGGGGGCGCTCATGATGCACTCCCAGGCCAAGGCAGGGCCACCTCGGCGAGCGCTTGGAAGTCGAGCTTGGCGTAGATCAACGAGGTGTTCATGGATCGATGCCGCAGCACGTCGGCAACTTCCTTGATCGAACCGCCGTTGTTGACCAGACGGCACGCCAGTGTGTGGCGCAGCGAATGGCTGGCGTGGTCGATGCCAGCGTGTCGCAGGGCACGACCGATAGCGCGGCTCACTGCATGCACCCCGATCGGCCTGTCGTGCGGTGCCATACGGCGCACGAACAGGGTTGGCAGCGTGGTCGTGCCCCGCTCCCGCATCACGTACGCGGCCAACGCTTGGCCGGTGGCCGCCGGCAGTGGCAGCACATCCTGTCGGCTGGACTTTGTGCCCTTCAAGATTACGGTGCCGGCGCGCCAGTCAAAGTCGTGCATCTGCAGCCTGGCGATCTCGCCCACGCGCAGCCCAAGATCTAGCGCCAAGCGCACCATGGCGAGCAGGCGCAGCGGCGTGCGCGGGGCTTGGGCGCAATAAGCCAGAAGTCGCTGGACCTGCTCTGTCGTGAGTGCGCGTGGAAGCGATGCCAGGCTCCACCGCGCCGGCGACGCGATGACGCCGAGCAGGGCATGCAGGACATCGCCGCAGGTGGCGCGGTACCGCAAGTACGCCCGCAGTGCGGCGGCCAGCGCGCTGGCGTGGGACTTGCTGTCCACCCGCGTCAGCTCGGTTGCAATGAAGCCGCGAACGTCTTCTGCTTGCAGCTCACCGATGGCGATGGCGCTGCCGGCGAACTTGCACAGCTGCAGCCTGCCCACGATCGCCAGTCGGCCCGCACGCGTGCCCACCCCCAGGCCGCAGGCATCGCGCGTGTGCACGTTGTAGCGGTGCAGTTCTTCGGCAATGGGGCCGCTGGGTCCGGGCAGCTCCAAGATGACGTGCTGCTCGCGCAGTAACGCCAACAGGTGTGCGAGGCTGGCTCGCAGAGCGCTGGGGGTGCGCAATGCCGTCGCATGGCAATCGCATCGCGGCACGTGTGAATCCAGAAACTGCTTGACGAGTCCTTCGTCGATCTGATCGGCGGTCAACCGGCACCCGGTCATCCAATGGGCGAAGTGCGCCAACGCGCGCATGTCCGTCGCTGCGGTTGCGTCAGCGTAGCGGCCACGCTCCAACAGCGCTTCGAACGCATCGACGTATGGCGACAGCGGCCCATCAAGTAGCCAGGCCTTGGCCATCGGGTGCAGCGAACGGGTCGAATCCATGGTGATCTCCAGTTGTGAGATCACCAGCCTTGCGCCAGAGCCGAACTTATGTCCAGTTCACAGGCGCCACTCCGATCGGCGGCGCCCGGAAATCCAGGCCCTCAACCCGATGGCCGGTGGGAACTGTTCATAACCGAGGCCTGTGCATAACAGTCTCAAGCTGTCGAACTTGGTTGGTCCTAGCTAGGCCGGGCTACCCCTAATGATCGGCGTGCCGCTCAACGTCTGCCTGCCGAGCCATTCGCGGATGCGGTCACCGGCATGGGGCGCTCATGGTTGGGGTTCGGGCCGTCTCCGATATGGATGCATGCAGCATTCATGTCGCGCGCCCGTTCATGCGCTCCGCGATCCATGATTGCACGGCGCTCTCCGGCCACGCCGCGGTGCGCTGTCCGGTTTTCACCGAGCGCGGAAAGATGCCCCTGCGCATCTGCTCGTAGATGGCCGACCTGCGCAGGCCGGTGAGGCGCTCGACCTCAGGCAGCCTCAGAAGCCTGTCGGAGGCGCGCTTTTCTGTCTGCATCGGCGGCATTGTTGCGTCACCGCGAAGGAGCGCAAGCGCCTCCTGCAGCAGATGAGCCGCCTGAAGGGCCCGTTGAGCGCCACGCCAAGGCCTACGTGTGGGCCTATGCGCGCGGCGAGCACGACGCCCTGGCCGGCGTCGTCTACGACTTCTGCGCAGGACGTGGCGCCAAGTACCCGATGCAGTTCCTCACCGGCTGGCGCGGCACGCTCACATGTGACGACTACGGCGGCTACGCTGCCGTCTTCAAACGAGAAGGCTGTATCGAGGCGGGCTGCCAGGCGCACACGCGGCGCAAGTTCGACGAACTGGCCAACGCCCATGCCAGTCCCGTGGCGGCGCAGGCGGTGGGGCGCATCGCCAGGCTCTACCAGATCGAGGCCCAGGGGCGCGGGATGCACGCGCGGGCCAGGCTGGCGCATCGCCTGCTGCACGCCCGGCCCGTGTGGGACGAGCTGCATGCGTGGATGCGGCACGAGCGCACCCGGGTGCCCGACGGCAGCGGCATCGCCGGCGCACTGGACAACAGCCTCAAACGCTGGAGTGCGCTCGGGCGCTTCCTCCTCGACGGTGCGGTCAGCGTGTACAACAACCACATCGAGAACCTGATGCGCCCCTGGGCAATGGCCTGTTCATAGTGCCCCACCTCGTTAAGTGATTGAAAACATTGAGATCTGGTTCTCGGCCTCGACTCGACACGGGCGATCTGTTCGCGAGACTGCGTCGATGACCCGGTGATCCTGCAGATCGCTCGCATGAATCTGGTACGGCGCGCGTGGCACTACCTGCTCGGCATGCAAGACTCCGTCCTTGATGAGGCGCCGAATGCGGTGGTTGTTGACGCCGAGCGCGGCGGCAGCCTCCGACATGGTCAACCACTCGCCATCCTTGTGCGCGGACCGGTACGCGCGAATGTCGTTGACCATGCGCGTGGAGCCGACGCGGCGCGCAGTCCATGTCTTGCCCTGACCGGTGGGAAAGCCCATGCGGTTAAGCGTCGCGGCAATGTGTTCGTCGGACCACTTGCCGGCCATGCTGCGCATGACGGCCAATGCTTCTTCCGGCGTGCGACAGCCGTGTTCACCCGAGCGCGGCTTGACGAACTTCACTTGCGAATGCTGGCCGCCACGCCAATGGATCGTCAGCACGACCTCGCGAGTCGTGTCGTCGACATCGGCCACGATGTCCTTGACGAGGGTACGCAGCAGTTGCTGGCGCGCGCGCATCGTCACCCCCGGCGCATTCCACGCGACAGCGAGGTCCTCGGACAGACCAGCCAAGTCGGGCTTCTCCAAGGACTGCGTTTGTTCGACCGTGGTCAAGCGTTCCTCGCAGGCGAGCACGCGCTGCAATGCGCTCTCCCAGCTCTTCTCGAGCTGCGCGGCGATCAACCGGTTGTCCGGATCGCAAGCTGCATAGCGGCGCTCTGCGAGCGACGCCTCGTAGCGCGCCTGCTGCAGTTCGAGCTCCGAGATGCGTCGCTGGTCAGCCTGGACTTCCATGTGCCTCCGTTCGGCTTGCAGTGCGGCTTCGATCGCCAGGGGCTCGACCGCGCGCAGCAACTCCCGGGCGATCGCGTCGTCGGGCCGGCGGCCACCGAACGTGAAGCATCGCGGCTGCGCCAACTGTAGGTTAGGGAAGGTCTGCACAAATCCGCTGCCGATGTCGTTGGCAAGCCCTGGCGCTGAGAAAATCTGAGCCATGAAACAAGCCGACCTGGGCCTGAACCTGACGACCAAGAGCACGCGCAAGCGTGAGTTCCTGGCGGAGATGGAGTGTGTGGTGCCTTGGGCTGCGCTCACCGATCTCATCACCCCGTACGCGCCGGAAGGCAAACGCGGTCGCCCGCCCTTTGCCGTGGAGACCATGCTGCGCGTGCACTTCATGCATGTATGGACCCGACGCCTTTTGCAAGCCCCCCTCGTTTGATGATCAACGGTCTGCACACATGTATTCGGCTTGCTTGGTGAGCACCGCTTGCCCGCAGCCTTGATGAGATCCGCGCGTTCCGTCCTTAGCAGCAGTTCGGCCTGATTGCTCGGCCCACATGAAGTACAGGATCACGGAACGCTGGTCTAACCGGTTGTGTCATCACATTTGAGAAGCGTCGCAAAACCAGGGGTGGGTGTTGGCCGATTCTTCTCGGCCAGGAATCATCGTCCTGAGCGTTTTGCTATGCCGCCGCCAGCGAAGGGCGATAGCCGTCTGTCCCGCTCAGGACGGATTGAATGATCCGCGCATTCTTGTTGGCCAGCGCTACGGTCGCGCGGTTGTATCCGCGTCTGGAGATCAGTTCCTGCAGCCACACGCTGCGTGCATCTTTGCGGCACGCAACCCTGATCAGGACCGAGCGCGCCCCGTGGATCAACAGAGTTCGCAAGTAGGCATCTCCCCGCTTGCTGATGCCGAGCAGGCGTGACTTTCCGTCCGACGAGTGTTGCTGTGGGACGAGCCCAATCCACGCGGCCAGGTGGCGGCCGTTCTTGAACGCTTTGGCGTCGCCGACCGCGGCCACCATTGCTGTGGCGGTCATCACCCCGACGCCTGGGATGGCTGCAATCTTTTGGCACAAGGCGGACTGTTCCATGACCGCTTCAAGCCATCCCTCGGTCTGCACAATCTGAGCCTCGATGGCGCGGAACCCCTCCAACGCCATCCGCAGTAGCGTCTGGCAGCGCTCGGTCAGTTCTCCTTGTGCCTCCTCAAGGATCTCGGGGACGCGCTTTCTGAACGCTGCTGGATACCGGCCGACGGTGATGCCTCTCTCAGCGAGCAGTCCTCGCACCTGGTTGATGAGGGCGGTGCGCTGGTGCACCAGCAGCTCGCGCGTCCGGTGGATGGCCTGAATGTCCTGCTGCTCGACCGACTTGACTGGCACGAAGTTCATACTCGGGCGACAAGCTGCCTCGACGATCGCCTCAGCATCATTGCGATCGTTCTTGTTCGTCTTGACGAAGGGTTTGACGTAATGGGGGCTGACTAGTTTGACCTCAACGCCGAGTGCTTGAAACTGTCTTGCCCAATGGTGTGCCGAACTGCAGGCTTCCATCGCGATGGTTCGCGGATGAAGTTGCCGGACGGACTCCAGCAACTCCGATCGAGTGACCTTGGCTCGATGCAGTGCGCGACCGCGACGATCGGCACCGTGCAACTGAAACACGCGCTTGGCCAAGTCGATGCCCAGAATGTCCACGTCCATGATGAGCCTCCGGTAGCAAGTTGTGGAAGACGCCCAGTGTGCGGCGAAGGTGGCGTCGGGTCCATCTCAGTAGCAGTGGTTCACGCTGAGCGATCCGGCGATGGAAGAGGCGCTGCACGACGTGCCGCTGTTCCGCGAATTCGCGGGCTTGAACTGGAACACGCCGCTGCCCGACGAGACCACGATCCTGCGCTTTCGTCGGCTGCTGGAAGAACACAAGTTGGCCCCGCAGATCCTGGCGCTGGTCAACGAGCTGCTGGGCGCCAAGGGCCTGCTGCTGCGCGCCGTCACCGTGGTGGACGCCACGCTGATCGCCGCACCCAGTTCGACCAAAAACGCCTCGGGCGAGCGCGACCCTGAAATGAAGCAAAGCCAGAAGGGTCAGCAGTGGTTCTTCGGCATGAAGGCCCACATCGGCGTGGATGCCGAATCGGGCTTGGTGCACACGGTGCGCGGCACCGCTGGCAGCGTCAACGACGTGGTCGAGGCCAACACGCTGCTGCACGGCGAGGAGGCCGAGGCGTGGGGCGACGCCGGCTACCAGGGCGCTGGCAAGCGGCCTGATGCCAAGGAGAGCGTGCGCTGGAACATCGCCATGCGCCCGGGCAAGCGCAAGCTGCTGGACAAGACCGACTTGGTCGAAAACCTGACCGACCAGATCGAGCGCATCAAGGCCAGCATCCGGGCCAAGGTCGAACATCCGTTCCGGGTGCTCAAGCGCCAGTTCGGCCACGTCAAGGTGCGCTACCGCGGGCTGGCGAAGAACACCGCGCAGCTGCACACGCTGTTCGCGCTGTCCAACCTGTGGATGGTGCGGCGCACTTTGATGGGGGCGCAGGCATGAGTGCGCCTGCAAACGGCCAAGAGGCCGGCAAGCAGGCCCGAAGGAGCCGACAAGCCGCTGTGCAACGGGCCGAATCGGCCAATTGGCTGGGTGGGGCTGCATCAGCACATCTCAAAGCGCATTGCGCAGAGCTTCCTTAGGGCGATCACATCGATACACCGCCTGAGGCACCCCGCGCCCGACGTAAGCGACCACCAGACGCCGCCCGCACCGTCCACAGCACAGCATCCCAGCGAGCAAGGAGAGCCGGTCCCGGAATTTTGAACACGCTGCAAAGTGGATGAGCTGCTCCGCTGGGCGAGGATAGAGCCCGTGATCAGGAGCAGACAGATGAGCAGAAGACCCCGCCGCAACCACTCGGCGACGTTCAAGGCCAAGGTGGCCTTGGACGCCGTCAAGGGCGACAAGACGATCGCCGAGGTGGCGCAAAAGCACGATGTGCATCCCAACCAGGTGACCGAGTGGCGACGCCAGCTGCTGGAGCGCGCAGCCGATGTGTTCGGCGCCGCCAGCGCCGCCGCAGAACCCGCGTCGGACCTGAAGGACTTGCACGCCAAGATCGGCCAGCAGGCGCTGGAGATCGATTTTTTAGCCGGAGCGCTCAACAAGGCCGGCTTGCTGAGCGTAAAGCGATGATCGACCGTGGGCATACCCTGCCGATCAAGCGCCAGGCCGCACTGGTGGGCATCAGCCGGGGCACCGCGTACTACCGCAGCGAACCGGTCAGCCAGGAGGATCTGGCGCTGATGCGCCGCCTGGACGAGCTGCACCTGGAGCACCCGTTTGCCGGCAGCCGCATGCTGCGCGATCTGCTGCGGCTGCATGGCACCGAGGTGGGCCGCAGGCACGTGCGCACGCTGATGCGGCGCATGGGCCTGCAAGCGCTTTACCGCAAGCCGAACACCAGCCGCAAGAACCCGGCGCACCCGGTGTTCCCGTACCTGCTGCGCGAGCTGGCCATCGAGCGGGTCAACCAGGTCTGGGCGCTGGATATCACCTACATCCCGATGGCGCGCGGCTGGGTGTACCTGGTGGCCGTACTGGATTGGGCGAGCCGCCGGGTCTTGGCGCGCCGCGTGTCCATCACGATGGAGGCTGACTTCTGCGTGGAGGCGCTGCGCGAGGCCGCAAGCCGCTACGGCGCGCCCGAGATCGTCAACACCGACCAGGGCAGCCAGTTCAGCAGCGCCGAGTTCGTCGCCGAGGTGGCGCGCATCGGCGCGCGCCAAAGCATGGACGGCAAGGGCTGCTGGCGCGACAACGTTTTCGTCGAGCGGCTGTGGCGCAGCGTGAAGTACGAGGAGGTGTACCTGAAGGCCTACGACAGCGTCAGCGCCGCGCGCCAGGGCCTGGACGCATATCTGGCGTTCTACAACGCGCGCCGCCCGCACCAAGCCCACGGCGGCAGCACGCCGGACATGGTCTACTACGCCGCGCTGACGCCGATGCAGGCGGCGGCCTGAAGGGATTTGGCCATGAGTACATGGCCAACCGGGGGGCGCCTCCGGCGGCCTGGCAGGGGCCTGAGCTGATCTTTCACATCGCAGCCCATCCACTTATCTCGGGCTCCGGCGTGTTCAAACAACCGGGACCGGCTCTCAATGCGAAATCTGTCAGCGAGGCTTGGCAAGGTGTTCACGGACCGCCGATACGTGCTCGCCGACTTCGGAAATTGCTCTGGTCAGCTCGGCCTCAGTGCAAGCAAGCTCTTTGCACCAGTATTGCAGCCCTGCGCTGTCCAACGGGTCGATGCGGCCGGGGTCCAGCGGCTGATAGAAAGACTGAGTGTCTGGCATGTTGTCTCCTTAACCTGTGAGTTTAGTGAAAGTTGGATCACAGCATACGGTTTGGGTGCGGCAGAGCTCGTACTTGCTTTAAGAGGATCGCTCGATCCGCACGGCAGCGCCTGCAGGTCGGCCGCCACCGGCCAGGGTGGCGGCGAGCGCGGCATTGAAGTGTTGACGCCGACCAATGGGATGCCGTTCTGCATGGGTCGCCCCGGCTCGATCAGGATGTGTCGGATGCCGTGGCTTTGTGCCCAGCCGATGAAGGCCCTGCTGGTGAACTCGGGGCCGTTGTCTGTCCTGACAGCAGCCGGGTAGCCCCGGAACCGCGCGGCTTGGTCCACGGTCTATGTCCGCAATAGCCTGCAAGAATCAGGAGCCGGTGTGCCTTGCAGTTGGCTAGGATGTCGCTTATCAACGCCAGCAATACGCAGGCTTGGTCTGTGTTCATTTTTAGCGCAACCGCCCTTGCAATAGTCGCCTCCGTCGTCAGCACCCTCAGCTCGCTTTCGCGGATATGGCGGTCGGCTTGTTCTAGGTGACGCAGTTCCATCGCGCGGTTTGGCATGGTCACTCCCTTCCGCCTGCTCTGCTCTGACCTTTGCTGAATTTAAGCCCCAGAGCAAAAAAACCCCTGCGTGGGAGACCATGCGGTTTTCCGTCCAGGCGCGGACAGAGATTCGATGCTCCCCCTTGCACCGATCCGGCCAGCGGCGCAGGCTGCATCTCGTTGTTCACCTGCAGATGCCCGCCGCTGATGTCGGCCTGCTTGTTGGCGTCGACCGAAATTTGAGCCGGGTCACTTTTGCATCGGCCGACACCGAGGGAGCCAGCGGCGGCAACAGGCTCAAACCCTCCTGCATTTGAAATACCGACACCGCACGGTGCAGCGTTTCGGCGCTCTGGCCCAGAGAACTCGCCGATGCGGCCGATTCTTCCACCAGCGCCGCGTTCTGCTGCGTCACCGTGTCCAGCTGGACCACGGCCTCGTTCACCTGTGAGATGCCCAGCGCCTGCTCCTTCGCGGCCCCGGTGATCTGGCGCACCATGGCGCCCACGTCGCGCACCGATTCCATGACCTCGGCCAGCGTCGCGCCGGCGCCGTGGATGCGCTCCGTGCCCTGGGCGATGCGTCCGGACGCTTCGGTCGTCAGCTGTTGAATTTCCTTGGCAGCGCTGGCGCTGCGCTGCGCCAGGGCACGCACCTCGGTGGCCACGACGGCGAAGCCTCGGCCGCTTTCGCCGGCACGGGCGGCTTCCACGGCGGCATTTAGCGCCAGGATGCTAGTCTGGAAAGCGATGCCTTCGATCACCGCGGTGATGCTTCCGATCTTGCGCGAGGATTGCTCGATGCCCGCCATCGCTAGGCGAGCCTCCTGCACCGCCCGTTCGCCGCGCTCGGCCACCTTGGTGCTGCTGTCGCTGCGGCTGGCCATCTGGCCGGCGGTGTCGGCGGTTTGCCGCACTGTGCTGGACAGCTCTTCCATCGACGCGGCTGTCTGCTCCAGGCTGCTGGCCTGCGACTCAGTGCGCCCGGCCAAGTCCAGGCTGCCCAGCGCAATTTCCTTGGCCGAGGCCGTGAAGCCGGTGATCTCGCGGCGCACATCGCCCACCACGGCGCGCAGGTTGATCTGGATCTGGTTCAAGCGGCGCATGAGGGTGCCAAACGGTTCGGGAAAATCCAAGCGTGGCCTGCCCAGCAGGTTGCAGCCCGAAAGCTCGCCGGCAAAATGCACAGCCTCGTCCATGGCCGAGCCCATGGCCCGACTGAACCACGCCATCGCCAGGCCCAGGCCAAGCAGCAGCGTCGCGCCTCGCGCCAGCGTGGCCGTGGTGCCCTGCCACTGCAGCAGGTCGGGCAGCATCGCCAGCACGGCCACGAGCGCCAGGGCGAAAGCCATGCGCGCCGGGATCGAGGTCTGGCGAAGCCGGCCGGGCCAGCCGCGCACGCCCTGACGTTGCGGCCTGCCGCCGTCCAGGTAGTGGTGAACGCGGCCAGCCACGCGCTCGGCTGCCATCACGCGGTACAGCGCCACGGCTTCGGCTACCTGCTGGCGGGTCGGCTTGGTGCGCACCGACATATAGCCGCTGGGCTTGCCCTGCTCAAGAATCGGCGTCACGTTGGCCAAAACCCAGTAGTGGTCGCCATCCTTGCGCCGGTTCTTCACCACGCCGGTCCAGGGCGAGCCGCTGCCGACGGTGCGCCACATGTCCTTGAATGCGGCCTCCGGCATGTCGGGGTGGCGGATCATGTTGTGCGGCTGCCCGATCAGTTCCTCATAATCAAAACCCGATGTGGCTACGAAAGCGTGGTTGCAATGGGTGATGAGGCCCTGCCGGTCGGTGGTGGACACCAGCGGTTGGTCTTCAGAAAAGTCGTGTTCTCGCTGGCTGACGGGCAGGTTGACTTGCATGGTTTCTCTATGTGGTGGCCACAAGGCCATGGTTGGCGAATGGGCGAGGGGGAGCTTCAGTGCACCGGGGCTTCGTGCTCGATCGCCTGAAGCCGCGCGATGTCGGTGATACGCACCTGCTTCTGGTTCACTTCGATGATGCCTTCGAGGGCCAGCTTGGAGAACAGCCGGCTCACCGTCTCCAACTTCAGACCGAGGTAGGAGCCGATCTCCTCGCGCGTCATGCGCAGCAGCAGCTCGGTACCAGAGAAACCGCGTGCGCGCAGCCGCTTCACCAAATTCAGCAGGAAGGCCGCCAGCCGCTCCTCAGCGCGCATGATGCCCAGCAGCAGCATCATGCCGTGCTCGCGCACTATCTCGCGGCTCATTGCCTTGTGCACATGGTGCTGCACGGCCGGGATTTCCCGGGTCAGCGCTTCGAGCTTGGCGAAGCGGATGGCGCAGACCTCAGTGTCTTCGAGCGCCACTGCGTCGCCGTGGTGTCGCTCGGTGACGATGCCGCCCAAGCCCAGGATCTCGCCGGCCATCTGGAAGCCGGTCACCTGTTCGCGTCCGCCGGCGTTCGCCACGCTCGTCTTGATGAACCCAGCGCGCACGGTGTAGATGGCCTTGAACACATCGCCGTCCTTGTAGAGCGCTTCGCCGCGCTTGATGCGCATCCGCTTGGTCACGACCTGGTCGATACTCTTGAGTTGGGCCGCGTCCAGATCCTTGGGCATACAGTCGGCCACCTTGCGCGCACGCGGGCCAGCGTCCTTGCGGAAGTAGCCCAGGGCCGGGTGGCGGCGCAGGGCCGGCGGGTACACCGCCAGGCCCAGGCTGCGGCTTTGCAGGTAGCGGTCCACGGCATCGCCGGCCGTCACCGGCCGGGCCTCGTCCCAGAGGCACTGTGCCAGGGCGCGCATGCGCTCGGGGGAGGGCGCCGACGTTGCGCCGGCTGTGGCCATTGGCACCACCGTCAAGCGGCCCAGCAGCGACTCCACGGCCGTCAGGGCCGCGTGGAAGTCCAGGCCCTTGCAGGCCTGCAGCAGCTTGAAGCCGCCGCCGGGGCCGCACTTGCGGCAGTGGTAGTTGCCTTCGCCGAACTTGTCGGCGTACTGGAACCGGTCCACACCGGCGCGGCACAGCGGGCAGGCCATGGGCTTGCGCGCCTGCAGGCGCTCGTCCAGGCCCTGTGCCTGCAGGATCTCGGTCCAGCGGCCGTGCGCGGCGCGCCGGGCGGCGTCCACGCGCAGCGCGTACTCAGCGCTGTCCATGGAAGTCCCCCAGCGGGATCGCGACGAGCGGCGAGCCGACCAGCTCGACCGAACAGCCCGGCGCTGCACCATCGCCCACGCTGATCTCGAACGAGCAGCCGTGCAGCAGCGGGTAGCGGTCCAGCTGCATGGACGACAGCAACGCGGTCAGCGTGGCCTGCGCATCCGTGGAACGCAGGTGCTGGACCAGCGCGGCCAGGGCCTTCCGATCGGCCTGCATGTCGGCTTCCTGGTAGCGCTCCGAGTCGTCCAGGAAGTCCGACCACTGGCGCACCGGCTCGCCCGTGCTTTCGCCGGCGGGCACCAGCAACTGGTCGCCATGGGCCAGGCCGGCGTCCTCGATCTCGGCTTCCTCCGGGCCGATGCGGATGCGCACGGCGCGGCACAGCACGACCTGCGTGCTGACCACGCGGCCTTCGAGTTGCGCCTGCGCCTGCACGTCCAGCGCCTCGACCTCGGCCGGGTTGTCGTCCAGCATGCGGATGTGGCGCTGCAGCCAGTGGCAGGCGTCCAGGCCGCGCGGTTTGACCACCATCCAGTGGCGTGCGCGGGCCAGCATCCAGTGGGCGGCGTTCGCCGCATGCGGATCATCCAGCGCGACCAGGCGCACCTGGCCTTGCTCAATCTCGGCCCGGCTGGGCGCCGTGGCCACCGGGTCCAGGTAGCCACGGTGGAACGGATTGCCCTGTACCGGGTAGCCGGCGATGCGCTCAAACAGCACGGTCGGCAGTGCATCCAGGCCATTGAGCATCGCCAGCAGACCCCAGCAGCGCATGGCGTTGTAGAAGGTGTCGACGAAGCTGCGGTCCGGCATGCGGTCGTGGGACTTCTGCAGGTGGTGGCGCCAGCACTGCTGCAGCTGCGCCTCGATGCGCGGCAGCTGCTGGTCGGCGTCGATCAACATATCGCGGTCCGGCAGGCGGGCCACGAACTGGCGAGGGTCCAGGTGCACGACGTTGACGCGGTCGCTCTCGTGGACCGTGGGCACATGCACGCAGAAGCCCTGCAGGAAGACCAGCACGCCGCGCTCCGCGCGGCCGTCGTAGCGCCCCGTCAAGTGCACGGCGCCGATCGGCGTGGGCTCGAACACCAGGCAGTCCTTGGCGTAGCGGCGCAGCAGGCGTTCGCCGTTGAACACGACGTCGACCGGGAAACCCTGGCACAACCGTTCGATGCGCAGTGGCAGGTCGGTCAGGTCCACGCCGTACAGTTCGACGCGTGTGCCGGCGACTCGGGTGTCGGTGGTGACGACGTCACATGGCGCCCGGTCCAGCGCAGCCACGGTGTCGATGTCGACGCGCTGGTGGCCCGAGTGCACGATGCAGCGCGTGGCCGCATACAGGCACTTGGTGAAGCCCATGCCGAACGCGCGTTCCTCGACCACGGTCTGGCTGTCCCAGCCCGAATGGTGGAAGGTCAGCAGGGCCTGGAAGTCCTGCAGGCCGCAACCGTCGTCCTGCACCGTCAGGCACAGGGCCTCGGCGTCGTAGGTGACGTCGATGTGCCGCGCGCCCGCGCGGCGCGCGTTCTGCAACAGCTCGGTGACGAGCGTGAAGCGGTTGGTAAAGGCGTAGCGCTGGTTGCGCAGCGCGCCGGCCTCGTCGATGTGCACTTAGATCTGCATCGTCATCTCCGGTGAGTGCGAGTTGCTTCCAGACGAAGCGCCCCCGCGGGGTGGATGGGTCGGGCGAACGGATCGCACGGGGCGAGCCGGGAAAGAACTCAGGCGAACATGTCGCCCTGCAGCGCGATGCGCCGGGTCTCTTCGTTGAGCCACTGCGAGTTGGCGGCCAGACGCGTGGCCACCCAGTCCGGGTGGTCCAGCACGGCTTCACGCACCCAGCCCGGGTAGCGCAGCAGGGTCTCGCGCAGCCAGGGCTTCACGGCGGCACGGATGCGGTCGCGCACCTCTTCGGCGTCCACGAGCCCGCAATAGGGCAGGGGCGACAGCGGGCTGCAGCCCACCACGCGCAGGCAGGACACGAACGAGAACGGCTGTCCGTCCTTGGTGCGCTCGGTGAAGACCAAGCGCAGCGTGTCCAGCTTCTCTTCCAGCGGCGTGTCTGGCTCGGCCAGGCGCTGGATCTCGCGCAGCAGCCGCCAGTGCAGCAGCACCAGGTCTTCTTCGCTCCATTCCATCGGAGCGTCGAGGTCAGGCGCTTCGGGATCGGCTGCTGCGTGGTAGTCGACGCGGGTGTCGGTCTACAGCAGATCGACCGGGACGTGGAACTGCGCGTGGTAGGTGACGGCCTGCGCGCAGGCGTGAGTAGGCAACATAGGTGGCTCCTTGGGTTGAACGAAGGAGGCCGCCGACGCCCGGAGGCGCAGAGCCCCCAGGGGTGGTGAACAAGCGATCGGATCCGTGGGGATCGGTGGGAAGGGCTGGCTTGCGCGCGGCGCGGTGCGGCGCGCGTCCGGTCTGCCAGCGACCGGGGGGAAAGCTTTCGGCGCCAGGCTGCGAGGGCCTGGCCCGGCTTCGAAAGCCGTGTCCGCGACCGGTGTGTGCGGGGACGCCGCGGAGCGCCGAGGGCGCCGGGACGTCGTTCTCTCCAGGGCTCGCCAGGGCAGGGCCAGCTACTGCATCCAGGGCACAGTAGTCGGCGCGGTGCAGCGCGTCAACGGCCCATGCGGTCTCACACGACGCTGGTGTCGAAATCGCGCGAAATCGCTGGCCTTTTTACGTGGCAACGTGATGGCAAGAGGCCGATCATGGCGACGGCGCGTTGTCGCTGCAGGAGGATGCCATGGCCCAGATCGATGTCGTCAAGCATGACCAGGGGGGCGTCAACGCCCGCATCCTCGCGCGCGAGAACCAGGCGGACTTCCGGCGCATCGAGGCGGCCAGCCTGAAGATCCCGGTGCGCTTTGCCAGTCCCGACGGCAAGCGCGCGTTCGTGCGCTACTTCAACACCTTCCAGCTGGGCAGCCACTTCGTGTCGGTGATCGCGCGCACGCGGCTGGACCATGCGGATGTGGCCAGGGTCGAGGCCCTCTTGCGCGCGCAGATGGACAAGGTGGCGGACGATCTGAACCAGGCGATCGATGCGGCCGAAGCCCTGTTCCAGGCGCATGGGATCACGGCGTCTGCGACCTACGACACCGTGCCCATGGTGCTGGAGGTGGGCGTGCTGTCCTCCAGTGGGCGTCGGTATCTGGAGATACTCGGCCAGTTGGACCAGTTGATGCCGCTGCTGCAGACGCTGGAGATCCACGAGGTCGCGACGCCCGAGGCAATCGACACCGAGCGCGCAGCCTTGAAGCGCCGGGTGCGGGAGCTGGCCAGCAGCGCCCGCAGCCTGGCGGGGCGGCTGCGGCGGCAGATGAATGCGCTGGATGCCAGGGGGTCGGAGGGCAGTGCTGCGGTGCCGGCAGCGGACGATGTGGCCGGCCGAGCGGCCACGCAATCGACCGCGCAAGCGGCCAAGCCAACGGTCGACCACCCGGCTGCTGCAGCCACCACGACCGTTCGGACGGAGCCAATGCCCCATGCGGCGGAGCAGGGCGCGTCAGGCGCTCCCGCGTAGTCTCGTGCGTGCCATGCGAGAACGACCGGCCTTGTGGGTGTTTTGACGTTGGAGGGTCGCCATCCCAAGGACGCGGCGGCTTCCGTGGACTAGAGTTTTGGCATCGCCGTTCGGCGCGTCGCAGTCGTCACCTGCCCGATGGCGAGTTCCTCGCCGCATCTCCCCTTGGTGTGCGTTTCACGTCCCTGCCTGAGCGGAGCGCCGGCAGGCGACGACATCGTTCCGGCGCTCCTTGGCAGCACACCGATCCCGACCATGGTGGCTGCGACCGAGATGGTCTTCCGTGTTTGCCGGCCATGCCGGCGCAAAGGTCGATCATGCAAGAAGTTTCCCGTGCCTCCCACTCCCGTCCCACGGCGGCGGTCAACCCGCCGCCACCAGCCGCAGAGCCCACCGGCCTGCCGCTGACCGGCTTCGTGCGCGCCCGGCTGCTGCTGCGCCTGATTCCGTTCTCTAGGGCGACGCTTTGGCGACGTGTGAAGGAGGGGAGTTTTCCAGGACCGGTGCGGCTGTCGGAGGGCATCACGGCTTGGCGCGCGGAGGACATTCGGCGGTGGATTCAGGAGTGCCAGTGAGCGGCGTGCGCGACGCTGACCCGCCCTCGGGTCACGGCCTGGTTGAGGGGGGCGTCCGGGCAGATGCACGCGTCGACCGAGCGCCCGCCGCTACAGTGCCGTGGCAATGAGCTGTGCTCATTTGCCTGCACGTGCTCAACCTACCCGATGACCAATGGCCAAATTCCTGAACACCTGCGGCACCAACTACCACCTTGAGGAGCTGATCAAGGCGGCCCGCGACCGGGGCCGGTGGATTGGTGGTGCGGCAGCCGAGGATCTGTTGACAAAGCTGTGTTGGAGCGTGCGGGTATCGGAAGCGGTTAGGGCCCCGTAGACAGAGCACGGCCGATGGGATGGCGTGCATGCGTACGCGTCGCTGCAGCGCGCCGGCATCGCGCAGTGCCGGGTCTGTTTAGCCCAGCCGCGCTACGTTGCACCGGCGCTACTCCCCGGCGCATAGCGGGCTTCACTGCTGCAGGCTCGGCGTTACTTCACACCGAACGTGTCGGACGCGGCGCCGCGCAGGACCGCAGCGGTCGCAGAGCGCTTGCTGATACGCGAGACCGTATGCAGCCGCACCTGGCTGGCCCAGGGCCCGTCCACCGTGCGCAGGTTCAGCGGGATCAGCGGCGCCATCCCCAGCTCGTCCGCCAGCCGCGGGATCATGCTGCCGAGGTCGAGCGCGAGGTTGGTCACCAGGACATCGTCACCGCTGAATGCGAAGGTGTTCGGCCACAGCAGGCCGACCGGCCGACCCTCGCGGTCGACGCCCCCGAAGTCGCCGAGCTTGGCGATCACACGGCCGTCTCCGGGCTCGAGCACCAGGATCTCGTTGGACTGGTTGCAGGCCACCCAGAGCTTGCCCCTCTCGTCGAGGTGCAGCCCGTCGGGCCCGCCCCCCACACGGTGGACGAAGACCTGCGGCTGGCCTGGCTCGAGCCCCGGCCCCGACAGCGGGATGCGCACGATGGTGTCCTGTGCCGTGTTGGCCACGAACACCGCCGTCCTGTCCTCATTGAACACCAGCCCATTGGCGCCGATGCCTGGCGGCAGCCGCGTTGGCCGCAGCAGCGGGCTGGTGACCCACGCCGTCGCTTCCCCGCCCTGCGGTCCAACCTTCCAGATGATGCCCTGATGGGAGTCGGTCACATAGACGTTGTCAGCGTCGTCAAAGACGATCGAGTTGAGGCCTGGGCCCTTGCCCGCGACCGTCATGAACACGGAGGAGTCACCCGTGGCGGGATCGACGCTCAAGACCTTACCGCCCTTGTAGTCCGCCACCAGCAGTTTGCCCGTGCGGGGATGGAAGTGGATGTCCAGCAGCAACCGGGTAGCGCCCTTGATGGCCACCGTGCGCAAGTGCTTGCCCTGGGAGTCGAACACCAGCAGCGTCCCCCCGCTGGATGGCGCCTTGTTCACCGCCACCGTGGTCACGTAGACGTTGCCATCGCGGTCCACGGCAATGCCCTCGGGATGCGCCTCGCCGGCGGGCAGTGTCGCGAATGTCTCGACCTGGCCGCGCTCCCACGCTGTCGCGGCAAGCGGGGCAGCGAGCAACGTGAGCGATGCCAGCAGCGGGAGTATTGAACCTGGCTTGACTTTGATCATCTGCTTGTCTCCTGGATAGGTGTGAATGGATCAACGAGAGGGGATTGCGCGAGACGCAGTTCCGGTCAATACGACTTGGGCAGGCCTAGCGCCTGCTCCGCCACGTAGCACAGCGCAAGTTCCTGCGTGACCGGCGCGAGCAGCGACAGCACGCTTTCGCGCAGGCCGCGCTCCACGTGGTATTCCTTGGCGAAGCCGAATCCGCCGTGCGTACGCACGGCACGCAACGAGGTTTCGAAGCCGGCCTGCGCCGCGAGGTACTTGGCCGCGGTGGCCTCGACGCCGCACGGCTTACCGGCGTCGTAGAGCGCGGCTGCTTTCCACATCAGCAGCTCGGCCGACTGCAGCCGCATCCAGCATTCGGCAAGCGGATGCTGGATCGCCTGGTTCTGGCCGATTGGCCGGCCGAACACGATGCGTTCTTTGGCGTAGTCGGTCGCGCGCAGCAGCGCCGCCTCGCCTGCACCGAGCGCAGCGGCCGCGACGAGAATGCGCTCCGGGTTCAGGCCGTGTAGCAGACACTTGAACCCTTGGCCTTCTTCGCCGATGCGATCCTCGACCGGGATTTCGAGAGCGTCGATGAACAGCTCGTTCGAATCCACCGCCTTGCGCGCCATCTTCTCGATCTCGCTGACGCGCACACGCGAGCGGTCGAGGTCGGTGTAGAACAAGGTGATGCCGTCCATAGGCCGCGCGCAATACTTGATCGGCGTTGTGCGCGCCACCAGCAGGATCTTGTTGGCGTGCTGGGCGGTCGAAGTCCAGACCTTCTGGCCGTTGACAACATAGCGGTCGCCGTCGCGCCGGGCAAAAGTCATGATGCGCGTGGTGTCGGAGCCGACGTTGGGCTCGGTCACGCCGAAGCAGGCGCGGTCCGTACCGTCGATCAGGGGTCGCAGCATGCGCTGCTTCTGTTCTTCGGTGCCGAACACCGCCACCGGCTGAGGACCAAACAGGTTCAGGTGCACGGACGACGCGGCGGCTGAGCCCAGTTTTCCGATGGTACGCATCACCATCGCGGCGGCCGCGATGCCAAGACCGGCACCGCCCACTTCCGTGGGCATGGTCACACCGAACCAGCCACCACGCGAGACGGCCTCGCAAAACTCGCTGGGCCAGCATCCGTCTCGGTCGCGCGCCAACCAGTAGTCGTCACCGAAATCGGTGCAGAGGGCTTCGACCGCTTCGCGGATCGCGAGGTGGTCGTCAGTGAAATCGAAATTCATGACGTCAGCGCCGATCGGAGGCGAAGCAGGTCGATGCTGCGCTCGCGCAACAACGCCGATTCGCTCGTCAGCCCGCGTTGCAGGGCTTCGCCAAGATACTTGGAGTCGCGCCACATCCGCGTCAGGTCGACGCGCCATCCCTGGCCGATCATCAACCACTTGAAGTCGACCATGGTGAGCAGGACATCATCTGGCTTCATGCATTTGTCTCCTGTAGCAGGAGGGTGGGCACTTCGACCGGCAGGTCGAGCAGCATCTGCGCCATGCCCTTGCCAAGCGAGTCGTTGCGCAACGACGCCATGCCGCCGCCCCCCAGCGCGTGCTCGCACAGGAAGTTGACGGCATGGATGCCGGGCAAGTCGAAGCGCACTACGGGCCCCAGGACCAGATGGGCAAGGTAGCGCTTCACGCGCTCGGGCGTCACCTGCTCCTTCAGCACGGGGAGAAGCGCTGGGCAGCGTGCAATCAGGCCGATGTTGGACGTGTCGCCCTTGTCGCCGCTGCGCCCGAATGCGATGCGCACCAGTGGCACCGTGGTTCGTGGACCGGCGGGCACAACGCCTTCAGATGCTTCCACCGGTTCGGGCGGCGCCACCAGCGGCTGGGCCGGCAGCAGGGCCATCACGGACGTGGCGCCATCGATCGTGACCGAAGGCATGACCTGCTCCTTGGGGATAAGCCAGGTCACTTGCCGCAGCACAGGTGCCACCGAAGGACGACCGCCCGAACCGGTGGTGCCGGGGGACCACGAGGTGCCGGGCGCGGCGAACTCGCGGCTGAACATCTCCAGCGCACGCTTCTCGGTGTGCGTGACCGTCAGGCGCAGCACCACTTCGCGTGTGGGGAGCGGCCGCGCATGCGGGCCGTATGCGGATTCGGTGCCCAGCAACTCGATGTTCTTCGAAAGAAAGTCATCGAATCCCTGTTCGCGCAGCAGGCGGCGGCCGCGTTCGAGCAGCGCTTCCCCGGTGCGGCGTGCCTTGGCCGGTGCATCGATGCCGACGATGGTGAGCTGTCCCGACACCTTGAAGCCGGCGTGCGCGGTGGCGCTGACCTTGTAGCTGGCGGTCGGCGGTCGCCCGCGCGCTCCGGTGACGAGCACCTGGTGTGGTCCCACCTGTTCCATGCGCACGTCACGAAAGTCGCACGTCACGTCCGGCAGCAGGTAGCAGGCAGGATCGCCGATTTCGTACAGCAGTTGCTCGCCCACGGCGGCCGGCGTGACCAGTCCGCCGGTTTCCGGCGGCTTGGTGACGGTGAAGCTGCCGTCTTCGCGGCACGCGACGATCGGATAGCCGATGTTGGCCCAGTCGGGCACGGCAGCCCAGTCCGTGTGCAGGCCACCGGTGGCCTGGCAACCGCATTCGATGATGTGGCCGGCCAAGCTGCCGGCAGCGAGCCGGTCAAAGTCGTCGGCGGCCCAGCCGAACTCGTGCAGCAGGACGCCCAACGTGACGGCGCTGTCGACGCAGCGCCCGGTGATGACGATGTCCGCGCCGGCGTCGAGGGCGCGTGCGACCGGCAGCGCGCCGAGGTAGGCGTTGGCGGTGACGAGGCGCTCGGGCAAGGGCTCGCCGTTGATCATGTCGACGCCGCCGCCGGCGCGCATCGCGTCCGCGAGCGGCAGCACATCGTCGCCTTCAACGACGGCGATGCGCACCTTCACGCCCAGCTCGCCAGCCAGCACCTGCACGGCTGCGGCGCAGCCCTTCGGATTCACACCGCCGGCGTTGCTGACGATGCGGATGCCCTTCTCGACCGCCTGCTTCAGCACCGAGCGCAAAGCCACCGTCACGAAGTCAATGGCATAGCCTTCCTCCGGCCGCTTCATGCGCGCGCCAGCGAGGATGGACATGGTGAGCTCGGCGAGGTAGTCGAACACCAGGTAGTCAATCGCGCCCGAGCGCACCAGCTGCATCGGCCCGAGGCTGCTGTCGCCCCAGAAGCCCGATGCGCCACCGATGCGCACGATCTTGTTCACTGGCCGGTCCATTGTGGTTTCCTTTTTTCCTTGAAGGCCGCGACGCCTTCGCGCGCGTCCTGCGTCATGCCCAGCAGGCCGATTTGTCCTTCGGCGAAAGCGATGCCCTGCTCAAACGACATCGATCGCATCGCCTTCATCGCGTACAGGCCGCGCCGCAGCGCGGTGGGAGAGTTCGAGGTCACGCGGGCCAGCAGACGCGCGAGCACGGCGTCCAGATCGTCCGCCACCTCGTTGATCAGACCGATCTCGCGTGCCCGTGCCGCGTCGATCGGTTCGCCGGCCAGGCACAGCTGCACGAGGCAGCGCTGGGGTACCTGCGCCTGCAGCACCGCGAGAACCTGCATCGGGAACACACCTACCTTGACCTCGGGCAGTCCGAAGCTCGCGTGCCGTGCGGCGATGGCGAGATCGCACATTGCGAGCAGCCCCATGCCGCCAGCCATGCACGCGCCATTGACCCGTGCGATCAGAGGCACGGCGAGTGTGTGGGCGGCGCGCAGGAGGTTCGCGTACGCAATGGACGGCGTGGCGTAGTCGAACGAGAAGCTGTCCGCCGTCAGGTCAGCGCCGGCGCAGAACGCCTCGTCGCCCGCGCCGGTGAGCACGATAGCGCGCAGCGTCGTGTCGGTGCGCGCGCCTTCCAGCGCCTGCTGCAATGAGGCGATGACGTCCGCGTTCAGCGCGTTGCGGCGCTCGGGGCGGTCGATCATGAGCACCAGGCGGCCGTCCTGCCGGGTCGCCTTGAGGACTGTCGTCATGTTTGCACTCCGGTTGGGTTGGGTGCCGCTGCCGCTTGTGTGGTGGCCCCACTGGTCAGCATTTCGCGGATCTGCTGCGGCGTGTAGCCGGCCTCGGCCAGCAGTTCCTCGCTGTGCTCACCCAGCAGCGGCGGCGGGCGCAGCGGCGGCAGCGGCGACTGCGGCCACTCGCTGGGCACCGCCATCGTCCGCAGCATGCCCTCGGTGGGATGCTCGAACTGCTGGAAGAAGCCGATGTCCTGCAAGTGAGGATCGTCCAGCAGCGACTCGAACGTGTGCGCCGGCAGCACAGGGATGCCGAGCGGCTCGAGCAGCTCGCGCCATTGCTGCGTGGTCTTCGTTGTCAACTTGTCGGCGAGGATCTGGTACAGCGTTTCGACATGCTGCGTGCGCGACTCGCCGTCGGCGAAGCGTGGGTCGCTCTCGAACCACTCGGCCTCGCCGACCGCGCGCATGAACGCCTTCCACTGCTCGTCGGTGTAGACGACGAGGCACACCAGGCCATCCTGGGTGGCATACGGCCGCCGCTGCGGGTTGAGCAGCCGCGGATAGCCGAAGCCGCCGCGCGGCGGGACGAAGGTGTGACCATAGAGATGGTCGCCCAGCATCATCTGCGCGGTGGTCTCGAACATCGGGACGTCGACTGCCTGGCCGCGGCCCGTCCGTTCGCGCGCCAGCAGCGCCGCGCAGATCACGCCGAACGCGTACAGACCCGTCGCGCGGTCCGAGAGGTTGAGCGGCGCATAACGCGGCACGTCCGATCCCGCCCGCATACTGGCCTCGGGGATTGCCACTGCCGCCTGGATCAGGTCGTCGAAAGCGCGCAACGATGCATAGCGGCCGCGCTGACTGAAGCCGAAGGTCCCGACATAGACGATGCGCGGGTTCACCTCTCGCACCGCTTCGTAGTCGAGCCCGAGGCGCTTCATGGCCTGCGGCCGAACGTTGTAGACCAGCGCGTCGGCGCCGTGCGCCAGCTTCAGCAGCGCCTCTTTGCCTTCCGGGCGCTTCAGGTCGAGCACGATGCTGCGCTTGTTGCGGTTCAGGTTGAGGAACAGCGGGCCGGCGCCCGCACGCCCGCCTGGCCCGGTGGCGCGCAGCATGTCGCCGCCGGGAGGCTCCACCTTGATCACGTCGGCACCGAGATCGGCCAGCATCTGCGTGGCCGAAGGCCCCATGACGACCTCGGTGATGTCGATGATGCGCAGGCCGGCGAGCGGCCCGCCCTGGCTGGTGCGGCTTTCCGTACTGCTCATGCTCATGCCGCTCAGGACTTATTGGCCACGTACGAGCCGTTGCCCCGGATGTAGCCCACCGGCCCGAGTTCGCGCTCCGCAGCTACTTTTTCCGTCAGGTGCTGGACCAGGACCGCGTCGTTGATGCCAACGAAGCCACCGTCGTCGTTGAAGCTCACCTGCGCGCCCTCGAGCCAGGCGATCACGATGGTGTCCTCGGTGTTGTCATCGGGGCAGTAGAAGGTGTGCACACACCCCGCGGGTTCGTACAGGTAGGAACCCGCCACCTGCGGCTGGTCTGGGTACTCGCGGTAGCACCAGCGACCCTGTAGCGTGTACACCTGCGCCGCTCCGGTGTGGTAGTGCAGCGGCAGCGAGCACCCGGGCTCGAGCACGGCCATGAAGACCCATTCGTTGCGTTCCGGCTCCAGGCGCAGCGGTTTGACGTGCAAGCCGGGGACGCCGAGCAGGTCCTTCAAAAGCGGGATGTCTTCGATGTTGACCGTCAGCAGTCTGTCCTGCGGCATCGCAGGCAGTGGCAATGGGACGCCGGTGAAGGTGGTCAGCTGGGTGGGCAGTCTTGCGGTCATGATGTTGGGTGCCTTTCAGTGTGAAGAAGGGGACGGAACCCGTCCCTTGATGAGGAAGCCGGACGCCCGCCGGCCTGTCGGGCAGCGCAGGACCGCGCCGGCCCCGCGTGGAAGGAAAAGGAAGTCGCCCGGCGCGAGCTGGCAGCGGAACTCGCCAGCGCGCGCATCGATGTGGCCGTGTTGGAGGTAGAGCACCTGCTCGGCGTCCGCTCTCGCAGCGCACGACAGGTCGGTGATGTCGGTGACGCGCAATGCCTCGATCTCGATCCACTGCGCGCCGACGGTGTCGCGATCGACGAGGACACCGGTGGCCGGGCTGGCCCCACGGTCGGCGAGCATCCGGACTTGGCCGCACTCGGCAACCGCCCGGTCGGGTTCGGTGATCGTCTGCGCCGGGTTCTCGCCGTAGGGCGGCGCATAGACCACCAGCACCCGCCCGGGCTGGTCGCTGGTCACTCGGAACGTATGGAACACGCCTGCCGGCACGTAGGCCCATGTGCCGGGCTCCATCGCTTCGACCCTGCCCTGCGCCCCTGTCTCGGCGGTGCCTTCGATCATGTAGGCGCATTGCTCTAGGTGTGGATGCGCGTGTGGCTTTGCTCCGTGCGACTTGACGATCGTGCCGATCAGCACTTCGAGCGTCGTCGCGCCGACGGTTTCTGGGCCGATCACGCGCACGTTGGAAGTGCCGGTGTGGTTGGCCGGCGCGTAGGCAGCAAGGTCGGCTGACCTGACCACGGTAGGGTGGGGTTTCATTCGGGTTGGATTCCTGCAGTTTTGACGGCGGCGGCCCACTTCGCCATTTCCGAGATCACGAACGAACGCAGCTGCTCGGGCGTCGAGCCGCGGCTGCGGCCTCCGGTGTTGGCGAATTCCTGGCGCACGGCCGGGTCGGCAAGCGCGGCGCGCAACAGCTCGTTCAACTGGGCGACAGTGTCCTTAGGTGTCTTCGCCGGAACGAAGGCCGCCGACCACACCGTCATCTCGAACCCCTTCAAGCCGGCTTCCTGCAAAGTGGGCACGTCGCGCAGCAGCAGCTCTCGCGCAGCGCTCGAGGTCGCCAGCGCGCGCAGCTTGCCGCTCGTCACCAGCGGAAGCGCCGGGCCGATGTCACAGAACATGAAATCGATTTGCCCGCCCATCAGGTCGGTCAACGCGGGCGGCGTGCCCTTGTACGGCACGGCCATCAGATCGGCGCCGGTAGCAGTCTTGAGCAGCTCACCGGCGACGCGCGTGGAGGAGTTGCCGGCGCCGAAGTTAAACCGCTTGCCATCGGCGCGCAGCTGCGCGAGGAACGAGCCAATGTCCTTGTGCGGGCTGTCCGCCGCGACGAGCAGCAGCAAGCCGGCACTGCCCACCATGCTCACCGGCTCAAAGTCCTTCACAGGGTCGTAGGGCAGCTTGCGGAACATCGCCGGGTTGGCCGCCTGCGTGGTGTTGGTCGTCACGAACACCGTGTACCCGTCTGGTGCCGCTGCGGCCGCTGCCTGTGCCGCGATGAATCCAGACGCCCCGGGACGGTTGTCGACGATGACGGGCTGCCCCGTCTTGGCAGTCAACCATTGGCCGAGCACGCGCGCCCCAGTGTCCGTGCCGCTGCCGGCGGGAAAGGGCACGATGATCTTGAGAGGCTTGGCCGGGTAGACGGCCGGGGCCGCCATGGCAGGCAACGCAAGCGCGCTGGCTGCCAGAAGAACGAGAGCGTAGCGAATGCGCATTGTGAGTTCCTTCTAAATGCCTAATGATAGAAGTTTAGGCACAAAGGGCTGACTCGAGGATGCGTATTTACCCTTAGTTGCGACCGAGAGGCTTAGCCCAGCGCGCGCTCGCCCACCGCCTGAGGCTGCGGTTCGGTGATCCCGGGCACGGTCTTCAGTGCCGACACGGGGAAGTCGATCTCGGAGACGAAGCGATCGCCCCGATACCAAGTGACACCGGCGTACAGCAGATTGCCTTTGCCGTCGACCAAGCGCCGCGACATCTTCGCCACGGGCGAGGCGAACGGGATCTTCAGCATGTCGCACAAAGGGAAGTCCGCGGGTATCACGGTGGTGCGTTGCCGCACCCGCTTGCCGCTCGGGCTCAGCGCATCGAGCACTGCGGCCAGCAGTTTCCTCGTTCTAGCGACGTCCTTGGGCAGCGACTCGAAGACCAGCGTCGGCACGTAGATCTCTACGTAGCAGAACGGCTCGCCGGAATAGGTATGCAGCTTGCGGACGCAGACGTTGTCGTCGGCCGGCCGGTCAACGGGCCCGAGCAATTCCTGCGGTACCCGCGTGTGGCGCCGGACCTCAAGGATCTCAAACGCGAGCGCCTGCGGCGTGGCGAACGGGTCGTCGATCGCAAGATCAATGCCGCGCGCCCCGGCCGGTAGCGCGGCCACATGGGTGCCGACGCCCCGCTGGCTGCGGATCAAGCCTTCCTTGGAGAGCAGCTCGTACGCCTGCCGCACGCTGACGACGGCAACGCCCAGATCTTCGGCGAGCTGCGTGATGGGGGGCAGCTGTGTGCCGAGCGGGTACTCGCCCTTCGCGATTCGGTGCCTCAGCAATGAAGCCAGCCGCTGATATCGCGCGACGCCGCGTTCAGTTCCCAGTTCCTGCCGGTCTGACCCAATGGGTTGGTGGTTCGTCATGCTTAATGTCCAACATTGGAATTATGCAGTGCGGACGGGCTCGGAGTTGAATGCAGTTGTCGGCGGACGCCAGCGCTCCACAGGGCGGACACGAGGAAGCTCCGCGTCGACGGATCATGGGCTGAGGGACATCGTCCCGACGCCGCTGATCAGCTTGGGCAGGCGGCGCCACACGGCGAACACAGCCGGATCGTGCTGCTCGGTGCCCCCTGGCCTCAACAGCGCAGACCCAGCCACCGTCCGCTGCGTCGCCCTCCAGCGACGCCCGCAACGCCAGCCAAGCCAGGTTTAGCCCGCCGCCGACGCCCGGATGGCTACAACACCCATACCGTCTCTGGATGACCTTTTGCCGCAGCCCGTGGCCGGCTGCCGCAGAGCAGGCCCGCTTTCCTGGCCCCGCACGAACCAGCTGCATCGTCGCCCTTCGGCTCCCGCTGCTGAGCCCAGCATCACCAGTGCCTTTGGTCCAATGGATAGCCCTGCTCGGCGACGGTGGGCACGTCGGGCAGCACCGAAGAGCGCTTCTTGCCAGTGACGGCCAAGGCCTTCAACTTGCTCGAGCTGACGAAGGGCGGGGCCGAGATCATGGTTTCCAGCATGTAGGTGGTCTGCCCACCCATCACGTCGGTCAGACCGGGGCCGCTGCCCTTGTACGGCACATGGATAGTCTTGATGCCGGCGGCAGTGTTCAGCATCTCACCGCCCAGGTGGGTCGACGAGCCGTTGCCGGAGGAAGCGAATGACAACTCGCCGGGCTTGGCCTTGGGGGACGCCACCAGCTCCTTCAGATTGTTCGCAGCAAAGTCGGGACGCGTCACCAGCACCAAGGGACCAGTCATGATCATCGAGACCGGTGTCAGGTCCTTTGTGCTGGTCAAGTTTTTTCGGACACGACGATGGGTTGTTTGATTGCCGATTGCTGCTCGAAGGCATTGGGTGGCAAGTTGCCCAGTTTGGAGTGCAGGCGCACGCTGTTGTAGAAGCCCACGACGTAGTCGGCGATGTCTGTCATGACCAAGCAGGCCTTGGGCGCGAGCTTGGCGCGCTGACGAAAGCCGTAGTAAGCCGAGCGGCTCACGCCCAGCACGCGGCATAACCGCTCGACAGTGACGGCCTTCTTGTGCAGCCGCTCGACGAGTTGGTAGCTCATCGAAGCTCGCGGGCAAAGAAGGCCGATGCTTTTTTTAGGATATCGACGTCGCCGCGCAGTTGCTTGTTCTCCGCTTCGAGCTGGCGGATGCGCTGCTGCTCGGCTGTCAGCGGCTTGCCGATGCCGGGGCGCCCTGCTGCCTCTTCATCGGCCTGCGCCAGCCATCGCCGCACGGCCGTCTCGCCGAGCTTCAGGTCGCGGCAAACATCGCCCACACTCAAGCCCTGTTCGCGAATCATCTGCACGACTTGCAGCTTGAACTCCGCATTGAATGTCCGTCTTTGTTTCTTGGTCATGTTCCCCGTCCGGGTGAATTCCACCTATCGAGGTGTCCGTGGAAATTAGACCAGCACACTTCAGTAAGTCGTACTTGAGCTGCTCCTTGGGGAACAGTGTCATGTTGATCGCATGCGACGTGGCGACGATCAAGAAGGTGTAGCCGTAAGGCGACGTTGATCTACCGGCGCACGAAGAATCTGCGCACCGTGCTGGCGATTGATGTCAGCTTCCTGGCGTTCCGGCGTACTCACACTTCCGGCCAATTGCGGCCGCCCATGGCGGTCGGCTTCCCGGCAGGCTGAGGATCATCGCGGGGATCCTGATAAGCCCGGTGTTCGAGAAGATCGTCGCGCACCTGATGCTGCTGACACGGGCGGCCGACCGTGCCGGTCCACAGCAACCTGCGGGTCAGCGAGGCCGCCGCCCCGGCACCCCGGGCGCCTTAGCCGGATCACCAAGCATAAAAGGACCACCGAAATTCTTATGCCAGAACGTCGAGCATCTCCTGTGCCCATCCGATGGAAACCTCTTCGTACAGGATGCCTTTCTTGAGGATACTGTGCTGAATGCGTGCTTCGCGCGTGAGGGCGCGGCCCTGTAGGAAATCCCGCTCTTCGATGGTCCGGTAGTGCGCCAGCTTCTCCTGGTGCTGTTCAATCTGGCGCCGGATTTCGGGGCGCAAATCTATTTCACTCAGTGCGGCATCGGCGCGCAGCTTGACCATGAATTCGTCCTGTAAATCCATCAGAGCCGAGGGCGTATGGGCCCACCGAATCAGTTCGGCGCGGCCTGCGGGAAGCACGCGGTATTCCCGCTTGCGGGTCTTTCCCGCGTCTGGCGCTGAACTCGACTCGATCCAGCCAGCGGCCTCCATGCGCGCCAGCTCGCGGTAAATCTGCTGGTGGGTGGCGTGCCAGAAATAGCCGATGGACTTGTCGAAGCGCCGTGCCAACTCGTAGCCCGAAGAGGGTTTTTCGAGCAGGGAAGTGAGAACGGCATGGGCGAGCGACATAGGTGGCCAGTCTAGGCGCAGGCGAGCGTCCATGCAACCGGTTGCATAAATTCCAGATGCCCTCTAGAATTATGCAACTGATTGCATAGTTGATCGCTTTCCCAGGCACACTCATACACAAGGACCTGCCATGGACGCTTATCCCCACCTGTTGGCCCCGCTCGATCTGGGCTTTATCACCCTCAAGAACCGCGTGCTCATGGGCTCCATGCACGTGGGGCTGGAGGAGGCCAAAGACGGCTTCCAGCGCATGGCCGCCTTCTACGCCGAGCGCGCCCGCGGCGGGGTCGGCCTGATCGTGACCGGCGGCATCGCCCCCAACGACCGCGCGCGCCCCATGCCCGGCGGTGCCGCCATGACCACCCAGGCCGAGGCCGACAAGCACAAGGTGGTGACGCAGGCCGTGCACGAGGCGGGCGGCAAAATCTGCATGCAGATTTTGCACTTTGGCCGCTACGCCTACCACCCCGAACTGGTGGCGCCGAGCGCCATCCAGGCGCCCATCAGCAGTTTTCGCCCGCACGCCCTGATGTCCGAGGAAGTGGCCCAGACGGTGGAGGACTATGCCAACGCCGCCGCCCTGGCGCAGAGCGCGGGCTATGACGGCGTGGAAATCATGGGCTCCGAAGGCTACCTCATCAACGAATTCATCGCCGCACACACCAACCACCGCGTCGACGAGTGGGGCGGCTCCTACGCCAACCGCATCCGCTTCCCGCTCGAAATCGTGCGGCGCACGCGCGAGCGCGTGGGCGCCAACTTCATCATCATCTTCCGCCTGTCCATGCTCGACCTGGTGGAAGGCGGCTCTACCACCGAGGAAGTGATCGAGCTGGCGCAAGCCCTGGAAAAGGCCGGCGTCACCATCCTCAACACCGGCATCGGCTGGCACGAGGCGCGCATCCCCACCATCGCCACCAAAGTGCCGCGCGCGGCCTATGCCTGGGTGACCAAGCAGCTCAAGGGCAAGGTCGGCATTCCGTTGGTGGCCACCAACCGCATCAACACCCCCGAAGTGGCCGAGCAGGTGCTGGCCGAGGGCTGCGCCGACATGGTGAGCATGGCGCGCCCCTTCCTGGCTGACCCGGATTTCGTGAACAAGGCAGCTGCCGGCCTGGCCGACGAGATCAACACCTGCATCGGCTGTAACCAGGCCTGCCTGGACCACACCTTCGGCGGCAAGATCACCTCGTGCCTAGTCAACCCGCGTGCCTGCCACGAGACCATCCTCATCCACAAGCCCGCCGCCACGAAGCACCGCATCGCAGTGGTCGGCGCCGGCCCGGCTGGCCTGGCTTTCGCCACCACGGCGGCACGGCGTGGCTTTGATGTGACGCTGATCGACGCCGCGCAGGAAATCGGCGGCCAGTTCAACGTGGCCAAGCAAGTGCCGGGCAAGGAGGAGTTCTACGAGACACTGCGCTACTTCGGCAAGCAGATCGAATTGACCGGCGTGAAGCTGCAATTGGGACGCAAGGTCAGCGCGCTCGATCTGGTGGGTGAAGGCTACCAGCACGTGGTGCTGGCCACCGGCATCGTCCCGCGCACGCCCGAGATCGAAGGCATTGACCACCCCAAGGTGCTTGGCTACTTGGACCTGCTGCGCGACAAGATGCCCGTGGGCCAGACGGTTGCCGTGGTCGGCGCGGGCGGCATCGGCTTTGATGCGGCCGAATACCTGCTGCACGAAGGCACCAGCCCGAGCCTGGATACGGCCAAGTTCTTCGCCGAGTGGGGCGTGGACACCACGGGCAGCGCGCGGGGGGGCATCCAGCAGGCGCGCATCGGCGACATCCCGCGCAAGGTGTACCTGCTGCAGCGCAAAACCAGCAAGGTCGGCGACGGCCTGGGCAAGACCACGGGCTGGATCCACCGCACCTCGCTGAAGAACCGCAACGTGGAGATGATCCCCGGCGTGAGCTATCGCAAGGTGGACGACGCCGGTCTGCACATCACCGTGGACGGCAAGGACACGGTGTTGAGCGTGGACAACGTCATCCTCTGCGCGGGCCAGGATCCGCAGCGCGAACTGCAAGCCGAATTGCTGGCCGCAGGCTGCACCGTGCACCTGATCGGCGGTGCTGACAAGGCGGCTGAACTCGACGCCAAGCGGGCCATCAAGCAGGGCACGGAGCTGGCCCTGGGCGAATTCAGCGCCATAGGTCATTTGTCATGTGCAACCCCGGTATAACCAATCCATCTGCTGTTTTTTTTACATCAAGGAGTAAAACACCATGTCTATAGGAAACATGTCTGGTTTGGAGATAATGCTTGCCATGGTAGTGGGGAAGATTCCGGCATCCTCCATCGCGAGCACTATCCCTATGAAAGTAATCGCCGCAGAGCATGGCAAAGTAGTGTTTGAAGCGACTGCCGATGAGCGCCACCTGAACCCGCTAGGCGGAGTTCATGGCGGTTTTGCCGCAACAGTGATGGATTCTGTCACTGGTTGCGCTGTCCACACCGTGCTCGAAAGTGGCGTGGGGTACGGCACTATCGATCTCAATGTAAAAATGATTAGACCTGTACCCAGGAATGTCTCGTTGACGGCAGAAGGCCGCGTCATAAACGTTTCCAGATCTCTCGGCGTCTCAGAGGGAGTCTTGAAAGATGCAGAAGGAAAGATCTATGCCCATGCAACAGCAACCTGCATGATCCTTCGTTGAACCACGGTGACCTGCCCCCTGCCAGCCATACCAACCTGAAGTAGCAGGAGTCCGCCAACCCGGAGAATGGCGGACATGAGGAAGAGCAAATTCACAGAGGAACTGATCATCGGGTTCCTCAAGCAGGCCGAGGCCGGCATGGCAGTGGTCGAGATCTGCCGCAAGGGCGGGTTCTCGGACGCGACGTTCTACAAGTGGCGCTCGAAGTTTGGCGGCATGGAGGCGTCGGATGCCAAGCGGCTGCGCGAGCTCGAGTCGGAGAACGCCAAGCTCAAGAGCCTTCTGGCCGAGGCCCATCTGGATATGCATGCGCTCAAGAGCGTCCTCGGCGTAAAAAGATAGCGCCACAGGTCAAGCGCGAAGCCATCGGACGATTGATTGGCGAGCATCAGATGTCCGAACGGCACGCGTGCAGACTTGTGGGGCTACGCCGAGACAGCTACCGGCATGCGCCGGTGGCCAGTGCCCAGACAGCGGCGCTGAGGACCAAGATCGTGGAGATCGCGCATGCGCGGCGCCGCTTCGGCTATCGACGCGCACGACCTACTGCGCCCGGACTTCCCTGGCGTCAATCACAAACGCGTGTACCGGCTGTACACCGAGGCGAACCTGACCGTGCGCAAGCGCAAGAAGGTGCGCAGGCCACCCGCCGAGCGCACGCCGCTGAACATCGCCACCCAAGTCAACGAGGTATGGAGCATGGACTTCGTCAGCGACAGCCTGGCCAATGGAAGACGGCTGAAGGGCCTGACCGTGGCCGACGACTTCAGCCACGAGGCTGTGGACATTGCGGTGGACTACGGCATCAGCGGGCAGTATGTGATCAGGCTTAAGGGGGCAGCAGATGAGTTCACGCTGGCAGCGGGTCCAAAACCTGCGACGTTTTGCCAAGCTGACCTCCCATGGACCACCGTTCCAAGGCACAGCTGCGCCCGCTTGAGGCGAAACCCTCCGAACAACCATCAAAACAGGGCATGAGAGCCCGGAAAAAGGGAGAGCTGCGCCTCCACCTGTGGCGCAGGCACTTTCACCCTGTGCGACGGACCGAGTTTTTCAACAGAATCGGCGCATCGCCGCCGGTCACGATGCTCCAGGATGTGATGTCGCTGGGAAGTCAATGCGCAGAAAGGCTGCGCGCGATGGCAGCCGCGGCATGGGCGCCTCCACCGACCAAACCCATGCAAGATCCGTGTGCGTTTGCATCCGGCGCTCCTTGACCGCCCGGTCATGCTCCGGCATGAACGCACTCAGCAGATGCAGCGCCACCGGGCTGGGCCCTGCATCGAGCAGCAGCGCATTGGCGAACAGCGCCGCTGTCCGCGCGTCATAGCGCAGGGGCTTGAAGAAGCGCCGCTGCTGCGCCACCAGGGCCTCGATCAAAGGCAGTTCATGCGGTCCCTCCAGCGGGATCCAGTCCTTGCTGGTCAGCATCAAGCACGCCGTGTCGATCTCCTGCGCGGAGGGCCTTCGCGCGCGGACCAGTGCCGCCACCACCAAACGCAGGCGGCGCCCGCCATCGGCGTCGTGGGCCTCCAGCAGCGGCCGGTAGGCGCGCACCAGGCGCTGCCAGGCCTGCGGCGCCAGCAGCAGCGGCAGGTCGGGCATGTGCCGGATCCACAAGCGGTGCACGAGGTCGCCCGGTTCGCAGGCCTTGAAGTCGCCGATCACCATCGCCATCGGCGCACAGCCGTCCTGCGGCTGCGTGATGGCCAGCTTCTCGCTGCGCCGGGCGGCGACCTCGGGCATGCGGTGTTCGTCGAAGCGCTCCGGCACGTACAGGCGTTCAGCCAGTGAGGCGCCCTTGACGGCGATGCCTTCGGCCGCCGCCATCAGATACTTGTGCAGCACGCCCTGGTGGCGCTTGCCGGCCATGGCCGGGGTCCAGCGGTTGAAGCCGGCGCGCTCGAACAGGTAGTGCAACACGGCGCGCAGCGACATGCGGGCGCGTGGGCTCGCCACTTCGCCATGGTCGCCAGGCATGCCCGGCGGCACGGCGCGCCCTTGCATCCGCACCCACGGGAAATCCACCCGCAGTTCAACCCGGTCCGAACCGGCATCGCGCACCGCAGCGCCGACCAGAGAGCCGAGGCCCGAGCAGGCGCCGTCCGGCTCGTAGGAGGGGCAGCTCGGAAGATGCTGGGGGCCGCTGTCCGGCAGGCGCTGGACGCGGTAGCGCGCGTGGCGTGCCACGTACATGTCCAGCCCGGCGGGCGTGCACAGGCAACGCGGTCGGTTGCCGGCTCGGTGCGCACGCGCCAGCGCCTGCTGGAAGTCAGGGTCGTGCGCCGACCAGGTGCGGCCGTACAGCGCGAACTGCTGGGCGTCGCCCGTGGCCTGCGGGTCATCGGACAGATCGTCGAGGTCCATGGGGTCAGACCAGGTCGCGCACCAGGGTGTCCAGGCTCGGCAGCCGGCGCGGGAACTGGTCGCGCACGGCGCTGCGCTCGCCGATGCCGAACAGCAGGCCGATCTGGGCTTCGTCGGCACCCCGGGCGTACAGGCGTGCGGCCACGGTGTGCCGGGCCGTCATGGCCGTCACGTGCTGCTGTTCGGCGCGACGGAACAGCGTGCGGTAGTGGTGCCAGATCGCGCGGCATTCGAAGCGGTGCTGGCCCGGTGCGCCGTAGGGCGTGATGGTGAAGCCCACCCCAGTGGAGGACAGGAACAAGCGGCTGTCCGGGTCCAGGCCCCGGTACGCGCCCGGTGCGCCAAGGCCGTGGCCGCTGGCGACGCGCGAGGCCAGATACGTGTCCAGCGCCTCGCGCAGCCGCGCGCTGGCGAACAGCAGGGGCCGCGCGCGGCCGGTGATCGTGACCTCGCGGCGCAGCTCGGAGCAATGGCGCACCGTGCCGTCGGCCGCCAGGTAGTCGCGCACTTGCAGCCGGGCGATCTCCAGCGGTCGGGCGGCCGTGGCGAACAGCATGTAGTACAGCGCCACGTCTTCCAGCGGCTGGCGGCTGCGCGCCCGGATGCGTTGCGCGCCGAGGGCGATCTCGGCGTCCGAGAGGATGGGGATGGACCGCGCGGCGGCCGCGTCAGCGGGCGGGGCCAGCGCATCGAGGGCGCCCAGCACGGCATCGCGGTGCAGGCGCAGGCGGCGCACGAAGCCGGCGGCTTCCGCATTGAGGCCTTCGACCCCACCCGTGCCCGCCAGGCGCACCGCGACGACCTTGATGCGGCGCTCGACGGCGGTCCGGGTGACCCCGCGCGCCGCCGCCACGCTGCCGTAGGTGTCGCCCCGCACCACGGCACGCAGCATGGCGACCGAGCAGTCCCAGGCCGAGGGCGGCGGCGGCGCGGTGTCGTGCAGCTGGTCCATGCGGTCCCTCCTGGTGGCGCACGTGAGGCTTGCATGCTCGCGCAGACCCCCTGCCGAAGCCAGTGCAAATCCCCCCCGAATTCGCGCGATATCGCCGGTGGCGCGCACTGGATTCAGGGGTTGCACCCGCAATGGCGCGCCTGAACATGGACGGACCGGCATGTGCCGGCGCCGCACAGGAGATCCCCATGTCCAGCGCACTCGTTTCCGTCCACGGCGGGCCACCAGCCCTGGCCCCGCTGCTGGGCAACGCGCCCAGCCGCATCCCCACGGCCGGCAAGATCCGGCCCGGCATCATGGTGCTGACGCGCAAGGCGGCCGACCATCCAGAGGCCAAGACGATCTACCGGCAAGGCCTGGCGGATGGCCGCTCGTTCGAGCAGATCGAACGTCTGCTGGCCGAGGCGCTGCCGCAACTCAAGTCACCCCTGGTGCCGCGCAACGTGCCCTGGTTCACCGTGCGCGCCCAGGACTTTCCGAACCCGGAAGTGGCGCAGCAGATCCTGGACCTGTACGGCGAGGACCGGGGCCAGGGCCACCGGCTGTACCGCCTGCCGGTGGTGTTCCCCTCGGACCACTGGAGCACCGTGATGCCGCACGAGCTGGCCTGCTGGACCACGCACGCCAAGCGCTACTGGTCGCAGCACGCGCCCGACGGCCAGCGGCTGTGCATGCAGCATGCGCCGGTGCCCGTGGACGCCAGCGGCCGCCGCACGATCCGCGTGTTCGGCGGGCGCAAGGTGGTGCAGCGCGAAGACAACGGCGGGCTGTGCGACCCCGAGCGCTGCCCGGAGTACCAGCAACGGCAATGCAACCTCAGCGGCCGCTTCCTGTTCTTCGTGCCGGGCGTGCGCTCGATCAGCGCGCTGGAGCTGCCGACCAACAGCTTCTACGCCCTGAGCCGCGCGGTGCAGCGCTTCCAGGCCGTGGCGCAGCTGCGCGGCGGCCGCATCTCGGGCTTTCTGGGGCGCGAGCGCGCCAGCTTCGTCCTGACCAAGGTGCTGCAGGAGGTGGCGCACCTGGACGAGCAGGGCCGGCCGCTGCGGGTGCCGCAGTGGATCATCGAGCTGGAGGCGCCGGTGGACGTGACGGCGCTGCTGCGCGAGCACGAAGACGAGGAGACGGCGCTGCGGCAGGCCCAGTGGGCGGCCGGTGTGCTGGAGAACGGGGGGGAGGGTGGCCTGTTGCCCGGGGTCGGTTCACCCGCTGTATCCGATGCACCCGCTGCACCCGCTGCACCCGATGTTGGTGCTTGAGGCAAGGAGGCCCACCATGCGCATTGCCCACCTCTCGGACCTGCACTACGGCACGCGGATGCTGCAGGAAGCCGACCGCTGCCTCGGCTACGCCGTCGACCGCATCGCCGCGCTGGGCGTCGACGCCGCCGTGCTGTCCGGCGACGCCACCGACCACGCGCTGGAGCTGCATGCGCCGGCGGCGTCACGCCTGCTGGCCCAGGTGCACCGGCTGGCCGACCACTGCCCGGTGCTCATCCTGCAGGGCACCTACTCGCACGAGCCGCCGGGAACGCTGGACGTGTTCCGCACGCTGGGCGGGCGCCACGCGGTGCATGTGGCCGACCGCATCCAGCAGGTGGCGCTGCTGGACTCGGGCCGCTGGGCGGCATCGCCCGCGTGGCGCTTCGAGGCGTTGCCGGCGGGCGCCGTCGGCGTGTTCTCCTGCGTGCCGACCGTCAACAAGGCCAGCCTGGCAGCGGCAGTCGGCGGCGCCCAGGCCGGCGAGGCGCTGGGCGAGCAGCTGGCAGCGCTGCTGGCGGGCTTCGCGCCGTTGCACCGCGTGGCCCGAGCGAGGGGCCTGCCGACCGTCGGCGTGTCGCACGGCACAGTGTTCGGCTGCCTCAGCGAGCACGGCGTGCCGATGGCCGGCTTCGACCACGAGTTCACGACAGGCGCGCTGTTCGCGGCCCAGGCCCAGGCGTTCCTGCTCGGGCACATCCACCGGCACCAGGCCTGGCAGCAGGAAAGCCTGTGCGGCCAGCAGTGCATCGCCTACGCCGGCTCCATCGGCCGCTTTCACCATGGCGAGCAGGGCGACAAGGGCTTTCTGATCTGGGACGTGCAGGCCCACAGCGCGCAGTGCCGGCTGGAGCCCACGCCGGCGCGGCGCACGGTGGACATCGTGTTCGAGGGGCGGCCGGATCTGGACGCGCTGCGGACGGCGGCGGCGAATGCGTCGGTGCCGGGCGCCAGCGTGCGCGTGCGCTGGACCGTGGCCGAGGAGGACCGCGGTGCCGTGGACCGCGCGGCCATGCTGCGCATTCTGGAGGGCGCGGCGGACGTGCAGCTCGAAGGCCGCACCGTGCCGCTGGCCCGTGCGCGGGCGCCGGGCATCTCGCAACTGCCCCAGCTGGCCGACCAGGTGCGCGCCTGGGCGCAGACGGTGCAGGTGGCGGGCGAGCCGCTGCAGCGCTGTCTGGCAGCGTTGGCGGAAGGGGCTCCCGAAGACATCGCGGCCCGTATCCTGGCGCGGATGTCGGACGACGGTGCCGCGCTACTCCAGGCCCCGCCGTGCTCGAGCCACGAGGTCGCCACCGTTTGCTAGGATGCCCCGAACCACCAGCACCCAGATCATGACGATGCACGCCAATACGATTGCCACCATCCAGGCTGCCGGCGCGGCCCTGCACGCCGCCCAGGCCGCGCTGACCGAAGACGGGCAGCGCTGCGCGGAGCGCGTGCGCGAGGCCTTGGGCCAGGATGCGTTCAGCGTGGCGAACGACGGCCTGTTCGAACATTGGAAGTCGGTGTCGCGCCTGGCGCAGTCGCTGTCGGCGATGGAAGCGCAGTTGAAAGACCTGTACGTCATGGCCATGGAACTCGCGGCCACAGGCGACGCGTCGCAGCCGCGGGCGGCGCCACGTCTGGCGATGGCCCCTGTGCCGGCACCGCCTGCACCGCGTGGGCGGGGGACCGGCGACGTGGTGGATGTGGTGTTCGCCGCGCCACGCAAGATGGCGAGGCGCGGTGCCGGGCCTGCCGTATCCGCGGAGGCCGAGTCCACCCCCACGCCAGCACCACGCCTGCGCGGCAACGCCGTCGGCACGCTGGCCTTCCTGCGGGCACGGCTCGATCGGGACCGCTTCACGCGCCTGACCCATGCAGAACTGGCCGAGGGCGTGCCGATGCCGCGCGGCTCGGTCGGCGCCACCATCGCCAGCCTCAAAGCCAAGGGCCTGCTGGTGGAAGGCGAACGCGGCAGCTACCGGCTGGCGTAGGGACGCGATGCCGCTCCAGCACACCCCGCACCGGCTGCGGCCGCGCACCGCCGCTGCGCCGCAGAGCCTGCCCGATGCGCGCCTCGATGACCTGCAGCACCTGCCCGAGGCCGAACTGGCCGAGCTCGCCAGCGCGCTGCGGGCCGAGGCCTTGCGCGGCGTCCTGGAGGCACGCGGCCAGGCGCATCTGTGCGAAGCCGAACTGCGGCGCCGCCGCGGTGCGGGCCCGGCGCCCGACCCCGACCGCCTCGATCTGCGGCCGCTGGATGCACGGGGCGAGCGTCCGCCCTGGTGGGCGTTCTGGTAAACCGGCCGGCCACCACCTCGCGTTGAGCGTGGCCTTGCGGCCGCGCCAACGGCTGGCAAGCTGGTTGCATCGAACGTTGCCACGGAGGCCGGACATGCAACCACTTCAACTCACGCTCAAGGGGTTTCGGGGGATCCGCGATGGCCTGGGGCGGGCCGCGCTGCGCCTGGACCTGGAGGCCCTGGCCGGCGATGCCCAGCTCATCGCGATCACCGGGGCCAACGGCAGCGGTAAGACCACTGTCATCGACAACCTGACGCCGTACTGCCTGCTGGCCAGCCGGGGCGCCAGCGCAGGTGCGGGTGGCTTCAGCTACTACGACCACGTCTACCTGCCCGAGAGCGTCAAGGAGCTGGTCTGGGCGCACGAGGAACGCAGCTACCGCTCGCAGATCGTCGTGCGGCTGAACGGCCGGCGCCGCACCGAGGCCTTCGTGCACCGGCTCGACGACGACGGCCGCTGGCGGCCGGTCACCCTGGCGCAGGGGACGGTGTCCGATGGGCGCCTGGAGACCTACAGCGCCTGCGTCGAATCGATCTGCGGCACGGCGGAGACCTTCTTCACCTCCGTGTTCGCGGCGCAGGGTCGGCGCCCGCTCAGCGGCTACCGCAACGCCGAGATCAAGGGCCTACTGGCCGAGCTGCTGGGGCAGGACGAGATCCTGGCGACCGGCGCGCGGGCGGCCGAAACGGCGCGGCTGGTCAAGGTGGGGTTGGGCGGCTTGCGGCAGGCGCGTGCGGGCGTCGAGCAGGATGCGGAGCAGGTGCGGGCGGATCTGCAGCGGCTCGCGGGGGCGGAGCAGCGGCAGGCCGCGGCGGAGAGTGCGCTGCGCCAAGTAGGTGCGGCCCTGGATGCTGCTGTAGCACAGCAAGCGCAGTGCGCGGCCGAGCAGGCCCAGCAGCAGGCCATGGCGCAGCAGCGCGCGCGCCTGGTGGCCGAGCGCCAGGCGGTGCAGGAGGAGGGCGACCGCACCGCCCGTGCGCTCATAGCCCAGGACGCTGCGGCAGCGCGACGTCTGGAGCGCTTGCGACAGCGGGTGCAGGAACGCGCCGCGCAGACGACGCAACGGCGCGCTGCATTGGAGCGGGCACGCACGCCCTGCCTGCGGACCCTGGCGCAGGCGGATGACGTCCTGCGCGCCGTGCGCCGCTTGCCGCTGGCACGGCGCGTCCACGCGCAGCGCTGCGCCGCCACGCAGGCCCGCCGCGATCAGGTGGGTCGGTTGCGCGCTGCGCAATCCGAGCTGCAATTGGCAGAGCAGCGGCTGGCGGCCCTGGAGCGTGAGGCGGGCAAGGCCGTGCTGCAGGTCCAGGACCTGGCGCGCCGTAGCGGCCTGGTGGCCGATGTGCCGTGTTCCGGCACCGACCTGCAGGGGCGCTGCAGGCTGCTGGGCGATGCACGGCAAGCGCAGGCGCTGATGCCCAGTGCCCAGGCCGTGGTGGAGCGCTGCGCCAGAGATCGCGCAGAGGCATTGCAGCAGCGGGTGGCAGCGCTGCGCGACACGCAATCGCACGCCCAGGCTGCGCACGCGTTGGCCATGGCCGAGCACCGGGAACGCCAGGCGGCAGAGCGCGTCGCGCATCTGCGTCAACGCGCGGCCCAGGACGCCGACTGCGTCCAGGCCCGCACGACCTTGACGCAGATCGATGCGGAGATGGCTGTGCTGCCACCGACGGGCACGGCGACAGTCTGGTCGGGCGAGGAGCAGGCCGAGCGCGCGGACATGGGGCGCGAGCGCCGGGAGGTCGCTGCGAACGCCGGCCAGTCTCGTGCGCGCACGGCAGCCGCCCTGGCACGTTGCGACGCAGCGCTGTCCGCGTTGCCGGCCGCCGTCGACGCGGCCCATCTGAATGCAGCGTTGGCGGCCGTAGCGCAGGCGCGTGCGCAGCAGGCGTCGGCGCAGCAGGCGCTGGTCCATGCCGCGCGTGACCGCCAGGCGACCGAGCACCTGGGCACACGCCTAGTCCAGCTGACCCAGCGCCTGGCCGCCGGAAGCGCGCACATCGCACAGGTCGAACAGTCCCTGGCCGACTGGCTGCTGCTGGCGCGCTGCCTCGGCCACGACGGTCTCATTGCGCTGGCGATCGACGACGTGGGGCCGACACTGGCCGCACTGACCAACGACCTGCTGCTGGCCAGCCACGGCCCCCGCTTCACGGTCGCGCTGCACACGCAATGCGCAACCGCCAAGGGCGAGCTGCGCGAGGGTTTCGACATCGTGGTGCACGACGGCAACGTCGGGGAAGCCAAGAGCCTGGCGGTCATGAGCGGTGGAGAAAAGAGCTGGATCGACAGCTGCCTGGTGCGGGCCGTGGCGCTGTACCTGGTGCGGCACACCGGGCGCAGCTACACGACGCTGTTCTCCGACGAGGCGGACGGTGCGCTCGACCCGGAGCGCAAGCGCATGTTCATGGCCATGAAGCGCGCCGTGCTGCGGCTGGGTGGCTACGCGCGCGAGTTCTTCGTGACCCAGACGCCCGAGCTGGTGGCCATGGCGGATGCGGTGATCGATCTGGACCGGTTGAAGCAAGGCGATGCGCTGCACGTGGTGCAAACGTGCTGATGGCCGATCCGCCGGGGGGGGGGCGGATCGGCCATCCGCCGCGTCACATCAGGCCACGTTCCGCAAAGGACACCAGCCGGTCGCCCGCGACCACGAAGTGGTCCAGGCAACGCACATCCACAAGCGCCAACGCGCTCTTGAGCGTGGCCGTCAGGCACTCGTCTGCACGGCTCGGCTCCGGGTCGCCGCTGGGGTGGTTGTGCGCGAAAGCCACGGCGGCGGCATTGCGGGCGAGCGCGGCCTTCACCACCTCGCGCGGGTAGACCGAGGTCTGCGACAGACTGCCGCGGAACAGCTCCTGCACGCCAATGATGCGGTGGTGCGCGTTCAGGAACACGACGATGAAGACTTCGTGCTCCAGCGCACCGCAGTGCAGGCGCAGCCATTCACGGAAAGGGCCAGGCCCGTCCATCAGCGGCAGGTCTTGCCAGTCCCGGCGCAGGTCACGCAGCAACAATTCCTTGGCGATGTCCAGCAGTTCGCGGACACGGTCGGCACGCGACGTGGTGGATGCTGCGCAGGTTTCACCGGTGCGGGGCACGCTGGCAGCGACATCGGGGGCCAGCAGGCGCTCGACCAGCGCGGTGCGGTGCAGTTGGGTCAGATCCATGGCGATCTCCTTGGGGTGGAAGTGGGCGAACGCCGTCCCCGACGGGGTGCGACGCCCGTGGGGGTGGATGGAATGCGCGGCAGAGGCCGGCACGGGGAAAACATCGCTCCCCTATGGAAGCGTTCGTGCTCGTCAGGCGTGTTGCCGCTGCGCCACGAGGGGCCGCAGCGATGGCACTGGACTGTCCCTGCACTGTCCCTGCAGAAATCTTTGCGTCGATGGGTGGACGAGCGCCACACAGAGCCCTTGCATCACGTCACCATGGTGGCTGGAAGGTCCACCACCATGCTCCGACTGGGCTCCAGCATCCGGCTGACGCACGCCGAGCGCGCACGTCTGCACCACCTGACCGACATCGCGCCGGAAGGCGTCCGCTCGCATGCCGATCTGCTGGACTACGTCGCGCAGTGCAAGGCGCACTACTGGGGCAAGTCGGAAGACCCGCGCTTCCTGCACTGGCTGATCGACCAGGAGCTTGCGCGTTGCCTGGAGAACTGAAGCGGCCGACCACCAACGGGGCGAACCCCGGAGGTGGCGGCGCGTACCTCAGCTGCCGTGGGCGGTTCGCACCGCTGGCGATGCCGCTGCAGGCGGTACTGCATTCGCAGGCGCGTCGGCGGGTGCCTGCACAGGCGCAGGTCCCGCGGCTCGACGCCGAAACGTTGCCCGTGCGGCAGGGATCGCCGGGTCGGAGGCCAGACGCCTGACCTGCGCTTGCGCTGGTTCATCAGCGCCGCCCGGCAGGCAGGCCAGCGCGACATCGGCCGTGCGTCCGAACACGCGGCGCACGGCAGCGAAGCTCCGCACCGTCACTGCGTCGACCAGCCAGCGCACACCGTTTCCGATGCGCTGGTCGCGCGCGACGCGTGCCTCGTGCAGCCGCAGGGATTCACGGCAGCACAGGTACAGCGCCAGGTGCTCGCGCTTCATCTCGGGGTCCAAATCGAGCTGCGTCAGGACTTCCGCCGCGATGGCCGGGTTGTGGCGTGCGCGTTGGTAGAACGACACCCAGGCGCGGTCCTCCTCGGACTGCACGCTGGGCCGTGGCGGACGGCTGCGGAACGTGTGGACGGTCATGGCGATCTCCTGTTGGGGATGCCGCGCCCGGACGTGGTGTCCGAGGTGCGGCCTTGACCGTTCAAAGCGGGCTGCACTCTGTGGCGACACCACTGGCGACGCGCGGCAGTGGCATCAACAGCGCCGGCACCGCATCGCGCGGCATCGGTGGGGCGGCATGTGCGGTGGCGCCCCCAAGCAGGTAGGGAACGCGACGCAGGGCCAGGTGGATCGGGACGGTGGACATGGGGTTCTCCTTTGCGTTGAACAAGGGAACGCCCATCCCCGGCGGGGACAAGGTCCCCGGTTGGGAAAGCTCCGGGCAAGCCGGAGCGGCGATCGGCTGGCGACGGAATGTGCCAGCACAAGGTGAAGACCTGCATCCGCAGACACAGGCCTTCGCTCGATGCCAGGCAGCGTGGGCTGCCGCAGCATGCGGTCGGCATCGGCACGGGGCCGACGACGCTTCCAGGCCACCGGGTGACGGCCAACCGGCACGGGGCCGGCATCTCCGAGGCAGGTGACGACTGCGACGCCAGCGAGCTGGACTTCAGGGCCACGGAGACGGCCGTTGAAGGCTTGGCGGACGCGATGTCCGCGGGAGCAAGGTCAGTATGGGGGCAGAGTGGGCGCCGGGCGTGGTGCGATCTGATTAGCCATGCGAGACGGACCACGGATCCGGGTCATCTCGACGCATGACGAGCGCGTCGGCGTTGGTGTGTCCAATGCACACTTCCCCCTTACTCGGCTCGCAGATGCCGAACACCCGCTGGAGTGCCTTGCCATTTGTGCTGACAAGACTGTCGGTCGTGTTGCCCGATTTTTCAATGATGTCGACTACCAAGGTCGATCGGCGCGATGGTGTTAAAGAAGCCCTGCTGAGCGCCGGCTTGTTCGAGACCGACAAGTGCGTGCATCGTACAGTGGGCCCTGGATTTTTTCCCCGGGTGAGGTACTGGTGTTCGAGGAACAAATTGATGTCTAGCGACGAGTTGCCTATCCGCCAACATCGGGAAAAGTACCGTGGCTTTTTTGTGGTCGCGACGGCAGTGACAACCGGCAGTCGGTACCGCTGCAACTGCGTGATCTTCCGGCCCGCTGCTAACGCAGCGAGTTTCAATTGCGAGGTCATCGAAGCGTTCGACACGCCAGAGCCCGCGTTGCGACAAGGTGCTGAGCATGCGAGGCGGGAAATCGATCGTCGGCTTGAAGTAGAACCAATCAGCAAATCGGTCGTCACCTTGGCGCGTCGGATTGACGATGATGTGCGTTAGCGTACGGCAGTCTGCGCGGGTCATCCCGGGGCCGCGGCGAACGTCGCCAAGGAGCATGTGCCGTCTGACGCCGCACGGCATCGACCTGCAGGCGCTATGCGATTGCGTGGTCATCGACTAACCGAACCGCGGCGCCAGCGATGCCGAGCATCGTTGACCGCGGGAGCAGCGCATTTGGGAGCGCGCGCAGCGGTGACAGTGCTGCTTCTCCCGATCCTATCCTTGCCGACAGCAGCATGTCGAAGAGTGGGCACACGCGCGAAACCGTTACGACGACTCGCCAATCTCGCATGATGCGGCGCCTGAGCGGCTACGAAGTCAAGAGGTTGAACCTACCTGCGCTGATTTAAGTCATTTTGAGAGCGGCGATCCAACCAGTCCTGTAGACGCGTTGCTGAATCTGCACTTGCGGCTCCCCGGCCCACCGATAGTTGCTGGCCCAGGCCCATGCCGTACCAGCCAATCTAACAAAGCGCACTGCGCCAGCAGGTCCAGTGACTTGCGTGCTCACGCGCTGACCTTCGAACGCGTAAGCCAGTGCGTGACTGCGGGGCTCAGGCGCAAGCGCACCAGTGGGTCGGGGAGCGTCTCGATGGCATCCCCCTCATCGCACAAAATTTGACGACGTTGCGACCATCGCACCAGCTTTGGCGGGCCATACACCGTCAAAGGTACTGGATCGGCAGGAAATCGCTTGGCGTCTGCGTCCGCTGTGAGGCTCGGTGCCGGCACCGATGCGCATGGACCCTTCCTGTAACGGGAACCTGGCCGCGTTCATCTGGTGACGCACTGAGCGCATCCCGCGGTCGCTGGTATTGGCCTGCACGAGCTGCGCGACCAACCAGCGAGACGCTCAGCGAGCTGCCCACGCATCAGTGCCGGTGCCGCGATGCACAGGTGGCTTGGCCATATCTGACGCCGCCGGCGTCGTTGTAATGCAACGTTTGCCGTGAACGTCAACATCCACCCCTACAAAAATTGTCATCAAAGTGCGAATTTGGCCCGAATCCGCGGTTTAAGTTCAACTTTCGCGTCGAAAAAGCTTACAACGTAAGACCTGTCTTACAAAGAAAGTGAGCGTATTCAGTCAGTTGCCTCGCTGGCATATGTTATGCATTGGCGCCTTGCCTGGTAATTGTTCTAGGTTAAGGACTTGCATTTATGAAAACACTTTCGTATGCACTGTGGCTCGGTTTGAGTTTCGGTTCGGCCCAAGCCAACACCATCACGTCCGACAGTTGCGCCTTGGGAGCACGCGACTTCTCTGTCACAGCGACGACAGTCGTGCAGTGCTTAGCGGTAGGCGCGGGCAACCTCACTGGGAATAACGACCTGTTCCAGCAGGCGAATGTGGGCTGGAGCTTCATCGATGCATCGAACAACAATGGCGGAGCGCATAACGGCTGGCTCACTGGCGTCGTGTCGGGCCTAAGCGGCAATTTCAATGTCAACGCCCTTGCTTACACCAGCTACGACCGCATCGCTATTGGCTTTAGATCTCAAGTGACGCAGTTCAATCCTGACTGGGCAGTGTTCGAGTTGGCTGAGAACACGCTCACAGGCACGTGGTCGATCTCAGGGCAACAACAGCTTACCCATGCGCGTCTTTATGGCTTTGGGACGCCTACTGCTGTGCCTGAGCCTGGATCGCTGGTATTGCTCGGCCTCGGTCTGTCTATCTTGGCAGTGCTGCGCCGACGCTCGCAAATCTGAACTTCCATCCCAGGCAAGTCGCAAACTTGGCTGCGTACCTGGGCTGATGTGATGACCTATTCCGGTACTACGACCGGTCATTTCTGCGAGTAGCCGGCTCGGGCAGGCTACTGGATTTGCTTCGTCCGGACGTCGCGTGGGTGTCCGGGCTGTCCTGTTAGACGCTTGTCGAGGGGAACAACATGGCTTCCTTGATCCGCTCCGATCTCGAGTTCATCTTTCAACAGATCCTTTTGGCCGAGGCACATGCTGCAGGTGCGGATCCAGCCAGCCTGGTGCCGAACACCTTCGCGCCGTTCGGGCTGCGCACGGTGGACGGCAGGTTCAACAACCTGATGCCCGGCCAGCAGAATTTCGGTGCAGCAGACAACCCATTCCCGCAGATGGTGGACCAGGTCTTCCTGAACGACGCCGATGGCGACACGTTCGGGCCGGTGACCAACACGAACTATGGCGCGACAGGCAATGTGGTCGATGCGGACCCACGCACCATCAGCAACCTGATCTCCGACATGACGAGCAACAACCCGGCTGCCGTCAGCGCGTTCGTGGAAGCGGGGCTCGGGAGCATCCGCGAAAGTGACGGTGCCCTGCTGGATCTGGACGGCAACGTGATTCCTACCGGCACGCTGCTGAGCATCCCCAACGTGGCGCCCGACGAAGGCCTGTCGGCACCGTTCAACTCCTGGTTCACCTTCTTCGGGCAGTTCTTCGACCACGGCCTGGACCTCGTCAACAAGTCCAGCGTCGAGACCATCTTCATCCCGCTGCAACCGGACGACCCGCTCTATGTCGAGGGGTCGCCGACCAACTTCATGGCGGTCTCGCGGGCGACGCGAGACGCCAACGGCGCGCAGACCAACCAGACGACGCCCTTTGTCGATCAGAACCAGACCTACACCTCGCACGCATCGCACCAGGTCTTCCTGCGCGAATACGTGCTGGACGGGTCGGGCCGGCCGGTGGCCACCGGCAAGCTGCTCGATGGTGCCGACGGTGGCCTGGCCAACTGGGGCGAGGTCAAGGCGCAGGCCCAGGCCATGCTCGGCATTGCGCTGGACGATGCCGATGTGCACGACCTGCCGCTGCTGGCCACCGACGCATACGGAAAGTTCATTCCTCACCCGATCACCGGCTTCGCGCAGATCGTGTTGCGGGCCGACCAAGTCAACGGGCCGCTGGATCCAGACAACAACGGCCTGGCCTCGGGCACACCGGGGTCGCCCATCGATGCCAGCGCCGCCCTGCGAACCGGCCACGCGTTCCTGAACGACATCGCGCATGCGGCGACTCCCAACGCCGGCCTCCTCGCCGATGCCGACGGCGTGGTCAATGCCGGGCCCCAACCCGCCGGCACCTACGACAACGAATTGCTCGACCGCCACTTCATCACCGGCGACGGCCGTGGCAACGAGAACATCGCGCTGACCGCCGTGCACCATGTGTTCCATTCCGAGCACAACCGCCAGGCCGAAGAAATCAAGGCGACGATTCTGGCGACGGGCGACGCCGCCTTCATCGCGTCGTGGCAGCTGCCCGGCGGCGCATGGAACGGTGAACGCATCTTCCAGGCCGCCCGCTTCGCGACCGAAATGCAGTACCAGCACCTGGTCTTCGAAGAGTTCGCGCGCAAGATGCAGCCGGCGATCGACGCGTTCCTGCCCGAGACCAACTACGACACCACGATCAACCCGGCCATCGTCGCCGAGTTCGCGCATGCGGTGTTCCGCGTCGGCCACTCCATGCTGACCGAATCGGTCGACCGCTTGTCACCCGGCTTCGTGTCGTCCGACATCACGCTGATCGACGCATTTCTCAACCCGATCGAGTTCAACGACGACGGCGCCCTGAGCCCCGAAGCAGCGGCCGGCGCCATCGTGCGCGGCATGACCCGCCAGGTCGGCAACTCGATCGACGAGTTCGTCACCGACTCCTTGCGCAACAGCCTGCTTGGCCTGCCGCTCGACCTCGCCGCGATCAACCTCGCGCGTGGCCGTGATACCGGCGTCCCCACGCTCAATGCGGCACGCCGCGAGTTCTACCAGACCACGGCCGACCCGCAACTCAAGCCCTACACGAGTTGGACCGATCTGACCCACCACCTCAAGCACGAGGCCTCAGTCCTGAACTTCATCGCAGCCTACGGCGTGCATTCCGCGCTCAACGCTGCCGATGTCGACACGCTGGCAGATAAGCGGGCTGTCGCGGCCGCACTGGTCTTCGGCGGCGACGCGGTGATCAACGCAGGCACTGGGGATGAGCGCACCTTCTCTGCGGACGAAGATGATCGCCTGGCCTTTCTGAACAGCACCGGCATTTATGCCAGCAACGCAAACGGCGTGACGATCACCGGCGTCGATGCCATCGACCTGTGGATCGGCGGCCTGGCCGAGAAGACGATGCCCTTCGGCGGCATGCTGGGCTCGACCTTCAACTTTGTCTTCGAAAGCCAGATGGAGGCGCTGCAGAACGGCGACCGCTTCTACTACCTGTCGCGCCTGGCGGGCACGAACTTCCTCACCGAAATGGAGAACAACTCGTTCGCCAAGCTGGTGATGTTGAACACCGACAACACGCACCTGCCTGCAGACATCTTCTCCGCGCCGGGCTTCACCCTCGAGGTCAACCAGGCGCTGCAGTTCACGGGGCTGGGCGCGGGGCTCAACGGCGACCCCGTCGGCGACGGCGAGTCCATGATTGCGCTGGTCATCCGCGACAACCCGGGCACTTCGGGTGCCGACCCCAACTACCTCCAGTACACCGGTGGCGACCACGTCGTGCTCGGCGGCACGGCCGGCAACGACACCATCATCGCCAGCATCGGCGACGACACGCTGTGGGGCGACGGTGGCAATGACCGGCTCGAAGGTGGCGACGGCAACGACAACGTCGAGGGTGGCGCGGGCGACGACATCATCACCGACCGCGGCGGCGACGACGTGCTCAAGGGCAACGAGGGCCACGACGTCATCCACGGCGGCAATGGCTTCAACCTGATCATCGGCGGCAGCGGCAGCGACTTCATCGTCACGGGCGAGGATGTGTCGGAGGTCTTCGCCGGCCAGGGCAACGACTTCG